>CAURZM010000005.1:0-123499 GCA_963529625.1 uncultured Campylobacter sp. | reverse complement strand
TCCTATACTTAAAATTTCAGGGGCGGGAGATTTCTCGCCCCTTTTTAAATTTAGATGCTATGCACTAGATAAATTCTATAGCTTCGCTCTTATGCGATAACGATCTTATTAAACGCGCCGTATCCGCCCTCATAAAATTTTACCGCAAGCGCCGCAAGATAATTCATAAAATTCTATACCGTTTTAAAATTTGCAATACAAAATTTCAGATCAAAATTTACGGCAAAATTTCACGGTGAGAGTGCAATCAAATGAGCGAAAGCGGAGCCTTGCGAGTGAATGCCGAATCTCGCTAGTAAGAGTAGAATCTTACGAGCAAAGCAGAATCTCAAGCAAAGATGAAATTCTACGGCGAGAGTAGAATCCCGCAGCGAAAGTAAAGCAGGTAAAATTTCATCATAAAATTCCGCCGTCCATATGCTCCTACTTTTTCGTGATTTTATAGAGTAAATTTCCTATGCTTTGTATGATCTGCACGAGCACGATCAGGATCACGACGGTGTATGCCATTATATCGGGGCGGAAGCGCTGAAAGCCGTAGCGGATCGCCACGTCGCCGAGCCCGCCGCCGCCGACCGTGCCCGCCATCGCCGTAAATCCGATGATGACGATAAGCGTCAGAGTAATCGCGCCGATGATGCTAGGCAGCGCCTCGATGAACATTACGCGAAAGATTATCTGCGTCTTGCTTGCGCCGAAGCTCTTCGCTGCCTCGATCACGCCGCTATCGACCTCCAGCAGTGCACTTTCGATGAGCCGCGCGATAAAGGGCGCCGAGCCGATAGTAAGCGGCACGATCGCTGCGGTAGTGCCGATGCTAGTGCCGACAAGAAGCTTCGTAAGCGGAAAGAGCACGATCAGCAAAATTATAAACGGAAAGCTTCGCAGCGTATTTATCGCGACGTCCAGCACGGCATAAACGATGCGGTTTTCGCAGAGCCCGCCGCGACGCGTAAGGATAAGCACGATCGCGAGCACGAGCCCCAAAATAAACGCCAAAGCCGTGCTTACGAAGGTCATATACAGCGTCTCCAGCGTCGCGTTTAGCAGCAGCTTCGGAATCACGCCACTAAAAAAATTTTGTATCCACTCTATCATCTTTGTCCTTTCATTTTGCGCCCTTTTACGCTATATCGAGCTTTTTTTTGCCGCTTTAAAATTTTTTGAAATTTTAAAATTTCGCTGCAGCAAATTTTACGCCTTAAAATTTTAGCCTTCGCGAAGCGATAAATTTTATGAAATTTTACCGCTTAGGGCCCGGAAATTTAGATGAAATTCTATCTAAATTTAACGCGCAGCCCGTAAAACCAAAGCTAAAATTTTAAAATTTCAAATCCGCGCCAAGTTTTACCCCACGCCCTCAAAAAATTTCAAATTTCTTAAATAGCTCGGGTTCATCCTGCACGATGCCGCGCTCTATGAGGCTTGCCACGACTTCGCGGCTGCAGAGCGTCTCCTGCGGCCACCGGCGCGTATAGCCCTCCCACTCGTGCTTGCTCGTAGCGTCGATGCAGATTCGATCATTCTGTGCCACAAACACGTCGCGCAGCGCATCGATGCTATTTACGATACGCCAAACGCTCATATAGAGGTTGCTCGCGTCATTCCCCGCATCGGTGAAAATCAAAATTTTAAAATGCTCGCTAAATTTCAAAATCCGCCGCCAGCTCCGCTCTACAAGCTCTTTTTTGTCTATGTTTATCAGCACGAGCGGGTTTTTCGTATCGCAAAAGTGTTGCTTAAGCGCCAAAATAGCGGGCTCCTCGCTTTGAAATTTAGCTAAAAGCTCCTCATCGCTTAAAATTTGCGGCGCCTGCGAGCTTAAATCAACCGTCGCATCGATGCCGAGCTTGCCGCCGAAGCAGGAGTTCGGGCTTGCATGATCGAGCTGATCGCACACCCCCTCGCTAAAAACGAGGCTGCGCGCGCCTATGCGGTTTAGAACGTACTTCGTAAGCGCCTCGTACTCATCTAAGCTCGGCGCGTCCTGCGGTACGAAAACGGCGTGTTTTACGAAGCTCATCTGCCCCACGCCCCAAAACGCGTGCATGATCTGTTTGGCAGCAGCGGGGTAGCGCACGGCGATCTTAGCCAAAATCAGATTGTGAAATACGCCGTTTTCGGGCATTTTATAATCGATCAGATCGGGCGCGCTCGTACGAAACAGCGGCAAAAAGATCCGCTCGGTCGCATACCCCATAAATTTATCCTCAAGCGGCGGCTTACCCACGACTGTGGCGTGAAATACGGGCGCGCGCTTGTGCGTGATCGCGCTAACCTCCATCACCGGAAAGGGCTCTACCGGCGTATAATATCCCGTGTGATCGCCGAAAGGCCCCTCCGGCTCGCTTACGGCGGGATCGACAAAGCCCTCGATCACGTAGTCCGCATCGGCGGGAACGTAAATTTCATTCGTAAGCGATTTTACGAGGCGAGCGGGGCTGCGACGGATGAAGCCGTAAAGCAGCAGCTCAAAAATCCCCTTAGGCAGCGGCGCCTGTCCGCACCAGATATAGAGCGGATCGCCGCCAATCGCCACGGATACGGGCATCTTGCGCCCTGCTTTGCGGTATTCGTCGAAAAAGCCAGCGCCGTCTTTGTGTATCTGCCAGTGCATCCCCAAGCGGTCGCGCCCGTAAATTTGCAGGCGGTACATGCCGAGATTTTGCGTTTGCGAGTTCAGATCCTTCGTATAGACCTGCCCCATCGTGATAAACGCGCCGCCGTCACCCTCCCAGGTCTTAAGCACAGGAAGCTCGCCCAAATCGACATCTACACCTAGATGCGCGACCTGCTGACACTCGCCGCGGCCGCTAAGGCGCTTTACAAAAATTTTACGCAGCGAGATTAAGTGCGCTAAAAAATCAAGCTTTTCGCTGAAGTTTTGCGGACGCTTCGGCTTTAGCAGGCTCTGTATCTCGGCGGCGATCTCGTCAGGTTCGCGACCGAGGATTAAATTTAGCGCAGAAGATGAGCCGAAAATATTGCTTAGCACCGGCGGCATCCGTTTGCCCTGCGCGTTTCGCACGTTCGTAAAAAGCAGCGCCTGCGAGCGCTCTCTTTTTACCTCGATATAGCTTGCGTGCGCTATCTCAAGCTCGGTGCCGATCTGCTCCTTTACCTCGCGCAATAGCCCGTTTTCGTAAAGTCTCTTTATCCAAAAATTTCCGTTTAAAATTTCATCAAAGCTCTGCATCCGCTGCCTTTAAAAAAATAGATTTTTTTCTTGCGGTTTTTGATTTAGAAGCTGCACGATCGCGCTCTTTTCCGCAAAAACCAGCGCGTAGTGAAACTCTGGCAGGCTCTTTAGCGCGCTTAGCTTATTGAAGCGAAAGTCGATCTTAACGCCGTCCAAGCGATCCTCCCAGCTAGCACAGACGATAATTTTTTCGCGGAATTTCGCCCGCAAAAAATCCGCCTCGCGCGCAAAAAGCTCAGGATCGCTCTCGGCGATAAAAGCGCGGTAGCTTCCGCCAAGCGAGCTAACGTTAAAAAACCTATCCACAAAAATCGGCTCAAAATGGCCGAATGCGCTTAAGCTTTGAAATTTAAAGGGTATGTTTTTGCGCGAGAGATACTCGATCACGCCGCATAGCTCGGGCAAAAACAGCTGCGGAAAGATTAAATTTGAATAATAAAGCCCGCCGAAAACGAAGCTGCTGTAAAATATCGAGCCGCCGTAAAGCAGCCTAAAATCGTCGCTCGTAGGGATCGTAACGGGCGAGATACCGAGGCTTTGCAAAAGATCGCCGTCGATGGTGAAGTAGGTATTTTTCTCCTTGGCATTCAGCAGGCTAATGAAAAGCTCACCCTTGCTGCGCGGCGCAAACATCAAATTTTTCGGCACGCTCGTGTAGCGCAGGATCTCGCTTTGCACTTCGTTTATCAGCACGAAGCCGTGCCGCCACGTCTCGCCCAAAAATTTTATCAGCCGCACTAGCGCCGAGCATAAATTTTCAACCTTGATAAAGGCGATCTCGTCGTTAAGCGGCTTGAAATTGTTATCGAAAATGATCGCGTACGCGCCGTTATCGATCGCGGTGCGCACGTCGCGCTCGTTTGCGCCGAGCGCTATGAAAGCGCCCTTTTTTGCGACCTTTGCAGGCTCGATCGCAAAACTCTCGACCGCGGAGATCGCGGGATTATTTAGCATCGTTCCGTTTACGATGCGGGTTAAATTTAATAAATTTACCATTACGACTTCTCTGCGGCGGAGCTTTTAAGAGGCGCGCTCTTTGCGGCGCGACGAGATTTTGCGTTTTGTGTCAAAGTCCCATTCTGTACGGCGCTTTTGGTCGGCACCGATTTTGCGCTAGATCGAGAGATCACACCGAGCATGACGGCGTCTTTTACGGCCCGGCGAGATTTCGTAGCAAGCGCAGAATTCGCGCTAGATACGACAGCATCGTTTACGGTACGGCAAGGTTTTTCATTTTGAGCGCAGGCCCCATATCGCTCGATACTTTCGGCGGACGCTACTTTTGCGCTTGGCGCGGAAATTTTATTTTGTGCGGAGCTTCTTACGGATGCGGATTTGGCTACGGAGGCTGATTTTGCGGTAGATATAGAGGCTACACTTGCTGCGATATTTTTGGCGGTCGATGCGGTTTTTGCAATAGGTGCAGGTTTTTTAGCGAGCGGAGATCTTTTTGCGGGCACGCTTTTTGTCGCTGCATTTTTTTTAGCAGAGATGCTTTTGGAAAGCGATGTGTCTTTTTTGACATTCGCGCTAGAAACGCTTGCCGTGCATTTTCTGCGCGACGCGGCGTTTGTATTAGAGCTCTCGCCATCCGCGCTCGCATATTTTTTCGTGCACTCATCCGTAAATTTATCGGTGCGTGAAAATGAGTGCACGACCACGCGCGCGCCGAGCTTTACACATTTTAAAGCGGCGAACTTCGACAGCTCGCAAACGCCTAGCGTTAAAATTTTACGCGCCGCAAATTTTAAAGCAACCCCTGCGCCGAGTTTCAGCGCCAAAGGCGTGGCGCATACAAGCCCACCCGCACCGATCTTCGCGGCAAAGCCGCAGCGGCGGCAAAGCTTTAAAATTTTATTAGAAGCGCCGCCTTTTTGCGCGCAGAGCCCGGCCACGTCGTAGATAGCGAGCTTCGAAGCCTTGCGCGCTAGAGCCCTCATCGCTAACCTACGATCGCGCCGTTTTTTACGGGCGCGAGAGTGCTAAGCAGCGTAAGGCTGCCATCCTCGGCGCTTAAAATCATACCCTCGCTGCTATGTTTAAAAATTTTAGCGGGTTTTAAATTTGCCAACACACAGATCTGCTTGCCGACAAGCGCGGCGGGATCGTAAAATTTCGCGATACCGCTGATGATTTGGCGCGGCCTCTCCTCCCCTAGATCGATCATAAATCGCAACAACTTCTCGCTGCCCTCAATGTTTTCGCACTCCAAAATCGTGCCGACCTTGATAACGCACTTTTTAAAATCATCGATTTTGATCTGCGTTTCAGATGCCGCGCCTTGGGCTTCTTGTGCCGTAGCGCCCGAACCGGAAGCGTTTGGATTTAAGCTTAGCGCGCCTTTTGCCGCGGAGTCTGCGCCCGAACAGCTTGCAGAATTTACAGCGCCATCCAGCCTATCGTAGTCCGCCTTCGGCATTAGCTCATGATCGATCTTGGTAAAAAGCGGCTCGCACGGCTTAGCCTTAAAATCTAAAATTTCGCCGCGAAGCACTAGCTTCTCATAAAGCGGAGTGGATATTTCAAAGCCTAGCGTGTCTGCGATACGTGCCGCCGTCTTCGGCATCGCAGGGCTTAGCAGCACGGCAACTTTAGCCAAAATATTTGCAACCAATGCGACGAGGGCCAGCGCCCTATCTTGCTCGCCGTTTTTCATCAAATTCCACGGCTCATATTTCGCGATCGAAGCGTTCGCAAGAGCAAGCGCCCTCCAAAGCTCCTCCAAGTATCTATTGGTAGCGACCTCCTCAAGCGCGCTAAGTGCGGCACTCAGATAGGAGTTTGCTTCCTCTATCTCGGCGGTGAAAAATTTCATCACCTCTTTGGAATTTATGATGTAATCCGAATATTTTGCGCTCATGCCGACGATGCGGCTGAGTAGATTTCCAAGCTCGTTGGCAAGCTCGGAATTTACGCGGTTTATAATCGCTTTTTGCGAAAAATCACCGTCTTGGCCGAACGGTACCTCGCGCAGCAAGAAATACCTAAACTGCTCCAGCCCGTAAGCGTTTGCGACCTCGCGCGGATCCACGACGTTGCCAAGGCTTTTGCTCATCTTTTTGCCGTCGCGCGTCCACCAGCCGTGAGCTGCGATGCTGCGTGGCATATTTAGTTCCAGGCTCATCAAAAACGCAGGCCAATAAACGGCGTGAAAGCGCAAAATGTCCTTGCCTACGATGTGCAGCGCGTCGCTCCAATACTCCATCCGCTCGCCGCCCGCGCAAAATCCAAGCGAACTAAGATAATCCATCAGCGCGTCCAGCCAGACGTAAATCACGTGCTTCGGATCGTTCATCTCGGGCGGAATTTTAACGCCCCAATCAAAGCCCGTTCGCGTGATCGAAAGATCCTTTAGCCCGCTTTTTACGAAGCTTACGACCTCATTTTTTTTGCCTAGGGGAAGGATGCACTTTTCGTCCTCGTACCATTTCAAAAGCCGCTCTGCATAGGCGCTAAGTCTGAAAAAATAGCTCTCCTCTTTTAAAATTTTAGTCTTTTTGCCGCAGTCGGGGCAATACTCGCCGTCGATGAGCTGAGCGGAAGGGAAAAAACTCTCGCAGCTTACACAGTAGTTGCCCTCGTATTCGCCCTTATAAATGTCGCCCTTTTCATACATCCTGCGAAATACGTTTTGCACTGCCGCCTCGTGTGCGGCATCGGTAGTGCGCGAAAACATATCGTAGCTGATGCCAAACTCGTCCCACAGGTCTTTAAATTTAGCGCTCACGCCGTCTGCGTATTGCTTTGGGCTTTTGCCGTGCTTGGCTGCGGCCTCCTCGATCTTTTGGCCGTGCTCGTCGGTGCCCGTTTTAAAAAACACCTCGTGTCCTTGCAGGCGGTAAAATCTAGCCATCGTATCGGCGATAATCGTCGTGTATGCATGACCGATATGCGGGACGTCGTTTACGTAATAAATAGGCGTCATTATGTATTTTTTCATTATTCTCCTTAAGTGTGTAGGATTATCCTACTGCCCTCCGGGACCGGTATTGGAAGCCAAAGTATAATTTACATATCCGGTCTCGGGTTGGATGGTAATAAGGGCATGCTCGCCTGCGCTGTTAGTAAGTGTAATAACGCAAGGAGCTACAAACATCCTATCATATGGCACAGCAGAGTCTGACACTTGCCCCATAGGGCGCCCGTAGGAATCAAAGACTATAGTTTGATTTGCCCGATCTCCACAATTAGTAAATTCGACATTTCTAATATCGTAAGTTTTGCTTAAATTCAGCTTCTTATTGATTCTTTCAGCATTTCTATTTATCGCTTGGTTTTGAAAGCCTGCACTTAGAATTTTATTTGGATTTTGCGGATCTATGGCAAAATCAACCCTTGATAAATCAGACAGATCCGCACTACCGTTAGGATTACCGCTCATAGTGCTATCATAATACACCGTATAAGTCCAACCCTCTGCACTTCCTTTGGCTGTAGTTTCACTGAATTGAATTCTCCAAAGTTTCTTAAACCAATTCGGATCATCGGGATCGAATTTATTATCGTTCATCGCAAGCTGCTGCGTGTAACGAATATGAGCAGCGACTTGATCCGCCGCCTCCACTAAACTGTTTCGATTGATTTGAGGCACTGCCACGGCCGCTAAAATTCCAACCACCACGATGATGAAAATCAGCTCAATCATAGTAAATGCTTTTTTCATAATTTTTACCTTTCATAAAAATTTTGTTTATATTTTAACATAAAATTTCGCAATTCGCACGCCTCGCTTGTAAATATCTATATTTTGTATCGAATTTTTATGATCCGAGACATATTCCGGCTCATCCGCGTAGATAAAAGCGCTGTCCCCACCAGGCAGTCCGTAAAATTTCAGCCGCAGGCAGAGCCTCTCATCCTCGCAGCTTACGCTTTTT
The DNA here is from genome assembly GCA_963529625.1 of uncultured Campylobacter sp. Taxonomy (GTDB): domain Bacteria; phylum Campylobacterota; class Campylobacteria; order Campylobacterales; family Campylobacteraceae; genus Campylobacter_B. The sequence goes on along the minus strand of CAURZM010000005.1, from coordinate 115,423 downwards.
ACTCCGCGATTTTTTAGCTCACTTGCCAGCTGCCTAGCTACGTCAAATTTATAGATAAAATGCCGCTGCGGTTTGTTTGCGAACATCGCCTCATACATCACGTCACTAAAAATCACTGCAAAATAGCTCACCGCTAAGCTTACCAGAGTTACACCCACGGCGATCTTGTGAAAGGTGCGAAATTTAGGCAATCTAACGCGGTATGAGTTAAACAAAACCCGAATGATCAAAGGTGTAGCGATGACGCAATACGGCAGCATCATCTCAAGTGGCACGCGCTGTCTTAGAGAAAAAAGCATCGTTAGACAAAGCGCACTTGTAGCGATGAACCATAGCAGGCTTTTTTCCTCTTTGATCCAAATTCTATAGATCGTGTAGATGAAAAATAAAAACACTAAAGGCGAAAATGCGCCCGCAAAAACGCCCACGGTGTCCAGAAAATATCCCTTCGGCTTGCCCTCGGAGCTTACGTCGTAAAAGATCACGCTGAAGCTAAATAGCGCTATGCAAAGTAGCAAAAGCTCCTTTTTGCGCGTATAAAGCGCCCAAATTCCAAAGCCTACGTAGAGCATAAAAAACGCTCGGTCGATCAGGGCGCAAACGGACAGAAGCACGAAAAGCGCGATATTGTATTCGCTTTTTGCAAAATAGATCGCCAGCAGCGTGAAAAAAACGATGATGCCCGCGGGATTTAGCAAGATCGCGCTACTCATCGACGCAGGAAGCGCCATAAATAGCGCCGTAGCGACTACTCTATCGAAGCGGCGCTTTAGAATAAATTTTGAAATTTTATAGATCATCGCGGCGTTTGCGAAGTGGATCAAAATAAACGGCACGCGCAAGGCGTAGTCGTTGCGCCCGAAAATTTCGCAGCTTAAATTTGCGATTAGCGAAACGAGGGATTTTTTATCGTAAAAAATTTCAGCCTCGTAGTAGCTGATGCTTAAATTTGAGATCGCATAAAGCAAAAATATGCCCTGAAATAGGCACATTATGGAGATTACGAAAATTTCGTTTTGATAAAGCTTCTTCACTCTCATCCTTGCTGCGAGCACTTTAAATTTACGACCTAAATTCTACGGCTGAAATTTCACAAAATTTAAGCCGCCGAATCTTTTAAAATTTAGCCGCTAAATTTAACCGCGCGCCGCTTCATTCCTCTATCGTATAATTTTCCCAAAAGAAATTTATCCACTCATCCGTCTTTGAAATTTTAAAATCGGGCTATATGAGCGCCTTAGGTTTGTAAAAAATCACCGCGGTTTTAAGCTCTATTTGCGGGAATTTCTCCAGCAGCACGCGCTTGATCTCGACCATGCTGTCGCCGCTGTCGATGATATCGTCCACCAGCAGCACGCGCTTGTAAAGCTCCAGATCGGGCACGTTGAAAACGTCGATGGTGTCGAGCTTTTTGGTATCTGCGTAGTGGATGGAATTTATCGAAAATATCGTCCGCATATCAAGCGCATTGGCTAGCGCGTGGCCGAATGTGAGCCCGCCTCTAGCGATCGCCACGATTGCATCGGGCATAAATTCGTCCCTAACCTGCTTTGCTATAACTCTTGCGTCGCGATCCATTTCTTCAAAACTATAAAATCTCATATCTTTCCTTAAAATTTAATGCATTAAAAATACTAAAACGCTAATCGCGCCAAGCGTCAAAACGCCGAAATTTAAATCTTTTATCCTGCGCTGAGCGAGTCTAACTACGATATAAGCGATAAAGCCGAAGCTTAAGCCGTTGGTGATCGAGTAGGTAAAAGGCATCAAAAACACTATGAAAAACGCAGGGATTAAAATTCCAGCGTCGCTATAATCGATCTTACCAAGCTCGCTAAACATCAAAACCCCGACCATTACGAGGATAGGATAGATTGCATTTGCGGGGATCGCCTTAAATAGCGGCAGCATAAACAGCGTCAGCACGAAAAATATAGCGCAAAATACCGCGGTAAGCCCCGTGCGGCCGCCTGCTTCTACGCCGCTGGCGCTCTCGGCAAATGCGGTGACCGTGCTCGTGCCGATAACGGCTCCTGCGACGCTACCTATCGCATCGGAGGTTAAATTTCTAGATAGTTTTTTCATGCCGTCTTTGCTATTCTCTCCAAAAAGCCCTGCGCGGTTTCCCACGCCGGTTAGAGTACCGATGCTATCGAATAGATGCGTAACGAAAAATGTGATTATAAAAGGCACGAACGCAAGCTTTAGCGCTCCGGGGATATCTAGCTTAGCAAATATCGGCGTTATGCCGCTTGGCGCGCTTACTATGCCATGCGGTGCGGGCGAAATTCCAGCCACCCACGCAACGCACGAAGTAATCAAAATGCTTAAGATAAACGCCGCCTTGATTCTGAGCACGAAAAGCACCAGCACGACCGCTAAGCCTAAAATTCCAAGCAAAACATTTAGATCTTTTAAATTTCCTAAAGTTACTAGCGTCGCCTGACTAGGCGCGATGACGCCCATCTGTTTAAGTCCGATAAAGCAGATGAAAGCCCCGATACCCGCACTTATTGCGCGACGCAGATCAAGTGGGATAGATTTGATAACCCAAACGCGAAAATTGGTAAACGAAAGCACGGTAAAAAGCGCCCCGCTTATTGCTACGATGCCAAGTGCACTCTGCCATGGCATCTTCGCATCCACGCACAACGCAAAGGTAAAATACGCATTTAGCCCCATACCGACGCTAAGCGCAACGGGGGTATTTGCAAAAAGCCCGTTAAATAGCGTCGCGATTATCGTAATAAGCGCGGTTGCCGTAACCAGCGCGTCAAACGGCATGCCTGCGATGCTCATAATGTTAGCGTTTACCGGCACGATGTAAATCATCGCTAAAAACGTAGTAAGCCCTGCGATAAGCTCCTGCCTTACCGACGTTTTCGCGGCGGCGAGATGAAAGAATTTTTCCACTTGCTCCTCCTTTAGAATTTATTCGTAAATTTCGATCTGATTATACAAGCTGTCGCGCTCTACCGGCACAAAGCCTGCGGTGCTGATCATATCGATAAAATCGCGCTTACTCTGCCCTTTTTTGCTGCCGGCGCCGGCGCTGCTTTGAATACTTTCGTTCTCGATCGTGCCGTCAAGATCGTCCGCGCCGAAATCCTGCGCTACGAGGGCCAAGCTTAACGTCGAGGTCGCCCAGTAAGCCTTGATATGCGCGACGTTGTCAAGCAAAATTCTACTAATCGCGATCGTTTTTAAAATTTCGACCGAGCCCAAAAAGCCCTTCACATCCAAGTAGTTATTCTCGCGCTGATACACGAGCGGAATGAAGGCGTTGAAACCGCCGCCGTTAGCGCGAGCTAGGCTCTCATCTTGCAGCGCACGGATGCGCAAGATGTGATCGATGCGGTGAGCGCGGCTTTCGATATGTCCAAAGAGCATCGTGGCGTTGCTCTGACGCCCGCGCGCATGCCACAGCGAGTGGATTTGCAGCCACTGCTCGCTTGAGACCTTGCCTTTACAAATTTGATCCCTGATCTGTTCGTCAAAAATTTCGGCGCCGCCGCCGGGCATCGAATCCACGCCGCTTTGTATCATCAGCTCTATCGTCTCTTCGTAGCTCATCTTCCACTTTCGCCGCCAGTAATCGACCTCCGCCGCGGTCATCGCCTTGATATGCAGAAGCGGATATTTTTGCTTTATCGCTTTGAAAATTCCCAAATATTGCTGCGGCGTAACGAACGGATTGTGCGAGCTTACGATATGAATCTCCTTCGTGCCGCGCGCTACCGTCTCGTCCACGATACGCATGATCTCATCATCGCTCATCGTATAGGCCCCATCGTTCTTGCGGTGCGCCGAAAATGCGCAAAATTTACAGGTATCTGCGCATAAATTCGAAGGATTGATATGACGATTTGCGTTGAAATAGACGTTTTTGCCGTTTTTTTCTTTGCGAATAGCAAAGGCGAATTTACCCAGATCGAAAAGATCCAGATCCCATAATTTCACGCCGTCTTCGTAATTTAATCTCTCGCCGCTTTGTAGTTTTTCTAAAATTTCCATCGATTTCCCAAGCCAAATTTTGTGCTAATTATATAATTTTTTGCTTACAAAACGGATAAGTGGACTAAATTTGGAGCCGAATTTCGTTAATTTAAAATAGCGTAGTAAAATGGGCGCCAAATTTTAAATAAGGAAAGCAAAATGTGTGGAATCGTAGGCTACATAGGAAATGCCGAAAAGAAAAAAATCATAATAAACGGACTGAAAGAACTCGAGTATCGCGGATATGACAGCGCTGGGCTTGCCGTGATGGATGAGAGTGCGAATATAAAGTATTTCAAAGCGGTCGGCAAGCTGAATAATCTCGAAGAAAAGATGAAAGATTTTACTTCGCAAGGCTTTGGCGTTGCAATCGGTCACACTCGCTGGGCGACGCACGGAAAGCCCACCGAGCTTAACGCGCATCCGCATTTTGGGGATTTTAGCTTCGTCGTGCACAACGGCATCATCGAAAACTACATCGAGCTAAAAGATGAGCTCGAAGCGGACGGCGTGAAATTTTTAAGTCAGACCGATACAGAAGTAATCGTGCATCTTTTTGAAAAAAATTTCAAGGCTAGCAACGACGCATTTAAGGCATATGAAGCCACAATTAAACGGCTAAAAGGCGCATACGCAACGCTTTTAATCACCAAGGCAGCACCCGGCGAAATTTTCTTTGCTAAAAACGCGGCTCCGCTGATCGTCGCAAAAAACGACAAAAACGAAATTTTCTTTAGCTCCTCGGACGCTCCGCTCATCGGGCTTGCGAATACGGCTGCGTATCTGGATGATCAAATTTACGGCGTTGCAAAGCTTGGGCAAATCGACGTTTTTAAAAACTCTAAACCGCATAATTGCGCCTTTAGTGAGCTTCCGAAAGATAAAGGCTATGCGCAAAAAGAGGGCTTTAGATTTTTTATGGAAAAAGAAATTTACGAGCAAGCGCAAGTCGTAACCGAAGCGATGATGGGGCGCGTAATAAAGGGCGGTAAGATCAAATTTGACGAACTTGATGCGGCTATGTTTGAGGGTATCGACGAGGTTGTACTATGTGCCTGCGGCACGAGCTATCACGCCGCGCTCGTAAGCTCGTATCTTTTCGAGCGCATCGCTAAAATCCGTACGAAAGTGGAAGTCGCCAGCGAATTCCGCTATAAAGAACCATTTTTAAACAAGAATTCCTTATTTATCGTGATCTCGCAAAGTGGCGAGACCGCCGACACCTTAGAGGCGCTGCATATCGCTAAAAAAGCCGGTCTTAGAACGCTTGCGATCTGCAACGTCGATAACAGCTCGATCGTGCGCATGGCAGGCAGCGTGATCCTCACCCGCGCCGGCATCGAAAAGGGCGTAGCATCCACGAAGGCTTTTGCGACGCAGGTTATGGTGCTATGGATGTTCGTGATCTATCTTGCAAATCTGCGCGAAGTCATCTCGGCGCGCACGAATTCCGCTGAAATTTCGGCGATGCTTCATATCCCGCAAATTTTAAAGATCAAAGACGGCTTGCAGGATAAAATTTACCGCATGAGTAAGCACTATCTACACGGACACGGCTTTTTCTTTATCGGTCGCGATATTTTCTATCCGCTCGCTCTTGAGGGCGCACTCAAGCTCAAAGAGATCTCCTATCTGCACGCGGAAGGCTATCCAAGCGGCGAGATGAAGCACGGACCGATCGCGCTTGCCGATTCTAATCTCTTTACGGTTGCGCTGATGCCAAAGCATTTGCTCTATGAAAAAACCAAAAGCAACGTCGAAGAGCTTGCCGCGCGCGATGCGTATATTTTAGCGATCAGCCCGGAAGAGCCAGAGATCGCGGATGATTTTATCAAAACGAGCGAGCAGAGCCACGCGATGAGCGAGTTTTTTGAGATGATGATAATTTTACAAATTCTAGCTCTTGAAATCTCCGTCAGACTTGGCAATGATGTGGATATGCCGCGAAATTTAGCCAAAAGTGTCACCGTAGAATAATCGTTTTTTAAGTTCATTTTGACTAATATTTCTCATTAAAAAATCGGGGAATGTTAGTATATGAGACTTATCGGATTTATTAGAGGTGAAAATGTCATAGTCGCCACGGGCGGGGTCGAGTATAGCTACGAAATGCTGGGCGAGCGCGATCCTAGCCTAACCGACGGCGATGAGGTAAGCTTCGACACGCTAGCATCCAGCGCGATAAATATAAAGCGCGTCGAGGGCTCTAAATCCAAAGACCGCGTAGCGCAAAAAGCAACCCCACAGCCAAAAGAATCTGCAAAGCAAAACGATGAAATTTTTGGCGATAAGAATTCTGCAGAAAATAATATATCAGAAGCACCATCCTTTCAAAGTTCTACCGAAAATATTGCAAACGATATATCTGCCGTAAAAGAAACGAAGGTCGCAAAAAAATTTAAGAATTTTAAATTTAACCGCAAAACCAAGCCTACGAGTGCAAAAAAACCGAAATTCTTTGGATTTGAGTTCGTCCAAACAGACGATCTGCACACTACGCAAAGCGTTGAGAGTAAGATTTATACTTCATCTATCCGTAAGGAAGGGCTTAAATCCATAATCCTGCCCATAGTGCCGATAGTCATTATTTTGATATTCCGCTCGCAAATCGCAAGCATATTTCTATCTTTTTCACAGATCGAAGCTTACGTTAATCAAGATACGGTTTATATGGTGATGGACCTGCTGATTTTCCTTAGTTTTGCGCTATTTTATCTGCTGCCGCTTAACCGCGCGATAAACCTACTCTCCATAGCGACGCACGATCAATACCCGATGCGTCAAATGGCGAACTACAACGTCTTTATCATCCTGTGCGTCATCTCTACGATCCTGCAGGATAAGAGCCTGGGGCTGGATGAGTTCGAGCATATTTTCATCTGCGGCGTGATCGGATTTGGGCTCATTTCGTTTTATTATAAGTTCAAGGCGTTTGCGTTTATGTTTTTCAAAACTGCAGGCTCGATCCTATTTGCTCCTGCGCTGCTTGTGGAGCTCGCAGCTATTATTTTCATCGGCATCGGCGACCGCTATACTGGCGCGTCGATGAAATTTATGGAGCTAACGGGGCTATTTTTTGCGAGCACGGCGTGGAGATACATCATAATTTTTATCGTTATGTCGCCACTTTATTTCCTTGGATTTTGCATGCTAAGGCGGATCAAAAAATAATTTTACAAAATTTTGCTGCAAATCTCGCTATGATAAAATTTTACGACGATAGAATTCCACTAAAAATTTCATCGCAAAATTTAGCACGAAGACAGAATTTAGAGGGGATTTGAACTTTATCAAAGTAAAATTCTACCGCATTAAAATTTTATCGCAATAAAATTCCATAATTTTAGGCGTAGATCATACCATAAAGCAATATATGTCTTTTATACGCGTAACGCACGGCTTACAAAAATACTAGTGTACCTGTGAACTTTCGATGCAATGCCCCCCCCTTTATTTGAAGCCGTGGCAATTTGACATCGCGTCTGTAAAATTCTACTGCTAAATTCCATCTTTAAATCTCGCGCGCTCAGCGCATATCGACGCAGAATTTTATCTACGCATTCGGCGCGAAATTCAAAGCTAAATTTCACATCGCATTCTACGGCAAAATTCCAAGACATAGCTCTATCATAATAAAATTTTGCCAAAATAAAACTCTAATTGATGCCAAAGCCTAAGTGCGAATTCAAATCAAATTTAAAGCTACAAGCTCCTCGCTCCGCAGCTCTTAAAATTTCATCGCCCAAATTTTGTCGCGTTTAAATTTAACCGCGCGCCGTATTAAAATTCCACCCACTGCCACCGCGGCCAAATTTAACTACCGCGCTAAATTCCATGCCCTCGCCTGCTGAAATTTAATCTCGCGCCCCACTTCGCGCGGCATAAAATTCCCGCCTAAACTCCGCAAACCGCCCGCGCACGATCGCCTCTCTCATATCCGCGGCAAGGCGCAGGTAATAGTGCAGATTGTGAATGCTAGCGAGGCGGTAAAAGCTAAGCTCGCGCGCGCGAAATAGATGATTTAGGTAGCCGCGGCTGAAGCGCTTGCACGTGTAGCAGTCGCAGTGCGGATCGATCGGATCGCAATCGCTGATAAAGCCCGCGTTTTTGATGCTAATCTTGCCGAAGCTCGTAAATAACGTGCCGTTGCGGGCGTTGCGCGTAGGCATCACGCAGTCGAACATATCCACGCCGCGAGCGACGTTTTCGACGAGATCCTCGGGCGTGCCGACCCCCATCAAATATCGCGGGCGCGCCGCATCGACGTATGGCATCATAGCCTCTACCGTGTCGTACATCAGCTCGTTTTTCTCGCCCACGCTAAGCCCTCCGATCGCAAGCCCGTCAAAGCCCATCTCACACAGCGCTTCGGCGCAAAATTTGCGCGCCTGCGGGTCGGTGCCGCCTTGGATGATACCGAAGATGTTTTGATGCGCGTGCAGACCGCGAGATTTCATGGCCTCGTGATAATCTATCGCCTCGCGAGCCCATTTTATCGTGCGTGCGACGCTTAGATCGATCCGCTTTTTAAGCCGCGATCTGTCATCGAAGCTCAATGCGCCAGGCTCGCGCGGCAGCTCCACTAAATCGTCTAAAATCATCATAATATCGGAGTTTAGCTCATACTGCGTATCGAGCACCGAGCGCGGCGTGAAATAATGCATGCTGCCGTCGATGTGGCTTTTAAATTTTATGCCGCCCTCGTCGTTTTTGGTGTTTGCGCGCAGGCTGAAGGCCTGAAAGCCGCCGCTGTCGGTCAAAAAGCTGCGAGGAAATTTCGTAAATCCGTGCAGCCCGCCGAAGCCCGCCACCACCCGCGAGCCTGGGCGCAGATACATATGATAGGTGTTGGCGAGAATGATCTGCGCGCCCAGAAGCTGCTCTACGTCCGTCGCGTCGAGCGCCTTGACCGCGCCCACGGTACCGACCGGCATAAAAACGGGGGTGCGGATCGTGCTGTGCGCCGTGCGGATCGTGCAAGCGCGCGCCGCGCCGTCCGCGCCGTCTATTTGAAATTCCATCTTGATCCTTTAATTTTAACTTCTTGCGCGCACTCGGCGCAAAATTTTAAAAAACGATTGTAGCGAAATTTAAATTTGCGGCAGGTAAAGGCGGGAAAAAATTTAAAGGATATTATGAGGCGTTTGAGGATTAAAATTTCGGTAGCTAGCGACCGACACAGCCGATAAACGCAAAATTTACAAGCGGAAATATGAACGCATAGTTTAAAAATACAAATATCGCTTAAATTCACGAAGTGAGAGATTATTGATTTGAATTTAGCCGCAAACGGCGCAGATTTTATCGCTTACGACGTTTCATTCGGCTGCACGTCTAAATAAATTTAGCGGCTTTAGAGTTTATCTTTGCGCTTTAAAGCCGCGACGCACTATGCCGCTAGGCGCTTTTGCGGGCGCGAGGCTTTCTTTTTAGGGGCGCACTTTTTGCAGGAGTGCTTTTGCCGTCCGATAAATTTTCTAGGGCCAAATTTGCTTCGGATCTCTTTCTACCCCGACTCTTTACTTTTCTATTTTGCAAAAACTCGCTGTACGGCGAGCCGTAAAGGCTAGCGTGCCAGATCGCGCTTGCCAGCATCACTGCACCCGAAATTTTATGCAGCTGCGACATGCGCGAGTTCATATTCAGCGCGGTTAGAGCCGTGATGCCCATACTTACTCCAAGCGCCATTTTAGCCGCTTTGCGCTGAAAGTTTAGATCCAAAATTTTATCTTCAATGCTCAAATTTTACCCCTTTGATAGAATTCAGTAGTAGTCCTATCGTCGTGCCGTTATGCAGCAGCGCCGTAGCTACGGGACTTAGCACGCCGAAGGTCGCCAAAAATAAAATGATCGAATTTATCCCCACGGTGGCGTTAAAATTTCGATTTACGAGCCGCAGCGTGTCGTTGGCCAGCGCCTTTACCTGCGCGACGCCCTCGATGTCGTTTTTCAAAAGCCCGATCTGAGCGGAAGCCTTGGCGATCTCGGCGCCGTTTAGCATGCTGATGCCGATGTCCGCCTTCATCAGGCTCGGCGCATCGTTTATGCCGTCGCCCACGAAGACTACCTTTCGCCCCTCGGCTTTGAGTTGCTCTAAAATTTCGGTCTTTTGCGTCGGCAGCAATTCGCCGTAATAGCGATCTACGCCGAGCTTTTTGGCTACGGCGCGGGCTTTTGATTTCACGTCGCCGCTTAGCATGACGATCTGTTCGGCGCCTAGCTCACGGAGCCTAGCGATGACGGCGCGAGCGTTTGCGCGCACCTCGTCTCTAAGCCCGATAACGCCCAAAAGTCTGCCGTCAAATGCGATGTAAAGCAGCGCGAGCCCCTTTTGCATCGCAAGATCGATGGTCTCCTCGTGCGCTGCAAACGAGATCATCTCATCGTCCTCTAGGAAGTGGCGCGAGCCGATGATGAGCTTTTTGCCCTCGATACTGGTCTTTACGCCGTGAGCGACGACGAATTCCACCTCGTCGTGGTGTTTGTGGATAAAACCGTGCTTTTTAGCGGCATCCACGATCGCCTCGGCTACGGGATGAAAGTAATGCTCCTCTGCGCTTGCGGTTAAATTTAAAATATCGTTTTTGCTAAAGCGCTCATCAAATGATATGATCTCGGCGACCTCCAGATTACCGTACGTAAGTGTGCCCGTCTTATCGAATACGAAGGTGTCGGCGGCCGCAAGCGACTCAAGAGCCTTGGCGCCTTTGATCAAAATCCCGTTCTTGCCCGCCTTTGAAATGCTCGACTTAAAAGCGACCGGCGTAGGCAGCTTAAGCGCGCAAGAGTAATCCGCCTGCAGCACCGAAGCTACGCTCATAAAATTTCGATTTATCAGATAGGACACGCCCGCAAGCCCAAAGGTTACCGGCACGAGCTTGTCGGCTAAGTGAGTCGTATGCATGCCGATGCTGGAGCGCTCGTTAAGAGATGCCGTAATGTAGTGCTTGATGCGCTGCGTGGAGGTATTTTCTCCGACGTTTTCCGCCCAGATACGGATCCTGCCCTCCTCCACGATCGTGCCGCTTAGCACGCTATCGCCGCGAGATTTTTTCACCGCGACCGATTCGCCCGTCATATTGGCTTGATTTATCATCGCTTCGCCGCTTACGACGTGTCCGTCCACGGCTATAACGTCGCCTGCGCCCACGACCACGATATCGCCTACCTTTAGCTTAGAAGTTGCGATTTTGATCTCGGTCTTTTTGCCGTTTTGATCTATCTCGACCCACGCCTCGGCGATATCCGGGCGGGCGAGCTCACGGATAAGATCGTCACTTTTATAAACGGTGCTTTCCTCCATGTATTCGCCAAGAGCAAGCATAGCGTTGGTGCTATTTGTGGCAAAGATATCTCCGCGAGCGAGCGAAATCCCAACAGCAGCAGCCTCCAAGCCCTTTGAAGTAAGCCCGTGACGAAAGCTTTCTTTAATGCCCTCTTTTAAGATAGGCATGCACGCTACGATGCTAAATGCGCGCGCTAAAGGCGAAGTGCGGAAGATTAAATTTCCCCCCAACGCTAGAAGCGCTAAGATAAATTCGTTTTTGCTTGGCAGATTTTTATGGCTAGAGGGGATAATTGATTTTAGCTCGCTTAAATTTAAAGCTTCAAGTTGCTTTATAATTCCTGCCTTATCTACACCCGCGTCAAGCTTAAGGATCAAAGAGCCAATTTTAGCGTTAAATCTAGCTTCCGTTACGCCCTCAAGCCTCGCAGCAGCTTTTTGCAGTGCACTCGTATCGAGCCCTTTAAAGCCCGCGACCTTTATGCGTAGTCTAGTTTTGGTCTCATGTAAAATTTTAAAATTTTGCATCGACTACTCTTGCATCTCTGCCTTGGCGTCTTCGAAGCGTTCCTTCATCTCCTCAATGCCCATCTGAAACATCTCGGTGCCCTTTGCGATGAGCTTAAAAAGCTTTTTTTGTGCATTTTCGTCGGTGAGAAAATAGGTCGTCGCAGCCCCCAGAACGATGCCTGTGATAAATGAGTTGCTACCGAATAAGCCGTTCGCGTTTTGCCTGCCACCCAAGGAATTAAAAATTCCACCGAAAGCGGAATTCTGCGAGCTTTGAGTAGAATTTACGTCGCTTGAGCTTTGAGCGGCGGAATCTTTACTATCCGAGTTATTGCTGGAAGCAGAACTATTAAAAGGTGCAGAATTTACCCGCTCGTTTATCCATTTAGCCCAACCGCCGAGCCTTTCGTCACCGGCAAAGCCGCCCGCAGAGCCGCTAGAATATTTGTTGTCACCAAAATCGTAATCGTCTAGAATTTCTTTCAAATCTTTTTTTGTGATATAGGGATTACTCATTGCCTACCTTAAGAATAAAATTTCTACCCGCAATGAGCGCGCCTACGCATACTGCGACGCCTGCCGCTGCGCGTAGATACTCGCCTTGTACGAGTTTATTTGCGCTGTAAATCGCGCCGCCGCCGATGATACCGCCGCTTAGCGCAATATCTAGCGCATCGCGAATCGCTTTAGATTTGCTTTTGCCTTCTTTAGCTTTAACGAGCTCTACGGCGCAACCGCCGATCGCTCCCGCTATGGCGCCGCTTAAAACGTGATCTAGCGGCGAACGCTGTGTCGTAAGTGATCTATTCATTTAGGCCTCTATTTTTCTGATTTGTCGTCTGCGGACGTAAATTTTACCGAAGAATTATCGTCCATTTTTACGATCTGCGGGATATTAAGCGGAGTAGTAGATGCTGCGGATGTCTCACCTGCCGGTGTTTCGCCAGTCTTAGAGCTCGCGGTGGATTTTTTAGTTCTTTTAAATCCCGGTTTTGGTCCCGGCTTTTTTCTGGTTTTTTTTGCAGTGCTAGTTTCAGTGCTAGTGCTACTTGTCGCAGCTTTTTTACTACCAGACTTTCTTTTACCTTTTACCGCCTCAGCGACATCGTCTAGACCTTCTTTGGCTTCCGCAAAAATTTCTTTTGATTTTTTGCTTAATTTTTCCGCTCCGCCTTTGACGCTATTTTTCAGCTCCTCGACGCTTTTGCTACTAACGATTTTATTCGCACCTTCTTTGATTTTATCTCGATTGTTATAAGCGTAAACCGCCGCGCAACCAAGCGCAAAACCTGCTAGAAATGGGATCGGCATTTCATTCTCCTTGTGTTAAGATTATAAAGTCGTTTTATCAACTTCACATAGATTTTGATATTATAGCGACTTTTTTAGATTTTTGCAATCCTAATTTAATTTTTCTGCAAAATTCCTTTAATTAAATTAGAAAATGCACTATTTAAAATATTTTGCAAATCGTATTTTTGAAATATCCGCTCTAATCCCTGCGGATTTTTTAAAATTTCATTTAATAAATCAGCGAAATTCAAAGAATTTAAATCAGCTTCGCATTTAGAATTTAATTCTTTTAAAATCGGCAAAATTTCATTATACGAAACCGCCTGCGCCTTATACAGCAGCTCTTTAAATTGCGCGTTCTTGCACGAATTAATTAGATCGTCATAAAACATCATAGAGCTTTTTTCTATCAAAAGTGCCGAAGCCAAAAACTCATTCATACCTTTTGCAACCAGTGCCTCACTGCTATTTTCAGGAGGCGTAGCACCAAGCCCACAAGAATTTGCAAAATCTAGCACCCGCTCAAGTAATCCAGCTCGTAAAGATAGAATCTCTCCTAACCTTTTATCTTGAAATTTAACTGCACCCAGCGAATAAAACTGTAAAATTTGCGCCTCTTTTTCGAGCAAAAGAGCGATATCTGCAATTTGCGCCTCATTTAAATTCCGAAATTTATTAGAAATTTTACGCGATTTTTTGGTACTACGCAATGCTTCTTCGCTCAAGAAATCGCCTCTATATTGGAATTTACGAGCGCTATTAGCTCAGGCGAACTGATGCCGCTTAAAAACTGCTCCCAAAGGTGCATCGGAAAAACGCTTTCATCATAATGAATCGTCAGCGAGCCGATTAGAGAGTTAAATTTATACTCTTTTATCCCGCGAATTGCAGCTATTTTAGCCTTCAGGCTCTCCTCGCTCACTCTATCTCGCAACTCCCTAATCTTGGGACTTACGCGGATACGAATACGACCTTTGCTGTGGCTAATTTTGCTAAAATATTTATGAAATTCCAAAATATCGTTGTGATTTATTTTCATATTTTTCCTTAAATTTGCGCTCAAATAATATCATAAATCATTTAATTCCTGCTAAATTTTGCGAATTATTTGCGTTTAGGACGAAATATTTTTATCTTATTTTCATCCGCTGTTATGTAATTTCCTCCCATTAGATCAATACAATACGGCACGGCAGGAAATACCGGTAGTAAGCACTCTTTAATCGCTTTTGGATTGCCGGGTAAATTTATAATCAGAGATTTTTTGCGGATCGCTGCTATCTGGCGAGATAAAATTGCCGTAGGCACGATCTTTTGGCTTTCTGCGCGCATTAATTCGCCAAAGCCTGGCATTAATTTCTCACTTACCGCTTCGGTAGCTTCAGGCGTTACATCGCGCGGAGCAGGACCCGTACCGCCCGTAGTTAGCACCAAATCACAACCCGCTTCGTCGCAAAGATAAATCAGCTTATCTTTAATCAGCTCCAGCTCATCGGGGACAATTTCATAAAAATACTCTTTCTCGCAAGTTAGCCAATCATCCATCACGGCAATTATCTCTTTGCCTCCTAAATCCTCGTAAACGCCACCACTAGCGCGATCACTGATCGTTAAAACACCTATTTTTACCATTTTCTTCTCCTTTATTGGAATTTTAAAATTTAATCGAAATTTAGCGTGCCGTCTTGCGGCTTTTCTTCAGAGCTTTCGCTATCTTTTTCCAGCTTTTGCAAATTTTGCTCTTGCGCGGAAACGCCTTCTTGCTCCACACCATCAGATTCGCAGATATTTTGAACATCCTCAAAAGTTATGAACTCATAGACGAAAATTTGCTTTGAAATTTGATTTAGCTTATCTTGCATCGTGCGGATTATCTCGCTTACCTCGTCGTAGCAATCTTGCAAAATTTTATTCACGCTCTGCGCGCTAGGGGTAAAACTATCGCCCATCGCGAGCTCAAAAACCATCTTTTGCGCCAGTGCAATAGCCTGCTTTACGTCGCTAGCGGAATTTGAAAAAGCGTCGTTTTTATGGATCTGTAGCGCCGCCATGCCGCTTAAAAGCACTTTGATTTGATTTAAAATTTGCGTTTTGGATTCGATTTCGAAATCCTCGTTTAAAAATTTGTCGTTTAAAAGCTCAATCTTTTCAAAATCAAACGAATACCAATACGCACTAAGCGCCTTTGCGCCCTGATAAAACGCCTGGATCTCCTTTTCGTATTCGGTGAGGATTCTGCTTTTTTGCACGCCGTAAAAGACCCTCATTCGCACGTTTTCAAAATCGCTAAGCTCGATCGTATCGCTGCCGCGCTTAAGAGCGTTGATCGCGGCTTCATTTACCAGCGTCGCTACCCCTGCGCCGCTAAAGCCCACGCAAAGGCGGCTTACTTTGTTGATATTTGCGCTGCATCTTTTGCCCTCGAGGTAAATTTTTAAAATTTCGATGCGATCTTTGTAGTTCGGAAGCCCGATGAAAACGCGCCTATCAAAGCGCCCCGAGCGCAAAAGCGCATCGTCGATCAAATTTATTTTATTGGTTGCGCCGATTACCATCACGCCGCTATTTTCCTCAAATCCGTCCATCTCGGTCAGCAGCTGATTTAGCGTCGCTTCTCGCTCGTCGTTGCGCCCGATACCGCGCTTGCCGCCGACTGCGTCGATCTCGTCGATAAAAATAATCGCAGGCGCACAGGATTTTGCCTTCGCAAACAGCTCGCGAACCCGCCTAGCGCCGACGCCCACAAAGACCTCGGCGAAGCTTGCGCCGCTTTGGTAAAAAAAAGGTACGTCCGCCTCGCCCGCTACGGCTTTTGCGATAAGCGTTTTACCTACGCCCGGCTCGCCGATCATTAAAATTCCTTTCGGCAGCTTGATGCCGAAATTTCGGTATTTTGCGGGATTTTTTAAAAAATCCACGATCTCGATTAGCTCGTCCTTAACCTCGCTAATGCCCGCGACGTCGCTAAATCTCACGTCGCTAACGCTCGGCGAGAGATCGCCGAGATCGCCGCCCGAGCTAGCGCTCTGACGCGCGGCGCCGTCCATCTTGCGACGCCTAGCCAAAACGGTTTCAAAATAATATACGAAGAGAAAAAATGCGAATGTAAAAATCACCAAAATCGCGCTGATACCGCCGCTTCCGCTATCCTCTTCCTTCGTAATCAAAGCGTGGTTGGACAGCTCTTTTAAATTAACGATATCGGTTAAAATTTTATAGCGTTTGCCGTCGTAGGTAAAATTTAAATTGCCGTCCTCGATATGCGCGCGTTTGATCTGATCTGCGCGGACTAGCTCGCTAAATTCGCGCTCGGTGATGTATCGCGAATCGTCTTTAAAATAAACGATCGAGAGCAAAACGATAAGCAGCACTAAAAAAATCAGAATTATATTTAGCTTGCTTTTTTTGATTTTATGCAAAATTTCCATCAAATTTAACCTCATAATCTCTTATCTCCATCCATTTTTTCGACAAATCCTTATCGCTTTTGACCCAAATTTTATCATAAAATTGATCATATCCTTCATAAAACTCTCCGTTTTTCCGCTCGATCAGTACATTTAGCGGCACCTTGTGCGAAAGGCGAAATTTATAATTATTCAGCGCCGTTATGTTCTGCAGCATCTTTAGCCGCGCCTTCGCCGTTTTGCCGTCTATTCGGTCTTTTAGCGACGCTGAAGCAGTTCCTTGCCGCGGCGAAAAGATAAAGGCGTGCAGATGCGTGAGCGGAAATTTTTTGAAATTTTCCAACGCTTCGAGCCAAATTTCTTCGCTCTCGCCCGGATGCGCGACGATAAAGTCCGTCCCCAGCGCAAATCCGCACTCCGCAAGCTCGCAAAAAAGCTCCAAATCCCTTAGCGCGGAATTTCGGCGGCGCATTATACTAAGCATCTTTTGCGAAGTATGCTGAAGAGCGATGTGCAGATGCCGCTCCAGCCACGGCTCGGATAAAATTTCGCGAAAGCTCTCGTCTATCTGCGAGGGCTCGATACTGCCTAGGCGAATGCGGCGAATTCCACGGATCGAGCCCAGCTTTTGAAGTAGCGCGCCCAGGCTCGTGCCTGCGGCTTTGCCGTAGCTTCCGATATTGGTACCGGTTAGCACGATCTCGCTAAAGCCGTTTGCGGCAAAGCTCGCCGCCTCTTTTAAGATCGCGTCTTCAGAGCTGCTGCGCGAGCGGCCGCGCACCGAGGGGATTATGCAGTAGCTGCAGTTGAAATCGCACCCTTCCTGAATTTTAATAAAGGCCTTAGTGTGATCCTCATAGTCGCTTACCAGGTTTTTTTCGACGCTGCTTAGATCGCCGATATCGTAAAATTTTGACTCCGAGCCCAAAAACTCGTCGATCTTTTCCTTTTGCGACATCCCAAACACCCCGAAGACCGCGCCGTTTTTATACAGCTCCTCGCCGCGCGAGACCGCGCCGCAGCCGGTTAGCAATATCTTTTTGCCAAGGCGGTTCATCTTATTTACGTAGTTTCGTACGTCCGCGTCGGCGCCGTTCGTAACGGTGCAGGAGTTTATCACGACTACGTCCGCGCCCTGCTCGTCGTGCGTGATCTCGCCCGATTTGAGGTTACTTTTGATAAGCTGCGTGTCGTAGATATTGGTGCGACACCCGAACGTTTTAAAATAAATTTTCAAATTTCGCTCCCGGATCCGCTTCCTGTGGCAAAGCCCGCACCCTGCGCCGCTGCGTTTAAATTTTGCGAGCCTTGCTGCTCGGAGCCGAGATCTTGCGCCGCAAAATTTCCGCCCGCAGCCGCATAATTTTTACCGTTAAAAAGCATGTAAGCAGGATAGGCGATCTTGATATCGGGCTCGCTTCTTAGCGCGTCTAAAATTTCAGCCGAGATGTTGCTGCGAAGCCCGAGCGTCGCGTAAGAGTTCGTCATATACCAAACCGAAATTTCAATGCCGTATGGCTCAAAAAAGCTAAAAATTCTAGGCTCGACGTTTGGATTTTTGATACTGTATTGTGAGCGAAGCTTGCCCATCTGCTTTTTGGCGATGTCGGTGTAGCCTTTGGAATACTTCCGCACGATGTTTTTTATGAGATACATCGCCTTTTTATGGTTGCTATCAAAGGTTAGAAGTATGCTGATGCCGTCCCAGACGGTCTTAAGCCCGCTATGGGTGTAGTTTGAGATAAGATCAGTAAAAATATAATTATTCGGTATAAAAATCACCCTACCTGCGCGTTTATTTTCTCTCCACGTAGTCATAGTAACGTCCTCAAAAATCGTCATCCTAAGCACCGAAATATCGATGATATCGCCTACGTAGGTCTCGCCGTTTTTATGCACCCTGATACGATCGCCTACGCGAAAGCTGCCGCCAAGTACGATAGTAAGCCAGCCTAAAGAGCTCATAAACATATCTTTCATCGCAATCGCAAGACCTGCCGAGGCAAAGCCTAAAACCGTCACGAAATGCGTCATATTCTCTATGTAAGAAAAGAGTAGTATCAGCGCGATCAGCGTGAAATTTAAAACGTTGATGATTTTGTTTGCGATGTAGAAATTCTCGTCGTTTTTGATATATTTTTTCGCCACTACCTTGCATAAAAACGACAGCGCAATGACTACGAGTATCCATACGGCGATGTTTCCCGCGCGCTTGATTTGAGCTTTTATATCGGCGGTCTGCACGGCGATTTGGGAGTTGATCTTTTTTTCGTAAACGTCGTACGTAGTCTGCGCGATCTCATATGCGGAGCTAAACTCGCTAAGCTCATAATCTAAGCTTTTAAGCTCCGCCGCAGCGCTTGCGTCCGTATCAATCTGCATCAAGCGCTCATATAGCGCCCTTTTTGCTTCAAGTTTATCGATTAAAGCTTTAATATTTTCGATGGCGTTTTTCTGCTCCATCTTTTGAGCTTGCAAATTTCTAATCGTAGAAAAACCTGAAATTATCGAAAAAGGATTTGTAATGCGCGCAGGCTCGGGAGTTTCAGGCATCGCGATGATATCTAAAAACGGAGATTTTTCATACTCTTTTAGCAGTATGAGCTGCTCTTTTACGGCGCGAAGTCTTTTTTGAATCTCTGCGATCTTATCGGTGCCGGCGCTCTTTTTTAGCTCCGCTTCGAGCTGGCTGGATTGCTTTTGTAAATTTTGATAGCCGATGAAATTTGAAAAGCGAGAGACCCAGATATTATTTTTGATCTCATCGTCAATAACACGGATCTGATCTTTTAGCGACGCGGATAGCTTGGAATTTTCATCTTTCTTCTCGCTAGCGGCAGAGCTAGCGTTAGATTCTAAGCGCGTATGCGTGGCGGAGAGCGTAGAATTTGCCTCGCAAAATGCAAGATTAAAAATCAAAAAAATAGCCGCAAGCGCTCTCATTCAAACTCTTTCAGCGCTACGATTACTTCATCTTTTGCGATCTCTTTGGAAGCGTAGAATTTACCAATACCATCGGGCAGGATAAATTTTATCTTGCCGTTTTCGCTCTTTTTATCGAGAAAAAATAGCTCGTAAAATTCCGCCGCATCCTCTACGTGAAATTTTATCGGAAGCGCGAATTTTTGAAGCACTTTACGGATCTGCTCCTCCTCAAGCTCATTTAATTTACCAAGACGGCGCGCTAGCGCATTTGCCATCACCATGCCGATCGCTACAGCCTCGCCGTGCAAAAATTTTTTATAATCAGTAATTTTTTCGATAGCGTGAGCGAAGGTATGCCCGTAATTAAGCGCCGCTCTGATGCCGCTTTCGCGCTCGTCACGCTCTACGACGCTTGCTTTAATCTCTACGCAGCGAGCGATTACGTGCGAAATTTCATCGGCGCTTTTTAGATCGTGCGTCTCGAAAAATTTAAATAGTTCGACATCAAAGCATACAGCCATCTTTACCGCCTCTGCAACACCCGCCGCGAACTCTCGCTCAGGAAGCGTCGATAAAAATTTGCTCTCGCAATAAACCGCGCGCGGCTGATAAAACGAGCCGATTAAATTTTTGCCGAAACGATTATTTACGCCCGTCTTGCCGCCGACGCTTGCATCTACTTGCGCTAGCAAGGTCGTCGGAATATTGATAAAATCGATGCCGCGCTCATAAATGCTCGCGCAAAAGCCCGTTATATCGCTAATGACACCACCGCCAAGGGCGATGAGCGTGCTTTTGCGATCAAGCTTGGAGCTAAAAAGTTGCTCTAAAATTTGCTCCACGCTCGCGGTATTTTTATACTCTTCGCCGTCCGGGATCGTGATGATAAATTTTTGCTCGCAATCTAGCCGCTGCAGTAAGAAATCAAGCCACAGCCCGCCTACTTTGGGGTTTGTGATGATCGCTACCTTACCATTGAGTTTAATCTCTTGCAATTCGTTGATAAAAACGCTGTATTTTTTACCTAAATTAAGATCGATTTTCATACGCTAGCCTTTGATTTTTGGGTAATTGTAACATAAATTTCGATTACTTTTCATACCCGTAATCGCTCGGAACGAAAATTTGATGATTTTTGCCGAGTTTAAAATACATCTGATCCAAATCCTGATTGAAAATCGACGTGAGCTTGCGCGCCAAAATTCTATCATTAAATGGCACAAATTGTAGCAGATCTCGCTCGCTGCCTAGCGCTAAAATCGGATTTTGCCGCTCGCAAGGAATCACGAATAAACTCTGCTTAAAAAGCTTCGATAAGCTCACGTAGCTTTGCGCAAACTCGCCCTTTTCGCTCTCGCCGAAAAGATACAAATACACATCTAGCCCTAACTGCGAGCTGATGTCAAAGACGATACTTGATTCCTCGCGAAGCCGCTCGCCGGCACTTAGCACGACGCTTTTACGCACATCTTTTAGCTCGCCCTCTCCAAGGCTTAACACCGGAATTTCAAGCGCTTTAAGCGCCGCTTTTTTTGCCTCAAAAACTCCGCTTGAACAAACTACCAAGCCTGCTTTATTTTCGCTCACGTCGCGCTTTAAATTTAATTCACCCGAGTAATCGATGAGAATTTCAAATTTATCCCGCTTACACAGAGCTTTAAGCTCGCTAAAAGCGTCGTTTAGCAGAGGATTTAAAATTCGCAGATAAATTTTATGATTTCTAATATGCAAATCCAAAAACTCAAGCGCCCTAACCGTCCTAGCTATCTCGTCGCCGCTCATTTTTTTCATATCAATTAGTGCGAAAATATTTAGCCCAAACGGCGATGGAAATTGCCCACTTTGCTTTTTTACTTCAGCAAATACCGCTCGCAGCGCACTAGGCTCACCAACGACCAAGATCGTATCATTCGGATATATCCGCGAGCCGGGTGTCGTTACGATGTAATTATTGTGACGGTAGATCATCGGAATTTGATATTTGGCATTAGAAAGCGTGCTGATTTTTTTATACGCAAACGAGCTTCCTACAGGCACTTTTACCTCCATTATCTCTCCGCGTCCAAGCCCGATATTATCAGCAAAAACGGGGCTATCGGGCAAAAAACCGATGAAGCGCGAGGAATTTAGCGCAAGAGTGTTTACGATTTTTACGTGAGCTTCATTTTTATTTTCGCGCAAAAGTCCCCAAAAATCGGCCACGTAAAGCTCTAAATCCGGAGTGAGCGTCTTTAAATTTTCAAGCGTTACTTTAGTGTCAAATTCATCCTCCATTATCACTATGCAGCGGTCAAATTCCTCTTCTGCTAGCACCACGCGCAACCGCTCAATGCTAGTAGAATCAAAAATTTCGACCGAAAAATTTGACTCGTTTTCAAGCTCTGCGGGCACGGCATCCCTATTTTTAGCTATGACACGATATGATCTGATGACATCTTTGATTTTACAAACTTTGGATAAAAAATGGCGCGCAAACTTTCCGCTTGCGATGATTAAAACTTGTTTCATTGCTCTCCGTTTCGAGGTTTTGCAAAGATTATAACCAAAAACGGCTAAATTTTAAACCGCGCGCGGATAAATTTTGCGGGCAAACCGAGGTGCGGAGACTTAAAAATTTAAAGATTTAAATTTTAAAATCAATGTTTAAAATTCCAAAATCCGAGGCTTAAATTTTAAAATGAATTAAAACCAAGCCTCGTTAAATTTAGTCTTGCTGCTTAGAGCGATAAAATTTCATAAATTTAAAAGCGGCGCCATAATCATTCGCGCCGCTCAATTAGAAATTTTAAACCCGCTAGCTTTTAAAATTTTACCTCCGCAGATAGCATGAAGCTTCTGCTCTCTCCGAGCGTTACGCCGTTTGCCGAGCCTAGCACGCTTTTTGGATCTATTCCGCCCGCACCGTCGGCGCTAGCAGGATACATTCCAGCCCAGTATTTTTTGTTAAATACGTTATTTACGTTGAAGCGTAACGTCGTCTTATCGCCCAAAAGATGCTCGCTCGTATATCTGACGCCGATATCGGTAACGAAAAAGCTAGGCGTGTGCTGAGTGTTTAGATCGTCCAGATACATCTTGCCGGTGTAGTGGAAATTTGTGCTGACCGCAAGCTTATCGGTGCCCGGGATCACGTAATCAAGCATTAAATTTGCGTTTATTTTAGGGATACCGTTTGCGACCTTGCGATTAGCACCCGCAATGCTTACGTTATGCATCTTAGGATCGATGTAGGTAAAGCCTCCTAGCACGCTTAAATTTTCGGTGATTCGTCCACCGCTCATAAACTCAAATCCGCGGTTGCGCTGCTCGCCGTTTATGCCATAAAGCCCCGTAGAGCTATTTAAGTAGGCGATCGGACGACGTATATCGAAATACGCTACGCTAAAATCGATCATATCGGCTACGCGGATCTTAGCGCCGATCTCGTGTTGCTTGGAGCGATACGGCGACGTAGAGGCAACCTCACCTGCGTGCGGGCTGCTCGTTGGATAAGTAAATGTAGAGCCCTGCTGCAAGCTATCTGCGTAGGTGTAATAGATGCTGGCATCCTCTATCGGATGGAAGATCAAGCTGCCAGCCCAGCTATAGCCCGAATCGCTATAGGCTTTGACAAGTCTTTGCTGGCGATTATTGTAGGATTCCTGCCTCATCCACGCCTTAGATGCGCTTAGCATCACGTCAAATTTATCGTTTATCGTGATATCATCTAGCACCGAGACGTTATACATATCCAAAACAGCGTAGTGATACAGCCCGCTTCCGCGCCTAGCACCGGTGTAATTTAGAATTTTAGGATCGTAGATATTGCCTATGGTAGGTGAGGTGTAGTTGGTGCTCGCGTTTTTATATCTATCCTGCGTCCAGTGATATCCGTTGGTCTGCACGCTGAAATCATGTTCGATATCGCCCGTGTTAAACTGCGTATTAGCCTTGAGATAGCCGCTTGGCAGATCGAATCTATACGCTGCTATAGCACCGCCACTGTGTTGAGTATAATAATCGCCCGGCTTCGTCCATTTCGCATTTGGATTACTTAAACATATAGCAGGCTTTCTATTATTCGGCAGAGCAGCATAATTGGCGCAATCAAACCCTTCGGGAAGCAGATAGTTTACGACGCCGTGAGTATCACGATCGGCGCGCTGGAACTGAAAGCCGCCCTCGAAATAGAGCTGATCCGTCGGCGAGTATTTAAATTTCGCGCTTGCGGTAGTGGTTTTTAGATGCATTCCTCCAAAGCTCTGACCAAGACCGCGTTCTGAGGAATCTACCGCTTTTGGAAGCGTAATTCCGTCCGTAATCTTGCCGTTTATTACGCCCAAGGCAAACTGCCCCGCAAAGCCCTTGGTATTGTGCTCATAATAGCTTGCTGCGGTCTCGAAAGTTAGATCGCCCGTCGGATAAAATTCCATCGTGACGCTGGCTAGGCGGCGCTGCAAATTTGAGCCCTTTGGCTGTCTATCGCCGTTTGATCCGTAAAATACCGCGCGGTAGCCGAATTTTTCAAATTTATCGGATAGATCAAGTCCCAGCCCCAGGTTGCTTCGCGACATATAATCGCTCCAGATGATGTATTGATCTTTTACGGGGCGCTTGCGCGTGTAGCTGAAAATTCCCACCGGATTTTGCGCGCCGTAGAGCGAGCCCGCGACGCCGTTTTGTACCTGAAAGCTCTCAAACATCGCCATCGGAATCGCCGTCGTCGAAACCGTATAAAAGCCGTCCCAGAAACTATTGCCTACGACGCTGCCCTCAAAGCCGCGCGTCTGCGGGCGTCCGACCGTAGCGCCGCCGCGCATCTGAATCTGCGCGGACGGGAAGTATTTGACCGCCTCCTCGTAGCCGGTGACGCCTTGGTGATTCATGATCTCCTTGCTGATCGTGTTGATCTGATACGGAAGATCCAAAGCGCGCTTGCCCGCGAGCAAGCCTTGCTGCACGTTTTTGCTCAAAAAGCCCTCGTCGATACCGCTCTCGCTGATGTTATCGCCGACAGAATTTACCTCGATTACGCCCATATTCTGCGACTTTTCAGGCGCAGAATTACCGCCACTTTGCGCTGCAGCCAAACTACCGCATAGTAGGCACATACATGCCGCTAATGAAATTTTAAATTTCATCGTTTTCCTTCGTTCCATTATTTTCCCTTCGTTATGGATATATTTAATATTATTTTTTAGCATATTAGAAAAACTTTCCTAAATTTAGGCTAAATTCGAGATATAAATTTATATATTTGTAGTCGCATTTTTTAGCTTTAAATTTCATAGGCGATATACCACGATACAAAAGAAAAATTGCGCAAATTTATATGAAATTCTAAAATTTTAATGTAAAATCGCCCGTATGAAAAAACTAATACTGGCGCTTATGCAAGTGCAAAACCGACTTAAAAATTTCTTCCGCCTCTACGATACCGAGCTCATGCACCATGCATCAAGCCTTAGCTTTCACACGATTCTGGCGCTACTGCCGGTGCTGATGGTCTCGCTTAGCATCTTTATGCAGCTACCAAGCTTCAAAGGCTACTACGATAAGATTATGGGCTTTATCTTTTCAAACTTCCTGCCTGCAAATCAAGCGAGCATGGCACACTATATCGAGGAATTTATGGCAAACGGACTAAGCCTTGGCGTAACGGGCTTTTGCGCAGTGTTAGTTACGTCGGTGCTGTTTTTCGGAGACTTTGAAGCGATTATCGCGCGCATTTCGCATTCACCCGAGCGAAGCTTTTTTAAGAGCCTAAGCACTTACTGGACTCTGATGACGCTCGCTCCTGTGGGGCTTGGAGCGTCGTTTTATATCAGCGGCGAGCTTCAGGAGCTACTAAATAAAACCGAGCTTACGAGCTGGATAAATTTGCTTAAAATTCTACCCTACTTAATCGTTTGGGGGATCTTTGCGATTACTTATGCTACGGCGATCAACCGCGAGATCCGCGCAAAAGCAGTGCTTGCCTCGTCGCTCGTAGCATCGATTTTATGGTGGCTTTCAAGACTGGTTTTTGCGCAATACGTCTTTTATAACAAAACCTATCTTAGCATCTACGGCTCGTTTTCGGTCGCGCTATTTTTCTTTCTGTGGATCTACATAAGCTGGATTTTCTACCTATACGGCGTAAAATTCTGCGTATTTTTAGATACTAAATTTAAAAGAGGCGACGAGCGCCAAAGCGCCTGAATTTTTACGAATTTTACGAAAGGTTATAGTAAAAATTGACGATAATCGCATATAAATTGGCAGCTTTAACGATAAGTTCTCGTCAGTAAAAGGATTAAATTTGAAATCTCGTCTTTGTTCGGTCTATATACGAGCGATCTACTTTAAATTATAGAATTTCTCAAGGAGGGCTAGATGGCGTTTGTAGCAGAATATATTTCGAAAGAGGACTTAGAGGAATACGATATTATAGACGCTGTTAATAAAATTAGAACAAAATTTAGAAAACCTTTATTGAGCGATCAAGATATTAGATGGTTAAATTGGGTAGTAGATAAACAAAAACAGACCTATCTTATCTTTATCGGTAGCCCTCAATTGCCGGATCCACGAGATGGCTATACGGGCGAGGATATTTGGTTGCTTCATTATAAAGGTAAAAATATCGAGCTTGATATAAGGCGAATTTATGATGAGACCACGAGTAAATATTTCACGGAAAATCCATTTAAAATCAAATATAAATTCCAAAGCGTAAATTCTGACATTGGAGATTTTTCGATAGACGAGCTTTATAAATTTTTAAATGAAGCCTTGTCTGAGTATGGTAGCGGCGGTATTGAAAATAGGGAATATGTTCCAAAAGAACACGAAGTCGTAACTTTTCTACACGATTAAAATTCAAAGGACCGATGAGCTGCGTTTAAATACATCTGATATTTCAGTATCAAATTTAATTTTTCTATGCGCTATAAAACGCCCCACTCTTTTTTATATTCGTTTATTATCTCATCGGGCGTTTTTTCTCCCTTATCGACCTTGATAAGATCGATTATATCTTGCTCGTTTGCAAACATACCTTCTATCGCAAGGTTGCAGATGATAGATCTATTTTGCTCGTATTGTTCTACGCTCAGCTCGTCTTTATATTTTTCAAGTATAGCCAAACTCTTTTCTAGACTATAAACTTCCGGATATTTTTGCATGCTTTATCCCCTAGCAATATAAAAATTTTATCAGCCGCGGCGTCCTATTAAAAAACAAAGCAGGCAGGCGCATTTTTTGCTACGAATAGCTTGCAAGTAGTTTGCACTTCGCCGCAGCTAAAGCAGATAACTATTAGATGACGGGAAATTTTACCGCAAGTAACTCACAAATAAATTTAACAAAGCCCTTATCAAGCAAAAAAACGAAAGTAAAAGCCGTCAAATAAAACTGCTACTCCCTTACGATAAAAGCTCCAGTAAACTTGCCATTATGCGCGAAATCTCTCGCCTCATCCTCGCTTTTAAATCCACTTAAAAAGACGCGATAAATTGGCGCGCCATCTATGCTAAATTCTTTGATGATCGCAGGATATCCCGCCGTGCCGTGGTAATCGCGCTGATAAATTTGTGCGCCGCTTCTGTTTCTAAACGCACCGATTTGCACCATAAAATTTCCGCCGACAATGGTTGCTTTCGGCGAGCCTTTGGCGATAGTATGCCCATAAAAGCCCACTACTTCGAGTTTTACCGGCGCCGTACCTTTGGCAAATACGCCTACTAAATTAGCAGCTGTTTTGCTAAGATCGATGATGCGACCATCCACGAATGGACCGCGATCGTTGATGCGCACAGTTGCGGTAGCTCCGGTGTCGCGATTTGTGACCTTTACCATCGTATTCATCGGATAGGTTTTGTGCGCGGCGGTCATGCCGTTCATATCGTAAATTTCGCCGTTTGAGGTGTATTTACCATGAAAATTCGGCCCATACCAGCTGGCGATGCCGATTTGAGTGTCGCCGACGCTTACTTGCTCTGGATAGTAGGTTTTGCCGTTGATTTTATAAGGGCGCATGGTGGCGGGAGAGTTTTTGCCGATCTTACCCGCACCGCCCGCAGACGATCTAGAAGGCGGTGCGGTGCGAAACGAGCAACCGGCAAGAATCAGCGCAAAAAGCGCACTAAAAAGAGCGATTTTCTGGTACGACACCTACGATCCGATCTATTTATTAAATTTTATATTATTTAGCGCTATTTCGTTTTTGTCTTTGAGGCTAAGCTCGTTCGCCAAACCTGCTAACACGCGTCCTGGCTTGCGCTGTTTCAGACGTGGTTCATACGCTTGAAACGCGCCTTGATTTACGACAAATTCTGCATATTTACTTTGTGGGATATAAAAGAAGTACTTGCCGTTAAGCGGCGAAATTCCGTTTTTAATATGTGCGTTATAATCCTGCATCTGCGACGGCGAAATTCCGATCTGTTTTGCAACTGCGCTTAGCTTTGTGCCCGGAGCTACTGCGATACGCTTTAGCCCCCACGGCTCGCTTTCAAAAAGCAGAATTTTACGCATATTTTCATTTTGAGCGATGTAAGCGTATTTGATAATACGCTTGATAAAATTCTTAGTCTCATTAGGAAGTGCGGGGCTTTTTAGCAAGCGATCCAGGTCATCGCTGCCAGTAGCTGCAATCGCATTTTTAAGCTTTTGATCACCGCAATTATACGCCATTAGCGCTAAATACCACTTGCCAAAATTTTGCTTCAGATGCAAAATATACGAAAACGCAGCATCCGTAGAGGCTGCAGGATCGCGACGCTCATCCACGGCGTTATCTACTCTAAGACCAAAATTTTTCGCAGTTGCCGGCATCAGCTGCCACATACCACCTGCGCTAGCGCCTGATGTGACCGTATTTTTAAGATGAGATTCTACCATTGCCAAATACAATAAGAATTCTGGAGCTTCAATGTTATCGACCTCGGATTTGACTAAGTAGGCATTGTGCGACTGTGAAGTCACGATATGCTTAAATTGCTTGCGATCGCTTGCATTGATCGCGCGGAATATGCCCGCGACTACGTTTTTGCTCGATTCGTTATTTTCAATGCCGAATTGATTTAAAATATAGTCGTGATTTGCGCGCATCAGACCGGGCTGGCTCGCAAATGCTTCGCCCATTAAAAGCAGGGCTAGCAGTATAAATTTTATGGCTTTCATATCTCTCCTTTGATTTTATCGCCAAAAAGCCTACAGGCGTTTTGAGTCGTTATTGCTTCAACCTCTTCTACGCTTAGGCTTAAAATTTCCGCGACTTTTTCTACCACGAGTCTCGTAAATGCAGGCTCGTTGCGCTCGCCGCGATGCGGATGCGGGGTTAGATACGGTGCATCCGTCTCGATTAAAAGGCGCTCTTGCGGAATTTGCGGTAAGATCTCAGCTAAGTTTTTTGCATTTTTGAATGTCAAAACTCCGCCGATACCGAAGTAAAATCCGTATTCGCTAAGACCTAGCAAAAGCTTGCTGGCATTGAAGCAGTGCAAAACACCGCCGCATAAATCGCCGGCGCGATCTTTTAGAATTCCAAAGCTATCTTCGTTTGCTTCTCGGATATGGACTATAAGTGGTTTTTGAAGTTGTGTTGCTAGATCGATTTGTGAGATGAAGGCGTCTTTTTGGCGGGAGATTTCTAAGGCTTTGGTTTCCTTGCTCTCTTGCTGCTTAAGTCTGAAATAATCAAGACCGCATTCGCCGACGCCCACGCATTTGGGATCGTCAGCATACCGCTTCAGCACCTCCATATCGAAAGAATCTATCTCGTATGGATGCACCCCTACGGCAAAATACACATTATCCCGCGCGTGCGAAATTTTACATGCCTTATCTAGGTCTGCTACATCGGCACCGGGAATGATGATGCTGCGCACGCCTGCAATCGTGGCGCGCTCAATCACCGCGTCTAAATCGGTATCGAAACTAGCATCGTCTAAATGGCAATGTGTATCTATAATCATAAAACTCACTTGATAAAATTTTTCGAAGCGGATTTTACGTCGTTTTGCAAAATCACACTTAAATTTAAATTAAACGCGGTATTGTAGCAAAAAATTTCAGATTTAAACTTAAGCTTAAAATTCCTTCAGCTTTGCCTTAGCTTTTTAGCGAATTCCAGGGCTTCTGCAGTAATAGTCTCGCCACTTATCATACGAGCTAGCTCTGTTATTTTCTCATTTTCGCTTAATAATCTCACGCTAGATTTGCCGTTCGTTTTACTTACTAAAAAGTGTGACGCAGCCTTTGAGCTAAGCTGCGGCTGGTGCGAGATCGCAAAAATTTGATAAAATTTTGAAATTTTTACCAGCACGTTTGCAATACTCATCGCCTCTTTTCCGCTTAAATTTGAATCAATCTCGTCTAAGATCAAAATTCCCTCGCCGTTATTTGTAAGCTCCAAGCTTGCCGCGATGAAAGCAAGGCGCAGGCGGTTCGTTTCGCCTGAGCTTAAATTTTTAAATTCCGTCTTGCATAAGCTGACGCAAATTTCGTCCGTGCCGCACTCACTAATCGCCGTAGGCTTAAAACTAAGCTCCACTCCGTCCATATAAAGCTGCTTTAGATAGGAATTTATCAGATCCTCGAGCCGTTTTTTAGCGCCCTTGCGAGCCTCGCTAATTTTTTCGGCAAGGGTAGCGGTGCTTTCGCTAAGACGTTTAAATTCCGCTTGTAGCTTGGTTTTTTCAAAGCTTAACTGCTCGTAATGCTCAAGCTCTTTCTTGCGCGCTTCAAGCGTAGCTAAAGCCTCTTCTACGCTTCCGTAGCGCCTATTTAGCGCGCTAAGAGCTTCGATACGATCTAAAATTTTCTCTATGTCGATGTTTTCGAGCTCGTCTAAATTCAAGCTTTCTCGCTTTAGTCGTAACTCGTTCATCGCATCCTCAAAAAACGCACTATCCAGTCCGCTAAGACTTAGCGCTTCGATGACGCTGCGCTCCAGCTCAAAAACGCCCTGCGCCCTAGCCCAAAGTTCCTCGATCTTATCTTTTTTACTAAGCTTTTTTTTGATCTGCAAAAGCTCCTCGTATTCGCCGATCTTAGGCGATACGCGCTCGATTTTTTCAATTTCGAAGCGAGCGAATTCCTTTAACTCCTCGATCTTGCGCTCTTGATCCAAAATTTCATCCAGCTGCTTTTTTGTGCGGCTGAATTCCACAAAGGCGCCCTGAAGCTCCAATAAGCTTTGCGCGTGTGCCGTATCTTTTTTTGCGGCGATAAAATCAAGTAATTTTAGCAAGCTGTCGCTACTCATTTCGCCGGCGTTTTTCGCGCCTAAAAATTTCACGTATTCGCCGGCGATCGTGCTTAGATTTTTTTTCGAGACCGATTGGGAATTTATAAAGTATCGCAAGCTACGCTCTTTTAGAACGCGAAAAATATTTGGCGTATCGTTTATCAAGCCAAAATTTTCCATATCAAATTTATGCTCTACATCCGCTTCTATGAGCTCAGCTTCGCATTCTTTAAGACCGAACACTGCTAAAATCGCGCCTATTAATACCGATTTACCCGCGCCGCTGATACCTGTAAATACGCTAAGCCCCGGGCCAAAACTAAGCTCACTCTCGCAAAAACCTAGATTATTTTTAATATAAATTCTTTCTAGCATCCGCCGTGCCCCCATCTGAGTTTGGCTTTTAAAACGTCGAAATAATCGTAGCTCTTACGTTTTATTAAATTTGCCTTGGCGTGTGAAATTTTAGCGCTCACGCTGCTAAGCTCCGCCATATCAAAAACGTCTTGTCCATCGATGACGACGCTAACTTCGGAGCTTCCGGCGTTTTTGAAGCTTACGAGATATTCTTTAGGAAGGATCAAAGGCCGCTGCGTCAAGCTATGCGAGCAGATCGGCGTGACGCAAAACACGTCGCACAGCGGATATACGATCGAACCGTTCGCGCTCATATTATACGCGGTCGAGCCCACGGCGGAGCTTACGATCACGCCGTCGCCGTAGTAGGTGTTGAAATATTTTCTATTTAAAAAGGCGTCGATCTTCGCCATCGAGGAGATGTGGCTGCGAGTGATTACGACGTCGTTAAATGCGGTCTTGCGGACGATCTTGCCGCTGCCGTTTTCCAGTATCACTTCGAGTAAAAACGGGCGCTCGATCTCGTATTTGCCGCGCAAAAATTCCTTTAAAAATTTTGCGAATTCGCTCGGCTGCACGTCCGTTAAAAAGCCCAAAGTGCCCGCGTTAATACCCAAAATAAAGGCGTTTTTATCGCTTAGTAGCCTCGCAAGCCCGATAAGCGTGCCGTCGCCGCCGAGACTGATTAAAAAATTAGTCTTTTTTAAAATTTCTGCGAGCGTATGCGGCTTAAGGCCGAAAAATTCCGCTCCGTCCTCTTCAAGCAAAAGCTCAATACCTTGCGCTTTTAAAATTTCGCAAATTTGCTCCACGACGGGGCGAATCTCTTCTGATTTTTTGGCTATTAGCCCCGCGAATTTAAGGTTTTTATGAATTTTGTTTTCCATAGTTTTATTTTATAAAAAATTAGCTTTGTAAAAGCAAAATTTAACTATACTTGCGTTTTACAAATAATTTTAAAGGAGTAAATTTGCGAAGTCATTATTGCGCCGATTTAAGTAAAAACGATATCGGCAAAAGTGTAACCGTGTGCGGCTGGGTAAATTCTTACCGCGACCACGGCGGCGTGATTTTTATAGATTTGCGCGACCGAAGCGGGCTTTTACAGCTAGTCTGTGATCCCAAAGATAGCCACTCGGCATACGAGGTAGCAAATACCGTGCGAAACGAATTTGTCCTAAAAGCCGTCGGCAAGATCCGAGCTCGCGGCGAAGGGTTGGAAAATCCAAATTTAAAAACGGGCGACATCGAAGTCGTAGTAGAAAGCTTAGAGATCGAAAATCCAAGCAAACCGCTTCCTTTCGTAATCGGCGATAAAAGCGTCAACGAAGAAACGAAGCTGAAATATCGCTTTTTGGATCTGCGTGCCGAGGGAAGCTTCGATAAATTTAAGATGCGCTCCAAGGCTGCGATCGCCGCGCGAAATGCTCTTGATAGACTAGGCTTTGTGGAGGTCGAAACGCCGATCTTAACGCGCGCGACGCCTGAGGGCGCTAGGGATTATCTGGTGCCTAGCCGCGTCTATCCGGGCAGCTTCTACGCGCTTCCGCAAAGTCCGCAGCTTTTCAAGCAGCTTTTGATGTGCTCGGGCTTTGATAAATACTT
The DNA here is from genome assembly GCA_963529625.1 of uncultured Campylobacter sp. Classification (GTDB taxonomy): domain Bacteria; phylum Campylobacterota; class Campylobacteria; order Campylobacterales; family Campylobacteraceae; genus Campylobacter_B. Next base: position 82,833 of record CAURZM010000005.1, on the reverse strand, counting down.
CCAGATCGCGCGCTGCTTCCGCGACGAAGACTTGCGCGCCGATCGTCAGCCGGAATTTACGCAGATCGATATCGAGATGAGCTTCAACACCCAGTACGACGTAATGAGCGTAGCCGAGGAGGTTTTAAAGGACATTTTCAAATCCTGCGGCCGCGAGATCGTCACCCCTTTTAGACATATGGAGTATAAGGACGCGATGGAGCTTTACGGCAGCGACAAACCCGATCTGCGCTACGATATGCCTTTCATCGACGTAGCCGATATTTTTGAAAAATCGAGCAACGAAATTTTTTCAAATTTAGCCAAAGACCGCAAAGCTAACCGCGTAAAAGCGCTAAAAGTCGAGGGCGGCGATCTGAAATTTAGCAAGCGCCAGATGCAAGGTTTTGAGGAATACGTGAAAAAATTCGGCGCGCAAGGCCTTGCGTTTATCCAAGTAAAAGAGGACGGTCTAAAGGGGCCGCTGGTAAAATTCTTTGGAAAAAGCGAGCTGGACGAACTCATCAAGCGCTGTGAGCTAAAGGTCGGCGACGTCGTATTTTTCGGCGCGGGCAAAAAGAAAATCGTGCTTGATTATATGGGTAGATTTAGAATTTTCCTTGCAAACGAGCTCGGTCTCATAGATCCGAACAGGCTTGAGTTTTTGTGGGTCGTAAATTTCCCTATGTTTGAGCAAAACGACGACGGTAGCTACTCCGCGATGCACCATCCTTTTACGATGCCGAACAATCCCGACGAGCCTGATTTGGAGGATATTACCTCGATTGCCTACGACGTCGTGCTAAACGGCATCGAGCTTGGCGGCGGCAGCATCAGGATCCACAAAGCGGACATTCAAGAAAAGGTCTTTAGGCTGCTTAAGATCGAGCCTGCGGAGCAGAGGGAGAAATTCGGCTTCCTGCTCGATGCGCTAAGCTTCGGCGCGCCTCCGCACGGAGGTATCGCGATCGGCTTTGATAGGCTGATGATGCTGGCTACCGGCTCAAGCAGTATCCGCGAGGTCATCGCGTTTCCTAAAACGCAGCGCGCGCAGTGTCCGCTCACCAAAGCCCCTAGCGTCGTGACCGACGAGCAGCTTCGCGAGCTAGGTCTTAGGCTTCACAAGAAGGAGCAAAAATGAAAAGCCTTTTTCTAATCATCGGCGCTCCTGGCAGCGGCAAAACGACTGATGCGAGCATGATCGCCCAGATGAATCAAAGCATTGAGCACTACTCCACGGGCGATCTGCTGCGCGCTGAGGTAGCAAGCGGCAGCGCTTTGGGCAAACAGATAGACGGCTTCATTTCTAAGGGCAATCTCGTGCCGCTTGATATTGTCGTAAATGCTATCGTTAGCGCAATTAAAAGCTCGCCTAAAGACTTCATCATTATCGACGGTTATCCAAGAAGCGTAGAACAGATGAATAAGCTAGACGAGGTACTGCGAGGAGACGATGATGTAAATCTTAGCGCAGTAATCGAGGTATGCGTTAGCGAAGAGGTCGCCAAGGAGCGTGTTTTAGGACGCGCTCGCGGAGCGGACGATAACGAGGAGGTCTTTAAAAACCGCATGGCGGTATTTTCAGAGCCGATCGAGGATATCCGTAAATTTTACGGCGACGCGGGCGTATTTTACAGCGTAAACGGCGAGCGCACGGTCGAGGAGATCGTAGCGGACATAAACGCTATAATCGCCGCGCAGATCGAAAAACTGGGCTAGCGCGCTTGGGGCGGCAGCTTAAATTTTTAAGCGCCTCCAGCTCCTTTTTTGCATCGCAAGCGGTGCAGATCGCACTTAAATTTAACGCGCCTTTAGCACGAGCGCGCTTTTAAATTTATAGCTTGCCGTTGCGCGAGATAGCTAAAATTCAAGCGTAAATTTAAGCAGCTCGCTGTGTAAATTTAAATGCAAGCGGATTTTAAATTTAATGAAATTCCGGCTCTGTTTGCGGACGCAGAGATTAAAATTTTAAGGATAGATATGGTTAGAAAATTTTTAATTAGTATTGTTTTGTGCGCGGCTGCATTCGCTGCGGGCGGGTTCGCCCCAAGCAGTGCGACAGCGCAAACTCAACCGTCAAGCGTCAAAGAAGCGCTTAAATTAAGAGATGATTCTTTTATCGTAATCGACGGCAAGATAAAATCTCAGCTCAAACACGAGCATTATAGATTTGTGGATCAAAACGGCGATAGCATCGAGGTTGAGATCGATGATGACGTTTGGCGCGGCGTGAGCGTGGATGAAAATACGCTCGTGCGAATTAGCGGCGAGATCGACAAAGATTTTACTAAAACGACGATAGACGTGAAAAATATCAAAATTTTAAATTCTAAATAAAGGAAAACTATGGATCTTTCAAAGATAAAAGTGGGCTCAAACCCCGATAAAATCAATGCAGTGATCGAGATCCCTTACGGCTCGAACATCAAATACGAGATCGACAAAGCAAGCGGCGCGCTCTGCGTAGATCGCGTGCTATACGGCGCGATGTTTTACCCCGCAAACTACGGCTTTGTGCCCAATACCTTGGCTGACGATGGCGATCCTGCGGATGTTTTGGTGCTGAACGAATACCCGCTTGCCGCCGGCAGCGTGATCCCGTGCCGCCTAATCGGCGTTTTGATGATGGAGGATGAAAGTGGAATGGATGAGAAGCTGCTTGCCGTGCCGGTTAGCAAGATCGATCCGCGATATGACAGCATCAAAGGGGTCGCCGATCTGCCTAAAGCGACGTTGGATAAGATCAAAAATTTCTTCGAAACCTACAAGCTTTTAGAGCCGAATAAATGGGTCAAAGTGAAGGACTTCGCAAGCGCCGCCGAGGCCGAGAAAATTCTAGACAAAGCGATTAAGGCTTATAAATAATCCCTTTTTGCGCACTCGGCGCTAAAATTTAATCAAATTTTGACCGATCAGTTCGGTCAAAATTTATCTTTAAATTTTAATTCTACAAATTCTCAAATTTTAAAATATTTTAAATTCCACGCAAATTTTACCTAAAGCCCGCGCTTAGTTTTTTCGCTTGTTTTTCGGCGGTTAAGCTAAGCAGTCTTGAGTTATTTAAATAAAGATTTTTTAAAACTACATTACGTGAAATGGTGCGACGAGGATCGGAGCTCTACAAACTAATGGCAGAAAAATTCCGTGGGCCAAAAGGCTTCATAGAGACCGCAGTTAAAATTTCAAAATTCGCTATCTTTATTTTGAAAGAGATCGCGAGCGTCATTGCAAAATTACAAAGCCAATGTCATCACAGAAAAAAGCCTTTGGACTACCGCGCCACGTAAAATTTGAAATTTACACGCTACATAAAATTTGAAAATTTAAATGACACCAAATGATTTATTATCACCATCTTTTTTAAATTTAGTAATAAATCTATAAATTTTGATTCCAAAGGCTTTTGTTTTAATAAGACGTCAAACACTTGATTAAATTTTAAAACTGAAACTCCCATGTGAGTTTATAGTTCCTACCCGGCGAGTAAAAACGGTTGATACCAAGTCCTGTTTCTTGATCTATAAGATTGCTAGTTCCAAAAGGTCTTATCGATCTCGCGCTTTCCCAAGTGATATATTTGCGGTCGGTTATATTATAAACGCCCGCTCTAAGCGTCAGATATTTGATCGGCTTGGCGTAGGTTACGAAATCGATCGTCGTATATCCGCCGCTTCTCCACTCCACCTCGCTATTTCTTACGGGTTTGCCGTTTACGATTTTGCCGCCTAGATACTGCTCGTACCAATACATATTGTAGGTATCTCTCGCCTTTTTCGCGGCTACCGCGGTTACGAACAGATCCGCGCCGTATTTATCGCCCGGGCTTTGATAGCCTACGCTATAAACCGCTGTTCGCGGCTGGATCGCATTCATCGGCGTATCGGTTTTGCCGTGACCTATATCCATTCTGCCTTTTTGAATGTTTAGCTTATATCCTATATGAAAGCCCTGCAGAGGCTGCCAAATTTGATCCAAAAATAGCTTCGATTCGATCTCTATTCCTCTAACCCTAGCTTTGGGACGATTTACGTTTTGATACACGGAGGTAGGCAGCCTGCTTCCGCCGTTTCCGTAAGGAAGCTGGAATTCCCCCTTATATTGTAAATCTATAAAATTTCTATAATCCGTTTGGAATAAATTCAATGTAACGAAGCTTGGCGAATTATGAAGCGTAAAGGCAATCTCTTTAGTCTTTGCCGTTTCTTTTTTCAAATCCAAATTCGGATATATCGAAAAATCGGGGTGCTGAAACGTAAAGTAAATTTCATCCGAGGTAGGAGCCCTAAATCCGTTTGCGTATTTAAGCTGAATTCTAAAAAAATCGAGCGGATCGATATTCGTAGATAAAGAATATGAGCTTGCCGAATATTTTCTTTTTTGCGAAGCCAAATACACGGCGTTGGCTTCGGCATTGGCGTCTCTATGAGCTTTTATCTCGTCGTTAGACGGAGTGCCCGGAAGCGGCGTGTATGGAACGAACATCCCGATAAATAGATCGGTCGGAATTTTAGGCGTAACGCCCGGGGTATATGAGGGATTATGTTTAATCCTATCGTATCTATAATTGAGATCGAAGCCTAAAATGTCGTTTATTTGAAAATCATCTCCCACATAAAGCGCTCCCGTTTTGGTCTCGACCGGAATAAGAAAGCTAAAAGGATCGTCTTCGTGACCGCAAAGCGATACATAGTCGTTTCCGTTGTATAATTTACATTTATCGGCATACCAAGTGCCTAGTATAGGAAAAGACGGATTGGTATTTGATATGCCGAAAAAGGTATTCGCCCACCATTGTTTATTAATGGGACCGTATCCTTGCCTATTTACCATTCGCTTATCGCTTTTGCTATAAAGACCGCCGTAGCTTAGGGTGTGCTCGGTGCTTTTTATATTAAAATCCTTGGTAAGATCGAGATTGAATTGCTTCGTGTCGGTGATTAGATCCCTATCTTTCCAGTTATTATCCACAAATCCGTGTTGAGTAGGCAGCAAAAGGTAATCGCCGTTGCTGTCTTTCGGGTTTATTACCGCATAATTTCCTTTGCCGTTAGACGTAGGCGTAGGGGTAAGATCGTAGTGTTGATAACTCCACGTATTCATATCGAATAGATCGATACCTTTGGAGCAGTCGTAGTTATCGCAATTGACTAAAACATCCGAGACGCTGCCTCTCATAGTGTTTTCTTGCCCGTCGTAAATATCGGTATCCAGCTCCTCTCCGCGGCTATCCGTTACTATCGGCATAAAGCCCCATTTTAGCCCTTGCTTCAGCTCGCCTCCGTATTTATCCACTAACTTTCCGTTTTCTAAATGAAGCCCCGCGGGATTTGAAATCCCCGCGCAATTATCGCCCTCGCAATACTCGTCCGTTCTCGATTTTAGTTTGATATGCTGCTTGTTGTAGCTAAATTTTAAGCTATCCCATAAAGGCGTTTCGTCGAAATTTTCGTAAGTGAACGAATAGTTTTTTCTTTCGCTTCTATCGTTGGTATGTCGTATGTCATTAGTTAGAGCACCCCAAGGAGTTTGCGTATTGTAAAGAGCAAATTGATTTGACCAATCTATTCCTTCCGATTTTATATTGGATTTATCGTATCCTAGGCTAAATCTATCAGTATCGGTAGGCTGAAAGCCAAATTTTACCAATGTGCTTTTTTTGTAAATTCTATAAGGATCAGGCTTTTCTCTAACTTTTCTTATAACAGTAGGATCATATTTTTTATATCCCCAGTTTTTTAGTTCATGTCCTTCTCTATCGGTGTGAATAGCCAAAAGATCAAACCACTTAAACCGAACTGCAGCTGCGTGGCTTTGCCAGTTTTGTCTATCCGCACTTTGATACCCGCGCTTAAATCCGTAATACCAATCCTTCTCCGTTAGATAATCTCTCGCATCCTTTGTCTCAAACGCTACTGAGCCACCTAGCGCGCCCGAGCCTCTTTTTACCGAATCTGCACCTTTAGTGATATCTACCTGTCTTACGTTTTCAACCTCAACGCCGTTTCTAGTGTTATTAAAGTTTCCATATCCTTCAAATAGATCTTTAAAACCTTGCGAGCTTAACGTTTCTGCTTGGCGAAGTCCATCAATACTTATATCTACACGGTTTTCATCTACTCCGCGGATCGAATAACCACTAGCACCGAATCTTCCGCTTTCGACAACTGAAACGCCGGTTTCGTGACGAACCATATCTCTGCTATCGCTAACTTGCTCTTTGGCGAGTTGCTTGGCGCTCTTTTTAGTTTCGCCGACTTTTTTGGTAAGCGGGTCGCTTTCTACGTTTCCCGTAACATTGATCTGCCCTAAATTTTGGGAGCCACCTTCGCTATCATCCTGTGCAGCTAAAGTGGCCGCGCATAAACAAAGCGCCCCCCCCGCTGCAATAAAAAACCTAAATAAGCTCATTTTGATCCTTTTATAATACTATTTCTCATAGGCGTTATTAAAAAAAACAGTATATTAGTGAAAAATTCTTTAAATTTAAATTAAAAAGAATTTATTTATCATTTATAGTTATAAAATTTAATTAAATTTAAAGAATTCCCGGGCTTGCGCCTTTATCTCTTAAATTTATATTTTTTAAAATTACAAATTTTTACTTTAAATTTGAAAGTATTTTTATTAAATGCATGCGATGAGACAGCGAGTAAATTTTAAAATTTTATCATAAGCAAGCGGAATTTTATCTACGCGTAGTATATAGCTGGCATCATGGCAGATTAGTATTTCTAGGAAGCTGCGCCTAAGATAATTTATAAATTTTAGAATTTTAAAATTCTAAAAATTTGATAGCTCACTGATTGCGTAGCCTTGTTTGTGCGCAAGCATGCAAGCTTCATGGATTAAGGTGCGCTCGGTGCGATGCCGTGTTTATCATCGATGAGTTCCGCTTCGTTTAATTGCTTGTATTCGTCGCAGCCGATCTGCTCTGCTAAATCGCATGCTTTCCCGTAAAATTCTTTTGCCAAGGATCTATCTTGTTTAATGTGCCATCAATTTTTGTATAAATCCCCGAGATAACTACACGAGTCTGCATCCCCGCTCTCGCAAGTATTTTTAAGCAAATTTAGCCCGCTTTGATATAGGCTTTCTGCTTTTTGGTAATTATTTGCTTTGTATAAGTCTCCCAGAATCAAGCACGCCGCCGCCTTGCCGCCATCACAAGCCTTCTGGTATAAATCCGGCAGCCTTTTTGAAATCCTTCTCTACGCCCCTGCCATCTATATATAGATCCGCTAGGCGCTGGCACTCATATAGGCTGCCTTCATCGCATTTCTTTTGATTTATTTGAGCTTTCTTTTGGTACAAAACAGCCGCTTTTTTATATAGAATCTCTGCCTTTTGCAAGTCCTGTCTGACCTTGTCGCCGTTTTTATATAAATATGCAAGGTTATTGCACATATCTGCATCACCGTTATCGCAAATCATTTGACGCAAAACCATAGCCTTGTGCTTGTCTCTTGGGACGCCGATACCGGATTCGTATGAAATTGCAAGCAAATCGCACGAAAACATATTGCCGCCGTCACAAGCCTTTTGATGCAAGCTCGCCGCCTTTTGATAATCTTGTCTAACGCCATAGCCTTCGAAGTATAGTCCTGCAAGCTCATAGCAGCCAGTCATATCTCCGCCATCGCAAGTTTTTTTATAAACCTCCGCTGCCTTTTGATAGCTCTGCGTGGTGTTGATGCCGAATTTATATAAACCCCCGAGCCTATAGCAGCTTCGCGTATCTCCGCCGTCACAGCTGCGCTGCCACATTTTTATCGCTTTAGAATAATCGCCGTCCTCATAGAGCTTGTCTGCGTCTTCAAAGACTCCACCCATGCAAAACATAGCTATAACGGCTAGATAAAGATATCTTTTCATTTAATCCCTTTAAAATTTCCGTAAATCTACTCGCGCATTCACGGCGCAAAATTCCGCATTTAGGATTTTATGATCTCGGTTTGCGTGTGGCTCTAGCGCATAGCTAGCCCAAGACGGCGCAAAATTTCTAGACGTCTAGCTCTCCTTCAAAAGCTTGGTTAGCGCCGTGCCGCTTTCATCGTGCTTGCGGATATTTTTATAAATTTTATTGAAATAAATTTCTAAAAATTCCTGATCGTTGATCCTCTCTTCACCTTTTTTCGGCTCGATCTTTTGGTATTCGCCGCTGCTTTGTAGCTCGAATGCAAGTTCGTTGTCGCTTAGCTGAAGCTTTAAAATTTCTTTGAGCTTATTTTGCAGATTTTCGTTGTAAATCGGGCTCATCAGCTCCAGTCTGCGCTCCAAATTTCGCGGCATCCAATCCGCGCTCGCGATGTATAGGCTGGGCTGCGCGTGCGCGAAGTAAAAAATTCTAGCGTGCTCTAGGTATTTGCCGACGATCGAGATCACGCGGATATTTTCGCTAACGCCCTTAAGCGCCGGGCGCAAGCAGCAGATGCCGCGCACGATGAGATCGATCTTTACGCCCGCCGCGCTTGCTTTATACAGCGCTTTGATCATATCGCCGTCGACAAGGGCGTTCATCTTAGCGATGATCCTGCCGGCAGAGCCTTTCTTCTCCTCATTTTTTATCATCGCCAGGAGCCGCTCTTTGATCTGCATCGGCGACATAGAGAGGTTGCCAAGCTTGCGGTTTTTGTTGTAGCCTGAGAGGATGTGAAAGAAATTTGTCGTGTCCTTATCGAAGCGGTCGCCGCAGGTAAAAAAGCTCACGTCGGTGTAAATTTTAGCGCTCGAGCCGTTGTAGTTGCCCGTGCCTAAGTGGATATAAAATTTTAACTTGCCGTCCTCTTTTTTGATGATCTGAGTTACCTTGGCATGGACTTTAAAGCCCGTGATGCCGTAGATCACGTGCGCCCCCGCGTCTTCGAGCGCCTTCGCCCAGTGCAGATTGTTTTCCTCATCAAACCTCGCCTTAAGCTCGACCATTACCGTCACCTGCTTGCCGTCGCTTGCGGCCTCGATCAGGCTCTGGACGATCGGCGAGTTTTTCTCCACGCGATACAGCGTCATACGGATCGAGATGACCTTTGGATCCTTGGCGGCTTCTTTGATGAGTTTTTGCACCGGATCGAAGCTCTCGTAAGGATGGATCAGCAAGATATCCTCCTTCTCCATCGCGCTCATAACGGAGGTGTTTTCGTTGAAGGGGGGCAGCGTCTTTGGCAGATATTGAGGATGGGCTAGAAAGGAAAAATCCTTATTGGAAGCGATCTCCCAAAGCCCGTCCAGTGTAAGTGGCACGGCGCATTCATATATATCTTTGTAAAAAATTTTAAGATGAGAATTTAGAAATTCTAAAAGTTCGGTATCGGCGTCCTTTTCGATCTGAAGCCGTACAAAAGCCCCTTTACGGCGCAGCTTAAGCCCCGCTTCTAGGATCATCATAAAATCGTCCGCTTCCTCCTCTTCGATCACGATGTCGGCGTTTCGCGTGACGCGGAAAGCCGCGGAGCTAATGAGCTTGTAGCCGGGGAAAATTTCCTCCGCGTGGCGCTTTACGATAGTGCCGATCGGCACGTAGGTGTTTTGCGCGACCTGTACGAAGCGCGGGATCACGCGCGGAATTCTAATCATTCCAAAATGTACCGACTCGGGCGCGCCCTCATCGCAGAGCTTGACCGCAAGGGAGAAGCTAAGGTTATTTAAATGTGGGAACGGATGGGTCGCATCGACTGCGATCGGGACGATGACGGGCATTATCTGCGAGAAAAAAAACTCGTCCGCCGCAGGCTTGAGCTCGAGCTGCAGTTCGTCGTAGCTTTTGATAAAAAGCCCGTTTTTGCAAAGCTCCTTTTGGATTCCGAAATACTGCTGCTCAAGCTCGGTTTGTTCGTTTCTTAGATAGGAGCGGATCGCGCGTAGCTGCTCAAGAGGCGTCATCTCGTCATCGCCGCTGGTTATAACGCCGGCGGTAAAAAGCTGCTTCAAGCCCGCCACGCGGATCATATAAAATTCGTCTAAATTCGTGCTGTAAATCGCTAGGAATTTTAATTTTTCAATTAGCGGGATATCCTTTTTGCATTGTTCCAGCACGCGGGTATTAAAACGTAGCCAGCTTAGCTCGCGGTTTATAAAATTATTTTGTGTTTGCATAAAAACTCCTTTTTGAATATTAATTCTAAGATTATAGCCCAATTAAGATTAAATTTTAAAGTCCGAATTTCATGAGCTTGCAAGTGGGGCAATTTAGTATTTAAAATTCTACCCTAATTCCCTGTTTTTCCTAAATCCTTGCACATTTGCGCATTGCCGTCTTTGCAGCCCAGCCTTAAATACCGCCTCAAATATAAAATTTGCTCTTCCTCCTCCTCGCTCATACCTAGTACCCATTTGCACGCTTGTTTTATTGCGAATATAAACATAGCGCTTTCATTTCAGCCCTCGTAAACAATATAAATTTAAATCAGAAAACGACGTAAATTTTATCTCTTTGCTATCGGCTACGCTTTGGTTGAGTTCTGCCGCGGCTTGCGTTATTAAAGGAGCCAAAATTGCGGGATAAAATTCTTTCATTATCGCTCTTTGCTCCTCTTTGGATTTGTCATCTTTTACTCCTTGGTTGAATTTGCGTTGTATTTATCAGTTATTTCTTCAAATGCTTCTATCGCACACTTTACGGGATCGTGTTCCTCCTCATCTCGTAAGCAGTTTTCTAAAGCTACCTTCAACGCGCAAGATCTTAGTTTAAATAGTTTTTTCTGATCGGTAAATTTTTCACAAGCCGTAGTGTAATTTATAACAGCCTTTTTAATGTTGCCTCTTAAACCTATATCTTGTGTTCCAAGAGCAAAACAAGACTCCGCGATACCCGCTTTGCAAGATTTTTCATAAGGAGTGATAGAAGCTTCACGCATACCAAGCTTAGGACCTAATATATAACCAAGATCCGAGCATCCGATCATATCTCCGCCATCGCATTTTTTAGATAAAATTTCTATTAGTTTAGTACACGAACTATATTTGCCGTTTCCTTTATCACATTCGTTATAAAGATTTTCCTCTTCAGCCGTAGGCTTATCCGCTATTGCGATAGAAGCTAAAAATATCATGGAATAAAATACAAAATTAATTTTCCCCATACAATTTCCTTTCGACACCTTCAAAAATAATTTTACCTTTTTTTATAGGGTTACACTCTTTGTCTTTTAGGCAAGCTTTCAGTTCCTCGATATTTTTGCAAACTATATCTCTATCTTTAAGATCGCTATTACAAACTTTTTCAAGACTTTTAATTGCTGCTTGCATATTACCGTTTACATATATATCTAGCGTACCCAATATAAAACAGTGATATGTACTATTAGCATCACACAGCTTAATCAGATATTTCGTAGCTTCCTCTATTCGGCGTAATGATCGCAAAAGATCACTCTGTATAGCACATGAGCGCATATCACCGCCATCGCACTCTTTAGATAAAATTTCAACGAGTTTATTGCACGAACTATATTTTCCGTCACCGTAATCGCAGGATTTCAAAAGCGCTCTTTGCTCTTCGCTCCTCAAATCTTCTAACTTTATTAAACCTGTTAAAGGCGATTGTGCCGCAGCAGGAATCGCCGCAAATGCCGTTATAAACGCAAATAACGAAATTTTAAGATAGAATTTTTTCATTAGTACTCTTTACCCCTCTTTCGATTCGCCATCTTTTACTCCTTGGTTGAATTTGCGTCGTATTTATCACTTATTTCCCAAAAGGCTTTTTTCGCACACTTTACGGGATCGTGTTCCTCCTCATCTCGTAAGCAGTTTTCTAAAGCCACCTTCAGCGCGCAAGATTTTAGTTTAAATATTTTTTCTTTTTCTAGATGCTCTGAATATTTTTCGCAAGCTATAGCGTAATTATGTGCCGCTCTTTTGACATTGCCTCTTATCGCAATATCATGTATACCGAGGTTAAAACAAGAGGCTGCAATACCTGCCTTGCAAGATTTATCTAATGGCGCGACCGAGGCTTCACGCATACCCAGTTCAAAGCCCATAATATAACCCACATCGGCACATCCGATCATATCTCCGCTATCACATTTTTCGGATAAAATTTTTATTAGCTTAGTGCACGAGCTATATTTACCGTTTCCTTTATCGCATTCGTTATAAAGATTTTCCTCTTCAGCCGTAGGCTTGCCAGCCATTGCGACAGAAACAAAAAATATCATAGAATAAAATATAAAGCCTAGCCTTGTCATTTCAACTCCCCATATAGTTTATTATAAATTTCTTTCATTTTTCCTCTTGGATTGCACTCTTTGTCTTCCACACAAATTTTAAGTTCATCGTAAAATTCGCAATACTCATGTGCAGATTCCGAATCCATACTACATATTTTTTTAAAGCTCTTTAAAACCCTATCCGTATTTCCGGTGAAATACAGATCTTCCCAATTAAGGCATAAGCAACTCGTCATTAAATTTGCATCGCAACTTTTAACAAGATAATTTATAGCTTCTTCGTCTCTATTTAATGTCAATAAAAGAAGCGCATTTAATTCGCAGCTTAAATAACGCCTATCGTCGTCGCACTCTTTAGATAAAATTTCAACGAGTTTATTGCATGAGCTATATTTACCTTCGCCGTAATCACAGGATTTCAAAAGCGTCCTTTGCTCTTCATTTTTAAAATTCTCTAATTCTATTAAGCTTACCAAAGGCGGTTGTGCCGCAGCAGGAATCGCCGCAAATGCCGTTATAAACGCAATTACCCAAATTTTAAAATAGAATTTTTTCATTAGCACTCCTTGTTTTAAGCGGCGATTATATATAAAAATTTTTAGTTGCTTCTTAAAATTTAAGAGGTGTGATAAGTGCGCCGTAATCCCACCCGCCTGCGCTTAGATAAATTTTAAAATTTCGCCGCCCGCCACGCACGAAAGCTCCGTAATCCGCCGTAAAATTTCACTCGCAACGGGTCTAAATCACGCCGCATGTTCATGCAGAATAAAATTTTATAAATTCAAAAAACCCGAGCCGCTGTTTATTACGCATCTGCTACGCTACTCGTTTTGTGTCGCTTCTTTTTTTGCCGCTAGTTTCGCCACCGTTTCGCATCTGCCGAACTGCCTACCGAGCCGCTCATTTTGATGCATGGCACCCGCCGCCAGCACTTAAATGAAATTTTAAAATTTTACCGCCCGCTACGCACGAAAGCTCCATAATCCGCCGCAAAATTTCGCTCGCAACGGGTCTAAGTTGCGCGGGCATAATCCGCCGCCCTACTTCCCGTCTAAATTTAAAATTTCACTCGAAATTTCATCTATCGTCACGTTGAAATCCTCCGCCAGCGCGCGCTTTAGCTCCTCTTTCGCCGCCATCATATCGCGCACGATCGCAGCTTCAAACTCCTCTCGATTGAGCACCTCGTCGCCCTTGGCAAACGCAAAATCCAGCCCAAACCACGTAGCCACGGCAAACGCAGGCACGCACACTACCGCACCAGGGCCGCACACGAGCCCCGCACTACCGCTAGTCGCGCTGGCGCCCGCCTTGGTAAGGGTTTTCACGCCCGTCTTGGCCGCAGTTTTAGCAAGGCTCTTGCTTATCAGCTTTGCGCCCAGCACGCCGCCCAGCGCCCCCAGACCCGTCCCGCTCGCGCGATACGCCTTACTTTTTAGGCTGAAGTTCTGCGTGACGTTAAGATCAATTTTCGCGCCGTATTTTTTGAGCGTAAAATTCAGCGAGCTCTCATAATTTTTGACGTTTGCCGCAGCGATTTTAGCGATATTTTCGCCAAAATCTTTCGGGAAGCTTTCGCTTACGAAGAGCGCAAATTTCTCATTCAGATACGCCCCCGCATCATCGTCCCACACGCCGTGCCACAGCACCAGATAATCGCTCAGAAACGAGTAATTGAAATCCGCCATTTTCTGCGCGCTAAGCCTCGCGCCCTCGTCGTAAACGGCGTCGATGTAGCTATTCAGCGCGGACGCGGCGTTTGCTTCCGCGGCAAGGCGCGTGGCGTTTAGCTCGCCCCTTAACGCATCCGCCTCGCGAGCGCTTAAGATCAGCCGCTCGCCGCTTTGCAGCACGATCTGCACGCCCGTCTCGACCGCGCTTTTAGGGCGCTCCGCCTCACCCCTTGCCGTGTGCGTCTGCGCGGCGCAGATCAAACACAGCGTGACGTAGGCAAGCGCAAAGATAGTGCCGCTGAAGCGCCCTATTTTGGGCGCGGACGTGGCTCGCGGCATAAAAAGCACGAAGGCACAAAGATGCAAGATCGCGCAGTAAAAGACGAAATCGCCCGCGCAGATCAGAAACAAAAGAGCGATTTTTAGCGCGCTAGGGCTCTGCGACAGCGCCAGCTCAAACAGCGCGTTTTTGTAAAATTTCAGAGCGTAAATTTCATTTAGCAGAGCGGATTTGAAGTGCGCTTGCGGCGCGGTAGATTTTAAAATTTCAAAAATTTCGGCTACCGATGCAGGGCTTGTCGCGGATTTTTCAGCGAAACTGTCGGCAGCCATACTCGGTGCGGCGGGATTTTGGGTTAAATTTTTCGCTGCAGTGGGGCTAGTCGTAGAATTTTTAGCGTTGATTTGCGATGTAACGACGGGATTTACCTTGGAATTTTCAGCCGAGGCGTACACCGCCCTGACGGAGCTCGCTTTAAAATTTGCGGGCGAAGCGGTAGGATTTTTGACGGCATCCAGCGCAGACTTGACGGCATTATCCGTCTCGAAATTTCCGATAACTATGGCGACGTTATTTGCTGCGGAATTTTTAGCGGATTTAGAGGCATTATCTGTTGCTAAATTTCCGACGGGTGCGGAAGCGTCATTCCTTGCGGAGTCTTCAGCGAATGCGGCGTTACGGACGGGCGGAGTAAAATTTATCGCGGAATTTAAAGAGTGCGCGGCGGCATACGCTGCGTCTGCAAGCCGCAAATAGGCTAAATTTATAGCAAAATTTACCGCTACGGCAAGTACGGCGAGCAGCAAAATGCTAAGTTTGAGCGATAAAATTCTAGGGTTTTTAATCTCTTTTAGGCTGAGCTTAAGCACCGCTAGACGCATCAGAGTAAGCCCTGCTGGCAGTGCAGCTAGCGTCACGAAAAGCTCCGCGCCGTGCAGATCGGCTAGACCTAGCGCCAAAGTGACACTTAAGAGGATCGCACCCGCGCAAGCAAAAACCCCGCTTATCAGCCTGCCTCTAAAAATTTTAATCAAAATCCCGCCGCTGCGAAATAGCGCCGCATTGGCGCGCTGCTTCGCCTCGTAAAAAAAGCTAAATAGCACCCGAAATAGCGCATAAGCCCAAAAGGCTGCCAACGCGCAAAAGCCCGCGTCGTCCAAATCCTGCGCGTAAAGCGCGAAGCAAAAAACGCTAACGATCAGCGCTAGCTTAAGCACTATTTCACAAATCCAGCGGCGCGTCGTCGTCATCGAGCCTGTTTGCCTCATTAATCTTTGGAATGCCCATCTCTTCGATATTTAGAGGCGGTGCGGGTTTAAATTTTGCCTCATCCTGCCGCCGCTTTTGCGCTTCAAAAGACGACCTGCCGCTATCGGCACTATCATCACTCTCAAAATACGAGGCATCCTCTCGCTGCGCACTCTCCGCTCCTCGCGACGCGCCCGCTACGTCCTCTGCGCCTTGCTGCGCGTCTTTTGAGCCCCGCGATATGTCTTTTGCGCCTTGCAGAGTGTCCGCTAAATTTTTATGCACGCCCTCTGTTTCGGGCGAGATACCGCCCGCTATTACATCATCTAAATTTTGCCCCTCAAATTCTTGCTTTTGCGGTGCGCGCTGCACCTCTGCTAAGCCATGCTCTGCGCTAAATTTAGACTCGCCGTCCATCTCCTCGTCGCTTTCGCCAAAGCTAGGCATCTCATCAAAATCAATATTTACTCCGGAATTTCGAGCGCTAGCGGAGCTTGTGTTTAAGCTTACGCCGCTATTTTGCGCTTCGTTAAAATTTCGAGCTTCATTAAAATTCTGCGTTAAATTCTGCTGCAAATTCTGCGCCGTATCGAGGCGCGGCACAGTAGGCTCCTCAAAGCCCTGATCTTGTAGCTGCGAGACGTAGTCGAGATTGTCATTTTCGTTAAAGATCGCGCTCTCGCTGGGCTCGCCGCCGAAGCTCGTATCGACAAAGCGGGTAAATCTACCCTGAAAGCCCACCTCGATCGTCCTGCCCGCCTCGCCCGAGCGGTTTTTGCCAACGATAATTTCGGCTTTTTCCTGATAGTCGTTGCGCCTAAACACGGGCTCACCCGCGTCCTTGCCCTCGGCCTCCAGCCGCGAAATGCGCTCGCGCTCCATCTGCTCTTTATAAACCTCGTCGCGATAGACGAAAAGTATGATGTCGGCGTCCTGCTCGATCGCGCCGCTTTCGCGCAAATCGCTTAGCATCGGGCGTTTGTTTGAGCGCGCCTCAAGCGAGCGGTTTAGCTGCGACAGCGCGATGATCGGGATGTTTAGCTCGCGCGCTAAAAGCTTGAGCCCGCGTGAAATTTCGGCGATTTGCAGGTGACGCTCGGAGTAGTTGCTCGTGCTCGTCATAAGTCCGATATAATCGATCACGCAAAGCTCGATATTGGCATCCGCGGCTTTGAGCTTGCGCAGCTGGGTGCGGACTTGGTGTATGTTCACGTAGCCGCTGTCATAGACGAAAAGCGGCATATTCAGCACCGCATCGCAAGCGTCGTTGAAGCGCGTCCAGTCGTCGTCGCTGAGCTTAGCGCTCATTATGTCGCTTAGCGGGATCGAGCTAAGCGCGCTTAGTATGCGATACATCAGCTGCACAGAGGGCATCTCGAGCGAGAAAAATACGACGCCCTTGCCGCTTTGCAGCGTTTTCATCATCAAATTTAACGCAAAAGCGGTCTTTCCCATGCCGGGGCGGGCGGCGATGATGATGAGCTCACCCGGTTTCAACCCCTTCGTGCAGTCGTTTAGGAAGCGAAAGCCCGTATCTAGCCCCACGAGCTCCGAGCCTGCGAGCGCCTTTTGGCGCTTGAGCTCCTCTACCACGTCAGCGATGATTTCGTGCGATTTTTTGATACCGCCATGGCGCTCCTCGTCGATGAGCTCGTAAATTTTAGAGCTGATTTTATCGGCGGTGTCTTTGCTGCGCACGGCTTCGTTTACCATCGAAGGGATCTCGTGCGCGACCTTGATTAGCGAGCGCTTGATCGATTTTTCGCGCAGCTCGAGCGCGTATTTTGGGGCGTCGACTACGCCGCTGGTGGCTACGACCTCGGTAAATGCGCCATCGTCGTAGCGCTCGGCTAGCCATTTTTTAACGAAGCTCGGCGCGATCGGCTCGTTGTGCGAGGAGCACTTGACGATCGCCTCGTAGATGTCGGCGTGCGGCTTATAGAAAAAATCGCCGACCGAGATTATCTCGCTCAGCTCGCCATATGCGTCCTCGTTTTGCAAAAGCGAGCTTAAAATCGCGCGCTCCATATCCAGATCGTATAAATTTGCAGGCACATTCTGCTTCGTTGCCATCGCTTCCCCTCGTTTCGCATTTAAATTCTATAAAATTTCAAGCTCGCTTCCGCAAATCTCTGCGGCGCGACAATTTTAAATTTTATAAAATTTAAATCTCGCCTCTTAGCAAAATTTTATCGGGAGGAATTTGTATAATTTTGCCCGCTTTAAATTTTGCTATCTAAAATTTCATCCTCGGAATTTTAGCCTTTAAAATTCCGCCGGCTTTAAATTTCGCCCTTTGAAATTTTGACTCTTAAAATTTCGCTCGCCTTAAATTTAGGTGCAGGACGAAATCCAGCCGGATGAAATTTCGCGGCGTATCGGAATTTCATCCGTCAAGATTCCGCTTTGCGGCACGGAATTCTACCAAGGCAAATCCTACGAGTAAAATTGGCGAGTGCATAGAGCCTGCGCCTAAATTTCATAGACAGCATAAAATTCTACCGCTTAAAATTTCGCGCGGTAAATTCTACACTATAAAATTCCGCTCCAACTCTCGAAATTAAAATTTTGAAATGAAATTTCAAGGCAAAATTTCAGAGCCGAAATTTTAAACTCAAAAATCTAATACGAAATTTCAGCGTTAAAATTTCAAGCCTAAAATTGCAAACCAAAATTTTAGGCCGCATTTCCAAAGGTTCAAATTTAAAAACGCCACCTTAAGGTGAAATTTTAAAATTTCACGCCAAGACGCGCTGTACCGATAAACCTAAACGAACCGCGATGAGCCCAAGCGCGCCGAAATACCGAGCCGCAAAACTGAGCTGCGCGTCATAGCAGCTTTAACCGGCTAGGGACCCCGCAGCTCTCACGCGCCTTCGCGAGCTCGCACCTCGTCCTCGACCTCTTGCAAAAACCGCTCCACGAGCTTGCTCTCCTCGAGTTTGGCGACCACTTCGCCGTGGCGCATCACGATGCCGCGCCCGTTGCCGAACGCGATCGCCACGTCCGCGCCCTTCGCCTCGCCGATCGCATTTACGACGCAGCCCATGACGCTGATATTTAGCGGCGTTTTGATATGGGCGGTTTTTTCTTCGACGATTTTGATCGCGCTTAACAGATCGCTTTGCAAACGCCCGCAGGTAGGGCACGAGATGATATTGACGCCGCTTTTTTGCACGCCTGCGTCCTGCAGGATCGCGCGCGCGACGCGGATCTCCTCCTCAAGCTCGCCCGTGATGCTCACGCGCATCGTATCGCCGATCCCCTCCATCAGAAGCGTACCCAGCGCGATCGCGCTCTTGATGCTCGCATGAAATTTCGTCCCGGCCTCGGTCACGCCCAGATGAAAAGGATACTCGCACAGCGGGCGCAGCGCGCGATACGCAGCCACCGTACTCGGCGCGTCCGAAGTCTTAAGCGAGATCGCGATGTCGCTAAAGTCCTCATCCTGCAGCAGCGCGGCGTTATACAGCGCGCTTTGCACCATTGCCTCGACGCTGCGGCCGTATTTTTGCTCAAACTGCTCCTCAAGCGAGCCTAAATTTACGCCGATACGGATAGGCAAGCTGCGAGCTTTGCACGCGCGCACGACCTCTTTAATGCGGTCTTTGCCGCCGATATTGCCCGGATTGATGCGGATAGCATCGACAAACTCCGCAACCTGCAGCGCCAAGCGAAAATTAAAATGGATGTCCGCTACGATGGGAAGCGGCGAGCTTTTTTTGATGCGTGCGAGCGCATCCGCGTCCGCTTTATCGAGTACGGCGCAGCGCACGATGTCGCAGCCAGCGAAATACAGGCGGTTAATCTGCTCTAGCGTGCCCTCCACGTCCTTGGTCTTGGAAAAGCTCATCGACTGCACGGAAATGGGCGCGCCGCCGCCGATTTTGACGGAGCCGACGGAGATTTGGCGGGTCGGATAGCGATTTTTCAAATTTAAGCCTTTAGAATTTTTTGCGCTATTTTATTCAAAACGGGGTTAAAATTTAATAATTCGCACTCGCTAGCCGCCGTAGAATTTCGCCTGCAGGATTTTACCCACTAAATTTTGCTTTTGCGCTTACGAAAAATTTCATTTTGCCGCGAAATTTGAGCAAATAGAGTTCTATAAAATTCCGTCATTTAACAAAATTCTAAAAATTCCAGCAGCAAGCGAAACTCTGCAAAATTTGATGGCAAGCGAAATTTAATAAACCACGCAGCTAAGCAAAATTCCGCAAACTTAGCAGGCAAGCGAAGTCCTGCGACATAAAATTACAAAATTAAGCTTTTGAAATTTCGGCGAAATTTTACCCGCAGTATCGTCGTAGCGCTCGCTCGCGCAAAACGAGTGCAGCCTGGTTTATCCTAGCAGCGCGACATGCAGCCGTGAAATTTCAAAGCGCGTGGATGAAATATGAAAATTTTATCTTTAATTGCAGCAGTAGGGAGCATTATTTCGCATGGCAGCAAATCCAAAAAAACGTCAGCGTTCGTGTTTTTGCAATGCAAGCGCCGTTCTTACAGATGCAGTAAAATTAAACCGCCTACGCATATAAATTGCGCCGGCGTGCCGCTTAGATTAGCGCACCAGCTCCATATTCACCTTGACCCTGCTCATCTTGTCCTGCAGCATATCCATCACCGACTCATTGCGCGACGAAGCATCATCCGTCGGGGCTTCGTGCTGCTGCCACTTGCTTTTCGGCGCGGCAGGACCCCACTGCGACGAAAATATCAGCCCGCGCTTTTTCTCGGTCTCAGGCGCAGGCTCGTACGGCTGTGGAGCGGGCTTCGCCCAACGCTCATCATAACGCATCGCAGCACCTTGTCCTAGCGCATTACCCCGCTCCGGCGACGGTATTTTACTAAACGCGCTACCGCCAGGGCGCCCTATCGCACGGCTAGAGCGAGCAGATTTGGGAAGATAGGGCGCGCGGGCATTTTGACGAGCCGTATATTTCGTGGCGCTCGAATGAGATGCAGCTGTATGTCCCATAGCGTCAGAACGAGTTGGACTATAGCCGTGGCGAGCTTGCGGCTGTGCAATTCGAGCCGTCGTTAATTTGCGAGCTTGTGCGTCTACGGTTTTGTCAGTCTGCTCATCAGCGCCTCCGTGAGTTTGCGCGCTTGCGCTTCTCCGCATATCTGCGCCTCTGTAAGTTTGCTCCGTATCGTGAGCACTTGGCGCCTCATCCTCATAGATGCGGGTCTTTGGCAAACGCATCAGCATCGCGACTAGGCTCTTGCTAGCTCCATTCTGACTGCTTGATTGATTAGCCGGGCGCCTAAATGCTTTATTTCTCGCAGAATGCGATACGAAATTTTGCCCAGAATTTTTAGTAAAATTTTTCGCACTTTTTCGCGTGGAATTTTTAGCGAAATTCCTAGACGCACGCGTATTTTTTGTGAGCTTGGAATTTGAAAGGCTTTTAGCATTTACAGGTTTTTTAGCATGCGGCTCGGCAGAGGATTTTGCGGAGGTATTTTTACTCGGATGATCTTTGGCTCGCAAATTTTGAGATGAAATTTTATATTTATGGTTTTGCAACGCTGCAGGCGATTTGTGGCTTTGCTGCGCAGCAAAAACGCTAGAAAAGCTCGCCAAAATGAACGCAATTAAAAAGATACGAGCTAAATTTTTCATCGTTTTCCTTTCCATGGATTTTAAGCGAAATTTAGCAAAGCTTAGATTAAGCCGCGTTAAATTTAATGAGTAGGGCTATGCAATTTTGGCTATTAATTCCAAGCCGTATCGCCAAATAAAAACCTGGATAAAGGCTAAGCTTTAAAAATTCCGCAGCTAGGATTCTGTTTGGCAATAGAATTTTATCACACTAAAAATATGACGCCACGACAAAATTTTATCTTGTAAGCGTTTAGGTGGGAGGGCTGATAAAATTTTAAAGTTTTAGAATTCTGCGCTTAAATTTTGAGCGGCAAGTCAGAATTTAAGGTAAAAATCAAGCTCATATAAAGTTTTTAAATTTAAAGAATAAAGCGGCAAAACTGCAAATTTGCGGTGAGATACGAAATTTGCGAGATCATGCGGTGACTAAAAATTACACCGCTTAATCGTTAATTAATAATAAATCGCCGCGCTTTAGACGTATCCAAAAACGCGGCACATATCATTATGGCGGCGTGTAGCTACAACATCGCCGCACATAAGGCATTGCGGAACGCTGCAAAATCTCACAGCGCCGTTGCATGGCATAGGAGCGCCGAATGACGCTCATATGGGACTACATCATTCCGCCCATGCCACCCATTCCACCCATATCAGGCATTGGAGGCATTGCAGGTTTCTCCTCTTTGATCTCGCTTACAGTCGCTTCAGTCGTTAGAAGCAAGCTTGCGACGGATACCGCGTTTTGAAGCGCAATACGCTCAACCTTGACCGGATCGATAATGCCTGCTTCAAACATATTGACATATTCGCCGTTTGCAGCATTGAAGCCAAATTTTTTGTCTGAGCCTTGCTCGACCTTATTAGCTACGACGCCCGCGTCAAATCCCGCATTTTCGGCGATCTGGCGAAGCGGAGCGAAAAGCGCGCGCTTAACGATGTCCGCACCGATAAGCTCGTCGCCGCTTAGGGCTAGCTTTACGCTAAGTCCCGCCCTGATTAGCGCAGCGCCGCCGCCGATTACGATACCCTCGTCTACGGCTGCTTTGGTTGCGTTTAGAGCGTCGTCCACGCGGTCTTTTTTCTCTTTCATCTCAGTTTCGGTCGCAGCGCCCACCTTGATAACCGCAACGCCGCCGCTAAGCTTAGCCATACGCTCTTGAAGCTTCTCTTTGTCGTAATCGCTCGTAGTCTCTGCGATTTGAGCTTTGATCTGCAAAACGCGCGCGTCGATATCTTTTTTCTTGCCCGCGCCGCCTACGATAGTGGTGTTATCTTTGTCGATCACGATGCGCTCAGCCTGTCCAAGATCGGCCATGGAAGCGCTTTCTAGCGTTCTGCCAAGCTCCTCGCTGATGACGGTACCGCCCGTTAAAATCGCGATATCTTCAAGCATCGCCTTTCTGCGATCGCCAAATCCAGGGGCTTTGACCGCAGAGATGTTTAACACGCCGCGAAGTTTATTTACGACCAAAGTCGCAAGTGCCTCGCCCTCGATATCCTCGGCGATGATTAGAAGCGGTTTGCCGCTTTTTTGAACCTGCTCCAAAACCGGTAATAGGTCTTTTAAATTTGTAATTTTTTTGTCAAATAGAAGCACTAGCGGCGAGCTTAGCTCTACTAGCATTTTCTCGGCATTTGTAATGAAATATGGGCTTAGATAGCCGCGGTCAAACTGCATTCCCTCGACTACGTTTAACTCATCATTGATCGATTTTGCCTCTTCGACGGTTATAACGCCGTCCTTGCCGACTCTTTCCATCGCATCTGCGATAAGATCGCCGACGGAGCTATCGTTGTTCGCAGAGATCGTAGCGACCTGAGCTATCTCTTTTTTGCCGCTTACTTTTTTAGAGGATTTTTTTAGCTCCTCGATAACCGCAGCGCTAAATTTATCCATACCGCGTTTAACCTCGATAGGATTTGCGCCCGCAGTTACGTTGCGTAGACCCTCTTTAAAGATCGCGTGAGCTAGCACGGTTGCTGTAGTAGTGCCGTCGCCTGCCTGATCGTTAGTTTTGCTCGCTACTTCGCGCACCAAAGAAGCGCCCATGTTCTCGAGCGTATCTTTTAGCTCAATCTCTTTAGCGACGGTTACGCCATCTTTTGTAATCGCCGGAGCACCGAAGCTCTTTTGGATTAAGACATTGCGACCGCGAGGTCCCATCGTAACTTTTACCGCGTCGTTTAGTTTCCTAACGCCCGCGTAAAGCTTGTTTCTTGCGTCGTCTGAAAAAATAATCTCTTTTGCCATTTTCAATCCTTTTTATTTAATTATGCCTAAAACATCTTCTAAATTTAAGATAAGGTATTTCTTATCGTCTAAGCTGATCTCGCTGCCTGCGTATTTCGCAAATGCTACAGTATCGCCATTTTTGACGCCTTCACATTCGCTGCCGACGGCTACTATTTTGCCGGTCGAAGGCTTCTCTTTTGAAGCATTGTCTGGGATGATGATGCCCGAAGCGGTCTTTTTAGTTTCCTCCTCGCGCTCGATTAGAACGCGCTTGCCAAGTGGTTGAAATTTCATTTCAGTCCTTTCTTTGATTTGTGATTTCTAAAATTGGCACTCAATGTGTTTGAGTGCTAAGATTATATGCAAAATTTAAAATCTTGTCAATAGTTTATGAAAAATTTTTATAAAACTTTAGTGATTTAAACTCAAGTATTGAGATTTCAAACGTTAAATTTTAAGGGCTATAATACCCTCAAATTTTAAATTTTAAGGGGACGAAATGAAAATTTTCGGCATAATCGCAGGAATTTTAATCCTGCTTATCGTAGGCGTGGGCTGCCTATTTTTCAGCGATTTTGGCAACAATCTTGCTAAGCCTTACATAGAAAATTTGATCAAAGAAAAAAGCGGCCTTGACGTGAAGCTTGAGAAATTCGATCTAAATTTCGGCGATCTGGACATCAGTGCCAACGTAAATGACGCTGCGAATGTAAACGTAAAGGGTAAATACTCGCTTTTTGCGCGCTCTTTCGATCTTATCTACGACGCAAATGCGCACGATCTAGCCAAGCTCGGCATAAAAACGAGCGAAGGGCTAAGCCTCAAAGGGCAAATTTTGGGCGATCTTGGCAAATTCGGTATCAACGGTAGCGGGCGGATTTTTGATAGCAACGTAAAATTTTTGGCAAATTTAAAAGACCTTAGTCCGCTTGATCTGCAAATCGACGCTAAGGGCCTAAACGTCGAAAAAGCCCTTGCCGTGGCCTCTCTGCCGATCTACGCCAAAGGAAATATCGACGTGCTCTCGGACATCAAAGCCGGAGGCAGCGGCGCAGAGGGCAACGCGAGCATCAAGAGCTCAAATTTAATCCTAAACGAATCTGCGTTTAAAGATATGAATATCTCCATCCCAAAAGGCGTGCAGATCACGCTAAACTCGGACATCACGGCGCAAAATGACATCCTGCGAGCAGCAAGCAAGATCGATTCGACGCTAGGCAAAATCAGCGCCGAAAAATCGGAATTTGATCTGAAAAACAAAACTTTAAACTCCGATTTCAATCTAAGCTTGCCCGATCTAGCGAAGCTCGAAAGCCTTATCGGGCGTAAAATTTCAGGCGACGTTAAAGCAAACGGAAATTTAAAGACCGATTTTTCTACGCTTGAGCTTTCAAACTCGCAAATTTCGGCGTTTAGAGACGCGCTTAAAGCGGATACGGAGGCCAAATTTGACCTGAAAAACAAAAACGGCGAGCTGTCCGCGAAGCTAAACGCAAACGATCTAGCCGCGCTGCAAAACGTCCTGGGAGTGAAGCTGCAAGGCAAGGCAAACGGCGAGCTTAGCGCGGCTCTAGCGCAAAATGAGCTTAAAAATCTAAACTTAAATTTAAACGCTATGGGCGGCAACCTGAACGCGAGCGGAAATTTGAGCGATCTAAAGCTTAAGGCGAGCAATCTAAATCTGGCCGTGCTTTCGGCTCTGTTTTACGGTAGCGCGATCGGAGAGGGCACGATAAACGGCGATGCGAAGCTAAACCTAAAAGACGGCATCAACGGCACGGCGCAAATTTCGCTTGCTAACGGCGTGATTTTTAAGAAATTTTTAGACGACGCGACTGGCAAGAACTTCCCAAGCGATCTAAAAGCGGACGCGCAGGCACAGACAAATATCAAAAACTCCGTCGCGACCTTTAGCGTAAGCGCAAACTCCGATCTGGCGCAGCTTCAGAGCTTAAACGGTACCTACGAGCTCAAAAATAAAGCGCTTAAAGCAAACTACGCGCTGCTGATCCCGAGCCTGCAGCGACTAGAGTTTTTTCTAAATCGCAGACTAAACGGCAAGATTGCAGCTACCGGCGAGCTTTCGCACGACGGCAAGAGCCTGTTTGCGACCATAAATTCCAAGGTCGCGGGCGGCGAGCTAAACGGACGGATCGCGGGCGATGAGGCGAACTTTAAAATCCAAAATTTCATCGTCAAAGAGCTCACGACGCTTTTAAATATCGATCACGTTTACGACGGCACGGGCAACGCAAATCTTACGTATAATACGAGCTCGCACGGCGGCAAATTTGACGCGATCATCAATAACGGTCGCCTTCCTAGCGGCGGATTGATCGATAAAATCGGTAAAATTTTAGGCCGCGATCTAGGCGGCGAGGTCTATAACGACGCCAAAGTAAACGGCACGATCAAGCAAAATTTGATAAATTTCAACGCCGATATGAGCGCGCAAAAAAGCAAGCTAAACGTCACGGGCGGCACGCTGGATAGCAAAACGGGCGCGATTTCGGTGCCGGTTAAAGCAAATATCGAAAAAACCGATCTTGAGATAAACATCACCGGCACGATCAAAGAGCCGAAATACAATATCCAATCGGACTATCTAAAGGGCAAGCTCGACAAGCAGATCGGCAAGGGCATCGACAAACTTTTCGGTGTGAAAAAGGACGATAACAGCAGCAAAAACGACGCGAAAAAGGAGAAATCGGACGTGGTTAAGGGGCTGATAAATGGGCTATTTTAGCCCATTCGCCCCATTTGACGTTTGGAATTTATCAAACGGGTTC
This sequence comes from uncultured Campylobacter sp., assembly GCA_963529625.1. Lineage (GTDB taxonomy): Bacteria > Campylobacterota > Campylobacteria > Campylobacterales > Campylobacteraceae > Campylobacter_B. The sequence continues at coordinate 56,853 of CAURZM010000005.1, read as the reverse complement.
GCGCAGACACGGCACGGATTTGAAATTTTTAAAAAGCTTTGAGCGACACCGTTTAAAGCGCGTTTTAAATTTAGACGCACTTTAAATTTATCGGCGCAAATTTTAAAAGAGAATTTGAAATCGCACTGCGAGCTGAAATTTTTGAAATTTAAAAGCAAAATCTACAAAGTCGGTTTTATAAACGGATTTAGCGCTTTGCATCTGAATTTAGAGCTAATTTACCGCGCTTTGAAATTTTTACAGCTGCCTTAAACGGCGCCGCTAAATCTCTGAAATTGAAATTCTACGCCTTTGCGGTTTGAAAATTTTAAAATTTCGTGCAAGCCGGGGCGGTAAAACTATAAATTTTAAATTTCGCGCGAGTAAATTTATCGGCTTAATTTATCAAAATTTTAAGATCCGTCGCGATCTGTTTTTAATAACGCCTAATTTGCGCCGGAGCCGTAAATTTAAATCGCACGCGCTTCTAAAATTTACGATAAATTTTACCGCCGCTACCCGCGATAAATTTTAAGCGCCGGACCTAGCGTCTTTTAAAGCGCTTCGTGTCAATACTGCACGCCGCGTTTTCTTGCTGCCGCTTTCGCTTTTTGCGCTTATAGAACTTCGCCCCATCGGTATTAAGCACGTATATCAGCGTAAGGCTTAACATTAGCGTAAAAGCAAACCTGCCACTATTTGAGGTAAATATCTCTTTCGCTCTCGTTGAATTTGATCAAATAGCTTTTGTCCTCTTCAAATTTGAGCTGATAAATTCCGATTTCGCCCAGATACATCAAATCGCACCCTAAATTCGCTCGTTATTTAAAATTTTATGGCGCAATGTTTATTGTAGTTGGCGCCATGCTTGATAAAATTTACCCGCCATAATCGCAAGAAAAATGAGCGTCAAAGCTCCAAATACCGTAGCTGTAAATTTATCATCCGTCGTAGCGTATTTGTCATATCTGAATTTCATCAGATACTCGCGCTGCGGCGGATCGACGCTCGCATTATAATCCAAAAATAAAACTTGATATGCCGTGCCGCGACCCTGAAACGGAAACGGACGGCTTTGATACCAAGCTTTAACTCGCTTGCCTTCCAGCCATTCGTATGCGATTAGTGAGATAGAAGGCTTGATATTTACGCCTTGCCACTCGTCCGCTCCTGAGCGCTTAAAATTAGCTTCAGCAATTGCTGCATTGAGCAAAATTTTATTTTTATAAAAGGAGGTTAAGTTATCCGTATCGCCATTTAAAAAGACTTTGATAAATTTGCGCTCATCCGTAAAAATCTGCATATATTCGCGCTCATCATCGCTTCTGACATCCATGATTATTCCATTTGCGATTTTCAGATCGTCTAAGCTTTTCGGATTCAAGCTAAAAAGAAATCCGTACCACATCGCCGCCAAATAAAATGCGATCATAAATAGATCGAACTTACGATCTAAGTTATACCAAATTTCGCCGAGCTTCATCGATCATTACATTGTAAGTTTCGCTGCAAAATACGGAATTTCACGGCTTTTATTATCGCGAGCTATGCTGCATCGCAAGCGCCTCCATCGCCACCATAGGCAACAAACAACACCATCCCCACGATTATCACCGGTATAGCCATGATTACGTCTAGCGTATCCAATAGGGCGTTGCCCTCGCAGCGTTCAGGTCTAACCTCGATGTTTGCCGGGATCGGGGAGCGCAGCCTATCGCTTGGCTTCATTATTTCGTTAAGATTTTTGATCTGTACGACGCGCGCATCGAAGTAGAAAATCGCTTCTATCTCGCCTTTTTTCTCATCGATCTCGATGCGGTTCGCTAGAGCTTTGATTTTGGCGACATCTGCTCCTGCGGCAGAATTCAAAAACGCGCTGAAGCTGCCGCGCGCCTCGCCGTTTTTAGCATCGGTTACTTCGATCTGCACAAACTCGCGCTTAAGCCCCTTGGCGTATCCGCCATCGTAAAATTCCGAGATATTCTTAAGCGACGAGCCGTCCGTTAGGACGTAGCTGAGTTTCTCGCCTACGATGTATTCTTTACCGTCGTTTATGAAAAATGCCATAATCTTTTCGGGCGTTTCGTTCGCCCCAGGCATTACGTTTTGTTTGCACTGGCATCCCACAAGCAGGACAGCTAGTAAAACCGCGATAAATTTTCTCATGATGATCCTTTAAAATTTTAAATTAGCGTATGAATTCCGCAGCCAAAGCTTTATCTCAAAAAATTTCAGCAGCAAAATTTTACGTCTTAAATTTCACGCTCGGAATTTCAGTGCAAAATTCCGCGCTATAAAATCCCGACGCAGAATTTTGGGTGCGGAATTTCGATACGGAATTCTGCGTTCCGCAAAACTCCGCCGAGAAGCAAAGCCACGGCTTTTAAATTCCCGGCTCTACTTCAGTGCCGCTTTGACCGCTTCGCTTAGGCGCTTGCCGTCCACGCTTGAGCCGAGCGCTTCTTTGGCGGCTTTCATCACGCGCCCCATATCCTTTGCGCCGCTCGCGCCGAGCTGCGCGATTAGCGAGCCAACCTCAGCGGCAAGCTCGGCATCGCTTAGCTGCGCGGGTAGATAAGACGCGATGATCTCGATCTCGCCCTGCTCTTTTTGCACCAGATCGTCGCGACCGCCCGCACGGTACTGCTCTACAGAGTCGTTTCGGCGCTTGATCTCGCTTTGAAGTATGCTAAAGACGCGCTCGTCGCTAAGGCTGATGCGCTCGTCCACCTCGACCTGCTTAAGCGCGGCGTTAAGCATCCGCAGGCTGTCTCTGCGGAAGTGATCGCCGCTTTTCATCGCCGTTTTAATGTCTTCTAAAATTTGCTCTCGCACACCCATTTTCCACTCCTTTAGATTGAAATTTCGGCGGTAATTTTAGCAAATTTAAAATTTGGCTCTGGTAAATTTAAAAGGATGAAATTTTAAAATTTTAAAGATTTAGCGCGATTTGCAGCTAAGCTTAAAGCTTGCGCGAATATCGTCCGCGAAAATAAGCTCACGCAAAACAGGCTCGCGCGAAGCCGAGTAAAATTTAAAAAGCCTCGCAAGAACATAAAATTCCTGCGAGGCAAGCAAGCGATAAAAGCTCGCAAAGGCTCTATTTAGAGCGCGAGAATATCATTCGCACGATTTGAAGCAAGAAGCACACGCTTCCAACCAAAAAGATCGTATCGCCGATGATGCGCGCCCAGCGGAGCCCGTAGAGGCTGTCTTTTTGCAAAAACTCCGCGCTTCTTGCGTACCACATACCCACGTCGATCGCCGCGAATGCCTGCAAAATTCCAACTGGTAGAAGCGAAATCAGCACCATTAGAAGCAGACCCGCATTTAGCGCCCAAAAGCCGATCTTCATCAGCGTATCGTCGAAGCTTTTGTCTTTGTAAATATACAGCGCCACGAGCCAGACGAAGCCGAGTGCCAAAAAGCCGTATACGCCAAATAGCGCCGTATGAGCGTGCACTGCGGTGGTATTTAAGCCCTGAATATAAAATAGCGCGAGCGGCGGGTTGATCAAAAAGCCGAAAACGCCCGCGCCCAGCATATTCCAAAACGCTACGGCGATGAAGCAGTAAAGCGGCCATTTTAGACGCTTAGCCCAATCCTGCGCGAATTGAAGCTTGTAGTAATGAAACGCCTCCGAGCCCAAAAGCACCAAAGGCACGACCTCAAGCGCTGAGAAGCTCGCGCCCACAGCCATTATCGGCGTAGTGGTACCCGCAAAATAAAGGTGGTGGAAGGTGCCAGGAATTCCGCCGATTAAAAAAATCGATGCACTAGCAATCGAGGTGTAGGTGGCAAATTTCTTGCTTACTAAGCCCAAGGACGCGAACACGAACGCCAAAGACGCCGTCGCGAAAACCTCGAAAAATCCCTCGACCCAAAGGTGCACGACCCACCAGCGCCAATACTCCATCACAGGGATCGGCGAGCGCTGTCCGTAAAATAATCCCGCGCCGTAAAAAAGCCCCACGGCGATAACCGAAGCGGTAAAGATCGCCAATAAATTCTTATCGCCCTCGGCTCTAAAGCCTGCGATAAAGCCGCGCAGCACGAGCACCATCCAGATCACAAGGCCCACAAACAGTATCAGCTGCCAAATTCTACCGAGGTCTAAATACTCGTATCCTTGATGTCCGATCCAGAAGCTACTGCTTGGATCCATCTTACCCGCAATCGCCATGTATTCGCCCGCGAAGCTGCCGACGACCAAGAAAAGAAGCGCGTAGAAAAGTACGTCCACGCCGAGCTTTTGAAATTTAGGATCCTTGCCGCCGTTGATGATCGGAGCCAGAAATAATCCCGCCGCCAAAAAGCCCGTAGCGATCCAAAAAATAGATGCCTGCACGTGCCAGGTGCGCGCTAGCGAGTAAGGGATATACTGCGAAATATCAAGCCCGAAAAAGGACTGACCCTCGATCGTATAGTGCGCAACAAAGCCGCCGATGAAGGCCTGAAATGCAAACAACGCAACCGCTACGAAAAGATATTTGCCGAGCGCCTTTTGCGACGGCGTAAGCGCTAAAGCGGCGATCGGATCGGCGCTAAGCTTTGCAGGAGCCTCAAAATCCTCGTCCTTCTTGCCGTAGAAATTTCCAAACCACACCAGAAGACCGATGCCGGTAAGCAAAATAACGAGGCTTGCAATCGTCCAAACGACGTTTTCCGTGGTAGGGACATTGTCTATTAGCGGCTCGTGCGGCCAGTTATTGGTATAGGTCGCCTCTCCGCTCGGACGATCCGTAGAAACCGCCCACGCAGTCCAAAAGATGAAATCCACGAGCTCGGCGCGATGCTGCTCGTTTGCGAGCGTGTTTTCCTTCATCGCGTAATCCTCGCGAAGCTTTTTAAAGCGCGGATCGTTTCCGAAAACGCCCATATACTCGTCTTTTACGACCGCCATAGCCTTTAAGCGATCATCGCTTAACTTAACGGTGCCATCTTTTACGGTGTTGGTGCGGTACTCAGCTTTAGTAAGCGCCTTAATCTGCGCCTTTTGCTCATCGCTCAAAGCGTCAAATTTAGCACCGAAGCGCTCCTGCGCCTTGATATCCATAAACGCGACTAGCTCCTTATGTAGCCAATCTGCGCTCCAATCAGGCGCTTGATACGCGCCGTGACCCCATATCGAGCCTACCTGCATACCGCCGATGCTCTGCCAGGCCTCCTGCCCGCGGTAAATGCGCTCGGTGCTGATTAGCTCAGCTCCGCTAGCATCGGTAAATTTTACCACCGGCGGAGACTGCCTATACACCTCACCGCCGTAAAAACCCAAGAAACTAAAGCCCACGATGAGTACCGCTACAAGCGTCATCCAGAGCTTCTTAAATTCTGCCATTTTCACTCCTTTAACTGAAATTAGGAGAGAATTTTACCTATTTAAATTTCGATAAGCATTGAGGTTCGTCAATAAAAAGATAAAATTTATCTGCTTAAGCTGAAATTTATTAAAGTATACTGAAATAAAGGGTTTTAGAAAATTTTATATAAAATTTATATCTATAAATCTATTCCTGATCTCAATGTTATCAAGATTTAGATTTAGTTTGTCTTTTAAATACTTTTTCAAATTTACTCGTTCATAGTCACTTAGCATAGTTAATGGGATGGCAAAATAATTACTATGAGTACTATCTAATAAAATTAGAACATTTAAATTTATGCTATCTATTCTTTTTAAAATTTTAAGTACACTAAAGCAAATAATATTGAGCGGATGCAGAGCGTATGATAAAATTAGCAAGAGAAATTTTTTAAATCTAGTTATATTGGCATTGTATTTGCAAGCGTCTTCAATTACTAGTCCAGAAAATTTATAAATAGCGATTTTATCAAAATTAGAAGTCTTTACACTTTTATGTATCGAATATACGTCGTTATAATTTTTGCATAAAGAATTATATTCTATTCTATCGGAATAGAAATTTAAAAATTTATGTTTATTAATAAATAAAATTCCCACCAAAAAAGTAACGGCTCCTAAAAATTGATATGCCCAAGCACTTCCTCTACAAAAAAATAGAAATATAACTAAAAATACAGCTAAGATTAAATAACATTCCGTACTGATTTTAGTCCAATAATCCTTGATTATAAAAAGCGGTATTTCAGATTTCTGATTTGCAAACTCCATAAAGTAAATATCCTGAATCTTTTAAAAAATTTAGTTGTCATTTTACCATTGCTCGGCTTAAATTTATTATAAATCAATCTTTTTATACTATACAATTTTAAAGTTTGCATTTTTACCAAAAGAGCCTTTAATATTTTTAATCTTTATAAAAAATTCCACACTAAAATCCGTCGTTCGCATACTCTAATCTATAAATTTAAATTACATCTAAATTAAATTCACAATAATCCGTCGCTGCTGCTTTCACGGGGTTTAGGAAGCGGCGAAATTTTAGTGTAATACTCCTCCTTGCCGTTGTATGGGCGACTAAATACACCGTCCGGGACGGTAAAGTTGCGCTTGGTTTGCGGATATTCTTTTAAGTAGGCATCTAAAAATTTTGCAAACACCGGTGCTGCGGTACGTCCGCCGCCCTCGACCTTTCGCATAGGTTTATAATCGTCGTTGCCATACCATATTATGATCTGCAAATCCGGCGTAAAGCCGCAAAACCACGCATCTATGCTATCGTTTGAGGTGCCTGTTTTACCCGCTATATCAATGCCCTGCACGCGTGCGCGAGTACCGGTGCCGCGCTGCACGATATTTTTTAGTAGCGTAGTCATCAGATACGCCTGCTCGGGGCGCAGCACGCGGCGGCGCTCAGGCTCTATAAAGCGAGTTTTGCCGTCCTTATCGGTAATCGAAACGATAAATTTTGATTTTGCCGTAATTCCAAGCCCGGGGAACATCGAATACATCGTGGAGTATTCAAGCGGCGAAATTCCGTAGCTACCGATAGCCACCGACAGGGCGGGCGGGACGTTTTTAAAGCCGAACTCGCCCAGTTTTTTTACCGCGCGATCAACGCCGATAGATTGCATCAAATTAATCGAGGCAAGGTTGCGAGAGCGCGTTAAAGCTTCTTTGATCGTGATGTAGCCGCTGTAAGTCTTGTCGTAATTTTTCGGCTTCCACGTTTTATCGCTGCCGTCGTCGAATTCTCTAGCTATATCGGGAACTTCGGTCATTGTCGAGTAGCCCATATCAAGGGCGATTTGATAGACGAAAGGCTTGAAGCTGGAGCCGGTTTGGCGCTGAGATTGGCTGGCGCGATTGAAATTTGATTTCGCGTAATCCACGCCGCCTACTAAGGCTAAAATTTCGCCGTTTTGCGGATGCGTGACGACCATAGCGCCGTTTACGTTGCTTGCATTAGCGTCTTTGTTGCGCTTTAAAATTTCATTGTAGCCGAAAACTAATGCCTCTTGTGCCATCGCTTGCGCCTTTAGATCAAGGCTCGTATCTATGCGGTATCCGCCCGTGCGGACATCCGGTAGAATTTTTTCGGCTTCTTTTATGATCTCATCTACGGCATACGGCGCTACATTTTGCGTGAGCGTTTCGTTGTAGATCGTAGGCTGCTCGTTCATCGCAAGCTCATATTCGGTCTTATTTATCCAGCCGAGCTCATGCATCCTATAAATCACATTATTGGCGCGCGAAAGCGACAAATCAAGGTGCTTAGTAGGATCGAAGCTACTAGGAGCTTTCGGTAAGCCCACTAAAATCGCGATCTCTTTAAGGCTTAAATCTTGCAAATCTTTTTTGAAATATCCCAAAGCCGCCGTGCGGATGCCGTAATATCCGTGCCCAAAATACACTTCGTTGAAGTAACGCTCTAGAATTTGTTCCTTGCTTAGGGCATTTTCTATTTTAAGCGATAGGATCGCTTCTTTAATCTTGCGATCAAGCTTCTTTTCGCTCGAAAGAACTAAATTTCGCGTGATCTGCTGCGTAATCGTGGAGGCCCCTTCGACGAATTTCATCGCCTTGACGTCCTTAATAATCGCCCTAAAGATCGCCTCGACATTCACGCCGCTGTGTTCAAAAAACGCCGTATCCTCGATAGCTACAAGCGCCTCGATCACGCGGCCTGGGATCTCGTCGAATTTTACGTAAATTCTATTTTGTTCATTAAAAACGTTGGCTATCAAATTGCCGTTGCGGTCATAAATTTTAGTCGTAAGCTCGGGATGGTAATCGATGATCGAGTCCGATTCCAAGCGGATTTGCGAGTAAAAATACAAAAAAATCCCGCCTGCGGCAAACGCACAAACCGTAATAAAACTAAATAAAACTCTTACCATACAAACCTCTTTAAAATTTCCAGATCAAGCCCCATCGCCGTGAATTTTGACCCACGCGAGCTTTTGATATATTTTTCGTTAAAGCCTTCGATACTCATCGCACCTGCCTTGCCACGCCAATCGCCGCTAGCGATATAGCCTTTTAAATCCGCTTCATTAAATTTTGCAAATTCAAAGCTTGCGACGCTAAGTGCCGAAAGCTCTAGCGCCTTACTACAAAAAATCATCGCAGTATAAACGGCGCAGCTAGCACCACTTTGAGCTCGCAGCATCCTTAACGCGTCCGCTTCATCCCGCGCCTTGCCTAAAATTTCGCCGCCAGCAAGCACAGAGCTATCGGCAAACAGCACTCTATCATAATTTTTATAAATTTTAAAAAACTGCGCTTTCTTGGCTACGGCAACGCGGTAAGCATAAGTGCGTGCATCATCCTTGCTAATGCCGCTTTCGTCGAAATTAAAAGGAATTTGCGTAAATTCTACGCCGTTATCCTTTAGAATTTGCGCTCTAGTAGGCGAACTGGAAGCTAAATAAATCATCAAAACTCGCCCACCGTCACGCCTAGATAAACGCAAATCAGCGTGACTACGATATTTAGCGGGATGAAATATTTAACGACGATGATTAAATGCTCATTCGCCTCAAGCTCATCTCCCGCATCCAAAGCTCGCTTCAAAGATGAAATTTTATAATGCATGTAGATAAAATTTAATAGTATAAAGCCGGCGCCAGCCCACAGCGTGGCAATCGCGCCTTTTACCATAGGATCTGAAAATTTAAAACCTCCGCCGTCCGCAAGAAAAAATCCACTTACGCAAACAATCACCAAAAATAGCGCAAAGAACTGCTCATAGCGTTTCATATATCGCAAAATTTCTGTAAATTTTACATCCTTCGCATCCGCAGGGCTTTTACTGCTTAAATTCATAAAAATTCGCGCGATCAAAAATGCGCAGATCTGCGCGCAGATCAAAAAAATCACGCTTAAAATGTGAATCAGCGGCAAAATTTGCGAGGCTTTGATGAAGCCGGTATCGATTTCGTTCAAATTTTGCCTTTTGCGTAAGAGATCGCCTCTTTGATCGCTTCTTCGATTTTTAGCATGTCCTTACCGCCTGCGGTCGCAAAATCATCGCGTCCGCCGCCGCCGCCGCCTAAAATTTGCGCCGCGAGCTTAACCCACTCGCCCGCTTTGATCGGCGCATTTTTAACGCCTGCCGCGATTGAAATTTTGCCGTCGATGCCTACTTGCATCAGCATTATCGCCGCCTTTTCGTGGCTATTTTTAAACTCATCTATCATAGTTTTTATATCACCGCTTTCGACCGAGGCTACGCAAAGTTTGGTATCACCGACATTTAAAAAAGCCAGTGCATGAGAACTGCTTGCATGCTTGATCTGATCTTTTAGCGATCTGATCTCATCTTTTAATTTCTCAATCGCGCGGAGAGGCTCAATCCCTTTTAGCTCCGTAGAAATTTCAGCAAGCTTAGCACGATTTTGAAGCGCCAAATTTAAAGCAGCGCGCGAACAAACTGCCTCGATACGCCTAACGCCCGCACTTACGCCGCTTTCTTTGACTATAAAAAACGGTCCTATTTCGCTTAAATTACGCACGTGAATTCCGCCGCAAAGCTCCTTACTAATCTCTCCGAAGCTCACAACGCGCACCTTTGAGCCGTATTTTTCGCCAAAAAGCGCAATCGCGCCGCTGTTTTTAGCGTCATCTATATCCATAATCTCAGTTTTTGCCGCACAGCCCTTGCAAACGGCGTTATTTACAAATTCCTCGATTTTAGCTAGCTCCTCGCCGCTAAGTGCCTTAGGATGCGAGAAGTCAAATCTTAAGCGATCCGCTTCGACTAAGCTTCCTGCTTGAGCGATATGAGCCCCTAGCACCGCACGAAGCGCCGCGTGCAAAAGATGCGTCGCGCTGTGATGGCGTGCAATCTGCTCACGCTCCTCAGAAACCTTAAGCCCGACGATATCGCCAATTTTTAGGTTACGATTAAGGCGCAAGTGGGATAAATTTAACCCATAAAATTTCTGAGTATCAAACACATCGGCTATGGACTCCACTTCGCCGCTATCGCCCGTTTGACCGCCGCTTTGTGCATAAAACGGAGTGATATCAAACATCGCCCAGCCGATATCGCCGGCTTTGAGCTCATCCACTTCCGCAAAATCCTCGTTAAGCAGCGCTAAAACCTTGCTCGTGCGGCTAAGCTCTTCGTAACCGCTAAATTTATTCTCACCAAATTTCTCTAGCAGCGCCTTAAAATCGCCACGGATGTTTTTATCGCCACTGCCCTTCCATGCGGCTTTAGCTATCTGCCTTTGCTCGCTCATAAGCGCGTCAAATTTAGCCTCATCCACGCGCAAATTTTTCTCGCGCAGCATATCGGCGGTCAGATCGAGCGGGAAGCCGTAGGTATCATATAACTTAAACGCGACCTCGCCGCTAAAAATTTCTTTAGTGCGCGCAAGCTCTTCGTTAAAAAGCTCGATGCCGTTTGCCAAAGTGGCAAAAAACCGCTCCTCTTCGAGTTTGATCTGCTCCTTTACGGCTTGCTTTTTCTCATTCAGATAGGCATAGTGCCCACCCATCAGCTCGCATACTTTATCCACGAGGCGGTACATGAACGGCTCTTTGATGCCGAGCAAATAGCCGTGGCGAACGGCACGGCGCAGAATTCTACGCAAAACATATCCCCTACCCTCGCGGTTAAAATTTGTCCCCTGTGCTAGCAAAAACGTAACTGAGCGGATATGATCGGCGATGACGCGGTAGCTCGCACCGCTTTCATAAACGTAAGGCTTGCCGCAAAGCTTTGCAACCTCATCAATTAGTGGCATAAAAAGCGAGCTGTCATAGTTGCTAAATTTGCCCTCCTTAATCGCCGTGACGCGCTCAAGCCCCATGCCCGTGTCGATGCTAGGCTTTGGAAGCGGGCTAAGCTTGCCGTCTTTGCTGCGCTCATACTGCATGAAAACTAAATTCCAAATCTCTAAAAAGCGGTCGCCGTCGCCGCCCATATAATCCTCGGGCGAGTGAAAATGCTCCTCACCCTGATCGTAAAAAATTTCGCTGCACGGTCCGCATGGCCCGGTATCGCCCATCGCCCAAAAGTTATCGTGATCGCCGAAGCGATATATGCGCTCCTGCGCTATGTGGCGCGCCCAGAACCCGAACGCTTCGTCGTCCTTTTCGTGCACGGTAACGTAGAGTTTATCTTTTGGAAGCTTTAAAATTTCAGTTACAAACTCCCACGCATAGGCGATCGCCTGCTCTTTAAAATACTCGCCGAAGCTGAAATTTCCAAGCATCTCAAAAAACGTATGATGGCGCGCGGTGTAACCGACGTTATCTAGGTCGTTGTGCTTGCCGCCGGCGCGGATGCAGGTCTGACAGCTCGTGCGGATAGGCGGCGTCGGGCGCGGTACGGCTCCTGTAAATATGCTTTTAAAGGGCACCATGCCCGCGTTTGTAAACAGCAAGCTATCATCATCTGGCACCAGCGGCGCGCTGGGGATGATCTGATGCCCCTTGCTTGCAAAGAAATTTAAATATTCGCTTCTAATATCCATGATTTTTCCTGATTTCAAGTTAAATTTTAAAGGCACATTTTAGCTAAATTAGATTTTAAAAATTATAAATTTTAACCATTCTTAGTTATAATGGCGCAAAAGATTAAATTTAGGGCATGGCGATGAAAAAAAAGATAGCGATCATAGGTATGGACGAGCTTGGTCAAAAGCACTTCAGCGAGCTAAGAAGGAGCGATTATTTCGAGCTTGTGGCGCTTTATCATAAGGGCGGCAGTGAAAATTTCGGCCCGCGCTATCCGATCTTTGATAATCTAACCGATCTTTTTAATACCGCTAAGCCCGATGCCGTAGTCATCACGGCTCCCCCGCCATCGCATAAAGAGCTGATTTTAAAATGCCTGCCGTTTACTAAAAATATCTTTGTAGAATCTCCGCTCGCACAAAGCCTAGCCGAAGCTAGAGAGATAAACTACGCAGTCACCACTAACGGCACGCGCCTAGCCGTAGGCTACTCCGACCGCTACAATCCTGTCATCGTATCCTTGCTACGCGAGCTAGCCAAGGGGGATAAAATTTTTTCGATGAGCTTCGTAAGCGGTTTTGCAAACGATGATAGAGCAGATATCGTCGCCAATGCCCTTTTTAGAGATATCGATCTTGTGCGGCTGCTTTCTCATAGCGAGATCGCCTGCATAGAACTTAGCAAAAATATCTCTAAAGAGCGCACTCTAGCCGCATGCGCGACGCTTCACACAAAAAGCGGCTGCTATTGCACGCTAATGCAGTCCAATCTCTATCCGATCAGACGCCACGGTATCGAGATTTGCACCGATAGTGGCGTGTATTTCGGCGATCTAATCTCAATAACTCTTTTTAAAATTACGCCTGACGGGCGCGTAAATCTGCGCGTCGATCGCGATGATTTTTCGCTACGCCGCGAACACGAAGCGTTTTGCGAGATGTGCGACAGCAGTACTAATGCAGGTCTTGCAAGCGTAGAGGATGCGATAAAAATCAGAGAAATCATCTCATGAAAAAAGCCCTAATTTTACTCAACATGGGCGGTCCGAACAATCTGGGCGAGGTTAAAGTTTTTTTAAAAAATATGTTTAACGACCCCTTTATTTTGGGCGTTAAGAGCGATTTTTGGCGCAGCGTTTTAGCCGCACTCATCGTAAAAAGCAGAACCGCATCGGCGCGTAGCAACTACGAAAAACTGGGCGGACGCTCGCCGATATGCTCCATCACCGCCGCTCTTTGCGAGCGTGTAAATGAACTAGCGCGAGCAAAATTCGGCGCGGAGTTAAAATTTGAAAATGCGGCGAGTGTAAGTGCTGCAAATGAGCCGTCGCAAGACATTTCATTGCAGAGCAAGCCGACGCGAGACATCCCGATGCAGGGCGAGGCGCTGCAAAACGAGGCGCCGCAGGATGAAAAACCGATAGACGAGCTAATTTGCGATTATGCGATGAATTACACGCCGCCCTTTGCGGAGGATGTGTTTAAAAAATACGCGGATTTTGACGAGATAATTTTGATGCCTTTGTATCCGCACTTCTCGAAAACTACGGTGCAATCGAGCCTGTGCTCTGCCGAGGCGACGCTTAAACGGCTCGGGATAAAAAATTATAAAACCATTGACATATTCTACGACAGCGCCGCTTACAACGAAATTTTACTAAATTTAATTACGGGGTGCGTCGCGGAATTTAGCGCGGATGAAATTTCGCAAATTTCGCTCATATTTTCCGCCCATTCGCTGCCGGTAAAAATGATCGCCGCGGGCGATCCCTACGAGGCGCAGGTAGAGGCGCACGTGGAAATTTTAAAAAATCTGCTGGCTGCGCGCGGGATTAAATTTAAAGAGATTATCTTGGCGTATCAATCGCGCCTTGGCCCCGTGAAGTGGCTAGAGCCCAACGTAGCGGACGTTTTGCGGGATCTGCAGAGCAAAAAAGCGCTCATATTTCCGATCGCGTTTTGCGTGGATAACTCCGAGACCGATTTTGAGCTGGATATTTTTTATCGAGCTAGTGCGCGCGAGCTGGGTTATGAATACTACGAAGTGTGCAAATGCCCGAACTCCCGCGAGGATTTTGCTAAATTTATACTCGCACAAGCGTTGTAAATTTAGAGATTAAAATTTAATCTTTTAGTTTGGATTTTTTATATTCTTTATGAAGCTTGAGGATTGAATACAATGCGGATAAAAATAGCAATATACTAGTTAAGGTTAGTATATTTCTTTGAAAATATAAATTATCCCAATCCTCTGCATTTGAGGTATGTATTTTTGTTCCATCGCAATACCCGTATTCATTTAAAAATCTTTCCGACATTTTAATTTTTACGCAAATTTGATCTATATAGTTTTTGTAAATTAAATCACAAAATTGCATACCGAATTGTTCATAATCCGTCTTGCTATTTCCGATATGCAGATCAAAAATTTTACCGCTTCCTCGCACGGATATATTGCAGCCGGTTCCGCCACGATAGCTATCATATTTATGAAATTCGCTTATAGTTCCAACAAAAACAAAAGGATCTTCTATATTTTTTCTACTAGGTGCGCTTTGATATGCTATCAAAAGAAGTATCGGTGCGATAAATGAAACGCAAACAACGATTAGCGTTATAAAAGTATGCTTCCGATCAAAGCCGAATTTAATCAAATCATACCAATAATCTACGTAGTAAAGCGGGTTTTTCATTGTATTCCTTTAGTAGCTTTTGGCAAATCAGAATATTCTTGTAGCGATTTAAAACCACCTGTAATAAGTACACCTTTTATCAACACTTCCTCTACTCATCTATATCTCCTTTATTAAAATTAAGGCATTGGAATTTTGAGCATCAGAATTTTCCTGCAAGCCTTGCTCTAAATTCTGACGCCGCCCATCTAAAAGCCTCTTTAACTTTTCAAGCCTTGCTTCATTCATCCTTATCCCCGCTAAGCTACTGATTTAGAAGTCTAAATTTAAACCCCAAGCAAATCTCAGAGCTTTCCTTGTGCGCCTTTATAGACGTTTTTCACGTCGTAAACCAGCGAGCCCCTGTAATCAAGCTCGAAAAATTGCTTATGCGCCACGGCGATTACTACGCAGTCGAATTTGCGCAAATCGGGCTTTTGCAGCAGGTCGATGTCGTAGTACCTCTTAGCATCGGCGGCGCTCGCCCAAGGATCATAGACGCCCACCTCGCAGCCGAAATTTTTAAGCTCGTTTATCATATCCACGACGCGCGTATTGCGGGTGTCAGGGCAGTTTTCTTTAAACGTCAGCCCCAAGATCAAGACCCTCGCGCCCTTTACCTTTTCGTCGTATTTTATCATCATCTTAACGACCTCCGTAGCGACGTAGCTTCCCATATTATCGTTGATACGGCGGCTTGAGAGGATGATTTCGGGGTGATAGCCCACCTCGGTCGCTTTCTGCGCCAGATAATACGGATCGATGCCGATGCAGTGCCCGCCCACGAGGCCCGGACGGAAGCTTAAAAAATTCCACTTCGTAGCCGCCGCGTCAATGACGTCGTTGGTGTTGATACCGAGCTTGCCGAACAGGATCGCAAGCTCGTTGATAAAGCCGATATTGATGTCGCGCTGGGTGTTTTCGATCACCTTCGCGGCCTCTGCGACCTTGATACTGCTAGCGCGAAAGGTGCCGTTTTGCAGGATGCTAAGATAGACGCTATCTACGATGTCCAAAGCCTCAGCAGTGCTTGCCGAGACGATCTTTTTAATCTTAGTGACGGTGTGAATTTTATCGCCGGGATTGATCCGCTCGGGCGAATATCCGCAGAAAAAATCGCGGTTAAATTTAAGCCCGCTTACGCGCTCTAAAACCGGCACGCAGTCCTCCTCCGTAGCGCCCGGATAGACGGTGCTTTCATACACGACGATGTCGCCCTTTTTAAGCACGGCTCCGACGCTTTCACTGGCCTTGATTAGCGGCGTAAGATCGGGACGATTTAGCCTATCTACGGGCGTCGGCACGCACACGATGTAAAAATTGCTCTGCCTCATATCATCTAACTTTGCGCTAAATTTAAGCCCGTTTTGAATCGCCGCAGCAAGCTCCTCGTCGCTAAGCTCCAACGTGCGATCGTGCCCGCCGCGCAGCTCGTCTATGCGGTCCTGAGCTACGTCAAAGCCCACGACCTCGTGTTTAGCGGCAAACGCCGCCGCCAAAGGAAGCCCAACGTAGCCAAGCCCGATTATCGCTATTTTCATTTTTCCCTCATTTGCTTTCATATTTTCCTCTTTCCTTTGCGTTAAATTTCATCGTTAAATTCCGCAGCCAAACTCGCTAAATTTCGCAGTTGCTCAGACATACGGCGCGAATTTATAGCGCCGCGTCTTTAAATTTATTTAAAACAGCTAAGCTCACTCGCCGTTTTACTTGCATTAATTGCGCGGCGGCAAATTTAAAATTTTGCCTTGACGCGAAATTTTACGCCGTGGCAAAATTCTGTATCGCGATAAAATTCCAATGCCTTAGCGCAGCGAGCGGCGCCATGCAAAATCCCACATCGCGATAAAATTCCATCTTCGTGCCGTTAAAATTTTGCGCCGATAAATTCTATGCCGCCAAAATTCTGCGCTATAAAATTTAAACGCCGTAAAATTTAAAAAAGCCGCGCCGAATTCCACGAATTTTCATCGTCGCAAGCCGCAAAATTTTAAAAAACCTCGCGAAATTTAGCAAATTTAATCTTTAATTTCAACTGCCTCATCCTTGATCTCAACCTTTTGCGTAGCGTTTGCGTCAGCTGCGGGCTTTAGATAGCCCTCCTCTATCAAAATTCCCACCGCCCGCTTAAAGATCGGTAGCGCATTTTGAGCGGCGTAGTAGCTGCCCCTTTTGGGCTCGCGCACCAAAACGCCGATCGTGTAGCTGGTGTCCGCGTCGTTGGCAAAGCCGAAAAACGAGCTGTTATAGGCGCTCGAATAGCCGCCTCCCTTGGCGATGCGCGCAGTGCCCGTCTTGCCGCCGATTTGCAGCCCCGCTACCCGCCCCTTGCGCCCCGTGCCGCTCTCGACCGTTTTGATTAAAATTCCTTTGATTACGTCAGCGGTAGTTTTAGAGATGACCTGACGTGTTTCGCTTTCATTAACGGTGTAAGTTTTGCCGTTATTTTCTAGATTTTCGACTAGGCGCGGGCTAATCATGATGCCGCCGTTGTTAAAGACGGTATAGGCATTGAGCATCTGAAGGAAGGTCATCTGCGCGCCGTAGCCGTAGCTGATCGTGGCTTTGTAAATTTTATTATTCAGGCTTTTGATACTTGGGATATTTCCGCTTTGCTCATACGGTAGATCAATGCCTGTTTTTTGCGACATACCAAAATTCATAAGCCCATCATAAATAGCCTGGCCCTCCAGCCGCTCTGAAATTTTAATCATTCCGATATTTGAGCTGTGGATGATGATCTCCTCACCGCTCATCTGCTTAGCAGGGTGCGTGTCGCGGATCGTGCGAGTACCAAGCTTATAGCTGCCGTTATAGGTATTGATAATCTCGCCCGGTTTGACGGCTTTGGCGTCGTAGGCGATTGCGAAAATTATCGGCTTCATAATCGAGCCCACTTCATAGGCGTATTCGCTCGCGGTAAAATTTAAATTCTTAAGATCGTTTTTTGTGATGTTTGATGGATCATAGCGGGCGTTGGTCGCGAGGGATAAAATTTTGCCCGTTTTGGAGTTCATAATGCCCACCACGATTTCTCGCGCATCGTAATTATCAGCGCCCTCATCGCTTAGGCGCTCTATTTTTCTTTGCAGCGTTAGCGGCACGCTTAGGCGGACATTATAGCCGTCGATCCTGCCCGTTTTTTTGCTGCTGCGCTCTAGAATGATATTACCGCCGATATCGCGCGGACCCACGATAAACTCATCTCTAACCGGCGCTAGATAATACTCATAGTACTTCTCGATCCCCTTAATTCCGCTAACCTTGGTGATACCATCAACCTCTTTTTTATTGATATAGCCGATTAACGGAGTGAGCGAATCTCCGACATTGTAGCTGCGCTTCTCGCCGCTTTCGCTCACGCTCATGCGGATAGGCGGATTTAGCCTGCCGTTTGAGCCCATGAAGCTGACAAAAACCTTTTTTAAATTTAGCTTATACGCAAGCTCTTTAAGGTGCACGGCGGTTTTGGCGTCGATCTTATACGACAGCACTGTCGTGCCGCCAGAGCCCTCGATAGCGCTTTTGACACGCTTTTCGCTATCACCCGTGTAGATGCAGTATAGCCGCACGAAAAGATCAAGCTTGTTTTTATCGATGCTTCGCGCATCGACGCTAACTTTGTAGAGTTTGACGGAATTTGCCGCGACATAATTATCTTTTGCGATTATCGCGCCGCGGATCGCGCTGTTGGTTTCATTGACGTCCAGGCGCGGCAATTTACGCTCGGTGCTGCCCCAAAAATATAAAATCGCCAAAAATACGAAAAGCGCCGCTGGCACGAATATAAACATCACGATAATCATACCAACCGAGGAGCTTTTATCTCTTTGCCACATCTTATTTCTTTAAAATTTTAAATTCCGCACGTTTTTTACTCTACCGCATTTCAAGCTTTGGCTCAATGCTGCGCTCCGCGCGGAGCTTTAAGATCCGCGAAGCGCTCAAAGCCGCTATCTTGCACACTAAGCTCAGCAAATAGAGCGAGGAATTCCGCTCGCGGCATCTCTTTAGCACCCATAAATTTCAGATGCTCGTTCATAATCTGACAGTCGATTAAAAAGCCGAAATTTGCAAGCACCTCACAAAGCCTAATCAGCGCGACTTTCGAAGCGTTGCTCTTTAGGCTCAGCATACTCTCGCCGCAAAACACACGCCCAAAAATTAGCCCGTATAGCCCACCCACAAGCTCGCCGTCCTCGTATGTCTCGACGCTGTGAGCGTAGCCGTCTGCTGCCAAACGCGAGTAAGCCTGCACGATCTGCTCGCTGATCCACGTGCCGTCGCTCTCTTTTTTTCGTACGTCTTTGCAGCGCTCGATGAAGCCCTTAAAATTCGCGTCAAATTTCACTTCATATCGCTTAAGATAGGGCTTGATGGACTTTTGCACACGCACTTCGCGTGGATCAAGCACTGCACGCGGATCAGGCGACCACCATAAAATCGGCTCATCCTCGTTAAACCACGGAAATATCCCTGCACTATAAGCACTAAGCAAGCAATCCTCGCTCAGATCGCCGCCACTTGCAAGCGGCGCAAAATCGGGCGCATCCATAGGATCTGGAAAATCGTAAAACCGAGCCATTATTTAACGACACTGCTTTGAGCTAGTGCGGGTTGCTTTTTTTCTATCTGCGGCAAAGGCGTAGAAGCAAAGCTAAAGCTTAGCTCGCCATCTTTTACGCTCACGCTAACTAAGCCGCCCTCTTGTAGTGCACCAAAAAGCAGCTCGCCGCTTATATGATCGCTGATCTGCGAGCTGATCTCGCGCTTTAAATTTCGCGCGCCAAACTCATCCGAATAGCCGCGCGAGATAATCAAATCTTTTGCTTCCTTGTTTAGGCTAATCTTTACGTTTTTTAGCTGCGACTCCAGCTCACCGATAGTTTTATCCACGATCTTTTCTAAAATTTCGCCGCTTAAGCGGTTAAAATTTATGATTTTATCGATGCGGTTGCGAAATTCTGGCGCAAAAAAGCTTCTTATGGCGCTATCTACTTTATAGCTCTCATCTTTCGTAAATCCGACCTGCGGCGCTTCTTTCGTGCCTAAATTCGACGTCATTATTATGATCGTATTTTTAAAATCGGTCGTAACGCCATTGTTATCGGTAAGACTTGCATTATCGAAAATTCCTAAAAAAATATTCGTCATGCTAGGATGAGCTTTTTCTACCTCATCAAATAAAATGACGCTGTAAGGGTGCTTTTTGATGTTATTCGTTAAAATTCCGCCGTTTTCAAAGCCTACGTATCCGGGAGGCGCGCCGATGAGCCTAGAGACGCTGTGAGCTTCCATATATTCGCTCATATCATAGCGCTCAAAATGCACTCCAAGCTGCGCGGCTAAGACCTTGGCTAGCTCACTTTTGCCCACGCCGCTGCTACCTGCGAACAAAAATACGCCGATTGGGGAGCTTGCGCCTCCAAGCCCGGCGTAAGAGCGCAGAAGCGCCTTGCAAAGGCTGCTAACCGCCTCATCTTGACCAAAAATTTCACGCTTGATATTAGCTTCTAGATTTTTTAGTATCTGTTTATTATCGACGCTACTGCTTAAATTTGCGATATTTGCGCTAATCGAAAGCGTATTTACCAAATCATCCTTACTGATTTCAAGCGGAGCTTCGTGCGGCTTAAACGCAAAGCTCGCACCCACCTCGTCGATGAGATCAATGGCGCTATCGGGAAGGAATTTATCGCTTTGATATTTTTTGGCAAGCGTTACGCTTTCGCGCAGAATTTCATCGCTAAATTTTACGCCGTGAAATTCCTCATATTTCTTGGCCACGCCTTTTAAAATTTCAACGCTATCGTCGATGCTAGGCTCGCTCACGTCGATCTTACAAAACCTGCGGCTAAGCGCTTTATCCTGCGAAAACGAGCGGTATTCGCCGTATGTAGTAGCGCCGATGACCGATAGCTCGCCGCTTGCAAGCGAAGGTTTTAGGATGTTTGACATATCAAGTTCGTTGCGATTGCCGGTACCGGCGCCCACGATCGTGTGAATTTCATCGATAAATAAAATCGCGTTTTGATTAGCGCTAAACTCGTCTATGAGATCCTTTAGCCTCTCTTCAAATTCCCCACGCAGCGTAGTGCCTGCGATCAGCGCGCCAGCATCAAGGGCATAAATTACCTTGTTTTTTAGCTTTTCTGGCACTTCGCCGCGGACGATTTTTAGCGCGATACCTTCTATGATCGCGGTTTTACCAACTCCTGCTTCGCCCACTAAAATCGGATTGTTTTTCTTGCGACGACAGAGGGTTTGCAGCGTCTTTTCGATCTCTTTTTCGCGTCCGATGAGTGGATCGATCTTGCCCTCAAGCGCGATTTTATTGAGGTTTGCTGTATAAAGCGAGCTAGGCGAGTCCTTTTTAATATCGCGCTCATTTATGGCGTCCTTTTCGCCCTCAAACGCAGGCTCAAATTCCGTATTCTGCCACTGCCTGCGGCTTTCGTCGTAATTCATCGCATGCGTGATATCGTCGATATCGTATGAGTTTAGCTTAATCGCTGCGGCTTCGTCGCGAGAAACGACCTCATCACGGTGATCGAAAGCGGATTTGTACTTTCGCACGATGAGCTCAAAAATCGCGGCATTGATACCGTAGTGATTTAAAATTTTGGTGCAGTCGTTTTCCTTATCATTTAAAATTTTAAGCATAAAATCAAGCTCGTTTTTAGGCTCTTTAGCATTATTTAATTCAGTATAGAACTGCTTAAATTCTATCGTCTGCGCCGGAGCCTTGCCGCTTGATTTAGGCATCATATCCAAAAGCCCGCCCAGATTATCCAAGATATTTAGGTAGTTAATATCCGGAATTTCTTTGGCGATGAGCCCATGAAAGGGCTTATTGTATTTAAAAATTGCATAAACTACGTGCGAAGTGGTGATGTATTCGTCCTCGCCGTCGTTTGCGACGCTGATTGCTTGTTCAAAATGTTTGTTTAAAAAAAATCCTATCATTGCTTTCCTTTAAATTTAATCCTCTTCGATCTCGCATCTAAGAGGGAATCCTGCGGCCTTTGCCGCTTGTAAAACCGTTTGTTGCTTGCACTCGGCTATCTCTTTAGGATACGCGCCGCAAACCGCGCGACCCTGCTTATGAACTTTCATCATTAAATCTACGGCGTCGTTAAAGTTTTTGGCGAAAATCTCCATCAAAATATAAACCACGAAATCCATCGTCGTCACGTCGTCGTTTAGTAAAATCACCTTATACGGGCGAGGCACGAAAGATTTTGTTTTAGCGCGAGTGCGAATCTGCACGCCGGTTTTAGTTGCCATTTTTTATCCTGGCGATATCGCTTTTTATCACATCGGTATCGACCATGCCTAAGTAATACGGCTTGCCCCGCTCATCGCCTTCATTAATGTCGGTGAGCCTTTGATATTTTCCGTCTTTAAGCACTACCTTAAAAGGGATCGAAAGCGCATGACGATAACCGATGTCGCTTAAAATTTGACCCACTATGCGCTCGTTTTGTTTTGAATTGGAGATGAAATAATACGCGTTAAATTTTTTCGTAAAATTTTCGATCACCTGCGCATCGGTAATGTCCTCGAAATAGATTAGCCCGACCATCAAAAAATCCGCGGAGTTTTTTAGCTGAAAGTCCATCAGATGCGGCGCTTCGATGCGGCACGGCTGACAGTATGTACCGAAAATATCAAACATTAAAATTTTATCGCTGTCCGCGAGCTTAAAGCCCTTTTCTGTCCGCTCGATCGTTACCTCGCCGCCTACGACGCTTTTAAGCGTAAATCGTTCGCCCGTTTTAAACGGCGTAAAAGCTACCTCCTCGCCGCTCTCTCCACCAATACGCTCGCCACTTTTATCTTGAGCGGAATTTTTTGCCATCTGATTCTCGCTCGCGGCAGTATTCTCACCCGCAGAGCCCGTCTTTTTCTGCGAATCATCTCCGCAGCCACTTAAAACAAAAATCGCCAAACATGATAGTAAAAATTTCTTCATTCAATTTCCTTCGGGTTTAAATTTAAGCCCGCATTTTAACCAAAGTTTTGTGAATTTAAAATGAATGCTTGTCGTATCGCTTCATCGCGCTTTGCGCTTCGCGGTCGGCTTCCTTGCGCTTTAGCGATTCACGCTTATCGTGCAGATTTTTGCCACTAGCCAAAGCGATACGCGCCTTTACGCGGTTTTTATCATTCAGATACAGCGACAAAACCACGATGGTAAGGCCCTCTTTGCTAACCGCGCCAAGCAGCTTATCGATCTGCTTACGATGCATCAAAAGCTTTCGCGCCGCCCCTTCGTCTGGACGAAAGTGGGCGTTGGTGCTTTCAAGATAGCTGATATGGGCATTTAGCAAAAACAGCTCGCCGCGGATCACGCGACAAAAGCTATCTTTGAGATTGCCCCTGCCTGCGCGCAGAGCTTTGACCTCGCTACCTTTTAGCACAATGCCCGCTTCAAAGCTTTCAAGTATCGTAAAATCGTGAAATGCCTTGCGATTTTTACTCAGTTCTTTCATCTTTTTCCTTCTAAATTTGACCCTAAGCTTAGCCCGTTTTTGCTTAAATTTAAAAGCGGGCGAGCGAATTTTAAATTTTATCTTTAAATTTAGCTTTTAAATTTTAACCGCGCACTTTGGAATTCTTATTTTAAGAAAAACACGCTGCTGCCGCTGCCGCTTAGAAACATATCGCGATACTTGCTCATCTGCGGATATAGCTTTATGCACGGCGCGAAAAGATCATTTAACGTAAAGCCGCCATATTGCGCCAGCAGCTGCTCGCTGCTTAGGCTAAGTATCTGCCGAGCCTGCGCAGCATTTACATTTTGCATAAAGCTTGCGCGAAACTCATTATAAACCGCACCGGTGGAGCAAAAGATCGCGGGCGTTAAAATTTCGATCGCAGGCAAGCGCTCCTCGAAAGGCTCGATGATCTCGCCAATGCCGCGCACGTTTGCGGCCTCAAGTCCGCTAACAAAAAACGCGACGTCCGCGCCGATATTTTGCGCGATCGCTATAAGCCGCTCACGTGAAATTTTTAAGCTTAATTCCTCGTTCGCAAGCCGCAAAAACGCCGCCGCATCGCTACTGCCGCCCCCAAGACCCGCACCGATCGGAATACGTTTTTTAAGCACGATCTTGTGCGAGCCGAAAAACTCCGCAAGCTCGCGCGCAAAGCCCGCCTGTTCAAGCGCCGCCTTGGCTTTTAAAATTATATTGTCCTCGATCTGCGCGGCGCCACATTCAAGCGCAAAGCCGCTCGCGCGCTCGAAGCTTATCTCATCAAACAGCTCCCTGCGCAGCACGAAGCGCGAGGCGATCTCGTGGTAGCCGCCGCGCGTGCCGACGACTTTTAAAAAAACATTGATCTTTGCATAGGCTTTCAAAATTTTACTCCTTCTGCGCTTTGGCGTGCTTGCGTTAAATTTAGCCGCGACAAACCTTTCCAGCGCGATTAAAAATTTCAATCTGCGCGCGAGTTAAATTTCAACCTGCGGCATGCCCCGTCCAGTGCGATCAAAATTTAAAACCGCGTGCCGTGAAGTGCGCGCCGTGGAATTTGACCCACGATCGCGGCGCCCGATACGTAAATTTTATAAAGCGCGAAATTTTAAATCCGCAACACACGCGGCGGAATTTCAATCCGCGGCGCAAATCTATCTTAGCGATTAAAATTCCAAACCGGCAAAATTCTAGCCGCACCGCTGCACGCCGCACTAGGTCATAAATTTAGTTTAGCGGTATGCCGCCCGCTGCAAAATCAAACCCGTCGGCGCATACACGCACCGCCGCGAGCTAGAATTTCATTCGACACAGGCCGCTTGCTGCGCCGCAATAAGCCCCGACCTGCGCGCTTTGTAAATCGCGAAATTTTAATCTCGCGGCACGTCGCCATCGCGCAGCAAAAGCAAATTTAAACGCCGCTTGGTCGCGTTTAAATTTAACCCCCGCGGATTTATTCCTTTTCACAAGCGAGCGTCGCTTGTTTAGCCGCACGTTGAAATTTATACCGCTTAAGGCCGATTTGCGATCTGTGCGCAACGAAAAAGCGTGATCTCTCGCTCGCTGCTCCGCACGATAAAATTTAGCCGCACATAGCAGCGTCCTATGCGAGTAAATTTAAAACGCTCCGTATTTATGATCGCTTCAAAATTTCAAACTCGAACCGTCCGATCAAAATTCCGCCGCAAGCTAGAGGCGCTGATTAAAACCCACCGCCCGCGATCGGAACGTCGTTCCAAAGATACCTCACCTCGCCCGCGCTAATTTCGATGATCGAGTAAAAATCGCCGCAGATAAGCAGATAGCGGCCGTCCGCGCGGCTCGCCAAATCCTTTGCGGCGAGCTTCTTGCCCAAGATCACGTCGCGCGCGTCGCCGTCGTAAAAGTTCGGCGCGAGGTCCAAAAACTCGAGCGGATTTAGCGCCGCCTCATCCGCAAAACGCGGATCTTGCAAACAAAAAGCCCCCTCGCTCTGCCGCCTAAGCGCGCTTAGCGTGCCCGTGGCGCCTAGCTTTTCTGCTAAAATTTGCGCAAAAGAGCGCACGTAGCCGCCCTCGCTAAGCGCAACGCGAAAGCTCAAGAAGGGGTGAGCGTAGCTTAAAATTTCGGCATCAAAAACCCGCATCGAGGTTTCTTTTAGGCTCACCTCTTCGCCCGCGCGCGCGAGCTTGTATGCGCGCACGCCGTCAATTTTCTTGGCGCTGAAAGCGGGCGGTATAAATTTTATCTCGCCGCGCATTTGCGCCATCGCGGCATCTAAAACCTCGCGCGAAAGCGGCGGGATTTGCTCCACGCGCCCTATGTTTTCATTATCGCCGCTTGGGCTTTGCGCGCCCAGCCACAGCGTCGCGGCGTAAACTTTTGGCTCTTTCTTTAAAAATCTAAAAAAGCGCGCGTATTGCCCGAATGCTACGATCAGCGCGCCGCTTGCGAAAGGATCGAGCGTACCGCTAAAGCCAGCCTTTTTCACGCCGTATTTGCGCTTAAGAGCGCTTAAAAATTTATTGCTGCCTATGCCCGCGGGCTTGTCCGCCAAAAACAATCTATTCATAAGAGCCGATCTTTTCTACGAAATTCGACATTATCACGCGCGAAATTCCGCCGAAATTTATAGTGAGTCGGTCGCCGTTTACCGCCGTGATCTGTCCGATCCCAAATAGCTTGTGTTTGATCAGCTCGCCCTTGCTAAAGCCGCTGCTTTGCTCGCGCGGAGGCTCTTTAGCCACCAAACCCGCCTCGGCTATAAACCTGCTAGCATCGAGCCTCTCGCGCTTGCCGCGATAAAAGCGGCTAGCGGCAAAACTAAGCGTGAGAGTGCGTTTGGCGCGCGTAATCGCTACGTATGCGAGTCTGCGCTCCTCCTCGATGTCGCTACTATCGCCCAAAAGCGGGAAAAAGCCCTCCTCTAGCCCGATTACGAAAAGATGTTCGAACTCAAGCCCCTTGCTTGCGTGTACGCTCATTATGTTTATCGCATCGCCCATGATGGCGTCCTGATCGCTAAGAAGACTTAGCTCGTTTAAAAATTCCGCCAGATCAAAATCGGGCTTATTGCTAGCTTCATCCTTTAGCATAGCCAAAAACTCGTCGATGTTCGCTACCCGGTCGGCGCCGTCCGGAAGCGAGGCGTAGTAAGCCTTTAGTCCGAAAGTGGGCTCCAATGCCTCTATTTTTTTGATAGTATCGGCTAGCGCGGAAATAGAAGCGATGCCGCTTTTAAGCTCCGCTAGAGCCTGCGCCGCCTTGGCGCTAAGCCCCGCATCAGGCTCGCTAAACGCGTCAAATAGACTGATAAGTCGCAGGCGCGAAAGCTCCTCGAGCTTTGCTAGCGAGACCTTGCCGATGCCGCGCTTGGGTACGTTTATGATCCGCCTCATCGAAAAGTCGTCGTGCTCGTCGTTTACTAAGCGCAGATAGGCGATCGTATCCTTGATTTCGGCGCGCTCGTAAAATTTCACGCCGCCTACCATTTTGTACGGGATTTTGGCGCGATTCAGCCCCTCTTCCAGCGCGCGCGAAAGAGCGTTTACGCGGTAAAGCACGGCGATTTGAGAGGGCGCTACGCCGCTTGAAAGCAGCTTTTTTATGGCTTCTGCAATCTTTGCCGCCTCGATGCCCTCCTCGTCTGAATGCAAAATTTCGATCTTTTCGCCCCCGCCGTTCATGCTAGTAAGGCTCTTGCCGAGGCGGTTTTTGTTATGCGAGATGAGCTCGTTGGCGGCATTTAAAATTTCATCCGTGGAGCGGTAGTTCTGCTCGAGCTTGATAAATTTCACGTTTGAGAACTGATCTTTAAAATTTAGAATATTTTCTATACGCGCGCCGCGCCAGCCGTAGATACTCTGATCGTCATCGCCCACCACCGCGAGGTTTTCGTGCGCGGCGCAGAGCTTTTGCAGCAGCTTGAATTGAATGTCGTTGGTGTCCTGATACTCATCCACCGTTATATAGGCGTAACGGCGCGAAATTTCATCGCATAGCCGCTCATTCGCGCTTAAAATTTTATACGGCAAGATCAGTAGATCATCGAAATCCACAAGATTATTCGCCGCCAAATACGCCTCGTAGCGCTTGTATGCATCAGCGCAATGCGCGTAAAATCCGCTATACATCCTGCTTAGCTCGTCATCTTCGCCCTTTAGAAGCTCGTCGATATCTTTGGGGCCGATCAGAGAATTTTTGTAGGTTGAAATTTTAGCCGCCAATAGCGACGTGGGTAAATTTATCTCAAAGCCCTTGATGATCTTTTTCTTATCGTCGGTATCGATTACTTGGAAGTTTGCGCTGCGTCCAAGCTCGCTAATATGAAATTTCAAAAACAAAAGCCCGAATTTATGAAAGGTGCACAGAAGCGGCATGCTGCTTAAATTTAGCCCGCTTATCAGATTAAGCGCTCGCGAGCGCATCTCGGCGGCGGCTTTGTTAGTAAACGTAAGCGTGAGAGTATTTCCCGGAGGCACGCCGTTTGCGAGCAGATAGGCAAGGCGCGCGGTGATCGTTTTAGTTTTGCCGCTACCAGCACCCGCTAGGATTAGCATCGCTCCGTCCACATGGCTCGCAGCCTCGCGCTGAGCGGGATTAAGACCTTCTAAAATATCACTCATTTTGAGAAAATTTTACGCGATTTTTCGCGCTTAAGCCACTCGGACTCGGGCTGGGAGAAATTTACCGCGATGGGCTTGCCGTCCACGACAATCTGTAAGACCGCGTAAAACGGCACGCTAAGCGTGCTTGCAAAATCTTGTGGCCCAAATCCCGCCTCGAAAACCAGCTCATCCTTGCTAAGGTGCGCGCTAGAGAGCGTGTATTCCTCCAGCTGCAAAAAGATCGCGGGCATTTTGAAGCTTTTTAAAATTTCCTCCGGCAGCGGCGGGTCAAATTTTATCTGATCCGTCCTCGCAACGATGCCAAATCCATATCCAAGAGCCAAAACATAATCCAAAACCGCGCCTATATTTGCGCTGCTCGTAGCGATAAATTTATCGTCTTTTAAAATTTTATCTATCATCCTAACCCCTCACAAACTCATCTACAAGCGCCGCGACCTGCTCTATGCCGATGCGCCAAAACTCGCTTTTATTGATGTCAAAGCCGAATTTCGCCACTAGCTTTTGCGGCGCGTCGCTGCCGCCCGAGCTTAAAAACTCGGTGTAAATTTGAACGAAATTTTCGAGCCTGCCGCTCTTATACAGCCCGTAAAGCGCGAGCACCAAAAGCTGCGCGTAGGCGTATGAGTAGCAGTAAAACGGCGAGTGGATGAAGTGCGGGATGTAGCTCCACCAGCTTTTGTAATGATCCTGCAAGATTAGCTCGCCCGCAAACATCTTGCGCGACTCCTCCATCCAAAGCTCACCCACCTGCTCAACGCTTAGCTCATCCGCGCTTGCATGCACGCGCCGCTCAAAGGTCGTAAATCCGATCTGGCGGTAAAGCGTAGCGAAGATATCTTCGATCTTTGCCGCAAGCATCGCTCTTAGCGCGGTCTTATCGTTTGCGGCCTGCGAGAGCATATCTGTATTGCTCGCTGCAAGCTCGCACGAACCCGCAGAGTCTTGCGAGACGGCGTGTTTTACGGCGTGCTCGTTTGGAATTTCACCGTCCTGAGCCTCTTGCGAAGCGTCGCGCTTTAAATTTTGCGAGCCGTCCAAGGCGGCGTTGCTTTTTAAATTTGGCGAGCCGTTTAAATTTGAAAAATTTTCGCGCATATAATCAAACACCAGCATCTCGCAGAAAACCGACGCAGTCTCAGCCGTCGTTAGCGGCGTGAAAGAGTTAAAATAGCCCACGCCGTAGCTTAGATACTGATGTATCGCGTGCCCCAGCTCGTGCGCGAGGGTAAATACGTCGCGGCGCTTGCGCGTGAAATTTAAAAGCACGAAAGGGTGCGTATCACGCGAGCCGGAATGCGAAAACGCGCCGCTTTGCTTATTTTGCGCGGGCATCGCGTCGATCCAGTTTCGCTCAAACGCGATCAGCGCGATCTGCTTAAATTTAGGACTAAATTTTTCAAACGCCGCAAGCACGATCTGCTTAGCCTGCTCGAAGCTAAACTCGCTCTCATCGCCCCCAAGCGGCGCGTATCTGTCGTAATCATACAGCGCGTCGTAGCCTAAAATTTCGCGCTTTTTGGCGTAAAATTTACCGACTAGAGCGAAGCTTCGTTCCGTCTCTGCAATCAGCGCATCGACGCTTGCGATATTTATCTGATTTTCTTCATGCATCACCGCCTCGGCTTTATCGTAACCGCGCAGCTCGCAGCGAATTTTAAGATCGGTTTTGATCATATTGTAGATGTAGCCAAGCAGGTGGGAGTTTTGCTCTAGCACCGCGCTTAGCGAGGCTGCGGCGTCCTTTCGCACCTCGCGATCAGAGCTATGAAGCAGGCTTAAAATTTCCTCCTCGCCAAGCTTTTGTCCGCGAAAATCAAAGCTCATCCGCGCCATGCTCTCGTCAAAAAGCCGCGAAAACGCCTCACCGCTTACGGGCGAAGTTTTTAAAAGCACGCTTTCTTGCGGCAAGCTTAGCTGGTGGGCCTTGCGCTGCTTAAGCAGGCTCAAATAATATCTGAATCTCCCGCCCCCTGCGATAAACTCGTCCTGTTTTGCAGCGCTAAGCTCGTTAAACTCAAGCTCGAAAAAAAGCAGGCTCTGCGAAATGTCGTTGCAAGCCTGCTCCGTCTTGGCCTGCTGCGCCCCAAGGCTCGTATCTCGCGCAAATCTTAGATGCGCAAAGCTCATTATCTTGCCGATCTGCTCGCTGATGCCCTCATAAAGCTCAAGCGCGCCTAAGAATTCTGCGCTGCTTAGCGCGTGAAGCTTGCCTTTAAATTTAGCTTCAAAATCCAGGGCCTGCGCGAAGGCGCTATCTATCGCGCCGCTAAATTCCGCTTCGTTTGCAAACAGCTCGCCTAAATTCCAATTCATCGATTTCCTTTTAAAATTTTTGGATAATTTTATCAAAAAAGAATAAGTAAAATTTTAAAAACCGCAAATCCGCCGTCTCAGCGGAATTTGCGGTAAAATTTTAAGGTGAGTTATTTTTGCATACTTTGCGACGCGATCGCCGTAAAAATCACGTCCGTGGAGCTATTGATCGCAGTTTCTACAGAGTCTTGGATTACGCCGATGATAAAGCCGATCGCGACTACCTGCATTGCAATGTCGTTTGAGATATTAAAGAGCGAACACGCAAGCGGTATCAGCATCAATGAGCCGCCTGGCACGCCGCTAGCGCCGCACGCACCGACCGCCGAAACCACGCAAAGCAGTAGCGCCGTCCAAAAATCGGGGCGCACACCAAGCGTATGAGCCGCAGCAAGCGCCAAGATCGCGATTACCACCGCAGCGCCCGCCATATTTATCGTAGCTCCCAAAGGGATCGAGATCGAGCTTAGCTCGTCGCTGATGCCGAGCTTTTTGCATAAATTTAAATTTACGGGGATATTCGCCGCCGAGCTGCGGGTGAAAAACGCCGTGAGGCCGCTTTCGCGCAGGCAGGTAAATACGAGCGGATACGGATTTTTCTTAATCACCGCAAAGACGATGAGCGGATTTACCACGAGGGCTACGAACGCCATCGCACCTACTAGCACGACTACGATTCGCACGTATCCAAGCAGCGCATCGACGCCGGTTTGATACACAGTAGAAGCCACTAGACCGAAAATTCCAAACGGCGCGAGCTGGATGACGAACTGCACGATCTTGGTTACCGCTTCGCCCAGATCGGTAAAAATTTTCTTCGTTTCATTGGTGCAAAATTTAAGCGCGACGCCAAGACCTATCGCCCAGGTTAAAATTCCTACGTAGTTTCCGTGCGCGATAGCGTTTAGCGGATTATCTACGACCTTAAAAAGCAGGTCTTTTAGCACGATCCAAACGCTCGCGGGAACCGTATTTTCCGCCGCGCCGACATTGCTTAGAGCAAGCTCCGTAGGGAATAAAAAGCTGGTCGCTACCCCCACGCACGAGGCTAAAAATGTGCCTACGATATATAGGACGACCACGCGTTTTAAGCCGCTTGCGCTACCGTATTGTTTATTTACGATCGAGCTTAAAATCAAGATAAAAACTAAAATCGGAGCTACCGCTTTAAGGGCGCCTACGAATAAATTTCCTAAAATTTCCGCAAAAGCTACTACGTTTATTAAAAACGAATTGTGCTCTGCCGCAATATCGCCTGCCGTCGAACGCGCAGCAAAGCCCAAAATGGCGCCTATTATCAAACCCGTAACTATGCGCAGAACTAGATTTTTATCTTTGTAGCTGGCTACTAATTTTTGAATCGAACTCATTTTTTACCTTTCAATCAAAACATCGTTTGAAATATATCGAAATTTTATTTAAGCACATTTAAATTTGAGCGGAATTTCGTAATTTTTAGTTAATTTTAAAACCTCGTTAGATAAAATGCCCCCGAAATTTTAATCAGGAGCAGATATGTATCTTTTCACAAGCGAAGTAGTAAGCCCAGGACATCCCGATAAATGCGCCGATATCATCGCAGACAGCATCGTGGATGAAATTTTAAAACAAGACCCCAACGGGCGCGTCGCGGCAGAGGTTTTCATCGCGGGCAAACACGTAGTAATCGGCGGCGAAGTAAATGCCAAGATCGATTTTACCCACGACGATTACCGCCACATCGTAAAGGGCGCGCTTAGCGAGATCGGCTACAACGACAACCCTCATTTCACGCGCGCGCAGTGCCTGCATCCGCAGGATCTGCAAGTGGACGTATTTTTAAACCAGCAAAGCCCCGACATCAACCAAGGCGTCGATCAAGAAGGCGGCGAGATCGGAGCGGGAGATCAGGGCATAATGTTCGGCTTCGCAAGCTGCGAGACGAAAAATTTTATGCCGGCGGCGATTACCTACGCAAGAGCGCTTTGCGATCACGTTTATGCCTACGCGAAATCCCATCCTAACGAGCTTGGCGTCGATATTAAGACGCAGGTTAGCGTCGATTACGGCACGAAGAGCAATTTTGAGGAGTGCAAGCCGCAAAGCATCCATACGATCGTGGTTTCCGCGCCATGCGTCGAGAGTATGAGTATCGAGCGCGTCCGAGATCTGATCGGAAATTTAATCGATTCGGCGGGGCTTCCGAAGGAACTTTACGACAAAAGCAAGACTATCATCTACATCAATCCTACCGGCCGCTACGTAAATCACAGCTCACTTCACGATAGTGGCCTAACGGGGCGCAAACTGATCGTCGATAGCTTCGGCGGCTACAGCCCGATAGGCGGCGGCGCTCAAAGTAGCAAAGACTACACCAAGGTCGATCGTAGCGGACTTTACGCGGCGCGCTATATCGCCAAAAACATCGTCGCGGCGGGGCTTGCGAAAAAATGCATCGTCCAGCTCAGCTACGCAATCGGCGTGGCTAAACCCGTCAGCGTCAGCGTCGATTGCATGGGGACGAATTTAGGCACGGCGAGCGACGATGAGCTATCCGCTTTCGTGCTCGAAAAATTCCCGCTCACGCCGCGCTGGATCATCGATAAATTCGGCCTTGATCGCCCCGGCAAAGGAAGCTTTCTCTACGCCGACGTAGCCGCACGCGGACAGGTCGGAAATGACGAATACCCGTGGGAACAGCTCGATAGCGTGGAGCTTTTTAAGGCTTTGAAATAAAATTTTACGCTTTACGGCAACGCCTTTTTTAGCTTATGACATTCGCTAGGCTTGCAGCAGCGAGCCTAGCTCAATATTCTACGCGGCTTTGCATGTCGCGTAATTTTATCACATCCCAAAAAATAGCGTTGCAGCAAAATTCTCCATCAAAATTCTAAGCCGTGAAATTGAAGAGTTTTCGCAGGTAGAATCAAATTTTAAAATTTTAAGCCCAACTCGCACAGAATTTTAAAATTTACGCTGTGAAATTCCAAGGCTTAGCCCGTCTAGTTTAGTGATAAATTCTAACTAGAGCAGGCTTTAAAAAATTTGCACGCAAGCTTTTAAATTTACAATCGCTTAAAATGAAATTTGACCTATAAAATTTTTTCTAACGCGCTTTGTACTTAATCTCCGAAAGACAAAATTTTAAATTCTCATTACTTGTGATATTCAGGCGCCAAAATTTTAAAATTTTGCATTTTATTTGAAGTTTGCCACTTTATACAGCAAAAAAACCCAAAGTAAATTCCATTTAAAAGCGGCATTTGCAAGATAAAAGCGCTGAAATTTTAAAATGTAGAATTTATGAACGCTACTGATTTAAAATCTCAGATTGGCACGCTTCGCCAAAGCTCCTCCACTAACTACGCAAAATGAAAAAGTAAGATTATTCGCCTAGCGCGATGGTGCCCGCAAGCGAGCACGGCGGAATATCAAGCTTAAATAACGCAAAAGATAAAAGAATAAAGCAAAAAGATAGGAGGCTTGGAGCTTGATAAAATTCTAGCCTTGTGCGGCGGCGACCGAGCGGCTTTAAACGGGGGCTTTAAACGCAGTGATGCGAATTGCGCGCCTTAACTTAAATGCTAAAGCGGCGATAAAATTTCATCGCCGCTTTCATAAATTAAAATTTTAAAGATATTGCCGAGCTACGCAGCTGCAAATAAGTAAATCGCCTGCATTTTAATCACCCGCGCCTCGCCTAAATTGCCTAAATTGCCGATCAAATTTAAGCCGCATGCACCTTTATCTGGCGCTTAGTTTAGCCGCGCGGCATAAAAACGCAGCTAAAAAATGAAGCACTATTTCGTCTGATTATCCTCGTTTTTTGGGGCGGCGGTGCTTGCATTTATCTCACTGGCTGCGCTATTTATGGGCTCAGGAACAGAGATTTTTTTCACCGAAGCAGTGAAATTCTGCTCAGCTTCAACATCGCCCGTTTTTTCGATATATGTAAAATCACCCATCTTCGTCCACGTTCTAGCTTTAGCTAAAAACGCCTTTTGGCTCTCCCAAATCTCTTTGAAATCGGGATTTTTCTCGCTTTCTTCGGCTAGAATTTCATCCGTCGCCTTGCGAAGCGCACGCATGATCTCGGGCGAAAAAGAGCGAATCTGAACGTTCGGATATTTCTTTTTGATCTCGTCCCAAATTATTACGTTTTTATAAAACGTCTCGTTTTCTGCGTATTCGCGCGCCTTGGCGATCGAAGCCTCTAGGATATTTTGCAAGTCCTTAGGAAGCTTCTGCCAAGTTTGTAGATTTATCACTATCTGCTGCTCGCTAGCGGGTTCTTGCCATCCCGTATAATAGTAATTTGCGACTTTGTGAAAGCCTAGAGGTATATCAAAGCTGGGGCTTGCCCACTCGACCGCATCGATAGTGCCCATCTCTAGCGCCATATATAGTTCACCTACCGGTATCGTAGCTACTGCGACGCCAAGGCGGCTCATAACCTCCCCGCCAAAGCTTGGAATTCTAAATTTAAGCCCTTTTAGATCATCTAGCGTATTAATCTCTTTTTTAAACCAGCCACCCATCTGCATGCCACTATTTAGGATATTAAAGACCTTTAGATTACTTTTAGCATAGAATTTATCCGCTAGCTCCTTGCCTCCGCCAAAGTAATACCAAGCGTGCTGTTCGTCTTTCGTCATACCAAAAGGCACGGTCGTAAACAGCATATTCGCGCTATTTTTGCCTTTATAATAGTAGCTCGCAGTATAGCCTAAATCGTATTGTCCGTTTTTGACCATATCATAGATCGCAAAAGGTGCTTTATGTTTGCTAGGCGCGTCGATACTGATTTTCAGCCTGCCATCAGACATACTATCTGCAAGATCTGCCATACGCTTAGCGACATCGCCTACGATAGGCATACTAAGCTCGTAAGTCTGAGCTAGCTTAAGGCGATAAATTTTCCTATCCGCGCCCCACAGCGACGTGGCTATAATCAAACTTAATCCGACAAGAATCGATTTTTTCATATACTACTCCCAAAATGAAATGGTGCGAATTTTATATAAAATCATCTAAATTCACGCTTTTATAACTAGCTTTTAAGCGAAATTTTCGCACAATTGCAGCCAAATTCGATAAGGAAAGGGCATGCAAGAAAGACATTACGAAGTAATCATCATAGGCGGCGGTATAACGGGCAGCGCGCTAGCGTACGTGCTGGCAGAATTTAGCGGAATCAAAAATATTGCTCTACTGGAAAAATACGAAGGGCTTGCGACGCTAAATTCTAAAGCCAGTGCAAATTCTCAGACGATTCATTGCGGCGACATCGAGACCAACTACGACCTGCAAAAAGCGACCGAAGTCAAGCGCAAGGCAGATATGATCGTGAAATATTGCCAAAAGCACGGATATGAGAATAAATTTTTATTTCAGGGGCAGAAAATGGCTCTTGGCGTGGGCGAGAGCGAAGTAGAGCTCATAAAAGAGCGCTTTGAGAAATTTAAAGAGCTTTATCCGTATCTGCAGCTTTTCGACAAGGAAGCACTTAAGAAAATCGAGCCCAAGCTAGTTTTTGATGGGCGCGGCGAGGAGCGAGCGGAAAATATCGCCGCGATGGGCGTGCAATCGGGAGTTTACACGACGATCGATTACGGCGCGATGGCGAATTCCTTCGTGCAAAACGCTAAAAACGTGGATGGCAAAACCTGCGATCTGTACCTCAACACCGAGGTGCAAAACATCACTAAAGTAGGCGATAAGCTCTATATCCGCACTGCAAATAGACTCTCACTAAGCGCCGATTTCGTAGTCGTAGATGCGGGCGCTCATTCGCTGTGGCTGGCGCACAAAATGGGGCTTGGGCAGGATCTTAGCACGATTTGCATCGCTGGCAGCTTCTATCTAACCAAGCAAAAACTTCTAAACGGCAAGGTTTACATGGTGCAAAACCCAAAGCTTCCATTTGCCGCGCTTCACGGCGATCCGGATTTGCTCGCAGGCGGCTGCACGAGATTCGGCCCTACCGCGCTTACGATGCCGAAGCTCGAGCGCTACAAGGGCTGTCGTTCGGTGCCGGAATTTTTTCAATCATTAAATTTTGACATGGACGTAGCCAAGGTCATTTGGCAAAATTTTGGCGATAGCGAGGTAAGGGATTTCTTAATCCGCAATATAGGCTTTGAGATACCGATTTTAGGCAAAAAGCTTTTCGTCAAAAATGCACGCAAGATCATACCTAGCATCCGCGAGGAGGACATCTACTATGCCAAGGGCTTTGGCGGCGTGCGCCCGCAAGTAATCTCACACTCACAAAAAAAGCTGCTTTTAGGTGAAGCTAGAATAGGCGAAAATCCGGGGATTATCTTTAATATGACCCCAAGCCCCGGCGCTACGAGCTGCCTAGGCAACGCACTTCGCGACGCAAAAAGTGCTTGCGAATATTTAGGAGCGAGCTTTGATGATGCAAAATTTGACGCGGAAATGATGCAATAAAGAGGAATTTTTAAAATTTCGCTCGGGCAAGAATTTTGAAATTTTACTTCGGCGAGGATTTTAGAATTTTGCTCGCGCTTCACATATATAGGGGATTTTAAAAGTTTCATTCAAACGCGAATTTTTAGAATTTAATCTGCATTGCAAGCTATGAAATTTTAAAATTTCGCCGTGAAGCCGTGAAGTAGAATTTTTAAATTCCTTCGTCTAGCGAATTTTAAAATTTAGAAATTTCAAAATTTTGCGCAAAATTTCGCCTAATGCGGCGATAAATTTTAAATTTAAAGGAGAAAAGATGCTTAAAAAAACCAAAATCCTAGCGACCATCGGGCCCGCAAGCGACAGCGAAGAGATGATGAGCGCGATGGTAAAGGCGGGCTGCAACGCTTTTAGGATGAACTTTAGCCACGGCACGCACGAGTATCACGAGGCAAATTTAAACAAAATTCGCGCCGTAGAAAAGAGTCTGGGCGTGCGCATAGGCGTCTTTCAGGACATCAGCGGCCCAAAGATTCGCGTCGGCAAGCTCGAGGAAAATTTTAAACTAAAAACGGGCGATAAAATCACCTTCCTTCCTCGCGAAATCATCGGCAAAAAGACTGCCCCTGGCGAATACGAGCTGTGTATCAACCACCCTGAAATTTTGCCGTTAATGAAGGTAGGCGAGTTTATCTACCTCTACGACGGCTCGATCCGCGCCAAGGTAGTCGCGGTAAGCGAGCAAGGCGTGCAGGCTGTGCTCGAAAACGACGGCTTTTTAAGCTCAAATAAGGGAGTGAATTTCCCAAATACCCGCCTAAATATCGACGTCATCACGCAAAAAGACCTCGCAGATCTGCGCTGGGGCGCGGCGCACGGCGTAAATTTTGTAGGCATCTCCTTCGTGCAGTCTCAAAACGACATCCTGCGCGTGCGCGAAATTTTAAACTCGCTGGGCTCAAAAGCTAAAATTTACGCCAAGATCGAGAAATTCGACGCTGTAGAAAACATCGAGCAGATCATCGAAGCAAGCGACGGCATAATGGTCGCGCGCGGAGATCTAGGCATTGAGATGCCGTTTTATGAGATCCCGCGTATCCAAAAGCGCATCATCGCGTTAGCCAACGCCCGCTCAAAGCCCGTCATCACCGCCACGCAGATGATGCTTAGCATGACCGAGCACGAGCGCGCCACCAGAGCCGAGATCAGCGACGTCGCAAACGCCGTGCTTGACGGCACCGACGCCGTGATGCTAAGCGAGGAAAGCGCCATCGGCAAAAACCCCGCAGCCGTGGTCGCCGCGATGAGCGAGACGATCCGCGAGACCGAAAAGATCTATCCTTACGATAAATTTAACGATTACGATTTCTATGACGAGACCGATATGATCACCTCAAGCACCGCAGCGCTTGCCGCAAGATTGGGCGCGGGCGCGATACTTTCGATCACGGGCTCGGGACGCTCGGCGATTAAACTCGCACGCAACCGCGCCAAAATCGACATCATCGCAATCGCGCACGACGAGCAGACCGCGCACGCGCTAAGTCTCGTGTGGGGCGTAAATCCAGCGATGGTCAAGGAAAAAACGAGCATCAACTCGCTGCTCGCACGTATCATAAGCGAGGCTCTGCAGCGCGGGCTCATCGAAGAAGGCGGCACCTACGTGATGACGGCGGGCTTTCAAAGCGGGCATCCCGGCAGCACCGACTACATCCGCATCATCAAAAAAGATCAGATCGATTTCTACCGCAACGCGGCGAAAACGGGCCTCCAGGATAAAATTTAATGCGCAACATTAAATTTAGCGGTAAAATTTGAAGTTTTTAAGTTGCAGGCCTAGAGAGGTAAAATTGTAAAAAATTAGGAGAAAAACGATGATACCAAGCTACAAAGAGATGATGTTTCCGATTTTAAGATTTATCGGCGAGCGCGGCAAGGCAGACAGAAAAGAAATTTTCGAGTTCATTACAAAGCACTATAAATTTAACGACGACGAACTCTTACAGAGGATACCTAGCGGCATGCTTGTATATGTTAACCGTGCAAGCTGGGCGTTATCGGATTTTGCAGGAAATAAAGAAGTTGTAAATTTACCTGACGTTAAAAAGCCTATCAAAAGATCAGGTAGAGGCGTGTACGAGATAACGGATCTTGGCAAACAAATGCTAAAAAGTAAGGACGCTCAGGCAAAATTTGAGGCTTGGTACGATGAAATTTATAAAAACAAAAGCGCGCCAAGCACCAAAATCTCGCAAATCGTGACGCAAGAAAAGACGCCTAGCGACATCATCGTCGAGACAACAAACGAGCTCGCAAAAAATCTAAAATCTCAAATTTTAGACGAAATTTCACAAAAAAAGCCGAGCTTTTTTGAGTATTTGGTGACATGCTTGCTCGAAAAAATGGGCTACGGAGTAGGCAGACTAACCAAAAACGGTGCGGACGGCGGCATAGACGGTATTATAGATGAAGATGAGCTTGGATTATCGCAAATTTACATACAGGCTAAAAGCTGGCAAGGCGCGGTTTCGCGTCCTGAAATTCAAAAATTCGTAGGCGCGATATCAGATAAGCAGACCAAAAAGGGTGTATTTATCACGACGTCAAAATTTAGCAAGGATGCCGCAAGATGCGCCGCAAACATGCAAAATTACACGATTGTTTTGATTGACGGCGAACGGCTGGCGGAACTGATGATAAAATACAAACTCGGCGTTCAGGTGCGGCAAAATATCGAGATTTGTGACATCGACGGCGACTTTTTCGGCGATGAAATTTAAACGTAAAGGCGAAATTCGTTTTCGGATTAAGCGCAAACGGAAAAATTTAGCTAAGTAATCTAAATTATGAGCTAAATTTTATGACTAGCGGCGTTAAATTTGGCCGCGTAAAGCGTCGCGCTGAAGCCGAATTAAAAGAAAATAGAGCTGCCGCAAAAATTAAAATTCCGCAAAAATATATTCGTTAAAAATCAAGCTCGCGCTCTTAAATTTAAGGGTATAATTACGAAGCAAATTTACAAAATTTAACCGAAGAAGAGACCATGAAAAAATTTCGTTCATTGCTGCTGTGTGCGGCGGCGGCTGCGACTTTAAGCGCCCAGGGTGAGGATAAAGTAGAAAAAATCACTTCGATCGACATCTATGTTTCGCCGTTTTATTCGGCTAAGGAGGGCAAGCCCGAATACGTGCATGTTTACGAGCCGATCGACGATCTGTTGATGAAAAACGACGTGGCGAGCCTAAAAAAGGCGATCAAAATCATCGAAGACGCCCCGGACATGGTCGCTCCGACCACGCTGATGACCGTCGCTGCGCGCGCTTATGATCTAGGGCTTAAGGACGACGCGGTGTTTTGGTTCTACGCGGGCAAAAATCGCTTCCTAACCTTCGCTCGCGTCATCGACATCAAGGACGAGATGTTTCGCCAGACCGAGTCCGCGAACGCGGCGTTTTTACAGCTCGTCGGCAACGTGGTAAATCCATACGCATTCTGCGATCTCGCTAAACAGCGCGATGCGGCGGCACGCGCAAGAGACTGGGTCAAGGCGCACCCGTATAAAGCGATATTTGATGAGAAATTTCCATCGCACTTCGCAGATCGCGCCGCCGCGCTCAAGGCAGCCGAGGACAAAATGGACGCCGCGCTACTTAGGCAGGACGAGTTTTTCGCAGACCCCGCTAAAAAGGCGGACTTCCTAGCCAAGCGCAAAGCAAATGACACGGATAAGCGATTCTGCGATTAGTATCGCTTAATCAACGTCGCTTTTTAAAAATTGACATTATTTGAAATTTTGAGCTATCAAAAAATTTAGTACCACATTTTCATCTTTTCAAGCAGATCTGCGCGTGAATTTAAAATTTTATGACGTAGAATTTTATCGCTAACGGCACGCAGTGAAGCTTTGATATAAATCAGCCTAGATCTGTTTAAAATTTAGAAGAAGCTCGCACGCAATTCTATTTCGCATAAATTCTATCGACAACTAACGCAAAATCAGATCAAAATATTACTAAAATTCCAGCAGTTTGGCGACGTAAAATTTCACCACTACCGCCTAAAAATCGAAGTTTTTTAAATTTAGCCGCGCGGCGAAATTTTATCCGTTTTTATATACGAACATTATATAATTATCAAAATTTTTCCAAGGAGAGAGGATGAAAAAGCTCGCTACGATACTTGCGCTGCTCTGTGCGGCGGCGTTTGCCAAGGAGTATGAGTATATGGTGCAAAGCATGAGCTACAGCTCACTCGGAGATCGCAAGCAGAGCACGCATCTAAGCTACGATGCGGCGACGCGCAAGCTAGAGCAGATAAGAGATACGAACTCCTCGGACGGCCTAAGCTCTAGCCACAAAGAGATCAGCTACTTTGACGAAAAGGGGGGAATGGTTAAATTTGAAGTATTTGGCCTCGATCTTAAAAGCGGCAAGTGGAAAAAAATAGAAGACTACACGGAAAGCGTCAAAGACGGCATCACGACGCGCGAGAGCAATTCGATAGCGGATGACGGCACGCGCAATGCGAGCAAAACCGTCTCCAGCTACGACGGCAACGCGACGCAGGATGTGCGATATAAGCTCATAAAGGGCAAATGGCAGAAAGAGAGCATGAACAGATCCGTAAGAAACGCGTGGGATAAGGAGGAGCTTACGATAAGCTTCAAATGGGACGGCAAGAGCTGGCAGCCCAAAGATAAGACCGAAATTTTCTATGACGGCTCAGGAGAGATGAACGGATACGTGAGCTACGAGTTTGTAAACGGCGCGTGGCAAAACAGCGAGCGAGAGATGCTTAACGGCGATCGAAACGGCAGCTACGAGCAGATCCGCAGTACTTTCCAAAACGGCGCGTGGCAAAACGCGACGATGAGTAAGCATGAGCTTGATGCCGCAAAGGGCGAGGAGGTCGTTACGAGCTTCATCTGGAACGACGAGAAGGGCGCGTGGGATAATATGAGCAAACAAACCGTTATCAAGAAGGGCGCAGATCTTAATATGACCTCGTATCTGTGGGATGAGCAGCTTAAAGATTGGGTCAAAAGCTACTCAAACGGTGAAATTTACGATAAATCGAGCGAGCGCCCGCTTGAGCAAAGCTACGAATCAAATTCCAGCAGCAACAAATACGTCTATAGCTATGACGAGCGCGGCAGCAATACCGCGATGGATACCTACAAGCTTGACGCGAGCGGCAAATGGGTGCAAACCGGGCGCTCGGAGGCTACTTACGATACCGCAATCCCGGCCGATAGCGTGGGATACGGAGCCGCGCTCATGATGTTTGAGATGCCTAGTATCTACGCGATAACGAGCTTTAAGGAATTTAAGCTTAAAGACGGCAAACCCGAGCTCATAACGGAGCAGACGTGGAAATATAAAAAGATAAAGTAGCGTTTGAAGATGCGCAGATAAAATTTCGCGGCTAAATTTTATCTGCGCGGCATTGTACGCGTGCTGCGATTAAATTTAACAGGCAACGCGCAAACTACGCGTTTAAATTTAACGGGCACCGCGCGAGCTATGCGGTTAAATTTAGCTAGCGCGGAAGTATTTGTGTGTCGCGTAAATTTTAAAATTTAAATCCTAACGCCGCGGTAGGT
The DNA here is from genome assembly GCA_963529625.1 of uncultured Campylobacter sp. GTDB lineage: Bacteria > Campylobacterota > Campylobacteria > Campylobacterales > Campylobacteraceae > Campylobacter_B. The sequence goes on along the minus strand of CAURZM010000005.1, from coordinate 14,954 downwards.
CCGCACGCAGCGGCGGCAAAAGAAAAGGTTGAAAAATGGTTTTAATTAGAGCGGCTATTTCGGCTTTAATTTCGGCGAGTATCTGTTTTGCCGCCGTAGAGGCGCAAGATCGCGGCGCGGCGAGCGGACAAAAACAGACGATAGGGGGCGGCGGGAAAGATGACCAGACGCCCGCGGATAAGCAAAGTAACGAAATAAGCGCAACAAAGCACGCAGACGAGCAAAGCGGGAATGCGCAAAATTTTAAAATCAAAAAGCGCTATTTTCGCAGCTGTTCGTGCCTACACAAACAAAAATCAAAAGGGTCCGTCTATCTCTACGATGAAATTTCGCAAGAGCAGGCCGAAAAATCGGCGAGCTATTTCATCGGCTATTTCAAAGAGGGCAAACTAAGCCGCTATGAGAAAATTTACGAAGGCGAGAGAGCTTTTTCGAGCGAGGATATAAAGCGGTAGACGCAATTTAAAATTTAAATAAAGGAGCGGTCATGAGAGGTGTTTTTAAAATTTCGCCTGAGGATGCGGCAAATTTTGCGGCGCTAAATTTAAAGGCGCGAGCGATTATTTCGGCGGGCGCTTTTGGGGTGCGGACGGCGGTAAATTCGAGGGCGCGGACGGCGGTTTTAGCAGGCTTTATTTTGGCGGCGACATTAGCGCTTGCGATGCCTGTGGGCGCGGCCGAGACGGGCGAGACGCACGAAACGGCATCAAATTTCAAAGCGCGAACGGATAAAATTTGCCTGCAAAAGACGAGCTACAAAACAGAGGGCGGCGCCGTACCGCGCTACGAATATGAAGTGAGCCAAAACTACGACGCCAAAACCCGCCGCCTAGAAAAAATCTACAAAAAGAGCGGCGAAGAGGGGGTATCCGTATCGAAAAGCTTTAGCAAATTTGACGAAAGCGGCGAGCGCGAGATCGAAAATGTCGAATACGACTGGGACGCGAATACAAACAAATTGCGCGAAACGGCGATGAGCAAGCAGGAGATCGCTGCTGACGGCTCAAAAATTTATTTCAGCCTGCAAAGCAAGGACGGCAAGCCATACGAGGGTGAAAAAGCCGTCGAAAAGCGCGAAGGCAAAACGGAAATTTTGCAAAATTTCACGCTAAAAAAGGGCAGATGGACGCCGACGCACCTTACAAAAAGGATTGTCGATGAAAACGATAGAAACAATTTCGTAGCGACCTATGAATGGAACGACAAAGCAAAAAAATGGATGCCATACGAAAAATCGATATATCACTACAACGGCGACGTTTACGCGGGCTCCGAAGGCTACGCGTGGCGCGGCAAATGGGTACCTCTTACAAAACACACCGTCTTTACGGCAGGGGACGGGACACGCAGCGAGATAAATTTTATATGGAAGGACGACACATGGCAGCGCGATGAAAAAATCTTGCGCAAGATCGAGCCTAAGCATAGGCGCTTTAGCGAGCTAAGATCGCGCTGGGACGCCGCAAAAAACGAGTGGAGGGAGTACTACAAAAACGTGCACGAGGAGACCGAGGAGAGCAGGCCTCTGCGCGAGCAAACCATGCTTTGGCGCGAGGAGCTGCAGCGCTGGGAGGTCGTGTTTGAAAACGAGTTTAGCTACGACGCGCGCGGCAACGTGATAAAAAATCGCACGGCTTCCGATGGCAAGCAGTACGAGTATATCTACGGCTACGACGAGGCGGGCAACAATATCTCCATCACCCTGCGCGAGCCTGATGAGAGCGGCAAATGGCACGAGACGCAAAAGACGCAAAACGTCTTTGAGCCTGAAATTTTAGCGCACGACGTCCTGGATCGCGGCTTCATCGGCGACTACATAGCCGCGGGCGAAAACGCGATCAAAAGCAGCAAGCAGTATTTTCTAAAGGACGGCGAGTTTAAGTTAAACGAAACTCGCGAGTGGGTTTACGGAAAGTGCGAGCCGCAATAAAATTCGAAAAGCCTCATGAACGAGCCTTATATCGTTAAAATTTCAGATAGCGACGCGATGATGTTCGGCTGCGAAGCGGACGAGCAGGTGCGCGAATTTGCCGCTAAATTTGACGGCCTAGAGTACGAAAGCGAGTTTGAGCGGACCAGCTATCTGCTCGGCACGGACGTTTTTATCGAGGTCGCGAGCGAGGAGCGCTTAAATGAAGGTGCCTTACGCGCTCAAATTCCAAACGAAAAGGCTTTGGACGCTGACGGCGGCACGAGCTTTTTGAGCCTGCGCGAGTGGGACGGCAAGGGGCATTCGCGCGAATGATGAAATTTTACGCGCGATAAGTGAGGATGGCGACGGCGGCGCGGCGTATCTGCTCCTTAGCCCGCGACATATCGCCGCAGAGGAGCTGCGAAACGCCTTTGCGGACAAGCCGCCGCAGGAATTTGCGCGCATTATCGAGGCTTTGGAAACCAAATACGACTGCAAAGACCGAATGCTCTGCTACATCGTTTGCTATTTTACGCCGAAAGGCAAAGAGGGGATGCGGGCGGACTTCGGCGTCTGAATTCAAGCGCGGCGGATAAATTTAAAATTTGACCGCGCAGCGCACTCGCGCCAAATGGCGAAGGTTTTATTTTGCGCGTGAGCCATGCGCCGTATGGGCGCAAGTGTAATTTTAAGCGACGAATTTAAAATCGCCGCGACTAGCGAAAAGGGAGCCGAAATGATAAAATCCATAAAATTTGGGGGCGAGAGCATAGAAGAGCTGGAGGTTTGGTACTACGCCCCAAAGTACGAATGTAGCGCGGCGGAGTTTGCGCGAGAGTGCGGCAAGCTCCTGCGCGCGGACTTTGGGCTCGCCTCCCTTTACGAGATAAAATTTGAAAAATTTACGCCGAGCGAGCCCGATGATTTTATGAAAGAGCGGATAACGGCTGCTTTGAGCGCGGCAGGGCTATCAGACGAGCCTCGAAATTTCGCAATGGGCGGCGAGAACGGCTGGGACTGGCAGGAGTGCTCGTTTGAGGCGAGCGGACAGCGATTTTTACGCATCTGGGCGACGTCGGCTTGATAAATTTAGCCCGTAGATACTGGCTTTGCGCGCTGGGGTTTTGGGCGAATTTGCCGCAAAGCGCTTATAAAAGGCTCTAAGCGACGTTAAAATTCCGCGCTACCGCTTATCTCGCGCGTATTTGCGTGCCTTGAAGCGCGATAGCGTAAGCCAAGTAGCAAAGCAAGCAGGCGCGCCCTATTTCGTGCAAATTTACGCACAGAGGCGCGGCGGGCGCCCTACTCCGAGCCAAAATTTATTTGAAGGGAAGATATGAAAAACTTATTTTTAGCCGCGCTTGCGGCATTAGCGCTTAGCGGCTGCGCGGGCTTAAAATGCGGCGCAAAGGACGGGCGAGACGTCGCTGAGATCGAGGTACCCGAAGATGGCTGGACGAGATACCTAGGCACCGACGGCGAGATCAAGGAGGTCGCATTTTTCACGGCGTTTTTCTCCAAGCAGTTCCGCCCGCATCCAAAAGATGGCGAAAAGATCGGCTTTGTGCTTACCAAAAAGAGCGGCGAACGCATACCGATAAGGCTCGGCAATATGTATAAGGCGGCGGACGGCGTATTCGCGCTCGTGGATCTTGACGCGCAGAGCGACGTATGGGGCGGAGCCCGGGAGCTACGCGGAGCAAAACGGGTAAAATTTTATAAATTTCAAGAAGGCAGCGTCAAAGTGGCGGACTATGAGGCGCGAGGCGGGCTTTGCGAGGCGTTTTACGCAGGCGAAAAGATAAGCGCCAAAAGCGTGCTAAGCCGCCGCACCAGCAAGATCGGCAAGGCTGGCGGGGCTGGCGGCGAAATTTCCACCGTGCAGACGCAGGGCGAAATTTCGCGCGACGCCGTCAAAGCTTTAAACTCGCACGAAAAGCCCTCGCCGCAAGGCTCTAGCAAAAATTTAGCAGGCAAAAAGAGCGCCGCGCAAAAAACCGATAACGAGGCGCTAAAATCAGAGACGGAGGCGCTAAAAGACATCATCTGTATAGCAGGTAAAAACAAAGTCGATTGAAATTTCAGTTTAATGAGTAAAAATTTTGCTAAAATTTTAAATAAAAATATCTTTTCAAGGAGTAAAGTATGAGAAAAAGCGTTTTATTTTTCCTATTGCCGCTGTTTTTGTTCAGCGGCGAGGCGCAGAAGCAGCTAAACGTCTTTGAGCTAACGCCGTCAAAGATGCCGCCGCAGCAGTTTAAAGTCGAAGCGGTCTTTTCAAAAGAGATCGAAGCCGACTGCAACGATGCATATCTAATCGGCGGCAAAATAGAGCAAAAAGAGGGCGCGGACGGGCTTTATTACGAGTTTAGCGGCGGCAACGAACTTGCTCAAACGCTGATGCTGTGCAAAACCGAGAAGCAAAAAAAATGGGTCTATTACGAGCTTGCGCATCCATTCGCCTACGACGGCGGCGAAATTAGAATTTTAGCGCCCAAAGACGTCAAGGTCGAGCTTAAAATTTACGAACTCGTAGAGAGCAAAGAGCCTAAAATCCGCAAGATGAAATAATTTCGCAAGAAGCAGAGCGGACCGAGCTTATGCGTGGCGGAATTTCCGCCGCGCAATAGATTTATCATTGCGCAATGGGTTTGCGCGCAGGCGAGACAAATTCTACGACGAAGAATGGAATTTCGGCATCAATGGGTCGTTTGGTTAAAATTTCAGTATAATTTCGTAAAAACAAGGAGAAAGCATGTCAGAGAGAATTTTTGAAAGCCTAAAAGAGCTTTTGACGCAGCAAGGCGCGCGCTTCCGCGTCGTAGCTCACGAAAGCGCGGGCACCTCCGCCGAAGTCGCCAAAATCCGCGGCACGCAGCTAGGTCAAGGCGCAAAGGCGCTGGTTTGCACGATCAAGGGCTTTAAGGACGGGCAAATTTCTTTCGCGCAAAATTTAAATTTAGCAAGCGTCTATGACGTGCAAAACCCTAACGCTTCCTGCGTTGCGAGCGCTCAAGGCTGCGAAAACGGCGCCTGCGCAGGAAATTTAACTTTAACCGCTGATCAAATCTGCGCCAACGTACCGCAGCAGCTGAAGCTTTCTAGCGACAAACCCGCGGGCAGAAACGGCAGGATCTACGTCCTAGCGGTCTTCGCAGCCGATCATAAAACCGATTTAAAGCGCTTGGCAGAGGGACTCGGCGGCGCAAAAGCGTCGCTCGTAAGCCCCGATGAAGTGGGCGATCTCACGGACTGCGTCATCGGCTCAGTGCCGCCCTTTAGCTTCCACGACAAGCTGCTGCTAATCGCCGATCCGTCGCTGTTCGGACGCTTTGAAGAGATCGCTTTCAACGCAGGCCTGCTCGATCACTCGATCATCCTAAACGCGCAGGATTACGCGCGCATCGCAGCTCCGCACATTGTTAGCTTCACCGAAAAGGCTACGGAAGGCGAATAGCCGCGCATCGTCCGTTTCACACAAGAACAAGAGGACTCGGATTAAATTAACCCAAAAGCAAGGGCTGAATAGAAAAAGATAGCTAAGGATGGCTGTAAAAGCGGCACTTTGATTTTTGATCTTTTTTCTTCATATTAAAGCTTTAAAATTTGCAGTATGATCAGGGGCAAAGAGGTCGCGACCAAAACGAGGGGGAATGCTATGAAGCAGGTGTGGATATTTTTGCTGTGCCTACTTGCGCTATGCGGCATGGAAAATGCCGCAGCCAAGGGAGATGATGCGCCGCGGCCGGAAATTTATCAGAGTATGAAAGATATTTACGACGATCTACCGATCGCGCAACTGCCAATGCGCTATCCGGGAGAAATTTCGCCCTTAGCGGCTATCGATAAAAATTTACTTGATAAAAATGAGCTGTTTTCGTTCGCAAAGGAGAATTTTTTAATCGACAATCTAAGCGCGTATTGGGAGAGGATCAAAGACATAGGAGCTTGTCGTTTGCCCGAAAAGAGCGTCAAAATAATTCTACTAAGGCTTTATCTGAGGGATTTTCAAGATAGCAAGCACGGGCACGAATATGTTTTTATGTGCCTTTTAAACGACGCATTTCGTATAAGTGATTGTCGCGAAATTTACGCCGATTACGTGCACTGCGGCAAAAGCAAGCCGCCAATGCGCGCTAAGCAGGAGTTCGTCATCGACGCCGATTTTTACGCTGCACAGTAACAACGCACTACTATACTTTAGATAGCGGTAAAGAGCTGCACAGAAATGTCTGCGTGCACGAAATATAAAACGGCACGATCGTTACTAAGGATTAAAATCCAAGGCGATCTTGCGAGATGTTTTTGGCCGTAAAGCCGTAAATTTCATAAGCAGAGCGGCAAACTGAGGAATTCGCTCTATCTATGGGCCCCGGCTATTTCAAATCGCGATAAAATAACGCTTAAACCGAGCCTCGAATTCATCATATTGATGAGGCGCTGTTTCGAGCCGCGCCAAAACGGCTCGTAAATCTTTGGTGCATCGCAGGCGCCATGCCAAGATGCGTCGCCTTGCGGAGCATTTTAACGACGGCGAGCGCTTTATTCGTTTTGACTTCCTGCAACGAGCTAAATATCAAATCTGAAATTCTTAGCAAGCCCCGAAAGCAACGAGGATAAAACATCCAAATTTTAAAATTTAAAAATCTTTAAAAAAAGCGTGAGTTTAAAAAGAATTAATCGCGACGATATCACATCGCCGCGACTGAAGAAGGCATCATCGTGCCCGCAAAGGTGGCTTATTTCATAGCGCCTTGTTGTTTCATCTGATCCATCATTTGCTTAAATATCTCTTTAGCTTGTTTGCAAGTGGCCTCTTGCTGCTCCTTAGGAAGTGCGCTGATCTGATCCATAGACTGCTTTTTTTGATCCTCATACATCTTGACCTGCTGCTCTTGACCCGCTTGTTTGTAGGTGTCGACCATCTTATCAAGATCTGCGAAATACTCTTTGCAGCTATCTGAAAGATCTGCGGCGCTAAGACTTAGCGCAAAGCCAAAACTAGCCAAAACTAAAAGTGATTTTTTCATTTTTCTCTCCTTGTAAAAAATCAGCGAAAGTATATCATTTCGCTTAGTAAATTTGCCTTAAATTTTAATCAAATGCGGCCTTTTTTTAAATTTATAGCGCTTTTGAAATTTTAAAATTTTACTCTCGCCGCGACGCTTACATTTTTTAAAATTTAACTCGTCTTTAAATTCTAAATTTCGGCTTGCGGTTTCGCAACTGCCGCCGACGATCTTTAAATTCCGTCCCCGCCGCCTCTTGGGACTGCAGCATAAAAATCACTTTTCATCAAATCTAATCTGCACCGATTTTTTGTGCGCGCCCAGCCCCTCGGCATCCGCTAGCGCCATGCACGCGCCTCCGAGCTCATCTATGGCGCGCTTATTTAGCGCTATGATCGAGCTTCGTTTGATGAAGTTATAAACCCCCAGAGGCGAGAAAAATCGCGCGCTTCCGCCGGTCGGCAGCGTATGGTTAGGGCCTGCGAGATAATCGCCCATCGCTTCGGGCGTGTAGTGACCCAAAAATATCGCGCCTGCGTGGCGTATGCGCGGAAGCAGCTCGTAGGCGTTTTCGGTCGCGATCTCGAGGTGCTCGACCGCAAGCTCGTTCATCAGCTCCACGCATTCGTTCATATCGCGCGCGATGATGATCGCACCTTTGTTTTGCACACTAGCGCGAGCGATCGGCTCACGCACGAGTGTAAGAAGCTCGCGCTCGATGTGCTCGGCGGCGGCGAGGGCGAATTTTTCATCGTCGCTTATCAAAAAGCTGCTTGCGATCTCGTCGTGCTCGGCTTGGCTGAGCAGATCCACGGCGATATTACGCGGATTTGCCGCGGCATTTGCGATGATGCCCACTTCGCTAGGACCCGCGATCATATCGATATTCACGTCGCCGAACACGAGCTTTTTAGCGGTCGCTACGAAGATATTCCCGGGGCCTGTGATGACATCGACCTTGCCGATCGTGCGCGTGCCGTATGCCATCGCCGCGATCGCGCTGGCGCCGCCTACTTTGTAGGCCTTTTTGATCCCCAGCACATGCATCGCCGCAAGCAGTAGCTCGTTTACGACGCCGCTCACGGCGGGGGTGCAGACGCTGATATCCTCCACGCCCGCGACGATTGCGGGGATCGCGTTCATCAGAAGCGAGCTCGGATACGCCGCCTTGCCGCCTGGGATATACAGCCCCGCGCGATCTACCGGCGTGATCTTCTGCCCGAGCATCGCGCCGCTTGGATCGAAGCTAAACCAGCTCCTCTCAAGCTGCTTTTCATGATAGGCGTAGATGCGCTCGTATGCGATCTGAAGCGCGTTTTTTAGCTCTGCGGTTAAGCCTTCATACGCGCGGCTCATTTGCTCTTGCGTGATAGCCAGATCGCCCTGCACGCGCCATCTGTCAAACTTCTCGATCTGTTCGGCTAGCGCCTCATCGCCGCGCGCTCTGATCTCCTCGATGATGCCGCTAACAACGGGCGTTACCGATCTCATATCCGTCTCGCCGCGGCGCACCAACCTCGCAAATTCCTCTTTGAAATTTGCGTCCGTGCTTCTTAAAATTTTCATTTTCGCTCCTTGTTTTGCTTGGAATTTTAACGCTTTTTGCTAAATTTCGCCTTTAAGCTTGCGACTGCGTAAATTTACAGCTCACCGATTTTCAAAAGATTAAGCGAAAATGAAATAAAATAGCCGAAATTTTAAACGGAGCGATGTATGAAAAAGATATTTTTGGCGCTGATCGCCACGGCGGCTTTATCGCTAGCAGAAGCCACAGCTTTGTCATCGGCGGAACAAGAGGATCCCGGTATAAGCAAGTTGCGAAGCAAATGCGATAATAACAACACCTTAGCATGCGTAAATCTCGCCATGGCATACTATTCAGGGGATGGTGTGAAGCAGGATTATGAGAAAGCAAAAGAGCTAAATTCTAAAGCCTGTAATTTGGGCGACGGCTGGGGTTGCACCACCTTAGGGGCGTCATACGAATACGGCAAGGGCGCAGAACAAGATTATAAAAAAGCGACCGAACTATATTCTAAGGCCTGCGACTTAAAAAATAGCATAGCTTGCGGCAATCTGGGTGTTTTATACTACTCAGGCAAAGGAGTAAAGCAAGATTACAAAAAAGCAACCGAACTGCTTTCCAAGGCTTGCGATTTGCAAGAAGGTGACGGATGCTACAATCTTGGGCTTTTATATGCCTCGGGTGAAGGCGTAAAGCAGGATTATAAAAAAGCGAGCGAGCTATATTTGAAAGCTTGCGATTTAAAACATGGCGAAAGCTGCCACAATCTTGGAATTTTATATGAAAAAGGAGAAGGCGTGCAACAAAGCTACCAAAAAGCGAATGAACTATACTCTAGAGCTTGTGAGTTAGAGCTTGCCCAAAGCTGCTATAATCTCGGGAATTCATATGAAAATGGTAGTGGCACAAAGCAAGACTACAAAAAAGCATATGAGTTATATTCTAAGGCTTGCGATCTAGGATTAATCAATGGGTGCTACAATATGGGAGTTCTATACTATTCGGGCGAGGGCGTAGAGCGAGATTCTAAAAAAGCAAACGAGCTATTTTCGAAGGCTTGTCGCTTGGAATTTGCCGACGGTTGCTATAATCTTGGGATTTCATATTTCTATGGTGAAGGCGTAAAACAGGATACAAACACTGCAAAAAAATATTTAAATAAGGCTTGCGATTTAGGATCTCAAGTCGGTTGCGACGGATATAAAAAGTTAAATGAGCTAGGCTTTTAATTCATTTAAATTTTTAAGCCGCCCGTGGGCCTGCTTAAATTTGCGGCTTAAATTTAAAGATCTAATTTAGACTATATTCATCCGCGCGGCAGCACTAAAAGCGAGTCAAAATGCGCGGACTTAAAATTTAAACCCATTCCGCCGCGGCAGATGCTGTGTAAACGGTGCGTAAAATTTAGCGAGCGCCAATTTATGACATTCGCGCTAAAATAAAAGGATATGTTCCGACGCCGCTGAAATTTCAAGCAAGTCGCGAATTAGTTAAGAATTTTAAAATTTTAAGCTCTCCCGTTTGCGGGTTGAAATTTCGAGCGAGCCGCTAATTCGTAGCATTTGCATCGAACTGCAAAAATTTCCTGATCTCCTCCATCGCCTCTTTGTTTGAAAGAGTAAATTTTATCTCGATACGACGGCTGGCGTCCTTGTCCTCGACGCCTCTGCGCATTACGGGCTGCGTGTAGCTGCGACCGCTGGCGATGAGGTATTTTTGTAGCCGCTCATCTTTATTCCACGAGTTGATGAAATCCATCACCGCAAACGCCCTGTTTTGCGACAGCTCGAGGTTGTACAAATACCCGCCGTCGCTGTCCGTGTGCCCTTCGATGATGATCTGATCTAAATTTTCGCGAATTTCATCGTTATTTAAAAGCACGGCGAAATAGCTCTGCAGCGTCGAACGGAGCGTCTCTTTGGCGCCCTCTTTCAGCTCGCTTGAGCCTTTGTCGAAAAGGATCGACGAGCTTAGCGTCATTGCGCCACTTTCGTTGTCGATGCGGATCTTGCCGCCCAGCTTCTCCTTCAGATCGGCGATGATCTTGACCTTCATTCCGGTTAGGTTGCGGATGCGATTTTTCGTGACGTTGAGGTCTTGTAAAATTTTATTAAAATCGCTCTCCTTCTGCGTGAGCTGATCGAGTAAAAAGGCGATTTTAAGCTCGTTTTGACTGATCGTAGCGTTGGCGTCGTCGCGCGCTTTTTGCAGAAGCGAGTTGATGTCTAAATTCTCTTTTTTCAGCTTTTCCGCCATCTCGGTTAGATCTTCGATCTGTATGAAATAGATGGAATTTTGCTTGCGAAGATCGGTGTTTTCGATGTTTAGCTTCTCGAGCTGGTCACTAAAAATTTTATTCAGCGCCTCAAGCTCGGCGCTTTTTTTCTCCTGGCTTTGCAGGCTTGCTAGCGCGCTTGAAATTTGGCTTTCTTTCTCCTGCAGGTTGCTTTGCGTGAGGAAGTATTTGACGATGATGCCACCTACTAAAAGCACGAAAACAAAAAGCAGCCCCGCCATCAAATCGGCGTACGCGATCCAAAAGGTCTCTTTTTCTTCGTTATTCGTTTTCATCTAAAAGTGCTTTTTCATCGATGCTCGCAAGCGTTTTTCGAAGCTCTTCGATGATACTTTCGTTACTCGTTCGCGCAGTGTCCTCTCCAGCTAAAAGTGCCTTCAAATCCGCACTTAGCCCCTTAAAGCTAGCGTCAATTTTAGCGGCGCAAGCATTCTGTGAACTTGAAATTTCGCCCGCAAACCCGCCCAAGGAGGCATTTAGGCTCTTGATTTGAGCGCTTAATGCACTCGTAGCGTTAGCCAGCTCGCCTTGCCCGTCCGTTAAAGTCTTAGACTGGCTTAGATACTGCGCGGAAATTCCGTTTTGAATTTCGATTAGGCTTGCAGACACGGACTTAAGCGCAGATAAAATTTGAGCGAAGCTCTTATCTAACTCGCCGTGAGCGAGATTTGTCCTTTGGATCATCTCTCCTGCTTTTTCAAGCTCTTCTTGTGTAATCGCCATACTTCGCTTCTCGGCTTCCATCACGCTTTCAAAAGCGCCGATTTTTTCATCGATTAGTCGGTTTAGCCTTTCAGTAAAATTCGTAGAGCTCATCATCGCAAATGAGCGCGAAATTTCAGAATTAGCGTTTAAAATTTCACTCAGATAGCCCTGTGTTATTTCGTCTTTGTTCCAGAAGAAATTTTTAGTGGAATTTTTGTATTTGATGAGCAGGCGCTCATATTTGCTGATGCCCTTTTTCTCAAAATATATCCACCAAAGCGCTAAAAAAATTCCATAGATCGAGACGTAAAACGCTGTACCTACGCCGCCTAGAAGCTGCGCGATCTCGGTTTCGAGCCCATCGATATTGCTTGAGGAAAAGTGCGGCATCGAAATCGCAATCGAGATGAAAGTTCCTAAAATTCCAAGCATCGGAAAGACTGCCGATGCGACGGAAGCGTAGTTTTGATTACGCAGCGAATAGCCGTATTCGTCCACAAAAAGATCAAAGCTGGCATCGGATTTTTTCTTACCGCCAATGCTTAGGAGATTGGCGACGATGTAATTTTTTAGCTCTCGCTTGAAATCATCGATATTATTTTGAAAATTTAAGCAGCCATATTCTGCATTATGACGAGCTAAAATTAGTGCAATAATGAGCAAAACCGCAAGCATCAGGATCGAGTGCGTTTCTACCTTCAGCCCGATAAGCCCCAAATAGCCCAGCAAAAACACCACAAAAACCGCGATCGGCAGAGCTGCGATCTTAAAAAAAACGCCCGCTAGCGAGCGCTCCTTCGCCTCAGGTAGCGTGATATCGAGCACTTCGTTATTCGGGCGATCCATATTAGTTCCTATTTAGGCAATTTAGATTGTCAAATGCGACCTGCAAGCGCGCCACCATACTCTGCTCGCCTGCTCTCAGCCATTTGCGAGGATCGTAGAATTTTTTATTCGGTTTATCCTCACCTTCCGGATTGCCGATTTGAGCTTGCAAATAGCCGCGATTTTTGGCCTCATAAGCGCGCACGCCGTCCCAAAACGCCCACTGCGTGTCGGTGTCGATATTCATCTTAACGACACCGTAGCTCACGGCCGCCTTGATATCGGAGGTCTCGCTGCCACTGCCGCCGTGAAAGACGAAATTTACAGGCTTTTCGGATTGTAGGTTAAATTTCTCGCGCACGAATTTTTGCGAATTTTTTAAAATTTCAGGTCTCAGCACGACATTGCCCGGTTTATACACGCCGTGGACGTTGCCGAAGCTTGCTGCGATACTGAATCTATCGCTGATTTTGCTTAGCTGCTCGTAGGCGAGCGCGACATCTGCGGGCTGGGTGTAAAGCCGCGCGTTATCGACGCCGGTATTATCGACGCCATCCTCTTCGCCGCCTGTAACGCCAAGCTCGATCTCAAGCGAAATTCCAAGATCGCTTAAAATTTCCAAATACTTCTCGCAGGTAGCTAAATTTAGCTCCAAATCATCCTCGCTAAGATCGAGCATATGCGAGCTAAAAAGCGGCACGCCGTGAGCTTTTTTATGAGCGGTATTGACTTTTATAAGCTCGTCGATCCACGGGAGCAGCTTCCTTGCGGCATGATCGGTATGCAAAATCACCGCAACGCCATAATGAGCCGCCAAAGCATGCACTTGATGCGCGCCTGCGATAGCGCCCAAAACCGCGGCATTAGGGCAAGTAGCGCCCGCATAAAACGCCGCGCCGCCGTTGCTAAACTGAATTATTACGGGCGAATTTGCGATTTTAGCGCTTTCCAAAACGGCGTTTATGGAATTTGATCCCACTACGTTTACCGCAGGGATCGCAAAGCCCTGCTGCTTCGCATATGCATAGACCTTACTTACGTCATCGCCGCTTAAAACGCCCGGTTTTACTATATCTAAAACGCCCATTTTTAGCTCCTATATTATTTATACTCGATTTTAGCGTTTTTGTGAAGATCTGCCGCTTTTTGCTCGACTACTTTCGCCGCTTTTTGCTGTCTAAGCACGCGCTCAATAAAAGGCTTTGCTTCGCTTTGACTTAACTGCTTTTTAGCTTGAGACTCCTCTTTTAACACTACGTGATATCCGACCCTGCTTTTAATCGCTTTAGTGGTGATTTGACCATCTTTTATCTTAGAGATCGCATCGGCAAAAGGCTTGACCTGATCGCTAGGCATCCAGCCTAGCTCGCCGCCGGTTTGTTTAGCCTGCGGATCGATAGATTTAGCTTTGGCAAGCTCTGCAAATTTAGTAAATAGTGCACTGTCGCTAAGCCCTTTTAACTGCTTAATAATATCGTTTGCCTCAGCTTCGGTTTTAACGACGATCTGAGCCGCTTTGATTCTCGCAGGCTCGGTAAAGCGCGCTTTGTTTTTGTTATAAAAATCGGCTATTTCTTTATCGTCGATATTTATTTTGCTGGCTTCTTTAGCCTGCCATACACGAAGCGCTAAGTTATCTTTTACGATTTCAAGCTCTTTTTTATAAACGTCTTCGTCCATAACGCCCGATTTTTTAGCTTCATCCGTTAGCAGCATCAGATCAATGCCTTTATCGATAAGCTCCTTTTTTTGATCGGCATTAAGAGCAGCGATATCTACATTGCCTATGCCTTGAAGTAGTGGAGCGAGCTCTTTTTCAGTTACGTCTTTGCCATTTACGGTAGCGTAAACGGTAGCGTTAAGGCTGATAGCGGCAGCCAAACTAAGTGCTGTAAATAAAACTTTTTTCATCACAATTCCTTAAAAAAATTTTAACGGCGATTATAACTCAAAGTTGTTAACAATCAAACTGTACTTTAGAATTTTAGGGTAGAATTCCGCCTTGAGGAAATACAAATGAGAAGTAAAAAAGATATTTTAGAGATAAAAAAGAGAATTCTGCAAAACTTCGCGGAAGAGCGCAGCGAGTTGAAATTTAAAGACAACTATCAGCTTTTGGTCTGCGTGATGCTTAGCGCGCAGTGTACCGACAAGCGAGTAAATTTAATCACGCCGCGCTTTTTTGCAGAATTCCCAAGCGTTGCAGAGCTCGCAAAGGCTAATCTGGCAAGCGTAAAGCTGCTAATTAGCTCGTGCAATTTCTACAACAACAAAGCAGTAAATTTAATCAAAATGGCACAGGCGGTGGTTCGCGACTTTGGCGGTGTCGTGCCGCTTGATGAAGCGGGGCTCAAATCTCTTGCGGGCGTGGGGCAAAAGACCGCTCACGTCGTGCTTTTAGAGGGCGCGGGCGCAAACGTGATGGCGGTGGATACGCACGTCTTTCGCGTCGCGCATCGCTTGGGGCTGAGTCATGCAAAGACGCCCGAGCTTACGGAGCGCGATCTTAGCGAGGCTTTTAAAACCGATCTTGGCAAACTGCACCAAGGCATGGTGCTTTTCGGCCGCTACACCTGTAAAGCGATAAAGCCGAACTGCAAGGAGTGCTTTTTAAACGAGCTGTGCCACAGCAAGGATAAGAATTTTCCGTAAAATTTAAGTCTATGTTCGCGAGTTAAATTT
>CAURZM010000004.1:0-133864 GCA_963529625.1 uncultured Campylobacter sp. | reverse complement strand
CGATATTTTATAATAAAAATTTATACGATTATAAACATGAGACGGACATACTTTTTAAACAATACCAAAATTTAAAGAATCAAAAGAACAAGATAAATTTTAACTCGCAAGGAGAAGGCGATGAAAGTGGGTATTGAGTTGCTGGGCATTGCTTGCTAGAGCTGAAGTTAAAATTCTTTCTTTTATTATCGACTACTTTAAATTTAAACTCTAATCCATAAAATTTCGCCACGCCGCGCGGTGTAGCTTAAAAATACTGCGCCGCCGCATGACGCGACCCAAAATAACAGCGCCGACGCCCGCGATCTTTGCTTTAAACCAGTCAAAGAGCGCGAGCGGCAGCCGAAATTAAAATTCGCCTTTAAATTTAAAAGCTTTGTGCCCGCGCAAGAGCTGCGAACGGACAAAAAGCCGCAAGGGCGCAAGAGCCGCAAGGGCGCAAGAGCTGCAAGGGCGTGTTAGGTATTGCGCTTTACGGGCGGGCGACATTTTCATAAATTTAAAAATGCCAAGCGGCACAAGCTCTACTCGAATTCTATCTTTTTTAGATAATCGTATAAATTTAGCACCGCGATAAATAGCGTTAAAATCGCGGGTCCCAAGATCACGCCCCAGAACCCAAACGTGCTGATGCCCGAAAGCATCGAGAAAAAGATCAGCATCTCGTTGATGTTTGCTGGGTTTTCGACTAAGCGCGAGTTGATAAATTTTATCACGAGCGGCTTTACGAAGCTGTCCGCGAGCGTCGAGATCAGTATCACGCAATACGCCATTATCACGATCGCGCCCGAGGTGCTGCCCCCCGCTAGCACGTATAGCGCGGTGGGCACGTAGATAAGCGCACCGCCGACTGCGGGGATGAGTGAGCAGAAGGCGAAAAGCACCCCCATCAGCAGCGCGTCGAAGCCGAAGATCCCCGCGATGATCGAAAACAAAAAGCCCTGCAATACGGCGTTGAAGATGGTCGAGTAAAATACGACGCTCATCGTATTTGCCGTCTCGGAAAAGATATAATCGATCTGCGAAGGCTCGACGGGTAGAATTTTTTTGAAAAAGCGCTTGAAGCTCTCACCGTAGAGGTATGCAAAAAAGCAAAACACGATGATAAGTACCATATCGACGATAAATTTCGCGCTGGATTTCCCGACGACCGAGAGATAGGAGATGATCTGCTTCGCCACGCCCGCGACGTCTAGGTTTGCTAAAAACGAACGAAACTGCGTATCAAATTTTTCAAAAGGCCCGGGCAGCTTGATGTCTAGGCTCTGAACATAGCTAAGCGCGTCGTTTAGGCGCGCCATATCGAAGCTCGCAGCGTTTTTTGCGATCTCGATCACTGCATAGATGAAGGGTACGAAAAAAAGTGCGCAGAGCAAAAACAGGCTAAGTACCGAAGCTAGCGTGCGCCTGCCGCGGCACAGCTTCGTTACTTTAGCGTGCAGACCCGAGGTCGCCACAGCCATCAGTACGCCGATTGCGATCACCATCAAAAACGGCGAGAATAGGTAGATCACGCAGCAAAACATCAGCAAGGTTGCGCCGATAAAAAATATCTTGCTCGTCTTCGCGCGCCCGCTAGCCTTGGCAAGGCCCGTCTTCATACCCGCAGCGGCTCCCGAAGCGGCGGCGGCGCCTAGCGCGGAAGCATTAGCTGAGAAGGTTTCATTGGCTTCGGCGGCGTCGCTAAATGCAGCCGCACCGGCAGATGAGACTTTGTCGGTTTTGATCCGGTTTTTACTTTGATTTTCGGCGGCGGTTTTAGTCCTGCCTTCCGCGGCGTCTAGCGCAGCTGCGCCTACTTTATATACGCCTGTATTTGCTCTGGCGGCTTTGCCAGTTTCGGCTATGCTTTCGCTTTGATTTTCGGCAGCAGTTTCGGCTTTGTTTTTGATGGTTGCTTTGGCTTCAGCGGCGACTTCGATTTTGCCCTCAGCGTTATTTACAGTCTGATTTTCGGTGAAATTTTGAGCCTCGCCTTTGGCGTTATTCTCGGCGTTGTTTTGAGCCACGTTTTCAGCCAGGTTTTCATTGCGGCTTGCGGCGTTGTCTTTTGGCGTCGGCAAATTTTATCCTTTTGAAATTTGATGACGTATTTTATAAATTTTTTTATCAGATTTTGATTAAATTTTAAAATTTCATAGAATTTACGAGCAGCGTTCTCGTGCGTTTTCCACATACAGCGCTATACGACATATACACGGATCGTGCCTGATTTATGAAAATAGCGCATAGCTCGAACATACGTCAAAACCAGATGTGCGCTCCTATGCCGTATTCGAGCCCTGTGCGCACCGCGGCAGGACGCCGTCTTGCGCCGAGCTTTTGGCGGAGCTAGGCCTATCGCGCGTGGTAATCGGCGCGCACGATACGAACTCGCAGGCTGCTGGCGGCGCGGAAATTTTACGCCGCGGGGGCATAGAGGTAAAATTTGACGTTTGCCATGCCGCGGCAGAGGAGCTTGCGGAGCCGTTTTATCTGGCGCGTGAAAGCGGCTTTTGCTTCATCAAAATCAACGCCACGCTAAACGGCGCGGTGCATGGGCGGATCGGCAGCGAGAAGCAGCGCGCGTTCGCGCACAAGCTGCGCGGCGTATGCGATTACGTAGGCGTGGGCGGACAGACCGTGCGCACCGACAGACCGACGCTGGACGTGCGTGCGGCTAAATTTGATGAAATTAGCGCTTTGGTGGGCAGTGCTGATATGTTGACGCTAGACGCATGCGCCGCGTCGCAAAATCTAAAGCTGCGCGCGCCCGATGTGTGGATCCGCTCGCGCCGCAACTCTTACAATAAGCCCAATGACAACTTCACACGGAAAAGAAAAATGTATAGCGAATGCGTCTGCTAGAAGCGAAGTAAAATCGGTACGATAAACGAGAGTATAGCGAAGGCTGAACGGGCGGCAGGCTATTTTTTAGAAAATTAATGTACCTTAATAATCGCAAACAACAATCTGTGTAGAGCAAAAGAATAGCGAATTTATAAAATAATGAGCACAACGGATGCGCGAATAGACTAAATTTTAACTTTCAATGTAGAGTGAGAATAATAGCCGCCCTTATAGGCGTACGAAAGCAGATTTTCACTATTGCTTGCGCTGCAGCCGCATTAGCGAGACCATGTGAAAGCGCATCTCTAATAATACCCAACCCGTTACTCATCTTTTACTCCTTCTTCTGGATTGTTTTTAATCAAATTTCTATCTGAAAAATTTATAAAAAATATCAATAAAAGTAGAAAAACTACCCCTTTTAAAAAGAATTTAAACTGTGCGGTCATCAAATATGGTCTTAACAATCTATGATCAAAATTATATTTCTTATATATTTTTCCATCTTTATCTTCAAGCTGTAAAATTTCATTATTACCTAATATATCCGGGCTTGTCTCGCCGTAAATTTTGATTTTTTGCCCTTTTAGCTTTTCGTAAATATCGCTATCGCTTTTTGCTTATTTCATAAACTTTTTTCTTGCCGTTTTCTAGTTCTATATGTATTCGTCCGCCGCTTCCGCGAAAATTATAATAAACGTTTCTTAAAATTCCGGTATTTATCTCAAGCTCATTCAATTGTTTGGGCGACGTATCCGTTCTATAAATAGTAAAAAGCATCCCACACAGGACAAAAAGCAAACCATAACATCCTATGCTAGCCACCTGCGCCGGCGGATGCGAAACTCCCCTGATAAAAACACGCCTATAAAATACATCGTAAAAATAATAGAAGAACCTTTTTATATATTTTGTTATGAATTTCATAAAATTTCCCTCCATATTCTTTTGGATGTTTTATTGAGCCGATAATAAATTTGCTCTAAATTTACAAAATCGCCCGCTTTAAATTTTAAATCTGAAGAAATTTTAAAACCAAGCAAAATTCAAAGACCAAATATACAAAATCGCCACGACAGGGTTTCCGCCTGTGTAGCTATGGCTCAGCGCCGTGAAGTATAAAATTTCATCCGCCCTACTCCTCAAACAGATTTCTCTCTGCGGTCTTTAGCACGCGACCGAGCGCCTCGCGCGCCTTATCGGTTGCGATGCGGCCTTTGGCGGTCTTTTCGATGTAGCCGTTGGCGAGCAGATAGGGCTCGATTACATCCTCGATCGTGCCCTCATCCTCGCTAAGCGCCGCCGCAATCGTGCTAAGCCCCAAGGCACGGCGCTTGGCGTCAAATAAAATTTCTAAATATTTTATATCCATCTCGTCAAAGCCCTGCTCGTCCACGCCCAGCGCCTCGAGCCCTTCGCGCGCGCGATCGTGCGAGATAGCGCCCTCGTCGCGCACCTCGGCAAAATCGCGTATGCGGCGCAGCAGCCGTAACGCAATACGCGGAGTGCCGCGGGAGCGACGCGCGATCTCGGCGCTGGCATCGGCTGCGCTTTCTTTTCCGAGTTTAACCGAAGCGATCTGCACTATCCGCGCAAGCTCGGCGTGCGTGTAAAACTGCAAGCGAAACTGCATGCCAAAGCGATCCCGCAGCGGCGCCGAGATCATGCCCGCGCGCGTTGTGGCGCCGATGAGCGTGAAGTGCGGAATGTCGATCTTGATGGTCTGCGCGGCGGGGCCCGAGCCAATGATGATGTCGAGGCGGAAGTCCTCCATTGCCGAATACAGCACCTCCTCGATCGCAGGGCTTAGGCGGTGGATCTCGTCGATGAAAAGCACGTCGCCGCTTTGTAGGTTCGTTAAAATCGCCGCCAGATCGCCCGCTTTTTCGATCATCGGCGCGGCAGTGACCTTGATAGCGGCGCCCATTTGAGCGGCTATGATGTGCGCTAGCGTGGTTTTACCGAGCCCCGGCGGCCCGTAGAAAAGCACGTGATCGAGCACGTCGGCGCGCTTTTTCGCCGCGGCGATCGCGATAGCGAGGTTTGATTTGATCTTCTCCTGCCCCACGTAATCCTCGAAGCTCGACGGGCGCAGCGAGCTCTCCACGCTCTCATCGAGCTGCATCTTTTCTATCTCTACAATTCTGTCCATAATCTCTCTTTAATCGTTTTTAAAATTTTAGCAAGTGTAGCGAAAAATGGCTAAATTTTGACAATTTTAAAGGGACGGATCTTTGCGGGCGGAATAAAATTTGCCGCGCGGAATTTTGCGGTACGCGCTTAGGGCTGGGGCTAAAAAGCAGAGCGTCCGTCGCGAAAGACTGCGGAATTTTAGCGCGACGTTTTAAAGGCTATGCTCGTGCCGTCGCGCTCGCTATGCCTTAAGTGCGAAATTTTGTCGTGGCGGCTTCCAAACAGCGCGCGGGTCGCTAACTGCGCTAAATTTTACGGCGCTGAATTTAGCACGTAGAATTTAAGGCTTTAGGCGTTCGCGATTGGTGATTGCGGAGCGGCGGTGCGAAATTTGAGCGCGCAGAATTAAGGGGCGAAATTTAGCCGTTTGAAAAATACTCGCATGGTTTTACGACGTGAAATTTGACGCTTAGAATTTTGCGATATTAAATTCGGCGTCTGGAATTTTGCAGCAAAATTTTGTCTCGTAGAATTTTAATGCGGATTTCGCTTTTACGGCAGCGAGGTCTTAAATTCTGCGCTTCAAGCTTTGCGGTACGCAGCAGGCTAAAATTCCGTCTCGCGTAGTCGGTTAAAATTTCGCAAAAAATTCTGCGTAGAATTTTTGTGAATTTTGCCTTGTGCGCTTGCATAGCTAAGTAAAATTTCGCGCGAAATTTCGTTTTTTAAGACGACTTAAAATTTAGCGCGGATTTTAAAATTTGCCGCTAAGCTTAATGCGGGCTCGTGCGATTAAATTTAGCCGTGCAATCTCGCGACGCCTTATCGATCGCACCACAAATTAAGGCGCCAAATTTTTCTTGCGCGAGCCTAGTTCTACAAATCGTGCTTTTCGATCAAAACGCTCTTATTGTCGTCGTCGCCATCGCAGAACGCTCTATATGAGCCGGACATTGTGTTTTCGAATAAAAACACTACGCCGTCGCTTTGAAATTTTTTCGAGCAGCCCTTGGCGTAAAGCTCGGCGAGTTTTGGACTATCCGGGACATAAAACTGATAGCTATCGGTGAAGTGCTCCATATAGCTGTAGGTGATGCTCGCCCAGGGCACCCCGCTATCGCCGCTTCTATTTAGCGCGATGGTTCTAGCGTTTATCGCCGCGAGCTTTGATTTTAGCTCTGCAAACGTCTTTTTGTCCCAGCCGATGAGCTTCAACCCCTCGCCTATGCTCGGCGCATTATCTTTAAAAATGGAATTTGAGTAAAATTTCGTCTTATTGCCGTCCATATAGATCCAAATATACTCATCGCCGTAGGCACTTTCGATCATGACGCGCAAATTTTTAGAAAAATTGCGATCCGCAAATGCTAGCAGGTCTAGAAATTTCTCGCGATTTTGCTCGTAGTTTTGCATTAACGCGGCTTTATCCAGCTCCATATCATCTTTATCAAAGAAAGAATTAAACGCGAAAAATACCGCCAAAATCGGCAGTGCCTTTACGCAAAAGAGCAAACCCAGAACTACGGCTATGAAGGTTTTTAAAGCTTTAGCCAAATTTTATCCTTAAATTTTTATAAGCCGTTTAGGCTTGATGGCTGGTTTATGCCAGAATTCTACGACTGCGTGCGTAGAATTTAGCGCTCGTAGCGTATTTCAGAGCTGTGGCACGAGAACTTTCACGAAAAAAAGCGCTCGTGCTGCAGTCGGCGACAGAAATAGCGCCCGTATGCAGAAGCGCGCAAACTCTCGCACGGCGCCCCGTATAAAATATACCGCGCAGAGTATCCGCCCGAAGCGCCTGCGATCTTTCGCACTAGGCAAAGCACTCACAATAGCTCTCGCCGAATAAATTTCAAGAGGCGCGAACTGTTTTTCATAGCCTGCGGCGTGAAAACAAAGCGTTAATTTAAGGCAAGCGGGGCTTTATCGCTGGAATTTCGGCGCGTAAATTTTAAAATTTAGCCCAAATCCCGCTACTGCTTGTATTCAAACTCCTCGCTCGGAAAGCTCTCATCTTTGACTTCGCGCGCGTATTCGCGCACCGCGCCTTTCACCAGCTCGGCGCCGTCTAAATAGCGCTTAACGAATTTCGGCCGAAACTCCGTGAAAAATCCGCACATATCGCTCCACACGAGCACCTGTCCATCCACGCCCGCACCCGCGCCGATGCCGATGACGGGCACGTCGGTACCGAGCGCCACTTGATTTGCGACCGCGGAAATCGTCCCCTCGACCAGTAGTAGCACCGCGCCCGCCTCGGCAAGCGCTCTGGCGTCGCTTAAGACCTCGCGTGCGCCCTCCTCGCCGCGCCCGCTTACCTTGTAGCCGCCCGTAAAGCGCGAAAACTGCGGCTTTAGCCCGATGTGGCTCATCACGGCGATGCCGTTTCGATTAAGCAGCGCCACGGTATCTGCCATATGCGCGCCGCCTTCGATCTTAACGGCGTCGCAGCCGGTGCTCTCATAGACTTTGGCGCAGTTTTGTAGCGCAAGCTCTGGCGTCGCGCACGAGCAAAACGGCATATCTACGACCATATACGCTCGCTTTAGCCCCCGTCTTACGGCGCGCGCATGATAGATCATCTGCTCTACGCTTGCGCCCAGGGTCTCGGAGTGACCGCCGAAGCTCATATTTAGGCTGTCGCCTACGAGCACCATATCGACCTCGTCGTCAAAAATTTTAGCAAAAAGCGCGTCATAGGCGGTGATCATCACGATCTTCTCGCCCGATCTTTTCATCTCGTATAATTTAGAAAGCGTGATTTTTGACATTTTGACTCCTTTGCTCGGTTAAAATTTGAATGCAATTCTAGCATAAGCCGAATTTGACATTTATAAAATTTTGAAGTAAAATGCACGCGCATTCTTTCGGGGGTGACTTGGCTTCGACGGGAACGGATGGGCTAAGGCGGCATGTCGCTTTGGATACAGCGTATAAAATCCAAACTAAATTTAAACGCAAACAACGTTAAATTTGCTCCTGCTTACGCTAAAGCTGCGTAAGTCCAGTCG
The DNA here is from genome assembly GCA_963529625.1 of uncultured Campylobacter sp. Taxonomy (GTDB): domain Bacteria; phylum Campylobacterota; class Campylobacteria; order Campylobacterales; family Campylobacteraceae; genus Campylobacter_B. The sequence goes on along the minus strand of CAURZM010000004.1, from coordinate 125,891 downwards.
AGCCCTGCTCTGCGCCGATACTATCTAAGCGCGGCGGCGGGTAATCTGCGATAGCGTAGCTCTGCGGCGTGACGAGCCGTAGGGTGAAATCCTAGTCTTTGCGCCGGCGGGTCGTTTTGGAAAGTGAGCGAGCCTGCGCGAGAACTTCACTTTTGCTAAACATGTAGAGGCTTTGGTCGTTTGTTTTCGGACTGCGGTTCAATCCCGCACACCTCCACCATTTAAGCTATCTTTAAGTTTTAATCACTTCTTTTTACTTCTCTTCAATTCCCGTATATAGGTGCTTATCTTATATTTTGATTATTTTTCTCTCCTTTTATTTTTGTTTGTAGTATAATTACTTCTGAAAAAATAAGGGACTAATTCAGGGACTTTTTTCCCATTAAGGGACTTTCCCATTTTAGGAGGGTATTATGGCAAATATATCTAAGGCGCATCTTTCCGATAAGGATATTAGAAACCTTAAGGCAAAGGATAAAAGATACAAAGTAGCTGTCGGATCGCCAAAAGAGCTCTATCTTTTCGTCCATCCTAGCGGCACAAAAACCTTTTTCTTGCGTTTAGCAGGCGATAAGATAGTCGGTCTAAAGGAATTCCGCCCGGGTATCTATTCCGTAGCAGAAGCACGCAGGGATGCCAACGCTCTTTTAGCTCAACTAGCACAAGGCAAGGAGTTAGACGTAATCTTAGGCAAGTCAGATAAGTATAAATTTAAAAGCCTATTTAATAAGCTTATAGAACAGAAACGTAAACAAAATAAGGAAAGCACTATAGTCAGAACCATTAGAACGGTTTCTACTTATATCTTACCCAAATTCGGCGATAGAGACGTTAAAGATATAAAAAGAAGCGAGCTTTTAGAAGTTTTTAATACGATTTTTAATCCGAACAATCCTAGTAAAAGCAGATTAGAAACTTTGCGCCGCCTAATAAATCATTGTAAAAACGCATTTAATATAGCCATAAAGGATAGATATATAGACTATAACCCCTGCTTCGATTTAGAGAAAGAATTTCCTACAACATACATCTTCAATCAAACCCACGGTATAGATACTAGATACCCCGCCTTAACGGAAGAAACGAATATAAAGGAATTCCTAGACGATCTAAAAGCCGATAATAACTTAGATTTTTCTACCAAAAGAGCCATATATCTGCAAATCCTTTGCGTCAATCGTCCTGGCAATACCGCAAGCGCTAAGTGGAAAAATATAGACTTAGAAAAGGGGGTTTGGACTATAAGTGCGGTCGAAATGAAAACTGGGGTTGTTCATCAAATAGCTCTAAGCTCATATGCCAAAGAGATTTTAAAAGAGCAGCAGTTATTTAGCGGAAGTGATGAATTCGTCTTTCCATCCACTAGTGCAAAAGGTCATCTGCATAGAGACAGCATAGGCAAGGCTATAAAAAATTTAGGCGGTAAGGGTAAGTATAAGAATAGAGCTACTTCTCACGGCTTTAGAGCCACCTTCCGCACCATTTGCTCTACGCATAAGGCGGAGCTATACAGCTTGGGCATAACAGAAGAAGCCATAGAAAGCGCTTTGGCACACGTTGAGTCAAACGAAGTGAAAAGATCATACGAGCGTAGAAAGGCTACCATAGAGCAGATCGCAACGCTTATGCAATGGTATGGGGATTATTTAAATTCTATAACACCGCTGTTTTGATAAGCAAAATTACTTCAAACGTAAGCCGGCATTTCCTTCCGCAAGGTCTTGAAGCTCGTCTAAATTCTTTTGCGCCTGCTTTAACAGCTCGTCAAATTTAAACCCGAGCATTACGATACGATAAAGCTCGGGTTTATTCTTACGCCAATTATAAAGCGTTTTTGTATCGATTTTTAAAATTCCCGCTATATCTCTTTGTGATAAGTTATGTCTCATTTTTTACCTTTTAAATGGGAATTTTCAAGAAAATTTACTATCTATTCAACAAAGGAATAATTCCCGCCTTTTAACTTTTACAAAGGAATTGTTTCTTTGTTTTAAGTTAAGTCATACGTGATTAATATTCCAAGAAATTTTTCAAAGGAGTGCATATGAGTTATGCAGATAGTAATCTTTAAAAATGGTGGGAAAATCGTCAAAACGGAGAAAAAAGTCGGCGATATATGCCTATTAAGATACTTATGGATTAGTCTTTTTATCCACGAGAATTTTAGAAAAAGTGGCTGCTTGCCACTCTAATCAATAAAGGGGAAATCATGGAAAAACTAAGAAAATACTATGTTTTAGCCGTTGCGGCTCTTAACTTTGTAATATGTGCTATCGCATTTTTTATATGGACGAGGATTGTGGTAATGGCAAACAATGACGATATAGGCTTTTTTGCTATAGCTTCTATCGTTGTCCTAATTATTCTTTGCTATGTCTATTCGGCAGTTGCAGCAAAAATGGGTACATTTTCTAAAGAGAAGAAAGATCCTTTAGGGATTAGTGCAGTGTTTTTGAGTGCTATATTAGACGTTGTTTTAACCATCGTATTGTTTAATTCCATATTAGAAGCATCTCAAAGGATAAAAGATTATTATGTTCCAAAGATATTTTCGAATTACACAGTTTACAATGTAGACACGGAAAAGATCAAGGACAAAGTATACGATTTAAAACAAGAATATCGAAAAGAATACGAGGAGTTCTTTAAATAATAAAAGATAGTTGACTTTAAAAGACGCACATTAAGCCTTGTCGCAAAATTTAACTGCAGAGCTTAACGATCTTTTAAAATCTTTCACAAGATTTGAAATATATGTTTGACAAAGATTTGATTAAAAATTAAACTTAAAAATCGAAAATTTTCAAACAATGTTTTAAACAAATCAATTTAAAAACAAAGGATATAAAATGAAATTTTCAAGTTTAGCTTTAGCAACAACTTTAGCTTTAGCTTTCGCAGGCTGCGCTTTAGATGACGCATTAAATAGTGTAACGGGAGCTATTGATTCGATTACTGCACCTAATGGAACAAACAATACATCAACAAATTCAAAAGCAGAAGTCAAGAGCTTTAAAACTGCAAAAGACTTAGAGCATTTTTGCAATACAGCACCTGAAGACATTAAATATAAAGTAACATCATTACCACCATTAAAATGGGGAAAACTTGCAGGAACGAATAATGCAGAATTAAATGTTGTAAACTCAAAAATAAATATAACTCTTGAACCAAGAAATCATATTCGATTTGAGAATTCATTTTTTGGACCTGAATACGACCCAAGAACCCCAAATCAAACTGTAAAAATGAAAAAGTCAATGTTTATTGAAAAAGAAACAGCAAACGGATATAATTGTCATATTATTTATTATTAATAATAACCAATATCATAAAAAAAATAAACAACAAAAGGACACGCTCATGATTATCTCAATTCTAAATAAAAAAGGCGGAGTAGGCAAAACCCCCTTCGCCTTTAGTATAGCAAAGGATCTATCACTTTATTTGCAAAGCAACGATACTAGCTGTATAGAACAAATCTATCCAAATTATGCAGTTATTACTGACTCGCCTAAACTAATAGATAACTGTGTATATGATTTTGGCGGTTTTAAAAGCGCTGGAGTATTAAAGATCATATCTGAAAGCGACTATATAATAGTTCCATGCCTGCCAGAATTTAATAGCTTACTACGCACAATGGAAACGATTGACGAGATTAAAAAGATCAATTCAAACATCGTTATTTTAGCAACAGATTACAAAGATGATACAGAGCTGTCCTTTTTAAAAGAGAATTTAGAAAAGAGCTTTAAAAATATCCCAATCATCTATTTTAAAAGCTCTAAAATCGTTAAAAATGCGATAAATTCAGGCAAAAGCTTTATAGATGCAGCATAGCGGATATTATCCCAGTAGGGGTAGCGCTGCGCTATCGCTTGCGCTTTTTGTGCCTGTAGTGGGGGATAGAGTTGCAACGTTATCTCCCTATCCCTAGGCATCCATACAGAAGCGCAAGGGCGAAGCCCGCAGCGCGCCAAGGTAGGAAGCTACGGCAAATATCCGATGTCATCAATACGTTACAGATGATACCGGTAGGGGGTGTGTCGCTGCGTGTCGCTCGGGGGCTATTCTCTGCCGTAGTCGATGCCCGGCTTAATCTTAGTCGGTGTGTTGGTTGGAGTGCTTGAAGATGGTTTAGCAGGCGCTGGTTTAGGCTCGATGATCTCTTCTAGCACATTTATTTTTTCGCTACCCCATTTTTGTTCTGCTACTCTGTATTTTTTACCGTCAATCTCTTCAATCAACGTATTAGAAACGTCCTGCGATTGCGTAGGAGCGTTTTGAGTGGTTGGGGTAGGCTCTGGATATGTCTTTAGGTGCGATCGTCGCTTCAGAGCTTTGTTTTAACATTTTTTCGTCGGTATTGTCGGCTTCGCAAAGTTTTTGCCATTTTTCTGCAGCAGCTCTTTCAGCTTCAAGATTTTTTCGCTCGAATTCATCGTCTTTTTCTTGCTTTTCGCGTGTATAATCTTTGATAAATCGGTCATAAAAAGCGTCTATTGCGGATTTTTCCTTGTGTTTTTCTATAAACGGAGTGTATTCTACTAATTCAAAGATGTTTTTTGACTTATAACCCTTTTTTAGCGGTGATTCTTTCGTTGTTTTAAGTCGTATTCGATCGCCTATTTTAAGGTTGTGTTTTTTACAAAGTCGATCAAGATCCACGCCTTTTACGCTTGTTTCAATCCCGTTGGACGACCGCAATTTAATTTGATCTATTTTACCATCGTCGCGATAAATGAAGTCTAAGATTTCCATTTGTCTATCTGGGATCTTATGTATTTTTCCCTTAGGATCGTCAAGCTCAAAACCCAAACTACGCATTTGAATAGACATTTCTTTGCGAATTTCTAGCATTTTAGCCGGGCTTAGATCCATATATCGACAAAGCACGTGTATATGCGGATAGTCGCGTTTTCCATCAAGGGTTTTCTTTTGCTCTGGGTGTTGAGCGATAAGACATTCCTTATCAAAACCCCAATCAGCTTCGAATTTTTGCAAGCAAGCAAACCAAGATAGAGTTAAAGCTAGAGTGGCGGCTTTAGGATCTTTACCTTCGGCTTTGACGTGAAATATTAGGTGCATAGTTTGAGCGCGCTTTGACTCTTCATCAAAACTTGCAAGAAAATCCTCTATTATGGCGTTTTTATTTACAGGGTCGTTATAGAGCAGGTTATTTCTTAAGTCTGGATTTGTAAGGACTAGCTCAACATTTTCGTTTTTATCGTTAGAAAGTCCTGCAATATATTTAGCAACTCGCAAAATTTGGTTTTGATTATGCTGAACGCTTTTCTTGCAAAATATAAGCTGATTTGAGCCTTTGCGGTTATTACTTGAAAAATGGGTTATTTGGTTTGATTTTATAAAGTCGCTAGTTTTTACACGCCTAGGCTGTGCGAATGAAGTTTTTAAACTTCTTTTCGGTCTGTAATAACTAGCAGCATAAGCCGTTTTCGGTTTTGAAAAAAATCTTGCGCCCGTTGATATATGGATAGATGCTGCAAAAGGATCTTCAGCGTCAACCCAAGATCGCGAAAGAGAATCCCAAAGCTTTTTTCTTTCAGCGTCCATCACTCAACCTTTAAATTTCGTTTACGGCTTGTGAATCTACGTCTAATTTGCAAAGGTTCAAAGAATTTATTTAGATTCGGTGCGTCTGCAAATTTTGAGATTTTGTCTTCAAGCTTGATAGTGTTTTCGATTAGAAGGGCTCTTTCTTCAGGGGGACATTGTTCGAAAAGGAGTCTTAATGTCCTTAGTTGCACCGTCAGTTTTTTAAAAAACTTTGAAATTTCTGCTGCATTTATAGAATAGTCGGACGATATATAGTTGTCGCCATAAAGAGCGCTACGAAAAGCGTTTGCAATATATTCTCGGGGGTTCATGCCTTTGTGTTCGATCTCTGCTTTTTCGTTTTCATATATGGAAATTGTGATTTGAAGGCGCTTGTTATTGGCAAAATTTTCAGGTGGGAATGCAAGGTTTGCTTTCTTTGAATTTACGTCTAAACACAATCGAAGTATAAAATCTTTGTTACTTAGTTTTTCGTATGGGTATATTTCTCTTTTAAATTTTTCCATTTTATTTTGAGAAATTTCAACGTGTGAAGTTTCTCGAATTCTCTTTTTCTTAGGCTCCGTGTTTTGAGAGTTGTTTATCATTTTGGCGCCTTCCTTTCATTATGAAATTTACGCGTAAGCGTTTTGCGGTAGCAAGTGCGATAGCACATCAAGCCGTCGGCAGGACATAGTGCGAATATAGCTTTGGTTCAACCAAAGCGGTAATTCGCCGTTCTGTGCACTATATAAATTTCTTTCATTCTAATCCCTCTATATTATCGTCATATTCTCCGCCGATCCATTTTCGTTTCCAAAAATAATCACAGATTTCTTTAGCAGCTTGGAGTAAACCTAATCCTTTATGAGTGCTATAAAATTCTAAAAGGTCATTGCCGTTTTGAGTTTCGCCGAAGTCTGTAAAAATAAAATGATCGTTCACTTTTTTAAAATGTCCGCTTGGATTTTTATCGTTAGCTCTGATACTAAAAGTATGAGACTCTGAAAAAATTGCATCCATCTTTTCGATCAAAAATTTTTTGATGTTGTCTTCGTTGTTGAGAGTTTTTGACTTTTTAAGAGCTGAAAAATCTACCCAATCATTTTTTCTTATCACCTTCGGCTCACGATAAATTTTAATATCGTCTAGAGATGAAAAATCTTTTGCGACTGAATTTTTTCTAGGCTTATCGTCTTGAGTGGATAAAATTTTAACAGGCAAAGTTTTAAGCTCGCTTTGCTTTTTTGAAATTTCATCGCTCGTAATTTCGAAAGCCTTTCCACCATAAAAAGATTTTAAAGAAGGTCGAGAACTTGCATAGCAAAAAAACATTCTTGCCTTATCGGTTACGGCTAAGTCAGAGTTTATTCCTAACTTTTCATTAGCTACTGCATAGATCGCTTTTAAATTTTCAGCGGTTTGTTCTATCGGCAGAGTTTCGATAAAGATACGATAAGCATATTGGTTATTTGGATCGGACGTGCGACAGATGATGTGATTTATATTCATAGCCTTTAGCTTGTCGTGCATTTGCTGATCGCTAAGAGGCTTTGTCTCTCCTTCGTGATAATCTACGTCCAATACTAAAACAGCGATCGGGAACAACTCGGTAGTATCATTACTGCGATAAGCTTTATCCTTAGGCTCTTGTCTACGAGCGCGTTCTATACTCTTTTCGCCGTAGAAGTATATGACTCCGTTCTTGCCGTGACGGATAAAAAGATGTTTATTCTTCTCCGTTTGATAGCACTTATTCATAGCAAAGGCAGCAGAGCTACTAAGTAAGCCTTCCAATCCGCTAATAGATGAGATATTTAAGCGATAGTTCGTAAAATACGTTGCCCTGCTTTTCATCTCTTCTTTTGTGATATTCGGATTATTCTTATTACTTACAGTCTCTTTCGGATTGTAAAACATTTTTATAGCAATGTATAATTCCATATAAAAAAATCCTTTCTCCGATTCAATCGGTCATGATGAGAAAGCTTATTTACCGTTAGGGGTAGCGCTGCGCTATCGCTTGCGCTGGGGGAATATCACAATCCGGGAAAGAAAAGAATTTAATCGATCTTTCGTTCCCCCGAGCGGAGCGCAGCGACGCTCGCTCCTACCGGTCAAAGCTTTTTCATAATTTCAACTTTTCACAAGAGCAACGCTCACCTAAATCAAGACTATTTCCTTGAGAAATCTCGCTTTCCTCAAAATTAGCCAAAACGCTATAAACGGCTTTGCGATAATCTTTGCATATTTTTAAACGCCCTATATCGGTTGCCGCACACATACAACGCTTGTTCTTTTCATCATAATTCAAGCAACCCAAATAAAACTCCGAGCTGCTACCCTCGCATGGAGCACTAAAATTAAGATTATTTAACATCTTTAATCCTTTGATGAATTAAATTGTTTGGCTCTGCCAAGATAAATTTGAGTTTTCCGTGGGGGTATCACTCAAAAATACCTTCAAAGCACCTATTTTAGGGCATTTTATATTTTTCATATGCTCTAAAAAACTGTAAAAACACCCCAAAAACTGTAAAAAACAGTTAAAAACTGTCAGAAAGGGGCAAAAAATGTAAAAAAAGGGCAAAAACTGTCAGGAGACCCTATTTTCAGTCAGCCTTAAGGTTTCTATTAAGCTAATATTAAGCCTACGAGGTATTTTGAGCTGGGTTCTCTTCCGTTCTTTCTAGCCCGTCCGATGAAACAGAAACCGCGAATCCGCCCTTTTCATCTATTTTTATACTCAAGTTTAGTTCGTTTCCACCGGTGCGAGCTTTTTCCGTGGTAAATTTATAAACTATGTCATGTCGCTCTGTTATGTCGGATATACGTTCTACAAAGTAAGCCGTATCGATGGAATTTTTAAAGCTTGCTGCCCCGCTATAGGTAGATGTTCCTTTTGGCATATGATTTAGAAAGATTATGCAACAGCCAAATTTATTACGTAAATTCTTTAAAACTTGCATAACGGCTTTTATATAAGTGTCGTCGGTCATATCTTTTTCAAGAATATCGCGAATGCTATCTATAACGATAACAGAATTTTTAAAGTAGGTTTTATTTTTTTTCGAAAAATCAAAACGCTTTAAAAATTCCAATAGCTTTTGAATAGGAAAATTTTGATTCTTGTCTTGTCCAAAACAGATATATTTAAAAGCAGGCTTTCTCGATATAAGTCGATCCAAACGTCTATCGCTTAAAGTAATCATGCCGTTATCGCAATCAAAATATATGACATGCTTAACCCCCGTTTTGGCTTTATTATCTAGCATCCACCAACAAAGATAGGTAGTAGAAAGTGTTTTGCCAGTTCCTGCTTCTGCAAAAAGCATAACGTTGGTGTCAAAAGCTATAGCGCCCGGGATAATCCAACGCACTTTTGTATTGCGTATCTCTTGGGGGGTTACCGCCATAGCATTTATACCTTCTATAGTAGGGCTAAATTGCTTGTTCTTTTTTGTAGTAATAGCAAGCTCAGCGCCGTTTAAAGACTTTTTCGATATAATAGAATTCTTACTTTTTTTTAAGAAGCTCTTTATCTCTTTTGGAACCTTGAGATAAAGAGCCTTCTAATTTCTCATTCATCGCATATCGCCCCTTTTCTTTGAGACAATAGCCATTTTTCTATATCTGCTTTTAGATACAAAATATGCTTACCTATTTTCACAAACGGAATGGGATATTTTGTAGCACCATTTCCATAGTTACGCCTCATTCTAAGCTTTGCTTGTTGGGTCCGAGAAATACCGTATTGGTCTTGAAGCTGGTAGGTTGTTAGCCAACTTTCATTTTTGATATCATTCAATTTCATGATATCCTCCTTTCAAGATTATTTTTACCATATATTTGACTTATTATATAATTTATTAGCTTAATTAATTATAAATTCTATATATTATCATTTTATAGTTATCAATTATCATAAATTAAGGCTAAATATACAATTTTTATAGTTTAAATTAGATATAGATTATCCATATTATTACTTTATAACTGCAAATTATCATAAATTTAAGTTAAAGCATGTATAATTCAAGTTCTCAATATATAGTTTTTCAAGGATAATTAAGATGATAACAAATGGCGAAAAGCTAAGAAATCTTAGAACAGCCTATGGTCTAACACAAGAGCAATTCGGAGACGCATTGTCAATTACCAAAAGCAGTATAAGCGCCTACGAACATGATAGAAATCCCTTGAGTATCAATGTTAAATATAAAATATTGCAAGCAACAGGTATTGGCTTTGACTATTTTGATACAAATATGGAGCTGTGGGAGGCCTTTGAAAAATATGGGTTAGATCCCAATCATTTAAAACTAAAGTCATTTACAGAGTGTATAGTCTATGTTTATCCTTCTATAAGGGATTTCGCAGCTGGGGAAAGAGCGATACAAGAGAAAAGAGGAGAAGTAGAATTCTTGGAGTTTATTACGAAATACCCAAATTCCACTAAATACTGTTTAGTAAAAGTAATGAGCGGTGAAGGCGGTCTCATAGCAAACGAAGGAGATATTTTAGTATTAATTAACGATGATGAACCAATTGTGGGAGAATGGATAATAGCTAAATATAAAAATAATACCTTTATCCTGCAATATTTTATTATTGCTAAAGATGGAATACAACTTAGATCATCTATGTCTGATTTTAAATTTACAGAAGCAGAATTTAAGAACGAAGTTGAGATTGCGGGTGTAATAAAATCAAAAATCTCAATTAACACTAAAATCCAAGAAACCATACCGGATTATTTAAGAAAATAGTGTATTATTGCTGTTTGCAATGAATGATTTTTGACGAAAAATAAGGTTTATAAAAAGTAAATAGGGGCATAATTAGGGGTCTTTATGCTAGCTTAAATCATCAAATCCCCATTTTACCGAAATTATAAACTTAGAAACGGTGAGCACACCGCATTTGGCTCCTGCACACGGGCGCTCATCCTAAATTTTAATTATTCCAGCTTCTTTCATTTTTATTTTAGATATAATTTTTTCCGAAAAAATAAGGGACTAATTCAGGGGCTTTTTTCGCATTAGGGGTTTTCCATATGAACAAAGCGTATATTTTGCCCAAATTCGGCGATAGAGATGCCAAGAGCATCAAAAAGGCAATATTATAAAAGAGAGGAGAAAGAGATGAATAAATTTGTTGTGCTATCATTGGCATATGTTGCTTTACTGGCTGGGTGTAGCTTAAGTAATCGCTTTTTTATTCCGGGTACAAATGAATATAAAAGTACTTGCGGTTTTATTTTTCATGACTATATACCTGATGATAAATTTTATATACCGAGGGGCTTTGAGGATTTTTTAGATATATATTCAAGATCTAAAAGCCAAAAAAGCGGTGAATATGAATATAAGCTAGTAGAGACCTTATCTCACTATTATAATAAAACATCAACTATGGTTCCGATAGAATCTTGTGACGATAAATGGTGTAAAATTTACTATCCTTGCGGCGATACGGAGTATTATGTCAAGAAGGATGAAATACAACGGCTTTATGACCTAATGTATCCAAACAAAAAATAGAGTGCATTTTAAGTAGACGGAGCCACAAATAAAATTTCGATAAAGGAGAAGAAACAGGATGAGAGCTTCGGTATTAATATTCGCCATACTTTCTATGGTAATACTTGGTGGTTGTAAGAAATATTTTATATACAACCATTTTATTACTTATGGGGAAAGGGGCGACTTCTATACCAGTACTTGTGAAATGCGCTCCGGAGGTAATTATCCTATAGGTGAGGAAAAGCTTTATCAGCTCAAAACTAGGGATGGCGTAAGGGCTTCGATATATATAATAAGAAAGGGAAATTTTATGGCCGTAAAAGTTTTGGATGGAGTAGGCGGTATCCTCCCTATCGAAAGCTGTGGCGATGAGTGGTGCAAAATTTACTATCCTTGCGGCGAAAGAGGGTATTTCGTAAAGAAAGGCGATATAGAAAAATGGCAATGGCAATAACCTTATACTTAAAAGGAGCGAATTATGTTATTTACAGATGAGGATTTTGTAAATATAGTGCCGCAGGATCTTTTGGAGCGCGGTATAAACTTAAGAGAGAAGCTCGGTTTTTATGAAATCGCTTGGAAATTTGACGATGTAATGGAGGTGCTGAAAATCACAAGAGATAAAGGTATGATTATCCTAGGAGGAGACGTATATCGCCTAAGCGGCAATGAGCCCATCATCACATACGACGGCTGGAGTACCAACAGGGGAGTTAATAATGCATTCGAAGTGGCGATCCAATATATCACTAATTATCGCGCTAAAAACGGAGATGATTTTATATATTATCCGGCCATTGGCCCTGGGCGGGTATCCAAATGAAAATTTTAATTGGATTGCGCAAATAAAATATCGGCAACCGATTAAATTTTAAAAGGAAAAACAATATGAAATTTAGAATTTTAGAACCGAGGCTTTATGAAAAGACAAGGATATGACTATAGAGGCTTGAGGGCGAATGCGGCATTGATGGCTAAAATAGATATTTTATTAAATTTGATAAATTTTGCTAAAGATATAAGCGCGATAGAAAGCGACTTGGCAACGATAGGCTTTGATAGCGAATTGGAGCTTGTAACAATAACTCAAAATACGATTGCAAATATCTTAAATAGAGTCGTCGATAAAGAAATTTCATATGATCTCCTTGAGGAATGGGTAAATTTAATCGAGTGCCGCGAGGACATAGGATATGAGGATGAAATTTTGCAGGAAATCATATTTGAGCTGGCAAACCCGTGCCTTTATGGGGAGATAGACGAGAAGAAGATTTGTATGATTTTAGATGAAATTAAATACGGGCGGAGCGATTCAAATGATATTAGAAAAAAATATTGACATGGTAAGCGAGAGGGCAATTTTATTGATGGCGCTAGGTTCATTGCAGGCATTGGAGCACCAGGCGATTACCATAGATGAAAGTCAAAGAATTTTGTTTTCGCCCTATATTTCAACGCATTTGGAAAAAAATAAGGTTAATGAACACATTATAGATATAATAATCGAGTGCTGCGAATTAGAGGATATTCTTGAGCTAATTCCTACAAAATATATGCAAACCCTGCGAACATTGCAGAATAGAATAATAGAAATTTTAAAGCGATACGATGAAGAGCCCAGAAAAAGATGGGTAATTATAGATGAGAAATAGCCTCCATAGCTCCGTTTTGGCGAACAAGTAAATGAAATTTGACTCAAGATAAGTTGAAAACTTTCAAAGGAATTTTTGGCTTATCTTGAACTTTTAAAATTTTAACGTCAAGATAGAAACTATGTGTAAATTTAATCCTTTCAATACTTGATAATGCTATTGGCAAGATCGGCGGTACAATATAAATCATAGATTTTAGATGAGACGGCAAATTTTACGATTTAAGGAGTTTGATGTATCTACCTCATACTCGATAATTTTATTAATTTTAGACTATTAGTTAAGAATAAACTTTATAGATAAAATTCTTAAATTGGAATTACAAACGTATATTTTTGTATTTTAAATAAAGGCAAAAGTAAAATTTAAAGTCACGATGCTGCGGTAGAAATTTAATGATGATTTGGTTGCAGAGGGTGGATTTGAACCACCGACCTTCGGGTTATGAGCCCGACGAGCTACCACTGCTCTACTCTGCGATACAAGAAGTGCGAAGATTTAACAACATTCGCCAAATGGATGGGGTAGGAGGATTCGAACCTCCGAATGATTGGACCAAAACCAATTGCCTTGCCGCTTGGCTATACCCCAGCTTTTAAATAAAATTTAAAAAAATATTATACATAAATTGTTATCATAAGTCAAGTCTAACAATAATAAAGTATTAATATTTATTTTGCAAAATCACCTAAATGCTATATTTAGATAGAACTATATGTGTAAGTCAAAAAGAATTATAAAATAAAAAGCCCTAGCAAAGGCTAGGGCTAATATATAAGATTATCAAGATAATCTATTATTCGTATTGAACACCTTGACCGCCGAATTTATAAGTATTCGCAGTTTTATTTCCATTAGTACTTCGGATAGTTGCTGCAACTTGCGATACGCCAGGCATAGCCCATACTCGTGCACATAGTGTACCAGCAGTATCAGTTACACTCATAGTAGCTTCGCCTAGATTATTATCATAACCCGTAACTTCTAAGCAAGTCTGATTTTTTACTCTAATAGGATTTGGTACATTGGTCATACTAACAGTAGCAGCTTCATTAGTACCTGCGAATCTTCCTTGAGATGTATAGTAAGAACCTAGATCGGTTATAAGTGTCTGAACATTTGTAGCTGCCTTAGAAACTTCAGCATCATCACGAGTAGCTGCAAGTCTTGGAATAGCAACAGCTGCCAAAATACCTAAAATAACGATAACGAAGATCAACTCGATCATAGTAAAACCTTTTTTCATGGTTTACTCCTTAAATAAAATTCATCCCGCATACCTATATGCGAAACTTGGCGGAATTATAGAGAAAAATTTAAAAATTGTCAATAGTTTTTAGCAAATTTTTTACAATTTATTTACAAAGTCCGATTTTGCGGGCATTTCAAAATCAAAATTTTAAACCCATTTGGTCTATTAATGTATTTTGGCGGCGCCTCTGCACATTGATACCATAAAAATCATTTGCTTTCATTCTCGTGTGCGTCCGATAAACCATATGTCTATTCGATACACAGAATACTACAACCCGTATCTCTTCGTAAGAATTCCATACTCCTCCACGCGTCTATCTCGCAGAAACGGCCACCAGCGGCGCACATTTTCGCATCTTTGCATATCGATGGTTACGACTTCACATAGCTCATCGGTGCTATTTGCGCGAAACAGCTGTTCGCCCTGCGCGCCGAAAACAAAGCTATTGCCCCAAAACCTAATTCCCTCTTCGCTGGCAAGCTGGTCTACGCGCTGTTTATTCGGCAGCACCTCTAAAGTTTCGCCGTTAAATTTGATCTCTATCGAAATCTTTAAATTCTCTCGCGCCGCCTCATTTTTCGCGGGCAAAATTTCGTCGCCTATCGCCATTTTGCCGCTATCCGTTAGCGCACCGTTATTAAAAGATAAGATTCCGCCCTCGCTTAAAATTTTACTCTCACCGCCCGTATCCGCAGAGCGTAAAATTTTATCGCTGACTGCTCCGCCGTCGCTTACTGCCGAAATTTCATTTCCGCCGGATAAAATTTCATCCGGCGAGACTTCGCTAAGCGCGGCGCTCTCAAAGCCCACGCGATTTACGGCGATTACGGGCAGGGAGTTTGCCACCGCATGCCCGCGCTGTACCGCGACCCAAGCCTCCAGCTGGCGCGCCTTTTCGTCCTCGCCATCGCCGTCGAACCACCCGATCGCGGTCGGATATATGAGCAGCTCGGCACCGCGTAGTGCCATCGCGCGTGCCGCCTCGGGATACCACTGATCCCAGCACACCAGCACGCCGAGCCGTCCCACGCTCGTATCTATGGGCTCAAAGCCCAGATCGCCCGGCGTGAAATAAAATTTTTCGTAAAACTGCGGATCGTCGGGGATATGCATCTTGCGGTACTTGCCGGCGATCGTGCCGTCGCGCTCGAAGACCACGGCAGTGTTGTGATACAGCCCCGCGGCGCGGCGCTCGAAAAGTGAGCTTACCAGCACCACGCCAAATCTCTTCGCTACCTCGCTCCACAGCCGCAAATCGCGCTCGAAATCCTGCGCATAGTCGAAATTTTCGGTATTTTCGCGCTGGCAAAAATAATGCGTCTGATGAAGCTCTTGCAAAACGATTAACTGCGCGCTCTTTGCCGCTGCGCGCGCGATGAGTTCGATACTGCGCGCTATCGTGCGCGCCTTGGTACCTTCAAATTTATGCGAAATCAGCCCAACTTTTAAAATTTTCATATTTTTCCTTCGGTCTAAATTTAAAGTTTAAATTTATTCATGCACGAGCAGTGCAGCGAGCCGTTTTGACGGATGAAAACGCGTGCATTTACTCCCACTACTTCGCGATCCGTGCACGCCGCTCGCAGACGCGAGAGCGCCAGCTCGTCCGCCGCGCGGTTTGGATCGTGCGGATCTGCGGGGTCCGCGTAGGTAGGCACGATGAGCGCGCCGTTTAAAAAGACGAAATTTGCATACGTCGCGGGCAGCCTGCGCCCCCGATAAAAGATCGCGCGCGGGATCGGCAGTTCGATCACGTCGTACCCGAGTGATGAAATTTCATCCTTCATCGCGCTAAGCTCCACATAGTGCAGATCGCTCGGATCGTCGCACGAGCTTATCGCCACGACACGCGGGCTTAGAAAGCGCGCGAGGGTATCGACGTGGCTGTCGGTATCGTCGCCTTTTATAAAGCCGTGCCCCAGCCAGATTATGTTTTTTAGTCCGAAAATTTCACGCAGCCGTGCGTCCAGCTCAACCTTGCTTAGGGAGTTGCGATTTTCGTTCAGCAAACACGCGCTAGTAGTTAGCATCGTGCCCGCACCGTCAAAATCGACGCTGCCGCCTTCTAAGATCAGATCCACGTCTCGTAACGGGCGGGCGCTCGCGGCGTAAAGTTTGGAATTTAACGCGTCGTCCTTGGCGCTTGCAAACTTGCCGCCCCAGGCGTTGAAGCGAAAATTTAGCCCCGTGATTTTGCCGCCCTCCTCTACGTCGATCGCTCCGTAATCGCGGATCCACGTATCATCGGTATCGATTTGCGCGAAGCTCGCGTTTGCTAAGCCGCTACAAATTTGCTCAAAATCCTCGCGGCTCGGCGCGATCGCGACGACCGGCTCAAACCTCGCTGCAGCGGCGATAAAGCTGCGATAAGCCGCCCGTATCTCGCCTAAATACGGCGCCCAGTCGGTACCTGCGTGCGGCAAAGACACTAAAAGCGCCTCTTGCTCTTCCCATTCGGCGAATGCTCTCATTTTTGCTCCAAGATTAAAATTTCACGGATTATAGCGAAAAAAATATTTGTAGATGGTGCGCCCGGAGGAATTCGAATCCCCGACCTTTTGAACCGCAATCAAATGCTCTATCCAGCTGAGCTACGAGCGCACGAAATAAAAGAAACGGGATTATAGCGTTTTTAGCTTAAATTTAGCCAAAAACCGAAGCAAATTTTAACGCAGCGGCAAATCGAGCATCAGGCACGACGGCTCGAGCGCGGTCGCAAGCCAGCTGCGCGATCGCATAAAATTTTTAAATCGAGTATCTGCTGCGGATCGCCGTATAATTCGCGCCGCGAGATTAAATTTTAAAATTTTGCGTTGCTTTTAAATTTTATGCGGCGGCACAGAGACGACGCAAGGCGGCGGGCGTAACCAGAAATCGCAAGCTCCATGCGCTCGTCACGATAAATAAAATTTGCAACTGAAGCGGCGCCGGCATTATCGAGCCAAAACCTCGCCTTGATATGCCCAAATAAGATTCGCCGCTGTAAAGATCGTCAGTATGAATCAATACTATTATTTAAAATACAAGGGCGCGGCAGTAGCGAATAACTCCATCGTAGCCAAAAGCCACCTCTCAAGCAGCGCATAAATTTGATCCGCTTCGCAAAACGTTCAAATTTAAAAATCCGTTTCGCCAAAAACGTCTAAATTTAAGAAATCCGCTCCATTAAAACATTCAAAATTTAAAAACTCGCGGCTGCCTCGCGCACGAACGTGAAATCACGAAATCACGAAAAATAAGCCGAATCCCGCGCACAATAAATAAAATTTAAATACTTTTTTGCTACCATAACGCAAATTTAAATAGGGGTATGCAAATGAATAAACGAAGTTTCTCGTCGCGCTGGGCTTTCATCATCGCCTGCGTGGGCTCTGCCGTGGGTATGGCAAACGTTTGGGGCTTCCCCTATAAACTCGGCACGAACGGCGGCGGCGCGTTTTTGCTGATCTATCTATTTTTTATCGCGCTGTTTTCCTACGCGGGACTTAGCGCCGAGTACGCCATCGGACGCCGCGCCAGAACGGGCACTTTGGGCTCTTACGAATACGCATGGAAAAGTCGCGGCCTGGGCACCGTCGGCAAGATCATCGGCTGGCTGCCGCTTGCTGGCTCGCTGTGTATCGCCATCGGCTACGCAGTCATCATCTCATACGTGCTTAAAGCCCTAGCGCAGGCCATAGACGGCTCGCTGATGAGCGTGGATACAAACACCTGGTTCGAATCCTTCGCGCTAACGCCGTATTCGGTCGTGCCGTTTCACTTTATCGTCGTTGCGGGCACGCTTTTTACGCTGTTTTTCGGCGCGCACAGTATCGAAAAAACCAACAAAATCATGATGCCTCTATTTTTCATCCTTTTTGCGGTGCTCGCGGTCAAAGTCGCCACGCTACCGGGCTCGGACGCGGGGTATAAATTTCTATTCACGCCCGATTTCGGCAAGCTCGGCGACCCGATGGTGTGGATATCTGCGATGGGGCAGGCGTTTTTCTCGCTTTCGATCACGGGCTCGGGTATGATCGTCTACGGCGCGTATCTGCCTAAAAACGAAGACGTCGTCTCGGCTGCGAAAAATACGGCGTTTTTCGATACGCTTGCGGCGATGGTGGCCGCGCTAGTGATGATCCCTGCGGTCTTTGCGTACCACACCGATCCCGCCGCAGGTCCGGGGCTGCTTTTTGTGACGCTGCCTAAAATTTTACAAGATATGATCGGCGGGCAAATTTTTGCAATCATTCTTTTTACGGCGGTGATCTTCGGCGGAATTTCATCGCTTCAAAATATGTTCGAAGTCGTCGCCGAGTCCTTGATGCATAAATTTCCGCGCCTGAACCGCACCTGCACGCTCGTGCTTTTGTGCGTGATCTGCTTCGGCGTGGGCGTGAATATGGAAGCTATCGTCAAATGGGGACCATGGATGGACTTCGTCTCGATCTATATCATCCCGATCGGCGCGGTCATCGGCGCGATTTCGTGGTTTTGGGTGATTAAAAAAGATGAAATTTTAGATGAAGTAAATTCGGGCGCGTCCAAACGATACGGCGCGTTTTGGTACAACGTGGGGCGCTTTTTATACGTGCCGCTGGCGATGTTGCTTTGCATAATCGCGCTAAGCATGCATATTTCGTTTTGAGTTAAATTTAGAATTCTAAGCGCCGATACGAAGGAGAGGAAATGAAAAAAATCTTTTTGGCGTTTGCGCTGTGGCTCGGTTTTAGCGGGGCTGCTTTTGCGATGCAAGATACGGAGCCGAGCGAGACACAAGGACAAAATTCTGTGGGAGTTAAAATTTTAAGCGACGGGTTTTATAAAATGTCCGCCGTAGAACGCGGTAAGGCATTGAATGATTGTGATGCTTCGCACTCCTATGGAGGATGCGATAAAATTTTCTCACAAGAGATCTCGCAACTTATTAAAAAGTGCAATATGGGCGACGGTAAATATAGCGCTTGTCAGAGCTTATTAACTATCATTGATAAAAATTGTTTTGAAAAAGATGAGATTGGAAATGCTTTATCTTGCGACATATCGGGCAATCTGTTAATCAAAATGAATAAATTCCCTATGGGATTAAAAAGATTATCTAGGGCTTGTGAAGTAGGCAAAATAGGCGAATCTTGCTTATTTTGCGCATTAACTTACTTTTATCACTCTTTAGACATAGACGAGGTAATTAAATATATGACGATGGCTCGAGATTTGGCATACAATAAAGAATATTTGAATGAGATGATCAAAAAGTTAGAAGATTGCAAAGCCGACAAAGAGTGCAATCCCGCGAAATTAGAATTTCAATAGGCAAACGGCGAGAGCAAATACGGCGGGCTAAATTTCTAAATTTAAAAAGCAAAGAAAAGATCGCTATGGCGGATAGGCTGATCGACATCGGGCTTATTTTGTTTTTCGGCGGCTTTTGCATGCTATATAAACGGCGTATGCGGGATCGGCAAAGACTATATGCAGCGCAATAAAATAGATTTCGTGCGCTGGATGTTTAGTCCAAAGCACATCTTGCGATCCAATACGCCGTTTGATTCGAACGAGCCGCTATAATTAAAATTTAAAAAGCCCAAAAGCAAGCATTTAATCTACAATTTCTTCGAGCTCATCATCCATTATGCGATAATCGCGCCGTTTTTAGTGATCTATGCGGGGATTTTTCTATTTTGCGCGGGACTAGCGATTAAAATTTTATCTTAAATTTAAACGGCGGGCGCTTTCGCCAAGCCCATAAAATCCGGTCCAAATTTAATTAAATGAGCCCTGCCACATCCGCTTCGTTCACAAGATTAGACGCAAATTTTAAAAGAGGCAAACTTAATCCACTTCAAATTTGTCCCATTCGATTAAACTTAAAATTTTATCCGTAGCGCGGCCGCCTGCGAGTATGATCGCCCTGTCGGCAGCAGTCTCGATCTGCTTTGTTAAAATTTTATTCACGGCCGATTGATTGATAGGTTGATTGACCGACCGCGAAACCGAAACGGCTCACGACGATGGAATTTAAGCAATGCGAGCTCAAATTTCATCCACAGCGCAGCTTCTCCGTGGCGCGTTCATTCTGGCAGCGGTGCGACCGCAGCCGCACTCTATTAAATTCTATTCTGAGCCGCCGAACCGCCCTCGCCTTGTTTAAATTCTATCGCACAAATTTTGCCGAGTGCTAAGGCGGAGGACGATACACCTCTACCTTGTTTAAATTCCGCCGCACCGACCAGCCGCAGGATCGGTTACCAGCTCAGTTGCAGGACCTATCGGCAGCAAGCCAGCCGCAAAACCGAAGCAGCTCGCCAGGGCAAACGATCTAGCAAAATCGAAAAGATCGGTCGCAAACAAACCTGTCGTCAAATCAAGGGATCGCCGAAGCGCTAAATAGGTCGTCGGTCCGGTTTCAAAACCGCTTGGTACGCCAAATGAGCAGGCCGATTAACAATCCGAGCCGTAAATCCCCGACCGATTGCAATCCGAGCGAACTGATCCGCAAATGAGTAAACGGACTAACGAGTTAGACGATCTAACCGCAAATTGCCGACTAATTGCGAGCCGAGCCGCTAAACCGCTCGGTCACAGACCGGCCTCCAAACCGTTCCGCCACAAGCCAGCCCTAAACCTACCCAAGGCGTTAGCATGACCCAAAGTCGCCCGGTCGTAAGCCGATTCCGAAGCCACCCGGCAAGCGGGCTAGCCTCAAAATCGCCCAAGCCGCAAGCCAGTCCCGAAACTGCTTGGTTGCAAGCTAAACTAGAAGCCGCCCAATAAGCAGGCTAATCCCGAAACCGCCGCTTTACTCTACGTAAATTTTATACTCGCCGTAGCCGCGCGCATCCATCTCCTCAAGCGGTATAAATTCCAAGCTAGCACCGTTGATGCAGTATCTCATACCGCCTTTATCCCTCGGTCCGTCCTCAAAGACGTGTCCCAAATGGCTGCCTCCTACGCGGCTGGAAACCTCGACGCGTTGCATACCGTGGCTATCGTCTTGCGCATACGCTATCGCATCGGTCGTTATCGGCTTTGAAAAGCTCGGCCAGCCGCAGCCCGCGTCAAATTTATCGGTGGATGAAAACAGCGGCTTTTTCGACACGATGTCGATGTAGATGCCCTTTTTATAATTCTTGTCGTATTCGCTCGAAAACGGTCGCTCGGTATCTTTTTCCTGCGTGACGCTGTATTGCAGGTCGCTCAAAGTTCTTTTAAGCTCCTCTTTGCTCTGCGCTTTGAAGGCTTTGTCATCGTAAAGCGGCTTTTTAGCGAGGCGCAGATCGATATGGCAGTAGCCGCCCGGGTTCTTGTCTAAATAGTCTTGGTGATAATCCTCCGCCTTGACGTAGTTTTTAAGCGGCATAACCTCGACCGCTATCTTTTCATCATATTTGCTCTGCTTAAAGGCTACGAATTTACGCGCGATCTCGCCGCTCGCCTCGTCGGTATAATAGATGCCCGTGCGGTATTGACGGCCGCGGTCGTTACCCTGCTTGTCGATCGAGAACGGATCGATGATGCGGAAATAATGCGCCAAAATTTCAGGCTCGCTGATGACGTTGGCGTCGTATTTTAAGTGTAGCGTCTCGGCATGATCGCTGCTATGTAAGCCCTCGTAGCTTGCTTTATCGCTCTTGCCGTTGGCGTAGCCTACCTGCGTCGCGACTATGCCGTCGAGCTGTTTAAAATACGCCTCCATGCCCCAGAAGCAGCCGCCTGCTAGATAAATTTCTTTTACGTTTGCGTTCACGCCGCCTCCTTTAACTTTAAGATTTGCGTCCGCCGAGCTACCGCCGCCTGCGGCATTGAGCGCGACTAAATAACCCGCCGCCAAAGTAAAGAGGCAGATTAAAACTTTAGAAATTTTCATTTTGATCCTTTTGTTTTAAATTTTGCGCAATTTTACAATCTCTAAATGAAGCGAGAGTGAAAGAGAGAAATTTTATCGCTTACGGCGGATCGCTACCCAAATTTTATCGCCGCAGGATCAGGGCTTTCGGCTCGCCGTCGCCGCAGAATTAGAATTTTATCGCTGCGGTGACGCGGGACCAAAAATTTTATCTTACCGCGGCGGCGCAAGATCAAAATTTTATCTTATCCTCGCAGCGCGCTGCAGCATCGGAATTTTACCTCGTCGCAAGCGGTTAAAATTCTATCGCTAGAACGAAGGCAAAAATTTTACCGCCGCCGCCAAGATTAAAATTTTACCGCTTCAGCAGGGGGGCGGATTTCGCTAACGCGGCAAGCGGTTGGATTTGATCGCCGCGACAGGAATTAAAATTTTGCCACCGCTGCAGGGTTAGAATTTCATCGCCCCTGCGCTACGATGAAATTCTAACCCTTTTACGAGCAAGACCCTTGCGCCATCCATTCGCCTGCGCTACGGTTCACGTGAAATTTATCCATTCGTCGCGGCTTACGTGGGGATTTTAGAGATTTCGATACGCCCTATTGCGGCGCGAAATTTTATCGTCGCGCCTCGCGGCTAGATTTTGCTACCGTCGCGATAATTAAAATTTTACCGCCGCGTAACCGTGGCTTGAGCCTGATTTAGCGCCTTTGCGAGTTTTACGACGCGGCCGAATTCTACCGCAGGCGCCGTTTTGCGAGGGCACGGACTGCTCACGGGACGGAAGCTTTGCGCTGCGCCCGCTGCTTTGCCGCATATAAAATTTTATCACGCGCCGCTGCGATCGCGGCACGGCGTCCATCCGCTTGCTGCGCGATTAAAATTTGTCTATACGGTGCACCGATTGCGACGATGAGCCTTATTAAATTTACTCTGACGCCGTATCTACCGCAAAGAGACGTCAAAATTTCTACGTAAAATGGACACAAAGCTGAAAAGCTGCTATTACGACACGACTTTAGCATTTAAATTTCGACGCAAAATAGGCGCCACGAAGTAAAATTTGTGCGCCGCTATACGACGGCGAGGCGCGAACCCATCCGTTGCGTGCGCGATTAAATTTAAAATTTACGCGCTGCGGCCGCTGGATAAAATTTCGCGACCATTCAGGAGAGGCGAGTGATTAAATTTAGATTGCGCCGCACCGATACTAAGCGGTATGTCGCATATCCAAAAAACCCGCGCCGCGCAGTAGTATAGCGAAGCGCGAACAGTCGGATTCGCACTGCCTCCGCCGCGTAGCGGAGCACAGCCATTTACATCGCGCACGGCTGCGTAGCGGAGCACAGCCATTTACATCGCGCACGGCTGCGTAGCGGAGCAGCCAAGTCCACACCGCGTTGGTGCGCAACAAAGCACCATTGATCAGTACCGCGCCCGATACACAGCAAGCAACAAGATCCGCTCCGGCGCGGTTTTAAAGATTCGCAACGGCATAAAAAGTTACGAAGCTATCGCAATAAATCCGCGCGCGCTTTGTAGTGAGCAAAATTTAGTGCAAAAAGTGGCGCACTCCCGTAAAATACATCGCCATACCAAACTCATCGGCGCTTGCGATCACCTCATCGTCGCGGATGCTGCCGCCCGGCTGTACGACCGCTGCGACGCCCGCAGCATGGGCGATCTCGATGCTGTCTTTAAACGGGAAAAACGCCTCGCTGGCAAGCGCGCAGCCGCGCAGATCGACGCCCACGTCGCGCGCCTTCGCTACTGCCGCGCGTGCGGCGTCCACGCGGCTCGTCATACCCATGCCGATCGCGACCATCGCGCGAGCTTTGACGTAAACCACGCAGTTGCTCTTCGTAAGAGCGGCGATCTGCCACGCTATTTTTAGATCATCAAGCTCGCTCTCGCTAGCCGCGCGCTTGGTGACGCAGCGGGCGTTTGCGACCTCGCCCGCGCCCACGTAGTCGCGCTGCTGATATACGAAGCCGCCGTCAATAAATTTAAAATCATACTTGTCGTTTTCGCGAATTAAAAACTCCCCGCCCTGCTCGAAAATTTTGATGCGCTTTTTCTTTTCAAATACCGCAAGCGCTGCGGGCGTGACGCGAGCGGCAAGGATAACTTCGACAAAAATTTCATTGATTTTATTTGCTAGCTCCTCGTCCAAAACGCCGTTTATCGCCACGACGCCGCCGTATGCGGAGACCGGATCGCATTTTAGCGCCTCTACGTAGCTTTCAAGTAGACTAGATTTTACGGCAAAGCCGCATGGATTGGCATGCTTGCAGATCGCTACCGCAGGCGCCTCTCCGAAGCTGCTAGCCAGCATCAGCGCGCCGTGCATATCGGTCATATTGTTAAAGCTCGCCTCGCCCTTTAGGCTCTTAAAGTGCTTGCTAAAAAACTCCTCGAACTCGTACAGCGCGCCCTTTTGGTGCGGATTTTCGCCGTAGCGAGTATCGAATACTTTGCTGCCCGTGATAAATTTTTTCGCGCCGAAACCGCCGTTAAAGCGCTCGTTCATATAGTTTGCGATCATCGCGTCGTAGGCTGCGGTGTGCTCATAAGCTTTTATCATTAAATTTTGCCTAAATTTCAGCTTCTCGCTCTCGTCCGCGCCGCTTAAATTTTGCAAAACCGCGTCGTAATCAAGCGGGCTCATGACTACATAGACGCTAGCGAAATTTTTAGCTGCGCTTCGCACCATCGCGGGGCCGCCGATGTCGATGTTTTCGATGATCTCTGAAAAATCGTCGGTGCGGGCTACTGTCGCTTTAAAAGGATAGAGGTTCACGCACACGAGATCGATGCCGCCGATACCGTGCTGTGCGGCTTGGCTTACGTGATTTGCGTCGTTTCTCTTATATAAAATTCCGCCGTGGATCTTTGGATGCAGGGTCTTAACCCGCCCCTCAAACATCTCTGGCGAGCCCGAGTACTCGCTAACCTCGAGCGAGCCGACGCCGTTTTCGCGTAAAAGCTTATACGTGCCGCCCGTGCTTAAAATTTCAAATCCGAGCCTCTGCAGCCCTTTGGCAAACTCTACGACGCCCTTCTTATCGCTGACGCTGATTAACGCTCTCATCTTTTCTCCTTTTAATTTATTCGCATAGTTTTTTAAAAATCAGCTCGCGCATGTCGTTTGCGTTAAGCTGAAAATACAAAATCGCCTCACGGCGAGCCTTTTGATACTCGCGCCTCGTCTTTTCATCTGCTGCGCCGAGCTTGGCGCCGTTAAATTTCGCCATACGCGCCGAACTCAGCTCTTTTAGCCTCTCGCTGCCCGCAGAGATACCGCCGCCATAATTAAACCACTCTTTGCTTTGAAAAATATTAAATAAAATTTGAAAATCTACGAAATTTCCCTTATTATACTCGGCGCAGACCCCGTTTTTGTGACTTGCGGTGTAGATCGCGCCGTATCTGCGCTCGAAAAAATATAGTTTTATGAGCTTTGCGTTTTTGTCTAAATTTGCGCCGCTACCGCCCAAAATCGCAAGCTTCGCATCGCCTCGCGTTTCGTAAGGGCCCAAAATCGTGTCGTTTTCGTAGAGATTGCCGCCGTAAAAAGCGTATTTCGTATCCCCAAGTTCGTCCGAAAGAACGTAGGTTTTATCGGTTGCGAGCGAGTTTTTGCCCGCACAGCCGAGCAGCGACAGAGCCAAAAATAGAGACGAGATAAAAAATTTCATCGCAAAAACCCTTTAAATTTTAAAATTTTGCCGAATTTATGAAGCGGAAATCGGCAAAGCGAAATTTATTAAATTTACCGCATTTACCGCGCGCGAATTTTAAATTTACTTCTCAAATGCCGCCGCTTTGCCCGCGCGGACGTAAATTTTAAAATTTTGCGCCGTAGCTTTTACCCCAAGCCAGGTTGCGCTTGTTCTTGCCGCTCGCCGCCTGCTTAAATTTTATGAGCTCGTTTAATTTTACGCGCCGCAAATTTAAAGCGGCACGAGATCCAAAACCGCACTAAATATAATAGATGCTGTTTTTGATATTTTTGCCGTCGAGTTCGTTTTTGCGCCACGAGCTCTCGTCGTTTAGCACGATCCAGCGCTTCTCCTCCTCGCGGTAAAACCAGTCCTTGTCGATCTGATAGTAGATCTGGCATCCCGAAATTTCGATGATATTGGCGATGTTGTTGTCGTGGTAGTTGTTCTCGTCGAAGTCGGTGAAGGTGCGCTGCCCCATCTCGGCGTAGAGCTCGTTTAAAATTTGAAGCATCTCGCTTAAGCGCGTATCCATCTTCTCGACCTGAAGCCCAAGCTCATTAGCCTCTCTGAATAAGATCGGATAGTCATGCGACGGATAGCCGCTGTTTAGTTTGTCACTGATAAAGGCGATCTTTTGCTCATCGTCGAAGTGATAGCGCAGAATTTCGCGGCAAATTTTAAGCGATAGGCTGCTTGCGCGATCGACGGCGCCGAAAACGAGCGGATGGATATATTTATAAAGCTCCTTGTACGGGTTCTCGTCGTTGGGGCGCTCGTTATTTTTCCAAAGCTTCACCACGCGGCTTAGCTCGTCCATCGAGACGTTGGCTTGATCGTTTGTATTCGTAACCGGAGAAAGCTCGTGGCGTAGCGAAGTATCGACCGACGTTAGGTATCCTAGCGGCCCCATTAAAATTTTATTCGCCCCAAGCGCCATCATCGTAGCCGCCGAAGCGCAGTTTGCAGGCACCAGCGCGATCAGCTCGTCGCAGTGGTTGCGCAGGATCGAGACGATCTTAAGCGATGCGATACCGCTGCCGCCGTCAGATTTGATGTAAAGGTAGAGCTTTTCGAAATGCTTGCCTTTAAGATGGTCGTTGATACTGATCGCGTCGTTGCCGCAAACGCTGCCCGCGCCCGAGTTAAAATAGGTAAGCAGCGGCGCGCCCAGATATTTCTCGATATTGGTGATCACCTCTTGCGTTTGCTTCATCAAGATCGGCGGTTGCTTCGCCGCCTTTTTAGCGCCCTGCTTCTGAGACTCCTGCTCTTTGGATAAAAATCCCATGTTTTTCCTTTCGTGTTGGTTTGGTTTTAAAATTTTATCTTACAAATATCGCGCAATCTGTCCCGGTGCCACTCGATGCTCTGCTTGACCGTATTGCCTAGAGTCGTATGCGGGCTTTGCAAAAACGCCCTACTATTTTTTAGACTTGAGCCCACGTATTCGTAACGTGAGATCACGTTTGCGCTGGCGCTTTGCGACACCGAAGCCGAAAACGAGTATGAATAAAGCGGCGCGGAGGAAGCGTAGCCGCTAAAGTGCTCTTTCAAGCTTACGAATTTGCCCTCCGCAAAGGTCTTGCAAACGCCGCCGCTCGCGGAATACTCGACGATTCGCAGCTCTTTATTGGGCATAAAAATGTAGATCGTAAATTTATTTAGACCTCGCTGCGAAATTTGATCCTTAGCCGTGCCGACTCCTCTTTCGTCCGTAAATAGATAGAGATTGGAGCCCTCCTTTTCATATCTTCCTAAGATCGCGTCATCTTTTAAAAGCACGCCGCCTGAAATTTTATACTCGGTGACGGTCTGCCCGTCGTAACTCATCATCACGGAATTTTCCGGATGCAGCTCGGCTTGCGAATACTTTACCTTCATACAACCCGCAAGCAGCGCGACCGCCGAAAGCAGCGCTAAAATTTTAATTTTATCCATAGCTCCCCCGAAGTTTATCTGCAAAAATCGTCTAGTTTTCTAGTCTTCATAGCTTTTGCATATCCGTGAAGATATACGCTCGTGACGCTAATTTTTACGGCACGATCCATTTTCTTATCTTGGATTAATTTGCTTATATCCGAAGTTTTATATACACCTAATTCCTTTGAAGCTCCATTTTGTATGATGCCCTCGTCGTCGCTTTTTGAAATTTTACCATCCGCGTAAAGCCAATCGCCATCTTTAAAAGTATTTGAAATAAAGTCAAAATTCACGTATCGGCCTGCGTTATAGACGCTGCAAATTCCATCCTTGTGCCAAACGCTAAATATCATTGCGCCCCCATCGTCAAAATGATAAAATTTCATCCGTTTAGCATTTAGAGCGGATCTGTAGTTATTGCCGTAAGACCTACCCGCCCCATCGACGGCAATCGTTCTTATGTTATTTCTATATATCGAATACGCGCCTAAATTTCTGCCGTTTTCATACAGATCCTCACCGACAAATTTATAAATCATGGTTTTATTACCATCGTAAAATTTAAACTCCTTATCGCTCTTGGCCGGGCGTGATACCGCACATCCTCCAAGTAGTGCCGCCAAAACGGCAAAAATTATAAAATTTTTCATTTATTGCTCCTTAATTTAATTCAACCTTTTACGACTTTTCTCTGCAAAGCAGACCAAGAAGCGTAGCGCCGCTAAGTACGACGGATGTTTGCACGGTATCCGCTACTACAGAATTTAGCTTTTTTAAAAGTTTTTCATCTGCATAATATAATTTTTCATGAGCGAAATCAAACCTGGATGAAATTTTACCCATTCCTTTTCTTGACATCAAAACATCATAACTATACGCAAAAATCGGCTCGCCTCGTCCGTATATAGTAACACGCTCCTCTATATGTACATATTTTCCGCTGGATAATGCCTTGCAAACGCCGTCATTATGGCTATAAGAGATCACTTTAAGAAATTCATTCGGAACGAATATTATCTCCGTAATTTTTTTAGAATTATGTTCCTTTATCACACCGGGATCTATATAACCATTTTCCATTTCATCCGTATAAATGTGCATACCAAGTCCCAGTGCCGTAAGATATTTGCCTAACACTTTACCGTTTTTATAAAGCTTTCCGTTATGAGCTCGGTACTCAGTAGAAATATTTCTGTCATAACTTAGTAATACGCTATCTTCCGATTGGGCAATCTTGCTTTGATCTTTTTTGCTCGCGCATCCTCCAAGTAGTGCCGCCAAAACGGCAAAAATTATAAAATTTTTCATTTATCACTCCTTAAATTCTAATCTTTCGCCGCACCTTGCCGCCGTATCGCGAACCCTACCTTAAAATTTCAAGGCGTTTTGCGCCCTCAAATTTTAAAATTTCGCCCTACTTCTCGCCGAAGCGCTCCTTTAAAATTTTATACGCCTCGTTGATCTCCTGAAGCTTCTTCGTGCCCTCCTGGATGATCTCCTCGTCCGCGCCCTTGCCCATCAGGATGTCGGGATGGTATTTTTTCACGAGCTCGCGGTATTTTTTCTTGATCTCGTTAAACGTAGCGTCCTTGGATAGTCCCAAAATTTCATACGGATCCCTTTTGCTTTTGGCGGAGCCTTGCGAGCCGCCCGAATAGCCGCCATATCCACTCGAATACCCGCCGTAACCGCTAGAACTTTGCGAGCCTCCGTAGCCCGAACCCGTCGTGCCGCCATATCCGTAGCCGGTGCCACCGCCATAACTACTGCTCCCGTAGCCGCCCGTGCTTCTGCCGCCGTATTTGTCCCAGTACCCGCCGCTTCTTGTGCTATAGCCGTCGTATTCGTCGTAAGCGGAGCTGCTTTGCGCGCCGCCGTTTTCGTAATATGTGCCGTAAAAGCTGCGCTCAAAGGTCGCGAAAATCTGGCTTTGAATATGCTCCGCAATGCCCAATCCGTCACAAATCTGCGAGATTGTGCGCCGCTCTGCCGCGCTAAAACCGCGATCGACGTAGGCTAAATTTAAAAAGAAATAGATTAGCCCCGTTTTGCGGCTCGGGCTCGGGCGGTAGGTTTGGTTATATTTTTCGGCGAGCTCGCGCACGTTTGCGAGGTTTTCTTTCTCGAGCTTATAAACGAGCTTCAACGCCTCGCGTTCGCGTTCGCCAGCGCCCATTTGGCGCACCAAATCGTCTAAAATTTCGCTTATCATCGCAGCTTCGGACTCGCTTACGTACCCGTCGCTTTTGGCGACCTTGGCTAGAAGCGCTACTAAAATTTTAGCCTCTGCTAGCTGCATTCGCGCCTTGCCGCGATAGCCCGAGTTGCCGAGAGCCCCGCCGATCTGCGCGAAAATATACAGCGCGATTAAAAGAAATATGATGCTAAGCACGCGCTAATCTTCGCTCTTTACGATCTTAGCAAACTCGCCGAAGTAAATTTCTTTTAGCGCCTTTAGATTTTTACGGACGGAATTTATGCGAAACGCTTCCCCGCCGCTGATGCCTAGGCGCATTAAGCTTAGCCCGTATTTTGCGGCCAGCTCTTTAAATTTCGCCTCGTCGCGCACGCCGAAAATCGCGCGCGAAAAGCTTTCGTCGAAAATATCTCTGCTATCATCGCAGCTCATCTCAAACTCGCCGCCGATACCGCCTACGCACGCCATCTTAGCAAGCGTAATCGCCACGCCGCCGATTCCTACGGAGTTTGCAAATTCCAAAATCCCGCTCTTGCCTGCTTCTATCGCGAAGTCCCACAGCGCGCGCTCGGCCTTTAAGCTTAACTCTGGCAGGCTACCTGCGACGCGGTTTTCCACCGCTTTCATATAAAGCGAGCCCGCAAAAATGCCCTTCGTATCGCCTACCAAATAGACGCTCACGCCGCTAGTGCAAAAATCGCTAGGGATGATCTCGCCCTCATTCGTTCCCACGCATACGATCGCGGGAGTGGGCTGAATGCTAACGCCGCCCGTTTCATTATAAAGGCTTACATTGCCGCTGATCACGGGGGTGTTTAGTGCGGCGCAAGCCTGCTTAATCCCCTCGCAGCCCTGCGCGAACTGCCACATAACTTCGGGATTTTGCGGATTGCCGTAGTTTAGGCAATCGGTGATAGCTAGAGGCGTTGCGCCGCTCATCGCGACCTTTCGCCCTGCCGACGCTACCGCGAGCACCGCGCCTATGCGAGGATGGACGTAATTCATCCGCGTGTTGCAGTCCGCAGCCATCGCGAGCTTTACGCCGTTTTGCTTAACGCGCATCACCGCAGCGCCCAGCATGCCGGGACGCTTGGCGGAGTTTAGCCCTACGTTAGCGTCGTATTGATCGTAGATGTAGGATTTATTTAGCACTTCGGGGTCCCCAAAAATTTTATCAAACGCTGCGTCCAGCTCGCGTTCGCTTGCGCCGCAGCCGCATAAATTTTGCCGCGCGATCTGCGCCATATATGCAGGCTCTTTTATCGGGCGATCCAGCACGGGTGCCGCCTCGCTAAGCGGCTCGATCGGGATAACGCCCGCTAGCTCGCCGTGCCAAAAAAGCTCCATCTTGCCGCTATCCGTCACCTCGCCGATTACGGCGGCATCCAGATCCCATTTGGCAAAAATTTCTTTGATTTTCTCCTCGCAGCCCTTTTTTGCGCAGATCAGCATGCGCTCTTGGCTCTCGCTTAGCATCAGCTCATACGGGCTCATCCCTGCCTCGCGCATCGGCACAAGGTCCAAATTTAACCTCATTCCGCTGCCGCTACGCCCCGCCATCTCAAAGCTGCTTGAAGTAAGTCCCGCAGCACCCATATCTTGGATACCCACGACATAATCGGTTTTAAAAAGCTCCAAGCACGCCTCCATCAGCAGCTTTTCAGCGAACGGATCGCCCACCTGCACGGTCGGGCGTAGAGATTTGTTCGCGTCATTAAAGCTATCGCTCGCCATCACGGCTCCTCCGAGCCCGTCGCGCCCGGTTTTAGAGCCTACGTAGATCACGCTATTGCCCACGCCTTCAGCTCTGCCGTAGAAAATTTCATCCTTTTTAACGATACCCAGAGCAAAGGCATTAACTAAAATGTTGCCGTCAAAGCTCTTATCAAAGCTCGTCTCGCCGCCTATCGTAGGGATTCCCATGCAGTTGCCGTAGTGCGCAATACCGGCAACCGCGCCCTTAAGCAGATAGCGCTGTTTTCGCGCATTCTCACTGTGCCCTCGCACCTCGCCGAAGCGAAGCGAGTTCATATTGGCTTCGACGCGCGCGCCCATCGTAAATATATCGCGCAGTATCCCGCCCACGCCGGTCGCAGCCCCCTGAAACGGCTCGATGAAGCTAGGGTGGTTGTGGCTTTCCATCTTAAAAACCGCAGCTATACCGCCGCCGATGTCGATGACGCCTGCGTTTTCGCCGGGGCCTTGGATGACCCAAGGCGCCTTGGTCGGAAAACCGCTTAAGTATTTTTTGCTCGATTTGTAACTGCAGTGCTCGCTCCACATTGCGCTAAAAATCCCAAGCTCGAGCAGATTCGGCTCACGACCTAAAATTTTTAAAATTTTTTCATATTCTTCGTCTGAAATTTTATGTGCCGCTACTACTTTTTTGTCCATTTTTTCGCCCTTTTCGCCGTTAAATTTAGGTCTCAATGATAGCTAAAATTTTCTATCATTTCGATTAATCTTCGCCCTTTTTAAGATACTTCTCGTAAAGTTTCGCCTCTTTTAAAAACGCGTAAAATGCGTTAATGTTTGCCGTGATAAATCCCTTGCGCCCGTCAAAAAGTGATCTGCGCAAAATGTATGATTTAAAAAATGCAAACGGATAGATCAGCAAAAGCTTCGCAAGGCTCGGCTTCTTGCCCTTCTCAAAATCCCCCTGCGCGCGCAGCGTGGAGTAGTTGTTGTTTTTCATAACGAGCTCGGCGATCGGCTTTTCGCTAAAGTGATTAATACAAAATTTGCTCTTTTTCACCGCGCCTTTTATGATCGAAATTTGCGCGTGTACTCCCATATTTTTATACTCGCCGCACTCCTTGCGAAAGAAGCGGATGTGAGTGTTTTTGCGCACGAGATCGGAGCATTTGCGCCCGAGCGAGTATTCATGAAATTTAATATCCAGCGCCGAGTAATCACTTTGGCTCATAAACTCCTCTATCTCGCCTTTTAGTTCAAAGCTCACCTCCTCGTCGCCGTCGAGATTTAGCACCCATTCGTTGCTACATAGCGAAAACGCGTAGTTTTTCTGCACCCCCTCGCCCTGCCAGTCGTGATGGTAAATTTTATCGGTAAATTTACGCGCGATTTGTAACGTGGCATCAGTGCTGCCGCTATCGACGATTATGATCTCGGCAAAATCCGCCACGCTACGCAGCATACGCTCGATGTGGCGTTCCTCATTCATCACTATCGCATAAACGGACGCTTTAATCATAGTTTGTTCCTTATCCTCGTAAATTTCAGCCAAAAATCAAAAAACCCCTCCGTGCCCAAAATGCCGATACGCTTTACGGCGTATTTGTCGTCGCCCGCTTCGTAAAGTCCGCGCTTGACGACCACTGCGCCTTTAAAATTTGATCTAGCGATATTTAAAATTTCGTCGTTAAATTTACCGTATGGGTAGGCAAATACCTCGCAAGGCTGCCCGCAAATACGCGCTACGCGAGCCTTGGACGCGATGATCTCATCTATGGCGAGCTGCGGATCGCTCGCGTAGGTAAGGTCTAAATTTACGTGGTGCATCGTATGCGCGCCGAACTCCACCAGCCCGCTTGCTTGCATTTTTAAAATTTGCTCCTCGCTTAGCATCCGCGCAAGATGGGCAGTGTTAGCGCGCTCCCAGTCGTTTTGCGCGGCGTCCGGCACCAAAAATATGCTCGCTTTAAAATCATATTTTTTCAAAATTTCAAAGGCGCTGGTAAAATTATTTTCAAACCCGTCGTCGAATGTGATGCAAACCGCCTTTTTAGGCAGCCACTCTAGCGCGATAAGCTCGCTAAACTTAAAGCTGCTAAAGCCGTTTTTTGCAAGCCACGCGATCTGTCTTTCAAAATCCGCAGGCTTCAGCCGCCATTTATCGAATTTATCGCCCTTGTGCTCCTCTACGCTATGATACATCAGCACCCGCGCCTTATGCCAGCCCTGCGGGATCCGCCACCAGTTATACCGCAGCGAAACGCCCGCCGCGGCGGCAAAGATCAGAAAAGCCGCAAAATAAATCATCTGAATTTCTCTCCGTTTTTATAGGCAAACTCGCGCCACTCGTAAGGCTCGCTAAGCGTCAAGCCAAACATTAGCTCCAGCATAAATTTAGATACGCGCGTGGCATTTACGATTTCTAACGCCCTAGCCCGCCCGTTTCTGCCGATAGCTTCGAAACTTCCGTTTTGCAAGCATTCTTTGATCTTGGCAAAACAATCCTTTACATCGCTAAAATATACGACATCGCGCCCATCCGCAAAAAATCTATCCAAGCCCCTTATAGCGGGACTGAATGTGCAAACTCCGCACCCCATAAATTGAGCCATTCGATCGGATGAGTATAAAATTTTACTTTGATTCGGTTTCCAAACGCCGTCATCCGCATTAAAATTTATCGCTATTTTAGAGCGCGAAATTTCTTGCTGAAACCGCTCCCCAAATACAAAGGGCTCGCCTAAACTTCCGTAAATTTTAATCTCTACCCCCTCTTTAGCGCACAGCTGCTTTAAAGTCTCGATAAATTCCTTTCTATTAGGCAGGTAGTCATTGCCGATATAAAGGACGTCGTAGCTCTTTTCCGAATCAAAATTTCTATCGAATGCGGCATCCGAGATATTGGGCATAAACGAAACTAAAGTATTTGGATTGCGGCGCGAAATTTCTGCCAGATCCGTAGCATTCGTGCAAAAAAACGCATCGGCTAGGGAAATTTTATTAAAATCGCCGCTATCGGCGCTTCTTAAATCCGCATACCACTGGATTATTTTGATCTTCGGCAGTAGCTTTTTGATGCGGCTTAGAGTATCAAATTTTATCTTTTCGGCCTTACCGATTAGAAGCAGATCGGCGCCGATGTTTTCACAGATGCGCACGAGTTTGGCGTTCATTTTAGCTAGCCCGCTGTTTTTCAGCCCGCAAAAGCGCAGGCTCCGCTCCCAATCGCGGTAGCTAAAATCATAGACGAAGTGCCCGCCGCGGATGAGCCCGTGGCTGATCTTGCGCTCCATGCCGTAGAAAAAACTGCCGTCGTCGTATTCGTTGAAAATGCCGCAATGCACGATTTTTAGGCTTCGCATAACAGCTCCTCGTAGTAATTTTTAAGCGAGTTAATATAATTTTGCAGCGTCAAAGTTTGCTTAAGACCGGCGCGTTTTTGTGCAAAAGCCCGGGCGGATTTGCCGTAAGTGCGATAAATTTCATCGATCTTAGCGCCCAAATCCGCCGCCTCATACAAAAACTCCTCGCTTAAAATTTCAGAAATTCCGCCCACGCGGGTGGATATCAGCACGGGCGAATAAAAAATACCTTCGATCAAAATCACCGGAAAGCCCTCCTTGCGCGAGCTGATGACGTGCAGGTGCGATGCGCTCAGAGCCGCCGCGACGTCGTCGCAAAAGCCGCACAGCCGCACGCGGTCCTGCAAATTTAGCGAATCGATTAAATTTTGCAAATTTTGCCTCTCGCCGCCCTGACCGTAAATTTTAAGCTCGAAATCAAATTTCAGCTCGCTTGCGGCGCGGATCAAAAGATCAAAACCCTTGATCTTATCGAGCCTGCCGACCGCGACGATGCTAAATTTAAAATTTTCCGCCGCCGCGCTTGCGCCTTTTTGCGATACGAATGCACTGCTAGTCTTATTTTGCGATGCGTCCGCATTGAAAGCCGTATCTTGCGACACGCGCCCCCCGCTAGGCGTATCTTGCGACGCAAATACAGTGCCAGCCATGTTTTGCGATGCGAACGTGCCGCCGGCCGAGTCGCCGCGCGCATCCTTTGTTTCCTCGGGCGCCATGTTTGCGGTGCCATCTGCGTCCTTGCAGCGCGCGAAAATTTCATGATTTGCAAACTCCTGCCGCGGCTCTATGCCGAAATATATCACTTTCGCGGCGTGATTTATAGTGGTTGCGACCTTGTACGAGGCTGCGATGACGTTTCGCACGCGATCGAAAACGGGCGCCTTGCGGTCGTTGTGTTTGGTCGCGACAAGCTTAAGACTTAAAAATTTTTCGACCACGAAGCCGATCTGCGCGGCTTTGGCACCGTGCGAATGTAAAATTTCAAATCCGCCCGAGCGCAAAAACCGATAAATTTCAGCGAACAAAAACGGATTGTAGCGCTTGTCGCGGCTTTTGTACTGATAAATTTGCACGCGAGCATCCAAGCGCTGCAAAAACTCGCATCTATCGGGCACGATTAGCGCCGCATGCTCGCTTTTGCAAAGCTCATTTAGCGAGTCGATCACGATCTTTTCGACGCCGCCGTAAAATCTGGAGCAGCAAAGATAGGCGATTTTCATCTATTTCTGCCCTTTTTCATCTTCAAAATAAAGCTCAAAAGCCCCTGCCTGCCGCTAACCATGATACGCGGAATTTCAAAATTTGAGTAGTGAGGGCGCAATACGTCGTTTTGCGTCGTAACGGCGCAGCTAAAGCCCGCCTCGCGCGCGCAGCGCACGCTAATCTCGTCGTAAAAGCCAAACGGATAGGCAAAGGCGCTGCAAGAAATCTCAAATTTTGCCTCTATTTCGCGCTTTGATTCGCTCATCTGACGCAGCTGCTCTGCCGCGTCCAAGCTAGGCAAGTTTGCATGATCGAGCGTATGCGAGCCGATCTCGATGAGCCCGCTTCGCAAAAGCTCGCGGACCTCCTCGTCGCTTAACATCTCCTCGCGGTTTAGCTCGTCGCTTGATTTTTTCAGATCCTTATCGGTCGCCCAATTCCCGTCAAAGCGCCGGTTCACGATGAAAATCGTCGCTTTAAAGCCATATTTTTGCAAAAGAGGCAGAGCGCTCGCGAAATTATCGCGATACCCGTCGTCGAAGGTAATACAAACCGCCTTTGCAGGCTTGCTGCCCAAGCTTGCAAGCTCGCTTAAAGTATAGCTCATAAAGCCATTTCGCTTCAGCCACGCAAGCTGTTTTTCAAACGCGGCGGGGCTTACACGTAGGCGGTTAAATTTAGAGGCGCGCTTTGGCAGATGCTCGCGGATCATATGATACATCAGCACGCGCGGATACTCGTAAGACAGATCCTTTGCCCACCACGCAAAGCGCAGACAAAACCACGCAAAAAGCGCCGCCGCCGCAAAAGCCAAAAGCGCCGCGTAGATCATCGCTCGATCCTCATGCGATAAGCTAAAAAGCTCAAAATCGTAGCCAGACTTAGCGCTTCTTTCGACAGATACGCGCCGTGATCGAACTGGCAATCTATCAAAAGATAGATTAGAAGCGTGAGAACCCCAAACTGCCTGCTTTGAATGCACTCCTTAAAAACGCTAAATAGGATCGCGCAGTAAAAGATGAGGCCGAGCGCGCCGCTATAAAGTAAAATTTCTAAAAATAGATTGTGCGGCGCGTTGTATTCAGGATGCTCAAGGACCGGGGAGCCCGGCAAATTTATATATGAGCCCAGCCCATAGCCCAAGATAGGCTTTTCTTGTGCCATCTCTAAAATGTAGCTCCAAATCACGGTCCTACCCGAAGAATCGCCGCTAAATAGCGCTGCTAGCCTTTGCTCAAACGAGGGCGAAAGCGCGAGTAAAACGGCAAAAATCGCGATGAAACCCACCGTGAAAAGTAGGTATTTTTTGTTTAGGCTCTTTAAATTTAGCGCGCCGTAAAACGCAAGCGCGCAGAACGCGCCGACCCACGCTGCTCTGGAAAATGAAAAGATCATAAAAAACGCAAACAAAAATAGAGTCGCAAACTTAAGCGTCAAAGGCCGCCGTATCGCCACCGCGCTAAGGCAGAGCCCAAAGCCCATAAAAAGCCCTAAAATATTGCGGTTCGAAAGCGCTCCGCTAAGACCTCCGCGAACAGAGTCGCTTGCAAAGACGATCGCATCGGGGCTGTTTACAAGTTGATAGATCACGCTCACCGATAAAATTCCAAGCCCCACGAACAAAAAGGCGAAAACGGCGTTTTGATCAAAAAATTTAAGCTTATAAAAATAGCAAAGCACCAAAAATATAGCGCCGTATCGAAGGACGAAAAATATGGTGCTCTGCCATGCTTTTTTTGAGATAACCGCCTCGTTTAGGAGGTTTGAGATCGCTAGCGTCGCCACTAAACAGACAAAGCAGATCGCAATAAATCGCGTTTTTTTCAAAATTTCGCTTAGAATTGCGTAGTCTTTAAAATACAATAGATGCGCCAAAAAGAGTAAATTTAGCGCTGCAAAAGAGATCTGATAGACCGCGTTTTTAAAAAACAGCGACGCGCACCAAAGAAGCAGCAGCGTTAAAAATGTAATCCTCCAGCCGCTAGGCGCGCCGTTTTCGTAAAAAAAATTTTTCATATTAAACTCTCATAAACCTTTATCGTTTTTTCTACCATCTGCTCTAGGCTGAAGTTTTGCGAAACGTAGCCGTAGCCGTCAAATTTCAGCTCGCGCGCAGGGACAAACAGCCCCGCCAGCGCCTGCGCATCGCCCACGTCAAAAAAATAACCGTTTTCGCCCTCTTTTATGATATCTAGCGCGCCGCCGTGACGGGTCGCTATCACCGGGCAGTTTAGCGCGATCGCCTCAGCCATCGACCGCCCGAAGCTCTCGGGCTTGCTTGAGGCGCTTACCGTGACCGACGAGAGCGAGTAAATTTCGGCTACCTTGCTCTGCGAACCCGTAAAAATTACGCGCTCGCCCAGTCCAAGCCCCTCTACGAGCGATTTTAGCTCGGAAAAATACTCGTCGCGATCCGCTCTAACGCCGCCTACGATCAAAATTTTAAGCTTTTGTTCGCTTGCCAAAGCTGCGGCGCGAATCAGGGTTTTGTAATCCTTAATCTGCGTGATGCGCCCAATGCTTGAGACGATGAAATCATCCTGCGCGAGGTGGAATTTTTCGCGAAATTCCGCGATAAAGCGCTCGTCTAAATTTTTGGGATTAAATTTTACTAGATCGATGCCGCGCGGAATGATCGTGATCTTGGCTGCGTCTACGCCGTAGCTTCGCACTACGTGATCGCGCGCATAGCCGCTAGGACAGATGATCGCGTCCGAATCCGTCATGATTTTACTGTAGAAATTTACGGAATTTATCCCGTGCACGGTACTTACGATCTTTGCACGCGGGCGGGCAAATTTAACCAGCCATGCCGGCACGCGGGAGCGGACATGCACGATGTCGGGAGCTATCCCGCTTAAAATTTTACGCAGCTTTAAAACGCGCGCCGCAACGCTTAGGATATTTTTGGAGCAAACGTCGAGCTGTACGTGCACGCCGCCCTCGTTTTCTATCTTTGGCGCCAATTTGCCGCCGTTACTGATAACGAAATTTTCGATGCCGCGCCGCGCAAACTCTCTATTTAGCTCGACCACGCCGCGCTCGACGCCGCCTTCGTTCAGCTCGGGCAGGATTTGCACGACCCTCATATTTTTATCTCCCTCACAAACGCCTTAAGATCGTACTTTGCGGTCTTTTTTAGCTTCGCGCCCTCGCTGTAGCGCCTAGCATGCCCAGTAGAAACGAGAGCGCTTATAAAATCGTCAAATTTATTATGAGCGTCTTTGCGCTTTAAACTCAAAATGGCTACGTTCGCGCTCCCGTTAGATACGGCCTCGCTTATCATCGAGACGCTGTCCTCGCTGATAAAGACCCACTCGCACTGCGCCAAAAAATCGCCGATCGGATTTACGGGCTCGCGGCCGTAAATCACGCTGTAATCCCAGCCAAGCTTTTCTAGCGCGCTCTCGGTAGCCCGCGGCGTGCGCGGAGAGGTCGTTAACACAAACTCGCAGTCCGCAAACTGCGCCCTTACGCCCTCAATCTGCTTTAAAATTTCATCCCCCATCTCAAAGCAGGAATTCGGCCCGCCGATGATAAATCCAATGGATTTACGCTGCGGCAGATACAGCCCGCTCGGGCGCGAAAAGCTAAGCGAGACGGGCGAAATTTTAAGATTTGCGCGCGGCTTTGGGCGGTCATGCGCACCTGCGATGATGACGCTAAAATCCTTGCGGTAGCCTTTCGGGTACATTAGTGCTATACTCGGCTTTGCGTATCTGCGCGCATAAAATTTCAGCGCGTAATAGGTCGTAGAGCCCGCGCCTACAAACAGATCGAAATCTGCGAAATTTAAATTGCGATCTGATGTAACGTCTAAATTTGCGCTATCCGACGAAGCGTCCAAATTTATGCCGTTCGGCGCGGCATCTAAATTTACGCTATCCAGCGCGGCGGGGCTGTTTAAAGAGGTATTATTTAAATTTGATCCGTTTTTACGGTCCGTCGCCGTGCCGCCCACTCCGAAGTCGCACTTAAAAATTTTAAAATAAAGCCCTAAAAAATCAAGCGCGTAGGAGCAGAGTTTAAGAAACTTGTTTGCGTAAGCGATCCTACAAATGCAAAACTCAAGACCTTTTAGCTCGCAAAATGCGATGCTTTGATTCTCGTGCCCCTTGCGACCGTCGCTTAAGATGAGCGCTTTTCGATGCGGATTTTTTGCGGCGGGCGGATTTGCGCAGGAGCTTTCGCTGTTTAAATTTAAAGAGCCACCGCCTGCGTGCCACGCCCAGCCCGAAGCGCCCGATCTTAAATTTTTATCGCTAAAGCTTTCACGCCGCAAAGTGCAAGAGGGGCTGCCGCAAAACGATATGAAATTTTTGAGGTCCGAATTTTTACAATCTCGCGCGATGACAGCGATCGCTACGAAATTTTTGCGATTTAAAATTTTACCTTCTCGCGTGGCACCGCCTAAATTTACGGCGCTTTGCTCTTTTGCAAAAAGACGCGAGCCCTGCGGCGCGGATAAATTTCTCGTGATGCCCTGTCTGCTCTCGCCTCTTGAAATTTGCCGCGCCATCAGTCCATCTTCCATCGTTTGTGTATCCAAAACCACTGCTGCGGCGCGGTTCGCACGACCTCTTCGAAAATGTCGTTGCACTTTTGCGTGATAAATAACTCGGCCTCGTCCTTATTTAGCCCTTCAGGTAGTGGCGGAAAATCCTTAATCACGATCTCATAGCGATCATCCGCGCCGCGCCGCGCAAAGATCGGGATCAGCACGGGACGAAATTTCAAATAAAGCGACGCGATGGTCTTTGTGGTGTAGCACTGCCGTCCAAAAAAAGTCGTAATCAGGCTATTTTTAGGGCCCGGCTTTTGATCGGGCAGGATGCCTACATTGCGCCCCTGCTTTAGCGCCTGCACGAGCCTGCGCATCGCATCGTCCTTGTAAATGAGGTCGTTGCCGTAGCGCTCGCGAAACGGCGCCACGAGCCGCTCTTCGATCAACTCATTATCGCTGCGACGCCCGACTACCGAGACAGGAAAGCCATTGGCGCCGAAGAAATTAGCTAGAATTTCCCAATTTCCAAAATGCGCCGTAAAAAATAAAATCCCGTGCGGATTATCACCTTTTAGCTTTCGGACGCGCTCTAGCGCCTGCTCGCCGTTTGAAATCAGATCATCAAATTTTAGTCTGCCATTGTAAAATAAAAGCGTATCAGTAAGCGTCCTAGCGATACTGCGAAAATTCTCGATCGCAAGAGCGTGAAGCTCACTTTCGCTTTTTTGCGGATAAGCAGCGCGAAGGTTATCCTGCGCGACTTTAACGCGCCTGCTAAGCTTCCACGATGCAAAAAGTGCGAGCTTATCGAAAAATGCGAATATGAAGCTTTTCGGCGCGAATTTTGCAAATTTTATCAGACCCAGCGCCAAAAAATATTGGATTTTTTCCTTCATAAAGACCTCGTTTTAAATGCGAGATTATATTGAATTTTGGCTAATTAGTAGCTAAAACGCTATTTGCCGAGGCAAAAATTGCTAAACATTTCGTCTAGAATTTCGTCTCGCTCAAAAGGACGCGAAATACGTGCAATCGCCTCAATCGCGCGATTTATCTCAAATGCAAAAAGCTCAAGCTCGCCGCAAACTAGGTGCTCGCTCGCATTTTTAAGAGCCGCAAGCGCGCTCTCACAAGATATAATTTGCCGCTCATTGCTTAGCATAAGGCCATCGAAATTTTGAGAATTTAAGTAGCTCTCAAGTGCGGTTAAAATTTTATCTACGCCCTCGTTTGCAGAAATTTCAAGTGGCGTAAAAATAGAATTTGCCTGGGTGTTTTGCCTAACGGAATTTATTGCAGAGCTATTAGGCGCGATGGAATTTGCAGAATTTTGTTTGGAATTATCCTGCATAAAATCCTCCGCAGCACAGCCTACAGTAGCGCGCTCGGTATTTGGTGCCACTAATCCCGCTTTTGCGGCAAAATTCTGTTCCTTTGGATTTATAAAATTCACAAGGGCTATTTGGCTTGTAGGCGCGGAATTTGTGGAAGTAAAATTTTGCGCGCTTAAGTCACGCTTTAAATTTTTAGCTCTTAAATTCTGCGCGTAGGAATTTAAAGAAGCATCGCAGGTCCGACTTTGCTTTAAATTTTCGGCTGCGAAATTCTCTGGTATGGGATTTTCGGATGCTAAATTTTTTGCAGAAAAAACCTCTAAATCCTCGTCAAGATCCTCCACACTAGGATGAAATTTACGCGACAAGTCGCATTTATTTAAAACGTAGATGATTTTTTTGTCTTTTTGTTCGCGCAGTATTTTTAGGATCTGCGCGTCCTCGGCGTCCCATTCGCGACTTGCATCAAACACTGCCAAAATCACGTCCGCCTCGCCTGCAGCGCGAAGCGAATATGAAATGCCGATACTTTCAAGCTTTGAGCCGCCGTGTCTGATACCTGCGGTATCGACTATACGGATTAGATGAGTGCCTATCTGCAGGCTTTCTTCGATGAGATCGCGCGTAGTGCCCGCTTCGTCGCTCACGATAGCGCGACTAAAGCTCAGCATAGAATTTAAAATGCTTGATTTACCGACATTAGGCTTACCCACAATCGCCACTTTAAAGCCCTCGATTAGCCCTCTTCGGCTGCGGCTGATGCGAGTGATTTTTTCTAGAGAAGCGATATTCTGGCTAAGCATTTCTTGCGAGTTTTGCAGCACATCAGAAGGCAGATCGTCCTCTGCGTAGTCGATGCAAACCTCGACGAAGGCCAGCGTCTTAACCAGAGCTGCGCGCAGATTTGCAACGAAGTCTGCCAGCTCGCCCCGCAGGTTTCTAGCTAAAATTTTAGCCGCACTTTGCGAGCGAGAATTAATCAGATCACTTATGGCTTCGGCTTTACTAAGATCCATTTTACCGTTTAAAAACGCTCGCTTACTAAACTCGCCCGGATTTGCTATGCGCGCACCCAGAGCCAGCACGGCATCTAACGCCAAGGACGAAGCCGTAAAGCCGCCGTGGGTCTGCACTTCTACGACATCCTCGCCGGTAAAGCTATGCGGAGCTTTAAAATATATCAAAATCGCCTCGCCGAACGCTTCGCCGCTTGCGTCAAAAAGATTCACAAGCGTGGCATAGCGAGGGCGCAAAGAACTGCGATGTGAAAGGCTTAAAGCGATAGATAGCGCTTCCTCGCCTGAAATTCTAACTATGCAAATTCCGCCGATGCCGTGAGCCGTAGCGATAGCGGCGATAGTCTC
The DNA here is from genome assembly GCA_963529625.1 of uncultured Campylobacter sp. Taxonomy (GTDB): domain Bacteria; phylum Campylobacterota; class Campylobacteria; order Campylobacterales; family Campylobacteraceae; genus Campylobacter_B. The sequence goes on along the minus strand of CAURZM010000004.1, from coordinate 82,768 downwards.
GCTCACGATTAGCTTTTTTCGTCTACGATGACGATTTTGCCGCTACGCGTGGATTTGATGCCCACGAAACGATCCGGATATGCTTGTTTTAGCTTGTCGGCTACGATTTTGATAAATGCGCCATCAAAAGCTTTCGTGACGATACGCTCATTTCCAGAGCGCTCTACGAGTGCATTTACATAAGAATCGATAAATCGTTCTTGATTTTGTAAAAATTCCGCGATTTCAAAAACTACGGCAAGATCATATCTGATGCTGATCCAGTTATAAATCATATACGAAAGTGCCTTGTAGCGGTGTCCTTCTTTACCTATCAAAAGCGCGCTATCCTCGCCTTGCAGCTTGATATAGACGGTATTTTCGTCGATTTTGCTAACATCGCTAACTTCGATATTAAACTCGCTTGATCTAAAAAGCGCAGATAGCTTCTCTTTGATATCGGATAGAATTTCATCCGTCACAACGCCCTTTTGCTTTTCTTTGCGATGTTTAGAATGCGCGGCGCGCGGACTTTGAGACTCTGATTTGTCGCCCTGCTTTTTCTCCGCTTTGCCGGCTTTATTTTGCGGGGCGCTAAATTCCAGATTTTCGCTAAATTTCTCCCCTTCCAAAACCGCTTCTATAATAGCATTTTTTTTAAAAAAGCCCAAAAATCCGCCGCTTGGATGCTGCAGCACGCGCACGTTAAGCTGCGTTACCGAGCATCCCAGCTCAGCTGCTGCTTTATTATATGCGTCTTTTAAATTTTCTGCTTCAATTATCATGATTTTTTCTCCGCTATTTGAGCTTGTTTATGCCTAGCAAAAGCTTTATTAATGACATATTGCTGGATAATTGAGCAGAAGTTATTGACCGTCCAGTATAGCGTAAGACCCGCCGGGAACATCACGAAAAATACCGTAAAAATGAGCGGCAAGAATTTCATCATCTTCTCTTGCATCGGATCGGTAAATGTAGTCGGCGTGATTTTCTGCTGCAAAAACATCAAAATTCCCATCGTAATCGGCAGGATGTAATATGGATCTTTAAGTGACAGATCGTGGATCCAAAGCGCCCATTCAGCGCCCTTTAGCTCGATCGCGTTAAGCAAAACGCGGTAGATCGCGAAAAATACCGGTATCTGAAGCAGGATCGGTAAGCAGCCGCCCATCGGATTGGCGCCGTTTTTCTTATACAGATCCATCATATGCATCTGCAGCTTTTGCTTATCGTCCTTATATTTTTCCTGAAGCTCCTTCATCTTAGGCGCCAGATCTTTTAGCTTATTCATAGATAGCATTCCCTTGTAACTTAGCGGGAATAAGATTAGGCGGATGATGAGCGTAAGCACGACGATCGACCAACCCCAGTTACCGATATAGCCGTGCAACCAGTTTAGAAATTTAAACATCGGACGGGCGATAAAGGTAAACCAGCCATATTCGATAATGTGCGTAAGAGCAGGATTTATCGAGCTTAGCGTCGCGTGATCTTTCGCGCCGATATAGCCCGTAAGACTAAGATCACCGTCTGAGCCTATGAAAACCTGCGAAATTTTATCTGCGTCAGTCACGGTCGCATTCAAGCTCTCTCCGTAAAATAGCGTCGTATAATAACGATCCGAGCTCGCAGCGATATTTGCGCCACTTATTCGCTCGTTTTTATCCACGTCGCCATCTTTAAAAATTTCTACGCTTTCGCTTATAGCTTGTGAGCCCGTAAAAAATGAAGTGATTTTATCTGAAATTCCAGCGTCGCCCGGTTTTCCTACAATGACGCCGTGAACCGTATAGCTATCTACTTCTACGTTCGGACGCGAGCCAGGGCTGATGAAATAACGCGCATTGCCGCTTAACTTCAGATCCAATTTATAACTACCATTCGGATAAAAGGTAAGAATTTTATTTATGCTAACGGCGCCTAAACTTTGACTTAACGTAACGCTAGCCTCCCTGTTTCGTACGTCCAGCTCGCTAGATGAAGCACTGTAAGGAGTATCGAAAGCCATAGCATTCAACGCCGCGTCCTCGAAGCGCATCTCAAGCGGTTTAGAATGTGATTTAGGATCAATTAAATTTATCGCATCGCCGTTTTCGTCACGGAATTTAGCATCGTTTAACACATATGAGCTTATGCGACCGAGCCCGTCGATCGTAAAATTTGCTTCTTTTCCGACTACGCGCACTAACGGTGCAGAGATGGAATTTGCGGTATTTAAATTTGCTCCCTGCGCGCTCACGCCAGCAGCGGAAGTTTGCGGAGCGGACTTGGCGGCATTTTTTTGCGCGATTTGCGCTGCGGTTGCATTTGCCTCCATTGCGGCACGAATTTTTGATAAATAAAAATGATCGTAAGCTACAAAAAATATGAGCGCAGTTGCTATTGCAATAGCAAGGCGCTTTGATTGAGGAAGTTTATCTAGCACTATTTTCTCCTAGTCGTATGACGTAATATCTATTTTTTTTATATGGTATAAACCAAAGCTTAAATTTATCCGCAGAGGCATTGCTGCTGCGGATTTTAGAAAATACGCAAAATTTGAAATTTCGCGCGATTATCGGATAATCTATGCCGCCGCTAAAGAGCGGATTGCATCTTAAAATTCTAGCCGTTACAGCACAGAGCGCGTCAAAGACGCCGTTAAACTTAAACTCATAAAGCGCATATTCCGAACAGCTCGGATAATAACGGCAACAGCGCGGTAGCAAAGGCGAAATAAATTTTCGATAAAACCCGATCACGGCTATAAAAAATCTCTTCATTTTACTGCGCCGATCTTTTTAAACGCCCATTTTAAATTTCGCTCAATGTCTTCAAAGCTCATATCTATAATCCGCTTTTTTGCGATTAATATAAAAATTCCGCTAACAATGGCGTCTTTTTGATTATAAAACGCTGCGCGCAAACGTCTTTTAGCGTAATTTCGCGTAACTGAATTGCCTATTTTTTTACTGGCGACTGCGCTAAATTTACGCTGTTCGCTAGCCAAAAAATACACGACAGCGCATTCGCAATGCCACTTTGCCGCACTTTTATAAACCTCCGAAAAAACCCTGCTATCGCTTATCGCAGCAAATTCGCCTACGCAGCCAATCTTCTTCTGCCTTTAGCACGTCTTGCACTTAAAACTCTGCGGCCGTTTTTTGTTTTCATGCGGACGCGAAAGCCGTGAGTACGCTTTTTAGGGGTATTGTGGGGTTGGTACGTTCTTTTCATAACTGTTCCTTTAAGAAAATGTAAAGCGGAGATTTTATAGAAACTTTACTTAAAAACCGATAAACAAAAACAGCCCTAGCGCCGATAAGCGTCGCCTTGCAGCTTTTTACGGCGCAGTTTTAAGTCTTGCTCATTTTTATTGTTTTGCTCCTTGATATCTTGCATCAGCTGTTTTTTCATCGAAAAATCATCGTGGTCGCCTGCGCCTTTTGATTCACGTTGCAAATTATTTTGCAGGCTTTGCCGATCTAATTCATTTTTTTGACGATTTAGCATAATTTCATTATGGTTTTTCTCAAATTCTGATTGTTTATCGTTCGCAACGTAAGCGCTGGCGCCAAGGCTTACTGCGCGCCCATCTTGCGCGCTTAGTGCCATGGAATCAGCAAATATCGCGCCGCAAAGCAGCCAAAATATCAAAGCCTTTTTCATTTGCGTTTAAATTTACCTGCCATCGCGCGATAGATCGCTGCCTCGTTTTGAAGCGTCAAATATCTTTGATTTAGCTCGTTTATCTTAGCGTTTACGGCATCGGTGCGGGCTTCTAGCATATCCTTTAGCTCGCTTGAGCCGGCTTCGTATTTCGCAGCGTAAAGATCGGCAATACGCGCCTTTTCATCGTAAGCAGCGCTTAAATTTTTAAGGCTAGCCAGATTGATCTGGTAAATTCTATATAAATTTAGCACCTCATTCGTAGCGTTAGAGAGCGTCTGTTCGTAATTTACGACGTTTTTGCGAAAAGCGATCTCCGAAATTTTAAGGCGGTTTTCAACCCTCGCATAATCCAAAAACGGCAGACTTATGCTTACGTTGCCGCTTAAAAAATTTAGCTTGAAGCTATCGTTGGCACTCACACCTTGCCCATTAGTAAGCCCTGCGCCCAAATTCACGCTAGGAAAGAAATTTAACTTAGCGGTCTGTTCGTCGTAAAAGCTGGAATTTAACCTAGCGATCGCGGCTCTAATGTCGGGACGGTTAGCAAGCGCCGTGTAAGGCACATTTAGATCAACGCCTTGGAATTCTATGGAATTTATCGAATCGGTGTTATCATCAAACTGCAAGCTGGAGGAGATGAGATTTCTCATATATTTATGATTATCCTCGATGTTTTTTTGAATGCTTAATACTTTGTTTTCAAGCCCTAGGATAGAATTTTGAATCTGTCTGTAATCTAGCTGTTCGGACTTGCCGTAATCGTATTTTGCCTTGATTATTTTTTCGATCTCTCGGTAATCGCTTAAATTCTGTTTTGTCCATTTTAGCGAATCGTTTAGATAAAGCATCTCGAAGTAGCCGCTTACGACGGAATTTATAAGAGTTAGGCGGGTATTTTCAAGGTCAAACTCGCTAGCTTTGGCGTTCCAGCCCTCAGCATTTACCGCCGAGCGGATCTTGCCGAAAAGATCAAGCTCATAGCTTACGTTAAAGCCCGAACTATAGGTTTTGTTCCAATTTGAGCCGGTGCTTATGTCGCGATTAGCGCCCGCACTCCACGAGCTGCTTAGCGTAGGAAAAAGATCAGCCCTGCTTAGCCCTAAATTTGCATAAGCACTCTCAACGTTTAAAGCCGCTGTTTTTAGATCATAGTTATTCGCAAGGGCTTGATCTACAAGCTTATTTAGGTATGATTCGCCATATTTTTTATACCACAGCGTATCGATTTCATAGCTTGCATTTTCGTCCTTGAAATGCTCTACAGGTTTAAATTCGACCTCACTTTGATTTGAGGCGCAACCGCCGATAAAAACAGCTAAAACGCCGCTTAAAATTACTTTGGAATTTATCATTTTCCCTCCTTGGTTATTCTTGTGCTAAAGCATCTATCGGATTTAATCTGCTGGCGTTTCTTGCCGGCAGATAGCCGAAAACTATACCGATCGCAGACGACGCCGCAAAGGCGATCACGAAAGGCGCCGTAGTAAATTTCATCGCAAAATCCGGGCTTATGGTATTAAACGCAAATCCAAGCGCCAAAGCGATTAAAATTCCTAAAGCTCCACCCAGCGAGCAAAGCAAAATCGCCTCTATCAAAAACTGCTGCAAGATATTGGATTGCTTCGCTCCGATCGCCATTCTGATGCCGATTTCGCGCGTACGCTCGGTAACGCTTACGAGCATGATATTCATCACTCCGATGCCGCCGACGACGAGCGAAATCACCGCGATTGATGAGATCAGAATCGTCATCGTGCCGGTAGTGCTTTGTATTGTTTGTTTGATAGTATCTGCGTTCATCGTATGAAAATCCCGCGAGCCATGTCTTTGAATAAGCAGCTGAGTTAGGCTCTCTTCGGCCACTTGAGTATTGACATCGTCTTTTATTTTGATGGTGATAGAGCTGATTTTTCGATTGCCCGTGATTTTATTCATCACGGTTGAATACGGCGCGTAAATTCTTAAATTTTCGTTGCTTCCGAAGGCGTTTTTATCCTTGCCCGAAACTCCTATGATCTTAAGTGGCTTACCCGAAAATAAAATCGTTTTGCCGATAGGATCGGAATTTTTAAAAAACGTTTTTTTAGTGTTTGGATCGATAATCGCGACAGAGGCAGAATTTTTAATATCATCGTCTCTAAAATTTCTACCATCTTCTATATCTATGCCATTAACCGCCAAAGAATTCACGCCACCACCGCGCAGCTGGGCTTTGGAGCTTAAATTAGCATATGTTGCCGTACCGCTTGCAGAAGCATTTGGTGTGGCATAATCAACGTAGGGCTGGCGCGCCAAAACCTTAGAATCGCTTATCGTAAGGGTGCTCACAAAGCCCGCGCGCACATCGCCGAAATTTTTACCGGGAAAGATATCGATCGTATTAGTGCCAATTTTGCGGATCTCGGATAAAATTTTCTCCTCCGAACCCTTACCGAGAGCTACTACGCAGATAACAGACGCAATACCGATGATGATGCCTAACATCGTCAAAATCGATCTTAGTTTATGCGAAAATATCGCGCTAATCGACATTTTAAAGCTTTCGATGAGCTGATCTTTGCAAAATATAAAGGAATTTTTAGTTTTAATCTCCTCTTTTTTGCGCTCGAAAACCCGTTCCGTCTTTCTTTTATCGCTTAAAATTCTGCCGTCTTTGATCTCAATGATACGATCCGCAAATTCCGCAATATGCGCATCGTGCGTAACTATGATGATAGTGTGACCTTCCTTGTGCAGCGCCGTTAAAATTTGCATCACCGTCTCGCCGCTTTTGCTATCAAGCGCGCCGGTAGGCTCGTCTGCCAAAATCACTTCGCCGCCGTTTATCAGAGCGCGGGCGATACTTACGCGCTGCTGCTGCCCGCCGCTAAGCTTGCTCGGTAAATTTTTAGTGCGATCGCCAATCTCCAGCTTATTTAAAAGCTCTACCGCTCGCTTGCTTCGTTCGCTCGCCCCTACGCCCGCGTACACCGCAGGTAGCGAGACGTTTGCGGTCGCATCCATCGTGGCAATGAGATTATATTTTTGAAAGACGAAGCCGAATTTTTTACTTCTAAGCGCCGCAAGCTCGTCGCCGCTTAAATTCGCGGTCTCGCGACCTTCGATCTTGTAGCTTCCGCTACTTGGCGTATCGATGCAGCCGATTATATTCATCAGCGTCGATTTTCCGCTTCCGGATTGCCCGATTATCGATATAAACTCGCCCGCTTCGATATTTAAACTTACGTCCTTTAGCACGTGGATTTCGTTATCGCCGAGAATGAATTTTTTGTTTATATCTTTAAGCTCTAGCATCTTTAACACCATAAAATTTTAACTAAAACACCATTGGAGGCCCGTCCATATTTAACGGCGCGGCCTTTCCGTCGGCGATAAGCACCTCATCTTTTTCATCCAAACCGCTTAAAATTTCTGTATTCAAATCGTCGCTGACGCCCGTTTTTACGTATCGCTGCTCGGGTTCTTTGCCGTTAAGCACCGTGACATAATCGCCTTTCGCGTCGCGCTTGATAACCGAGGTAGGTAGGTAGCTCGTATTGTTCGCTTCGCTTACGATTATGTTGTTTTCGGTCGTCATTCCGATCTTTAAAAAATCGTTTTCGTTATCCACGAGCATCTTTGCATAAAAATAGATCGCGCTGTCGCTGCTACTGGAGGATGAAGAGCCGTTAGAGGTCTTATCGTAAGTCCCGTCGCTAAGCGTGGTAAGACCGGGGTCGATCTTGTAAATTTTAGCCTTTTTGATATTGTCTAGATCCGATAGTATGGAGTATTCTACGTCCATTCCGATCTTGATTTTAGATATATCGCCCTCTGCGATTTGCATCTTAATCTCCATCTTGCTTAGATCAGCAATCTTTACGATCGTAGGCGTAGTTTGGTTGGAATTTACCGTTTTGCCCTCCTCTACCGGCATGGAAACGATCGTGCCGCTTATCGGAGCCGTGATCTTGGTATAGCCGAAATTTGTCTCTGCGGTGCTTAGCTGAAGTTTGGTCTGCTCGATCTGCGCCTCGATCTGCTTCTGCTCGGCCTCTTTTAAAGCGGCGCTATTTTTGGCGTTTTCCACAGCCTCTTTGGAAGCGGCGTTTCTTTTATACAGCTCAAGCTCGCGATTATACTGCGTTTTAGCATTTGCCGCGGCGATCTTTGCCGAAGCTAAATTTGCTTCGTGGATCAGAAGCTGCGCCTTTTGCTGCGCGATCTCGTTTTCTTGCGTGACCGAATCGATCTGTGCTATCATATCGCCTTTTTGAACTTTATCGCCCACTTTGACGTAGAGCTTTTTGATCTGACCGCTTACCTGCGCGCCCACATCGACCAAATCCCTGGCGTAAACCTCTCCCGCAGCCGTCACCGTGCCTCTAATATCACCCTTTTCAAGTCTAGTCGTAAGGGCTTTCGGCGCCTCTTCTTGCTTAAAAAATTTACCGTATAAAAAATATATCGCAATAAAGATAAGTACGATAGAGACGATAAATTTTAAGGTTTTTTTCATTTTGCCAACTTCAAATAAAATAAGGGCTAATTCTAATGTAAAAATATAAAATTTTAGTTAAATACTAAATTCTTTGCTCGCGCAGGGCGTAAAATTTCATAATCTTTTTATGTAAAATTAGCGAAACGTAGATCAGCGCCGAGCCCGCAAGTAGGCGCGCCAGATCGGCGTCTTTTTGCCAAAACACTAAATTTACGACGATCGCTGCAGGAATGAGCGCGTTATTCATAATCGCAAGCACGCCGCTATCGACTTCGCACGCGCCTTTGTTCCACAAAAAATATCCTAAAGCGCTGGCTACCGTACCCAGATACACGATCACCGCGCCTTGCGAGAAGCTAGGATTAAATTTAGAAAAATCCCCGAGCACGATCGCGGCAATCGCTGTAACTGCGGTAGCCCCCACGAAAAAGTAGCCGAAAAGCTCCTTCTGCTCGCTAAAGCCGTGGCGCTCCAGCATAAATTTATACGCGCTCTGTCCGAGCCCGAAGCATAAATTTGCGCCCTGTACGAGCAAAAAGCCCGTCAAAAACTCGGAATTTATCGCGCCGAATTTTATCACCAAAGCCCCAAGCACCGCGACTGCAACGCTGAAAAGATATAGCGCGCGAAATCTAAGTTTAAGCGCGTCGTAAAGCAGCGTTACGTAAAACGGAGTAAATATCGTAAAAAGCGCCACCTCATAGACCTTCAAATACGCAAAGCTGCGGTAGTAAAAGATATACATCACGCCGATCTGCACTGCGCCCACGGCGCAAATCTTAAGCGCTAAAGCGGGATTTACGCCGCGAAATTTCATAAACGGCAAAAAACAAATTAGCGCCAACGATACGCGCGAAAATGCCAAATACGCGCTGTCTATGCCGCGCAAAAACTCGCCTATCAGCGAGAAACTAAAAGCCCAAATACAAGTAACCAAAATCAGTTTTTTCAAAACATCCGCCTAAGCTTTAAAATTTAGGCGGACATTTTATAAAATTTTAGTTAAATTTGGGATTTAAATTTCGTCCGTGCGGCATAAATTTAGGTTTTTATTTATTTTAAATGTGTTAAAATTATCCGATTTTTGAAATTTAAGGGTAAAAATGAACGACGTTTCGGTTATAGTTCTTGCCGCAGGGCTGGGCACTCGGATGAAGTCGCAAAAAGCCAAGGTTCTTTTCGAGCTTTGCGGCGAGCCGATGATAATCCACATCCTAAAGAAAGCTTACGAAATTTCAAACGACGTGAGCGTGATTTTACACTATCAATTCGACGAGGTTAAAAGCGCGGTTCTAGCGCACTTCCCAAACGCTAAAATCTACAAACAAGATCATGAGCTCTTCCCCGGCACTGCAGGCGGACTAAAAGAGGTCGAAATCAGCGGAGCCAAAACGCTCATAATCTGCGGCGATATGCCTTTGGTAAAAAGTGCCGAGCTTCGCAAACTCTGCGAGGGGGACGCGGAAGTAAATTTAAGCGTTTTTAGCGCGCGCGATCCATTCGGATACGGCCGCGTAATTACCAGAGGCGGCGAAATTTTAAAGATCGTCGAGCAAAAGGACGCAAGCGAGGAAGAAAAGGCGGTAAAAGACGCAAACGCCGGCTGCTACTGCTTCAAAAGCGAGGCATTGAAACAGATCCTACCGCAGATCAAACCAAATAACGCGCAAAAAGAGTACTACCTTACAGACGCGATCAAAATCGCCAAAGGCATGGGCTTAAAATGCGCCGCCGTGTGGGTAGACGAGCAAAGCTTCATGGGCATAAACGATAAGTTCGCCCTCAGCATCGCCGAAAATTTAATGCAAAACGAGATCAAAGAAAATTTGATGAAACAAGGCGTTTTGATGCGCCTACCGCAAAGCATCTACATCGACAGTAGAGCAAAATTTATCGGCGAGTGCGAGCTGCAAGAAAATGTAAGCATCATCGGTCCTTGCGTGATCGAAAGCTCGCTCATCAAAAGCGGCTGCGTCATCGAAGATAGCGTCGTAAAAAACTCCGACATCGGCCCGATGGCGCATCTGCGCCCAAAATGCGAAGTTATAGGCACCCATATCGGAAATTTCGTCGAGCTTAAAAACGCGAAAGTAAACAAGATCAAGGCGGGGCATTTAAGCTACCTCGGAGATTGCGAGATCGATGAGGGCAGCAATATCGGCTGCGGCACGATTACGTGCAACTACGACGGCAAGAAAAAATACAAAACGATAATCGGCAAAAACGTCTTTATCGGCTCGGACACGCAGTTAGTAGCGCCCGTGCGGATAGCCGACGACGTCATAATCGCCGCGGGCACGACGGTTACAAGCGACGTTCCAAGCGGCGCGCTGGCGATCAGCCGAAGCAAACAAATCAACAAAGATGGGTTTTTCCATAAATTTTTTAGGAGCGAAGATGAGTAAGAAAAAGGTTTTACTGGCGGTTTGCGGGAGTATCAGTTTTTACAAAGCGTTTGAAATTTTATCCGCTCTGAAAAAGTCGAATTTCGACGTCTATGTCGCGCTTAGCGACGGCGTGCAGGAGTTTGTCAGCTACAAGGCATTCGAAGCGCTGTGCGATCACCCGGTGCTTTGCAAAGCCAACGAAAACTGGCAGGCGGGCATCAACCACATCGCTTATTCCAAAGTGGATTTGGTTTTGATCGCGCCTGCGACGGCAAATACGATAAACAAGCTCGCGTGGGGCGTCTGCGACAACGTATTTTTAGAGGTGTTAAACGCGGCTTTCGCTCACGCTAAGGTAGTCATCGCGCCCGCCGCGAACCCTGCGCTACTTGAAAACAACATCACGAAAAACTGCATCGATATGCTAAAAGCGAGCGTCAATGCGTATTTTGTGGATCCGATAGAAAAAACCCTAGCTTGCGGAGATACCGGCAAAGGCGGACTAGCGAGCACCGAGGCGATTATGCAGACGCTAAAGCGCGCGCTTTACAACGATAAATTTTGGGAGGATAAAACCGTCATCATCACCGGAGGCGCGACGATCGAAAAGATCGATAGCGTGCGCGGCATTACGAATTTCTCCAGCGGCAAAACCTCCAAAGCGATTGCCGACGCGCTGTTTTATCTAGGCGCGGACGTGACGCTGATCTCTAGCAACGAATATGAAAATTTACCGTACAAGCTCGTTAAATTTGAAAGCACTATCGGGCTAAAATCGGCGCTTGACAGCACAAAATTCCCCGACGGCGCATATTTGATAATGGCTGCCGCGGTAAGCGATTATTCGCCGAAGGTGCGCTACAAAGACAAGGTGAAAAAGGCGGAGATCGGCGAAATTTGGAATTTACGCCTGGGCGAAAACGAGGATATCTTAAGCTCCGTGCGCGGAAATATCAAAAAGGTGGGCTTTAAACTCGAAACCGATCGCGAAAACGCCGTCGGCGAGGCAAAACGCATGCTTAACGAAAAGCATCTCGACGCCGTATGCCTAAACGTGCTGGACGACATCATCAAGCTCGGCGGCGACGTCCTTAAGGTCACCTTTATCACGAAAAACGATCAGGTCGTAATCGACACCGCGCCGAAGGACGAAGTCGCCCTAAAAATCGCGGCTGAGCTGAAAAAAATCTGATCCGTGAATAGCCTAAATCATCTCGCTCTTGTGATGGACGGCAACGGGCGCTGGGCTAAAAAGCGCGGTCTGCTGCGCACCGGCGGGCACGAAGCGGGCGCGGAGGTCGTGGAGCAGATCTGCGAGTTTTGTATAGACGAAGACATCGCAAACCTCACGCTCTACGCCTTTAGCACTGAAAATTGGAAGCGTCCGAAAAGCGAAGTGGAATTTTTGATGAAACTGCTTCAAAAATTCCTAATCTCTCGCCGCGAAAAATTTATCCAAAACGGGATAAAATTCTATCCGATCGGCGACATATCGGCTTTTAAGGGCGATCTGCAAAGCGAGATCGAATATCTTTCAAATTTAACTCAAAACGGACGAGCGCTAAATTTTAATCTAGCGATCAACTACGGCTCGCGAGACGAGATCGTGCGAGCGTGCGAGCGGCTGCTTGCAAGCGGCGAGCGACTAAGCGAAGCGGGCATCGGCGCACATCTGGATACCGCGCACAGCGGCGACGTGGATCTGCTGGTGCGTACGGGCGGAGAGCAGCGGCTGTCGAATTTCTTGCTCTGGCAGGCAAGCTACGCCGAGCTTGCGTTTACGCCGACGCTGTGGCCGGATTTCACGCGCGAGGAGCTTGCGCGCATAGTGGATGATTTCCGCCGCAAACAGCGCCGCTTCGGCGGTCTTTAAGCTGCAGCGCAGTCGTTCTGACGCTCACTTTAAATTTTAAAATTTTAATTTGCAGAGCCGCATACAACGCGGTAAATTTTAAAATTTAATCCGCGGCGCTCGCGACACCATGAAATTTTAAAATTTCAGGATTTTAATTTACGGCATCGTAAAATTTAAAATTTTAATATGTAGGCGCGCGGCGCTATAGAAATTTTAAATTTCGCCCTTTTAAATTTAAAGCTCTAGCGCGAGCCGTGTTGCGCGGCGCGGTAAATTTAACGCAGCAGGATTTTAAAAATCACGCCGCCCGTTCACGCAAAGAGCGAAAGGAGGGCCATGAGCTACTACATACAATGTGGTTGCGGCAAAAAGCTTACGAAAAAGCCGATGAAAACTCTAAGATGCCCAAGATGCGGCAGCGTGTATAAAAAACCAAAGAAATTTATACTAGCGGTCTACATTTGCCTGCTGCTGTTTTTTATGCTAGTATTTGCTTTCATCCCCGATAAAATGGGGATTTTGGCATCCACAGGCAGCGGGATAGGCGCATATATTATGTTTTTATGGATCGTAGATACTTTAAACTTCGATCTTTTAGACGCCGTGATACTGGTGGCGGGATTTTTGATTTTCGGCGGATTATATGAGGCATGGGGCGAGCCGCTAATCGCCGGGCTAATAGCCATTTTATTTTGCGTAGGCGCGGCGGCGATTTTCGTAAAATTTTTTCCTTACGAGAGGCAAAAGATCAATGAAAACTAAGAAATTTCTCGCTACCATAAAGCGTTTGATTAAATTTTAAAAAGTTAAAGCTCTAAAGGAAAAAGATGGATTTAAATATCGTTTACGGCGTGATTTTTGCGGTATTCGGCACCTGCGTAGGCTCGTTTTGCAACGTCCTGATCTACCGCTTGCCGCGCGGACAGAGCGTCAATTTCCCCGCTTCGCACTGCCCGAAATGCTCTCACGCTTTAAAATTTTACCACAACATTCCGCTGCTTTCGTGGCTCTTTTTGGGCGGTAAATGCGCCTTTTGCAAAACCAAAATTTCGATTCGCTACCCGATCGTCGAGCTTTTAGGCGGCGCGCTTGCGCTAGCGGCGTATTTCGGCGAGCCCGATCTTGCAAAAGCCGCGGTGCTCGGGCTTTGCTTCATCCTGCTTATGGCGCTTTCGGCGATCGATTTTGAGTATAAAGCCGTGCCTGAGAGCCTTCTTTACGTAGTTACGGCGCTTTCGCTTACTTATACGCTGATGTATGATTTTGATCTTAGCGGCGTGGGCGCGGCGGCGGGATACGCAGCGATATTTTTCGTGCTGCGCCTCATCGTCACCTTTGTGCTAAAGCGCGAAGCGATGGGCAGCGCGGATATTTTTATCGCGGGCGTTATGGGGGCGATTTTGGGCTGGAAGCTGGGCGGCATCTCGATCTACATCGGCGCGATTTTGACGCTGCCTGCGTATCTCATCGCGCACAAAAAGGGCTATGAGCTGCCGTTCGTGCCGTTTTTATCGATGGGGTTGCTTCTTACCTTTATATTCAAAGATCAAATTTTAAGGCTCTTGGACGTCATTTATGGATAGGGTGCAGCGCTATTTATTTAGCAATTTCGTAAGCTCGTTCGCGTCGCTTTTTAGCACGCTTTTTATCATAATGTCGATCGTATTTTTCCTTCAGATCGCGCGCATCACGTCGTTTATCGAGATAAATTTTTCAGAGCTAGTCAAGCTATATCTTTTCATGCTGCCGCGTATACTCATATTTACGGTGCCGATCGCGTTTTTCGTAGCGCTTAGTATCTCGCTTTTTAGGCTATCTAAAGAGAACGAAACCATCGTAATATTTACCATCGGCTACGCCACGCGCAAGATCGCGCTATTTTTCGGCATAAGCGCCGCGCTGTGTTCCTTGGCGCTGCTTTTCGTCTCGCTTTTTATGATGCCGATAGCCGAAAATTTAAAGGACAATTTCATCGATTACAAAAAAATTAGCGCGACGCTAAATATCAAATCCAACGAATTCGGGCAGAAATTCTCCGACTGGCTCGTTTTTATCGATTCGCAGGAAAATAACGGCACAAGCACGCTGTATAAGGATCTGGTGCTGTATAATCCAGGTGGCTCGCAAGATCACGAGCGGATGATCGTAGCGCGCAGCGGCGAGTTTAAAAACGAAAACGCGAGCTTTTCCGCGATGCTGCACGATGGCAAAATTTACACGATGGGCGGCGATCAATGGCACGTAAGCGAGTTTGAAAGCCTAACTCTGCGCACGCAAAGCGACCGCAATATCCGCGGCGGAGGCGGCGTGATCGGATACTGGAGCGATATGAGCGGCAGCGAGAAGCGCAGGAAAGAATTTAGCATCTACACCCTCGTCTCGCTCTTTCCGCTGGCGAGCTTTCTGTTTGCGCTAAGCCTCGGCATCGTGACCTATCGCTACGAAAAGGGCTTCGTTTACGCGGGGATCTTCGGCGTGCTTTTTAGCTACTTCGCGATGATCATGCTGCTCTCTAAATACCCAAGCATCGCGCTTCCCGTGACATTCGGCGTTACGCTTATCGGCTCGCTGCTTTACTACAGGATCAAAATTGCCCCGAGGTACTAAAAAAGACTCCGAGCTTTGCGGCGGCGAAATTTTAAACAAAAGCTCGTCCGCTCGAAATTTAGCGGATAAAATTTCTACGAGCGAGCCTAACACGTCTAAAATTTTGCGTGGCGTAAATTTAAAGCGCGAAGCGCAAAACAGCGAGCAGGTTTTGATATTAAACGACGGGTTTTCAAATTTTAAAAATTCCGCTCTCGCAAGCTCGGCGAGCGATACGGCTACCTATACTGCGCTCGATTGTGGTTTGAATCACGAAAGCGTCAGGCGGAATTCGGACGCCGTTCGCGCCAAAGAGGTCGCGCGCGCGGCGGATTTAAATTCCACTTGCAAAAATTCTACGGACGCAGCCGCTTCGGATATTTGCGCGGCAAACGCTGCGAAAGCTAATGTGGCAAGCGGCGACGCTTTAAAAATCCATATCTCGTCCGCCGCAAAATTTTACACTACCCGTCCCGCGTCCGCCCACACCGCAGACTCCCGCAAGGCAAACGCCGCCCACAAAGCGGACGCCCCCACAAACACGCCCGCAGGCGCGTCCGAACTCAAAAATATTATCAAAAGCGCGTCCACAAACGACTTCGCAGCGAGCGAGCTTGCGCACATCAGCAAAATAAGTGCCACGCCAAATACCCCCGCAGATGCGTGCGCATATGCCACGAGCGCGAACTCCGAGCGCGTAAAGCTCAAGCTCATCTATTCCTACGACGGCTCGAAATTTAGCGGCTCACAGTCTCAGCCTCACAGGCGCGGCGTCGAGGACGCGCTGCGCACGGCTTTGGGGAAAGTGGGGATATTTGCGCCGCTTATCAGCAGCTCGCGCACCGATAAAGGGGTGCACGCGCTGCGCCAGGTAAGCTGTGTCGAATGCACCGTGCACTGGGAGCTGCCGCGCCTAAAAGAGCTTATAAACCGCCACTGCGCGCCCTATATTTTTGTACGCCACATTAGCCCGGTGCCGCGCGATTTTCATCCGCGTTACGATGCCGTGGCGCGCTGCTATCGCTACGTTTTAAACCATGGACGTCCAAGCCCCTTTCTTAGCGATTTTTGCGTGTTTTATCCGCGCGTGGATCTTGCCGCGCTCAATGCTGCACTTGCAAATTTCGTCGGCGAGCACGATTTTAGCGAGTTTATGAAAAGCGGCAGCGACATAAAAAGCCCTGTGCGTGAGCTCTACGTCGCGCGCGCCTACTCTTTTAGAAATTTAACCTTGATAAATTTTAAAGCCAACGGATTTTTGCGAGCGCAGGTGCGGCTGATGGTCGCAAACGCCCTAAAATCCGTGCAGAGCGGGCGTAAGATCAGCTTCTCGCGAGCGCTTAGCAGAATCCCCTTTCCGCCAAACGGGCTGTATCTTAGCAGCGTGAGTTATTAAGGCTTGAAATCTATAGCGTTAAATTTTATCCACGGGCGTTTGGATTTCAAGCTTAGAATTTTATCGCGGTAAAATTCCGCATATCAGAGCAGATCGCCGAGCTACTTTGATATTAAATCACCTGCGCCACGATGTGTAAAATCGTAAATTTGCGCGAAATTCGATCTGTTTTTATTAGAATTTTATAGAAATTTAGCAATACTTTCAAACTTTTAACTCAAAAAGGAGCAAAGATGAAAAAATTTTCTGTTGCTTTGGCCGGTTTGGCCTTACTAGCTAGCGTTTCAGGCGCTAAGGAGTTCATCAATATCGGCACCGGCGGTATGACCGGCACCTATTATCCGGTAGGCGGCGCGATTTGCCGCTTGGTAAATATGGATAAAAATATGAAATGCTCTGTGCAATCGACGGGCGGCTCGACATATAACGTCAATAACGTGCTTAAAAAAGAGCTAAATTTCGGCTTCGTTCAAAGCGATGTCGTCTATGATAAATACAACGGTACGGGCAAATTTCAAGGCGCGGCGGATAAAAATTTACGCTCCGTAATTTCGATTTATCCGGAGCTTTTGGCTTTCGTCGTCTCTAAGGAGAGCGGTATCAAAGCCTACGGCGACGCTGCGGGCAAAAAGATCAATATCGGAAACCCAGGCAGCGGCAACGAGTTAACCAGCACGATAGTTTTTGAAAACTACGACTTCGATCTTAAAAAGCTCGCCCAGCACGGTGTCTTAACCGCGCAAGAATGCCCTATGGCGCTAAAAGATAAGAAGATCGACGGATACTTCTACGTCGTAGGACATCCGACCGCAAATATCACTGATGCGGCGACTTCGCTTCCTATCGACTTAGTTAGCATCGACGATGAGCATATTAAAAAAATTCTAGAAAAATATCCATATTTTGCCAAAGGCGTGATACCTGCAAAAATGTATGACGGGGTAGATCACGATACGCAGACTATCGGCGTAAAGGCTGTACTCGTAACTGACGCTAGCCAAAGCGACGAGGCGGTTAGGGCGGTAGTTAAAGCTATACTTGATAATTTTGACGAGTATAAAAAGCTACATCCTGCGCTAAATTTGGTAAGCAAAGAATCTCTTTTAGAGGGGCTTAGTGCGCCGCTTCATCCTGCGGCAGAGGCGGTGTATAAAGAAGCCGGACTGCTGAAATAGGCTAGTTGATGGAGAAATCTACACAAAACGACGAGCAGGTTTTAGAGGTAAAAAGTAGAGAATTTACCTCTAAAAAGCTCTTCTGGCTCGTGACGCTGGTCTGCTTCGCGTGGTCGGTCTTTCAGCTTTATATCGCGTATTTTACGCTAAATACGAATATCGCGCGCTCGATCCACTTGGCGTTCGCTGTTTTTATAATTTTTTCGCTTTTTCCATTTCGCCCGCGCTCTAAGGCGCATTTTTATATCCCGTTTTACGATTATATTTTATTAATCGTCGGAGTCGCCGCAATCTTGTATCCTGCGATAGAATTTAACGGGCTAGCGCAGCGCCCGGGAAATTATCTAACCAGAGATATTGTAGCAGCCTTTATAGGTATTTTTATCCTTTTTGAGGCGGGTCGTCGTATGATGGGGCCCGCGCTTGGCATTATCGCTTTTACCTTTCTTCTATATTGTTACTTCGGCCCCTATATGCCAGATATCATCGCGCACCGCGGCGCAAGCTTTGAACTGCTTGCAGGGCATATGTTTTTAACGACAGAGGGCGTATTCGGCGTGCCGGTAGGGGTCAGCACCAGCTTCATCTATCTGTTCGTGCTATTCGGCGCGCTTTTGGAGCGAGCCGGAGCGGGGCAGTATTTTATAAACGTAGCGTTTGCGATTTTAGGTCGCTTCCGCGGAGGACCCGCCAAGGCTAGCGTAATCGCTAGCGGACTAACCGGCATGGTAAGCGGCAGCTCGACCGCAAATGTCGTGACGGTGGGCACCTTTACGATCCCGCTAATGAAAAAAGCAGGTCTTACCGCCACTAAGGCGGGCGCTATCGAGGTCGCTGCGGGTGTAAACGGACAGCTTATGCCACCTATCATGGGCGCTGCGGCGTTTATCATCGCGGAATTTTTAGGTATGAGCTACACCAACGTAATGATCGCGGCGGTGATCCCCGCTTTCGTCTGCTACGCGGGGTTATTTTTCATCGTGCATCTTGAAAGCTGCAAGCTAGGGCTTCGCGGCAGCCGCGATTACGCCAAGGTTTCAAAGATAAAAATTATATTTAGCGGCATTCATTACATAATACCGATTTTGGTGCTTCTTTTTACTCTATTGATTCTAAAAGAAAGCGCGATCTCTGCGGCGTTTAACTCGATTTGCGTGCTGTTTTTAATAATGATCATACAAGAGCCCGCCAAGAAAACGATATTTGGCGAAAAGGTTGGCAAGTCCGATTTTATCGTCGGCTTTATCGATATCTTTTGGGCTATGGTGGGCGCTGCTAAAAACATGGTCACGGTCGCCGTTGCCACCGCGCTAGCAGGCATCATCATCGGCTCGATCTCGCTTACCGGGCTGGGGCAGGTTCTTTCAGAGCTCGTGGAGGCGGTCGCGGGAAATAGCATAGTTCTAATACTTCTGATGACTGCGATAATGAGCCTTATTTTGGGGATGGGACTTCCTACGACGGCGAATTATATCGTCGTTTCGAGCCTTATTGCTCCGGTGATTTTAATACTGGCCGGCAAAAACGGCTTTTTGATCCCTGCGATCGCAGTGCATCTTTTCGTATTTTATTTCGGAATTTTAGCCGATGATACCCCTCCGGTGGGCATCGCCGCATACGCCGCCGCGGGCATCGCAAAGGCAAATCCCGTAACTGTGGGACTTCAGGGCTTCGTGTATGATCTGCGTACCGCGGTACTTCCGTTTGCGTTTTTCTTCAACAATAAGCTGCTTTTGATCCAAAGCATCGGCGATCCGATGGATTCAAAGAGCATCGTTTGGATCGGCGATCCACTGCAAATCGTGCTGATTTTTGCCACGGCGATCGTGGGTATGTTTGCTTTCAGCTCCTCGCTGCAGGGCTGGTTCGTAACAAAATGTAACCCGATAGAGCGCCTGCTATTGCTACTAGTAACGCCGCTAATGCTGGTGCCTAATATCTGCGCGAAATTCATAGAGTTTATCCCGAGCGAATACGCAAGTTATGGCATCGGCGCTGCGATCTACGCGCTGATATTTGCAAAGCAGTGGGTTTTAAGACCTAAAGATTCGGGCGATTCGCACGCCGAAAATAGCACGCCTGCGGCGTGAAATCAAATTTGATCTCGCTAAATTTCAAGATAACTTTGTGGGGTCCTATTAAATTTATCTTCTTATTTTGTATTCTTGCGCCAGGATTTTAAATTTAAATTGCTTTTTTACTTCTAAATTTAAAACCTCGGCAGATTATGCCGTGCTGATAAAACTATTTTAAAATTAAATCCGCCTATATAAACTACTCAAAATTTTAAATTGCGCCGAAGCGATTATACCCCTTAGTAATATAAATTTATTCATACGAAGCTACTGTGTTAAAAACCATCGCGTATTAATCCCATGCTAGTTTAATAATTATTGCAAGCCGCAGGATGCACGAAATCAATAGAGTAAAGCTGTTTTCGCGCTGCCGCTTGTAATGCCTTCAATAGTTTAAAATATACACGTCCACAAAAGCGAAAATGATTCTTAAAGCAGATAAAATCAAAAACTGTGCAAAATTTCTCCAAAACAACTTGATGATTAAGGATTAGCGTTACAAAATTTTACTTATTTAGAGCGATTCCTTGATTATATGTTGTACTTTATTTAAAATAATTTTTATAAAAATATCGATGGAATGGGGAATTATTAGTCAAATTTAATTCTATAAAAATACTTTAATAATTAATATTAAATTTATCCGCTTTGAGTTATAATCCGCGATTAAATTTCAAAATAGAGGAACAAAAATGCAAAAAGATATGTATTTTAAAAAGGTGAAATTTATCGCATTATCTATATGCGCGAGCGTTTCGATTTTATGCGGCGTCGAAGGCTCACACCTAAGCAGTGACGCAAATAGCACGAATCTTGGCGAGATCGTAGTAAGCGCTAGCGGCTTTCGCCAAGATATCAGGCAGGCGCCGGCCTCCATCTCCACCTTGGATAATAAAGAGATATCAAGCGGCAGATTCACTTCGCTACACGATATTGCGAATAAAATGCCGGGCGTCAGCGTTATTGCAGGCGATGATGGCCCGGCAAGCGGAATCTCGATAAGAGGCATGGAGAGCTCTAAAACGCTCGTGCTTATAGACGGCAAACGTGTAAGCTCGGCTGCGGCAAATCCAAAAGGCGGCGCGGGCGATATGAACTCAAATTTTATCCCGCCCGCAGGAGCGATAGAGCGTATCGAAGTGATTAGGGGGCCGATGAGCTCGCTTTACGGAAGCGATGCGGTAGGCGGCGTGATAAATATCATTACGAAAAAGAATTTTTCTAAATTTAGCGGAAGCGCCGCCATATCTACGACTATCCAAGATCACGAGGGTATCGGAGATGGTAAGATGGGCGAAGCCTACGTCAATATTCCCTTCGGGCAGTATGCGGCGCTTCAGCTGTGGGGATATAAAAAGCTGCGCGACGAGGACGGCTATAAGGGAGGCTATCAAAAGAGTGATAAATCGGATTCTAACGCCAAGCTTTGGCTAACGCCGGATGAAAATAATAAATTTTACGTTCAAACCGGAAGACAAAATCACGATTATTCAAGGACTCTTGGTAAAACCGCCGTTTATCCCAACGCGCGCGGATTAAATCACTATAAATATAAAAGAGAAAATCACGGCGTCGGATATTTGGGCGAGTTTGAAAGCTTAAGTGCTGATATAAGTTATTTTTGGGATAAGACTCGCCGTACGAGCATTTTTGATAGCCTTTCGCCCGCAATCGTAAAAAATAGAAATTTTAATTCCAAATTTACGACTTATCTCGGTATAAATACGCTTACCTTCGGCTACGATTTTAGCAAACAGGATGTGCAAACCACCTTCATCGTTTCAAACGCGAATAGGCAAAATTTACGCTCTCCGCAGCGATTTTCTATGAGCGAGCATGCGGGATTTTTAGAGGATGAGATCGAAATTTTGGAAAATACGCTATTTTTAACGCTCGGCGGCAGGCTCACGCATAACGAATACTTCGGCAATCACTTTTCTCCTAGAGCCTACGCGACGTTTAATATAGGCGACACTTGGACGATCAAAGGCGGCGTCGCAACCGGTTATAAAACTCCCGACGTCAATCAAATTTCGCCGGAAGTAGGCACGATTCAGGGTGGATGGAGGATTATAGATTTCGGTAACAAGGATTTAAAGCCCGAGAAAAGCACGACCTACGAGATCGGGCTTTATTACGACAATGCAGACGATCTGCGCGGCAATATCACGCTATTTAAAAACGACTTCAAAGATAAAATTTTAGATACCGATGGCAGCAATATCAATAGGATTCCCGCCTACGGAGGCTGCGCCGGCGCACCGAGCGTTAATTGCCCGGGTTGGGGAACGTATTTTAATATAGAAGGAGCCGAGGTTTACGGCGTTGAGCTGAGTGGCGATTACGATATTACTAAGAGGCTAAATTTCAAGGCGAACTACACCTATAGCCACTCCGAGATCGAAACCGGGGATCCTACGATCTATACGCCAAACGGCGCCGTTAAATTTAGCCAAACCAATCTTAGTAGGCTAGATGGCAAATCCCTGACCGCTACCCCGAAGCATGCCGCACATGCGACGCTTAGCTATAGGCCGATCGCTCCGCTTTCTACCTTTATCGGCCTTAATTACGAAAGCGAGCTTACAAGCGTACAATTCGGTCCGGGCAATAGGGTCGGCAAAAACGACAAAAAGCTTTTTACTACGGATTTGGGCGCACAATACGATTTAAACGATAATCTGAGCCTAAATTTAACCGCCTATAATATCTTTGATAACGTCCGATACGATGAGGGTCTCGCAGACGACGGCAATTACTATTGGTATCCCGAGGAGGGCAGGAGGTTTTGGTTCAAGGTAAACGCTAAATGGTAAGCCTAAAGAGCTTTCTTGCGGTATTTGACGCGCTCTTTTTAGCGTGCTTATTCGCTTGCGATCTGGGGGCAAAACCGCCGCAAAAGATTGAGCGGATAAGTGGAGCTGCGCGCGAAATGTTTAACGTGAGCGATTTTATTCTAAAAAGCAAGAGTGGCGAAAAATATAAAATTTTTATAGCTCGTCAAAAAAATGTCGCTCGCTATGATAGGGTAGTTTATATGGTTGATGCGAACGCGCAATTTGCTATGTTTTTAAACTCTTATGCGCAAATTTACGCAGGTCGAAATAGCGCGAAAGAAAACGCCGAAACCGGGCCTAAATTAAATAAAACCGTTCTTATAGTAGGCATCGGATACGACAGCCCGCTAGCGTATGATACTAAGCGTCGCACGAGGGATTTAACGCCCGCGGCGAGCGGCGAAGAATATGCAAACGGCGGCGACGCGGCAGAATTTTACGATTTCGTAAAAGATGAACTATTTCCGCTCGTGGATAAAAAATACTCTACGGCAAAAAGCGATAAAATTTACTTCGGACATTCGTTCGGCGGGCTATTCGGGATTTATGCTTTGCTGCGCGACGATGGGATTTTCGACGAGTTTTTTATCGCCTCGCCTTCGTTGTGGTGGGGCGAATCACAGCTGATCAGAGATGCTCTAGACGAAGGAAAGTTTAGATCAAATTTAAAAGCGAAATTCATAATGCTCGTTGCCGGCTCGAGTGAAATGCGTAAAGGAAAAACCGATAAAGCGGGAATTTTAAAAGCGGCCGATCTAGCTGAAATTTTAAAAACAAAGGGGCTTTCTTGCGAGTTTAAGCTCTACGAAGGCGCTTCGCACGGCGAAGTAATCCCATTGGCTTTGCGAGATTTAGCGCTATTTACGCAAAGATAATCTTCTATTTAGCCGGTAAAGCCTTAATCTAAACCCGGCTCGTTTATATTTGCAAGCGCAAGACCGAGCGGCACAGGCTCGCTGATCGCGCCGAAACGCATCGCCGGATTTAAGAAATTAAATTTTAAAGCCTTTTTGGCTAGTATCGCGCAAATTTAAAGGGGAGAAAATGCAAAGTTTCAAATGGCAAATTTCAAAGCGGCTCAAGCAGGCGATGCGCGAGCGAGATATCGATAATCTCGCGCTCGTGCGGCGCACGGACGAGCTGTATTCGCGCTCGCACCCGGGCCATGACGAGGATATGCGCGCCGAAGTTTACACCGTCTTGGACGAATACGCGCCCAACGTCGATATTGAAATTTTTGATCTCGTCTGCAAGGTTCTAGACGTCAAAATCGAGCTAGGCGAGACGCTTGATTGAGTAGTCGTAGCCGAATTTTATCCGTGCCGCAAGGCTAAATTTAGCGCTACGATAAATCTCAAAATTCTATCTAAAGCCTAGCTACAGAGCTTGCTTAAGTAAATTTTGCCGCAAAATTTCGCCCAAAATCCGCAAGATTAATATCTATTTTAACTGCAAAGTGCTAAATTTAGCGCTAAAATTTTAATCCGAGGTAAGCTTTGAACTACTTAATCCAATTTAGTGTGATTTTAGGGATATCTTTTGTTGCGGAGATTTTAGCGGCGCTCGTGCCTGTGCCGATCCCCGCTAGCATCTATGGGCTAGTCATTATGCTTTTAGCCCTGATCTTCAAACTCATCAAAGTATCGCAAATCAGAGAAACCGTGTCGTTTTTTATGCAGATTATGCCTGTGATCTTCATCCCGGCGGGCGCTGCGATCATCATCGCAGGCGACGCGCTACGCCAGCATCTTTTCGCAATCATCGCTATTACGGTAGTCTCTACGGTAGTAGTCATCGGTGCAAGCGGCGCGGTAACGCAGATATTTTATAAAATCGCCCTCGCCCGCGTTAAGCGCAGACTCTACGCAGCCGCGCACGAACAAGACGGCATGAATACAAAGGGCGTGGATGCGAAACTGGAGCGCGAAATTCTATCCGGAGACGACAAAAAATGAGAGAAATTTTAATGAACTCCGCTTTTTTCGGCGTGTTTTTATGCCTGGGCTCGTTTGAGTTAGGGCTTTATCTAAAAAAGCGCTTTAAGCTAACGATTTTCAACCCGCTTCTAATCGGTATTGTGCTTACCGTCTGCGTGCTTTTACTCTTTAAAATTCCATACGAAAAATTTAACGCAAGCGCCTCGCACATTAGCTTTTTCTTAACGCCGATTACCGTCTGTCTAGCCGTACCGCTGTACGAGCAGCTGGCGCTTTTGCGAAGTAATTTTTTAGCTATTTTTGCAGGACTGATTTCGGGTATGATCGCAGGGCTAGGCAGCATATACGCGATGTCGGTGATATTTGGGCTAAATCACACAATGTATGTCACGCTACTACCGAAATCCGTCACAGCGCCGATCGGTATGGGTATCAGCGAAAGCTTAGGCGGCATCGTGACACTAACGGTAGCCTGCATCATCGCTACGGGCATCATCGGCAGCGTATTTGGCGAGGCACTACTTAAAATTTTTGGCATCAAAAAGGCGATGGCAAAAGGTATCGCCCTAGGCTGCGCGAGCCATGCGATGGGAACGGCGCGCGCTCTTGAGATCGGTGACGTAGAGGGCGCAATGGCGTCTTTAGCGATGGCAGTTACGGGACTTCTTACCGTCATCGGTGCCGGTATTTTTGCACATTTCATCTAAGGAGAAAATATGATAATCTCGATCGCTAGACAAACTGGCGCAGGCGGGCGCGAAACCGCGCGCAAACTAGCCGAGCGCTTAGGATACACCTATCTAGCCAAGGCGGATCTGCTCCGCAAAGCAGACGAGCTTGGCTGCTTCGAGCAGATGTATGAGTTCTACAACGAAATGCCCGTAAATACGCTACTTCAGGCAATATCGCACAACGAACTAGCCAATGAGCAAAAGCGCGATCGCATCGTAGCAATCTACGAAAAGATCGTCTCAGGCGGCAACGTTATAGTGCTTGGGCGCTGCGCCGGATTTTTCTTGCGCGGACATCCGGATCTGCTGACGGTATTTTTACGCGCGAATGATGAGTTTAAGCTCGCTAGATTAGAAAAAGAGGGCCATACCGACGCGCGCGAGTATATGGAAAACAGCGACGCAGGCAGGATGAGCTTTCATCAATACTACACCAACCAAGTCTGGGGCGCATCCGCAAACTACAATATCTGCATCGACACGTCGTATTGCGGCATCGATAATGCGGTAAATATCATCGAGTATCTGGTCAAACATCACATTGAAAAGTAGTGATTTGTGCCCAAGCGCACAAAAGTGGAATTTATCTTTTCGAAGATGAATTCCGCTTGATCTCGCAAACCTGCCCTATTTCTATCGCAATTTAAAATTTACATCTCTTTCAGCTTAAATTCCATTTAAAAATAACGCATTTTAGGTGTATTATAAAGCCTCGCATTCAATGCGGCATTAAATTCTAAACCGCGCTTTATCACCACAAAATAGTAAAATTTAGCTAAAATTTGACGAAATTTAAATCCAAATTTAAGGAGATAAAATGCAAAGCAAAGCCCATCTATGCCCGCAGTGCGGCGAAAACACGATCTATTTCGACGGCATCTGCCACTCATGCAGCCAAAGGCAGAGGCGGGACGAAATTTTAAACCTAAGCGCGGACGAAGTGGAGGCGATGATCCTAAAAATCGCGGACCGAATCGATGAGATCGAAAAATGGGATGAGATTTACAACGATTTTTGGGCGCTTTTTAGCCTGCGCGACATTCACGATCCAAGGATCGCGCGAGCCGCCGCCGCCGCGGAGATCTACTACCCGCCGGAGCTTTACTTCGGCGCGCCCAAGGACGTGAGAGATGCGCTTATAGCAAAACTAGACTCGCTACAAGACAATACCAAAAACACTCTAAACGACCTACTGTGCGCGCTTGCGTGGCAGGGTGACGAGCAGACGACGCGGCTTTTTTACGAGCTGTATCAAAACCCAAGGCCGTGGCGCCAAAAGCTCTACGTAGGCACTGAAATTTACGCGCAAATCGGCGGCTGGAGCTTTGACGAGACGGGCGAGCGAAAATCGCTCGTTTTTGATAAATGCCTTGCCGCGGTGCGCGTGAGAAATGGCGCGGAGAAAAACGGCGAGCGCACGAGCGGGTGCGGAGATGAAAGCGCGGACGAAATTTTAAATTTTAAAGGCGGCGCTGACAGCGCAAATTCCGAACAAAATGCGCAAAACGGCGCGGACAAAATTTCAAATTTATACGCGGGCGCGCAAAGTGCTCACGCAAGCATGGACAAAGACGCGATCTTGCAGAACGAGCGCGCGAATTTCAAATCAGACGCGCAAAAAGACGCCAGCAGCAGTTTAAATTTAAGCGAAAATGCAAAGGATGCTTGCGAAGGCGCAAACCAAAACGCGGATGAGCCCGTACGTATCGGCAAACCTACGGGGCAAAAGTGCGAGTTTTGCGGCTGCGAGATGCTCGATATGCTGCGTCTTAAGGCCGATGAGCCGCGGCTTGCGTTTCTAAATTTAAAGCGCGACGTGATCTTTCGCTGCTGCCCGACCTGCGTCGGTTCGGTAATGTATTTTTGCAAATGCGGCGCGGATGGCGAGCCGCAGATGCAATGCGAGGGCGAAGGGATGGAGAAAAGCTACTTTTCGCAGCAGGATATGGCGCGGCTAAGCGGTATGAAATTTAAGCTAAGCGGCGAAGTATCTCCATTTTACGGCTGCTTTGGCGAGCTTGATACGACCGTGGGAGGCTATCCGCAGTGGGTGCAGGACGCTACGTATCTGAGCTGCCCTAGCTGCGGCGGGACGATGAAGCATCTAGCGCAGATCCCATTCGGCGAGCTGGTACAGGGCGAGGGCGTCATATACGTGCAGATCTGCGAGAAATGCGAGGTTTTGGGCGGCTGCTTTCAGTGCACGTGAGGGCGGGCTTTTAAAATTTCACGCCCCGCGCCCGCGCAAAAATCGGCGTCGTGCTCTTTAAATTTAATCAAGACGGAGCTTATGGGGCTATTTTGCCTCGGTAAAAAGAATAGGCGCTAGTTAAATTTACAAGCCATAAAATTTAGCCTCGCCGGCGTTTCGCGCCATAACTAAATTCGGCTAATGAAATTTTATAAAAGCAGCTCGCACTGTAACCAAATATATAAATCTAGCGAGCCTAAATTTTAAAAGTTTCAAATTTTAAATAAACCTGCCGTGCTATATCGGACGTATTCGGTGGCAAACGGATTTACAAGCGGCGAAATTTAAACAATGCCCGCAATGGTATTCGGCATATCTAGCGATAGTAAAATTTTCATCTCGCACGCAGCCAAATTTATCGCCATAGACCCGTCGCTAAATTTTACAAACGGCAAAAGCTAAATTTCAAGCGAGAAATTTGCGCCGCCTACTTACTAAGTGCTTCCGCGACATGATCCCAGCCGAGCGCTCTAGCATAATCAAGCGCGGTTTTGCCGTGGATATTTTTAGCGTTTTTATCCGCACCCTTAGCAAGTAAAAGCTCGACTCTCGTCAGATTACCCGCGATCGCCTCGTGGTGCAGCATCGTGTAGCCCTCATCGTCCGTGCGCGTGATCTCGTCCGGATACCCGCGCAAAAACTCCTCGAAATTTTTCTTCGTATTGACGCTCATCGGGTGCTCGGTTAAATTGTGCGGATGCTCCTGCTGTTCGTACGCCACCAGCACGACGTCAGGATCGCCGAAATTTAGCCCCCACGCCTCGTCGTGTTCGGCGCGCTCGCTCTCGCTCATAGCTTTGCGCATCGCCTGTACGCTAAAGCCGCCGTAGGTCTTGCCCTCTATCGCAAACATCCAGTCGCTGATCTGCTCTAGCGGCACTGATACTTCGTCGCCGTTTTTTACGTTGCTTAGCACATTCGGATCGTTTACGAGCACGCCGCAAACGCGCTCGCCGTCAAAATACACGTCGTTTAGCCACATATGCTCGACCTCGGTGCTACCATTTAGCTCTTGCGAAAAGGCGACCTTGACGCAGGCAAAGCTAAGCGCAGGGACGATGCGGAGGCGCTCCCAGTACAGCTCGCGCCAGAAGTAGCGAAAGCTCTTTCGCGCCTGCTCGAATGCTTTTAACATCGCCTCATCTTCGCCGTCCGCGTAAAACACGGGCTCGCTCTCTTTCGCGTCTTTTGCTGCGGCGTTTTCATCCTGCGCGCCTTTGCTATCGTTATCTTTCGAACTCGCGTCATCGCCGCCGAATAGTTTTTTAAACAGTCCCATTTGCTCTCCTTAAATTTAGTTAAGATTCGTATTGTATTTTAAATTTACTTTCATTTGCCTGATTAAAATGGCGGTAAAATTTCACTGCGCGGGCTGTATATCAGAGCGCAGAAGAGCGGGGCGGTTTTACAGCTTGCGCTCCGTGCCTGCAAAAACTAAGCTATAATTGCGTTTAAATTTAATTAAAGGAGAGATTATGGGGCTATTTGGCTCAGGAAAAAGATCTGAAAAGGCGCAAATTCCAAGTACCTTTGCCGGCAGAGTGGATAAATTTTGGGCGGAATTTAGCGGCGCGATAGACGAGATCAAGGCCGATCTGGCGGCGGAAGAGTTTGAAAAGGCGATGCAAAAGACCGACGAGAAGCTTCGTATCTGCCTTGCAGAGCCATACTTTATGACGGGACTCGTGGGCGATAAGCTCGATCTGGTGCTAACTCCGGAGTGTATGAGGCACCGCCTATTTTGGCTAAGCTTCATCAAAAACGCTATGCCCAAGCAGCTCGAATCCAAAATGCGCTGTACGCTCGGAAAGCCGCGTGCACCGCGAGGCATCGGCGGACTTGAGATGTACGGCACGCGCGTGAACGCCGAGGAATCGATGATCTACGCTCAATTCAACGAAAACGACGTGGATATTAAAATTTACAACGAAAACCTAGCGGCTCTACTCGCGCAGGACGAGGGTAAGGCGGGCAATCTGAGCTTCATCCTGCTTGATAACATCATCGGCGAGACGGCAGTCATTAACACTTTGGGCATGCTTGAAGTGCTAGGTAAGCCGCAGGAAAACGGCGTGCCGCTAAGCGAATTTGCCGATCTGATCGATGAGAAATTCGGCGAAAAAGCCGCGCGCGAACCGCTAAAGAATTTTTTCAGCTACGAGATGCAGCCGCGCGGAAACGAGGTGCGCGAGGACGTGATCGTGGGCACCACCTGCCTGCGAAATCTTATAGGCGAGTACCTAGGCGGCAAGCGCGACATCTATAACGAAGCCTTCGAGCTTGGTATCAAATTTTGCTTTCTGAGCATTGATAACGGCGGCGACGTGCAGGCGGGCTTTGATCTGCGAAACAAGATCGAGGACGAGGAGCTAGAGAGCTGCGGCTCGTTTTTGGAGATAATCGGCGGCGCAACCGGACAGAGACACGCATATATCGATCTCATCTGCTATGACGAGGAAAGGCTAAAAGAAAAAGTAAGCGAGCTTTGTAAAAAATATGACGCAAATATCGAAATCCACGACTTTAAGCGGTAGCGACTTTGGTTTTTACCGCTACCAAAATTTATGACTTAAACGGTAGGCCTCTGTTTTGCGGCAGATAAATTTGAAATTTTGCGCCATTGCGGAAAATAAATTTTAAAACTCTACGTCACCGCGTAAAATAAATTTAAAATTTGCCGCGCCGCACACTTTTCGTTCGATTTTACCATTTTGCCGGCACGCGGTAAAATTGAGCGAGCCGTGGGCTTGCGATATAAATTTTGGCGATTTAGCAGTAAATTTTGGTAAAATTTGCGAGGTTCGCAGCGCAAATTTGCAGCGATAAAATTTTGCTTCGGTTTCAGTGCAAAGCGCGCCGATTCAGGAGCTTTTGAAAGGTAAAATTTTAGGGGACGAACATGAAAATCATCTCGAAATTTAAAGATAATTACGATTTTATGGTGTCAAAATACGGGCTTGACGAGACTTTGGTCTATGACCGCAGAAACTCTACTCTAGTCGATGCGGACGAGCTATGGAGGCTTGACGAGGGCGATATAAAAAGGTTTTTGAAAGGAAGCTTAGCGGGTACCGCTTTATCGGCGGTAAATTTATAAACTGGAGCAAAACGGACGTAAATAAGCTGCCGCGCCTGCTTCACTCCGTGATTTTCATCGGTAAAAATTTAGTCCATATTTTCGCCTCTCAGGGTAAAATTTACACAAGCCTAGAGTTTGACGAGACGGAGCTAAGAAGGCAGTATCAGAATGACAGAACTTTGAGCTTTAGCGATGGATTTCGTGCCCATATCGTCTCATGGCTAAGCAAGATGATCGGCAAGCAGGCTACGCGCGAAGAAATTTTGCAGCTCGTGGCGTTAGAGGGCGACCGCAAAACGACGCTAAAAAATATTGTTCGCGACGATAAAATTATAAGCAAAGATGAAATTTTGAGCGCCCCAATCGTATTTTTTAAGCTCACACAGAACATTCACACCGCAGCGATAAATCCACAGCTTAACGCGATGGGGTTTTATCTGGATGCCGACTTTGTCTGGCAAAGCTTAGTCGAGTTTTTATCCGCCAAAAAGGACGCCTCTGCTCCGGCGGGCACGATACCAAATGATATAAAAATCGCTAGCAAAGGCTTTGACGTAAAGCGCTCGTTTCGCCCAAAAATGAAATAACTCGGCTCGCGCAGCAAATAATCCGTACAATCGTCGCTAGAATTTATACCGCTTTACTTCGCTGTTTTGACGCGCCTCATAAATCGAGCGAAATTTTATAAAATTTTTATAAGTTTCTACGAGCAAGCGCACGAAAGCTTAGGCGCAAAATAAAACGCGGATAAAATTCCGCAAAAGTTCTTTCGCAAAATTTATAAAAATTATAAAGATTGACTAGGACAAATTTTAAGATTCTATAAAAGCGGATTTAATCAACATCCTGCAAGGCCATGAAATTTCAAGAAAATCCCATAGAATTTCGCAGAATTCCGATAAGTTTTTTGAAATTTTACTATAGCAGAATCCGATCCATCGCGCGCATTAGCCGCAGCATTTGAACGTGTTCAAAAACATCGTGCGTGCGGATGATAGCAGCGCCGTTTAAAGCGGCGATCTGGTGCAGATACAGCGAGCCTGCGAGTCTATCCTCGACCGCGGAGGGGCTGTAAAAATCGATAACGCTCTTTCTGCTCGCGCCCACTAGCAGCGGGCAGCCGAAGTGCAAGAAATGCTGCAAATTTTTAATCAGCACCAAATTTTGTTCGGCGGTCTTGCCAAAGCCGATGCCCACGTCAAGGATGATCTTTTTAAGCCCCGCGCTTTGCAGGCGCTGTAAATTCTGCGCAAAAAACTCATCGATCTCGCCCATTAGATCGTCGTATTTAGGCGCAAGCTGCATATTTTGCGGCTTTCCTTTCATGTGCATCAGCACGTAAGCAGCGTCGTAGCGAAGCGCAAGCGGGGCAAGAGCAAGGTTTGCGCTGATGTCGTTGATGATGCTAAAGCCCCGATCTAGCGCAAATTCCAAGCAATACTCATCAAAGCTATCGAGGCTAAATTTAGCCCTTTCGTGCAGACGCAGGCGATAAATTTCGCCCAGCACATCCTTTATGCGCGCAAACTCCTCATCCCTGCCGCAATATTCGCTACCCGGGCGCGAGCTCACGCCGCCGATGTCGATGATAGCGGCGCCCTGCTCGATCATCTTTTCGATCTTGCAAATCGCCTCTTTTAAGCTTGCCGCACGGCTTGCGGGGTTGAAACTATCGGAGTTGATGTTTACTACGCCCATTATTTCGCAGCTTTGCGGCTTAGCAAATTTCTCGCTTAGAAATTTCGCGAGCTCTTTTAACCCGAAATCCTGCAGAGCTTCCTTTTGCGCCAAAGCTTCGATCTGGCGGTCATTTGCGATCAAAACCGCGTCCGTATCGTCGCGCCCTAGGATCACTCCTTCGTTGCACGCAAGCTCAGCGCCGATGCTAAGGGCATCCTGCTTTAAAATATTTGCCGCGGGCGCTCGTAGATCTTTTAGATAGAAAAAGTTCAGGCGCGATTTTTTCTGCATTATCGCCCGCCCCGCATTTCGAACGCCGATGCGTTCGCAAATCAGCGCAAAATCGACTTCGTTTGAAATTTTATAAATTTTCATCTTTTCTCCTCGATCATCAACAGTAACGGAGTAAGCACGGCGTGGGCTTTGGCGTTGTGCTCGGCGAGGTAACTCAAGCGGTCAATCCGCTGCAACTCATCGCCGCTTAGACTGACGCCTGCTTCGAAGCACTCTAACGCGATCTCGCCGATGAGCGCTTTTAGCGCCGTTTTGTCCAGCTCGCCCTTGCGCTCCAGCGCGATCTGCGCGTCGATAAACTCCACCGCTTCCTTTAGGCTGAGCCTGGTTAAGCTTAGCCCGGTGCGGTATCTGGGCTTTCGCACGCAGAGATTTTGCACGATCAGGCGCGAGCGGATAGTAGGCAGCAGGGCGTTGATGAAAGGGGTGATCAGGAAAAACACCGTATTTTTGGGCGGCTCCTCTAAAATTTTAAGCAGAGCGTTTTGCGCCTCCTCGCCGAATTTCGTAGCGGAGATGACGATAATCTTATCCTCGCGCTCGGCGACGTAGGCTTCGTCAATGATCTTTCGCGCCTCGTCGATCTTAAGCTCGACGCTTTCGAAAAACCTTAAATTTTTGCGCGGAATTTCGGCTAAAATTTTATCTTTAAAGCCCTCATAATCGCTCGTCAAAACGATCTGATTTATGATTTTCAAAGCACCACTTCGTCAAAAAGCACGGCGTCGATGCTTTTGTCTAAAATTTTAAAAAGTTGGATCAGTTTTAGATCCAAGCTCGGATCACTCTCGCTCATGTAGAAGCTGTTTTGCAGCCTCTCGTCGATGAGCCACAGATAGCTGTCTTCGTGGCTTTTGGCGATTTTGGCTAGCGGATGGTTGCCGTTGCCGATGTAAAAATATATAAAGCCGTTGGCAAACGCGAGGCTTAGCATATCGTTTAGCAGCAGCGCGTCCTCTAGGCTATTTACTCCGCCGCGATAGAGCGAGCGCAGCGAAAAAAACGGCAGCAGCGGGCGTGAGTTGGTAGAGGAGTTGATCTTTTTGATGATGTATTCGCTAAACCAGCTTCGCTCGTCGTCGCAGATGACGATGAAAGCAAAGCCGTCGTGGAGGAATTTTAGCTTTGATGCTAAAAGCGGCGTCCAGTCCTCCTTGCGATCCTCGAGCCACTCAAGTCCGGGCTCGGAGCGCATCGCCGTGACGCTCCAAGTGTGCAGATCCTGCATTATTTATCCAAATCGTAGGCTTTATGCAGCGCGCGCACGGCGAGCTCGCCGTATTTGGCCTCTACGATCATCGAAATTTTAATCTCGCTCGTGGAGATCATCTGGATATTTATCCCTTCATCCGCGAGCGTCTTAAACGCCTTGCTGGCTATGCCGCTGTGGCTTTTCATACCCACGCCCACCAAAGAAACCTTTACGATATCGGCATCCGATTCAATGATGGAATTCGGATTTGGATTTACCTCTTTCATTACCGCATAAGCAGTCTGCAGCTCGTTTTGCGGCACGGTAAAGCCCAAATTCGTCTCGCCGTTTCGTCCGATATTTTGCACGATCATATCGACGTTGATCTCCTTGCTCGCGAGCGCGGAGAAAATTTCAGCCGCGACGCCGGGGCGATCCTCTACGTTTCTAATCGTAATTCTTGCTTGATTTTTATCCAGTGCAATGCCGCTAATTACCGCATCTTCCATCTTTTCTTCTCCTGTTATGAGTGTTCCTTCATGATCGTTAAAACTGCTTCGCGTCACCAAATTTACGTTTAATTTCTTCGCAAGCTCGACGCTTCGATTTTGCAAAACCTTCGCTCCCAAGCTCGCAAGCTCAAGCATCTCGTCGTAGCTGATGCGATCAAGTTTTTTAGCTTTGGGCTCAATGCGCGGATCGGTCGTATATACGCCGTCTACGTCGGTGTAAATTTCGCACAGATCGGCATTCAGCGCTCCTGCGACGGCGACTGCGCTAAGATCGCTTCCGCCTCGCCCGAGCGTCGTTACTTCGCCTGCGGTGCTGATGCCCTGAAAGCCTGCGACGACGACGATTTTACCCTGCTTTAACGCCTCTTGCATACTTTTTGGATCGATCGAGACGATGCGAGCCTTGGTGTGAAAATTATCCGTTACGATGCCAGCACCACGTCCGCTAAATGCGATCGCAGCATAGCCCTTAGCATTTAGCGCGATAGCCAAAAGCGCGCTCGTGACGCGCTCGCCCGAGCTTAGCAGCACGTCCATCTCCCTACCTTCGGGAGTTTTAGTAAAAAATTCCGCCTGCTCGATGAGCTGATTGGTAACGCCGCTCATCGCAGAGACGATTACTACGACGTTATGCCCTTCGTTTTTGGTTTTGATCACGCGCTGTGCGACCGACTCGATCCGCTCTAGCGTGCCGACGCTCGTACCGCCGTATTTTTGAACGATTAGCATTAAATGTAGCCCTCCTCTTTAAAATATTTTAAAACCGTCGCGTAAATCGGCTTTTTGAAGTGATTTACGTGCCTTAAAACCTCATTCGCGCCTACGAATTTAAATGCGTCGAACTCCGGAAGTTTAGTATTGATGTTTATATCCGCTAAGCTTCGCAATCTCACCAAAAAATACCTTTGAATTTGCCCGTCGTATGGGCGCATCTTTTGAGCTACCCCATCAGGAAAGTCGTAGCTAAGCCACTTAGGGCACTCAGCGATGATATCGACTTTGCTTGTTCCGATCTCCTCGCCTAGCTCTCTGCGGATCGCCATCTTAGGCGTCTCACCATCGTCGATACCGCCTTGAGGAAACTGCCAAGCGCCTTTGATGTCGCTTCGTTGCGCGATTAAAATTTCGCAATTAAACGGATACGAGGGCGAAAGTACGATTGCAGCGACATTCGGTCTGTAATTTTTCTCTTTTTCCATCTCGTTTTCTCACAAAAAATTTCTCAAAATTCTACCTAAAAATATTAAAATTTGCGTTAAGAGGCTTAAAATTTATATAAATTTTCAAATTAATTCGCTAAATTTTACGACGTAAATTTAGCCCATAGGACCGTCCTTGCACATCTACATCCACGTGCCGTTTTGCACCTCTAAATGCCCGTATTGTGCCTTTGGCTCCTTCAGCGATAAGTTTAGCCTCGCAAAAAGCTACTTTCGCGCGTTAGAGCTTGAGGTGCGCGATTTTTTGGCGAAAAATCCACGCGCGCAAATCTCTACGCTTTTTATCGGCGGAGGCACGCCAAGTGCCGTAGATGCGGGGCTTTACGATGAAATTTTTGCACTGCTTGCGCCGCATTTCGCCGCTAAAGCCGAAATCAGCTCAGAAGCCAACCCAAACTCCGCTCACCCGGCTTGGCTTAGGGCGATGCGCGAGCTTGGCGTAAATCGCATCAGCTTCGGCGCGCAAAGCTTTAACGACGCCAAGTTAAAATTCCTCGGTCGCGCGCACAGTGCGGCGCAGATTTTTCTCGCGGTGCAAAATGCCAAAGCAGCGGGCTTTGATAATATAAATTTAGATCTAATCTACGCGAGCAAATTTGACGATAAAAGGAATTTAAAATTTGAAATGGCTGAGCTTGTGCGCTGCGAAGTGCCGCATCTAAGCGCCTATGCGCTGAGCCTTGAGGAAAACACGCCCTTTTTCGGGCGCGAAAGCTTTAAAAAGGAAAGCGCGGCTCTAGCTAAATTTCTCTTTGCCCTTGCGGCGGATAACGGCTTTAGCCAGTATGAAATTTCAAATTTTGCCGCGCGCGGACTGCGCTGTAAGCACAATCTGGCTTACTGGCGCGGCGAGGATTACGCGGGATTCGGGGCATTTGCGGTCGGAACTAGCGCTCAGGTGCGCCTTAGCTCGCCTAAAAATTTGCGAGATTACATCGCAGATCCGCTGCAAAAACATCGCGAAGTTCTAAGCGCGCAGGATAAAAAGCTTGAGCGCATATTTCTCGGGTTGCGCTGTGTTTTGGGGTTTGAGGCGCAAATTTTAGACGCTGCAGAGCTAAGCAACGCACAGCTGCTCGTACGCGAAAAAAAGCTGAAATTTGCCAAGGGTAAATTTTATAATCCCAACTTTTTGCTCGCCGACGAGATTGCGCTTTTTATCACGCAAGAAAGCCGCAATGGGCGCTAAATTTAAGATTAATGAAATTTTAGTTAAAATACGCCACTTTTTACGTTAGGAAATTTTATGTTTGGTATCAGTATGCCTGAAATTACGGTCATTTTAATCATCGCGATAATCGTGCTGGGGCCCGAGAAGCTTCCAAAAGTGCTGGTCGAGCTAGCTAAATACTTCAAAGTCATCAAAAAAACCATCAACGACGCAAAATCGAGCTTCGATCAGGAGCTTCGCATCGCCGAGCTCAAAGAGGACGCCAAAAAATATAAAGAGAGTATCACACAAGCAAGCGAGGGCGTGCGCAAAAAGCTCACGTTTGAGGAACTCGACGAGATAAAAGGCGGTATCGACTCGGTCAAAGAGACGCTAAATGCGGGGCTAAAAGACGCGGAAAGCTCGCTTAAAGAAACGCTTAACTCGGACGCCGCCAAAGACGCGTTAAACTCCGCGGAAGTCTCGGCACAAAAACAGAGCGAGACGGCAAATTTAAAAGCAAATTCGAGTGGCGAAAATTCCGCGCAAAGCTCCGCTGGCACCGCAAACTCTATGCAAGGCTCCGCCGACGGTGCAATGAATTCCGGCGCTGAAAGCAAAAGCGCGAATTCTAGTGCTGGAAACAAAGGCGAAAATTTTATGCCGAGCGCGGGCTGCGGTGCGGGAAATTCCGCACAAAATACCAATGCAAGCAGTGAAGCGAAAAGCGCTGCGCAAAATTTGAACGCAAATTTAAACGGCGATGCGCAAAATTCTATGCAAAATTCCGCGCAAAATAACGATACGCAAAAATCATAATGAGAGAGAAATTTAATGTTTGAAGAGCTAAAACCCCATCTAGCTGAGCTTCGCAAGCGCCTGGTGATCTCCGTGCTGTCCATCATCGTCCTTTTTATCGCGTGTTTCGGCTTTTGGGAGGATATTTTAGGCTTTATGACCCGTCCGCTGGTGCGCGTGCTTCCTAAAGGCAGCGAGATCATCTTTACCCAGCTTGGCGAGACCTTTTTTACTGCGATGAAGGTATCGTTTTTCACCTCGTTACTGCTTGCGATGCCGATAATTTTCTGGCAGGCGTGGCTTTTCGTAGCACCTGGGCTTTACGACAACGAGAAAAAATACGTCATCCCCTTCGTTAGCGGCGCGAGCATTATGTTCTTTTTAGGCGCGGCGTTTTGCTATTTTTTCGTAATTCCAGTCGCATTTAATTTCTTGGTAAATTTTGGCGCCAAGCAATTTACTGCGATGCCTACGATCGGCGAATATGTAGGCTTTTTCGCTAAGCTTGTCGTCGCATTTGGCATCAGCTTCGAGCTTCCGGTGGTGACCTTTTTCCTCGCTAAGATCGGGCTTGTAACAAATAAAAGCCTGAGCGATTTTTTTCGCTACGCAATCGTCATTATTTTCATCTTTGCAGCGGTGATGACGCCGCCAGACGTGCTTAGTCAGTTTATGCTCGCAACTCCGCTAATTGCGCTTTATCTGCTTTCGATCTTCATCGCCAAAATGATAAATCCGTATAAGCCTGAGGATGACGAAAGCGAAAATTCCACGGACGTAGCGCAGGCGTGAGATGGCGGATCTAAATTTAGTCGGTAGCTACGATTACGAGCTTCCTAGCGAGCTCATCGCAAGCGCGCCCGTGATGCCCAAACAAAGCGCGCGCCTGCTGATCTATGACCGCGCTAAAGAGCAGATCACTCACGCGCACTTCGGCGATCTGGCGGATGCCCTGCCGCCTTGCGATATTATTTTTAACGACACGCGGGTGATTAAGGCGCGCCTTTTCGGTCATAAAAACAGCGGCGGCAAGATCGAGCTTCTGCTAAACTCGCCGCTTGAGGGCAATAAATTTAGCGCCTATATTCGCGGCAGTGTCAAAGTAGGCAGCGAATTAAAATTTCAAAGCGGTCTTGAAGCGCGCGTTTGCGAGCTGATGGAGGGCGGGCTTCGCATCGTGCAGTTTGAGCAGGGCGGCGAAGCTTTAAACACCCATGATGTTTTTGAAATTTGCGAACGTATCGGCCATGTGCCGCTTCCGCCGTATATCAAGCGCGCCGATACCAAGCAGGACGAGAGCTGGTATCAAAGCATCTTCGCGCGCGAGCAAGGCGCCGTCGCCGCACCCACCGCGAGCCTTCATTTTAACGGTGCGATGCTAAACGATCTGCGCAAAAACCACGAAATTTATTTTATCACGCTACATGTGGGCGCAGGCACCTTCAATCCCGTGGAAGTAGCGGATCTGCGCGATCACAAGATGCACGGCGAGCTCTACTCCATCCCGCCGCAGACCGCGCAAATCCTAAAAAGCGAGCGAAAAATTTTAGGAGTGGGTACGACGGTGACGAGAACGATCGAAAATTTTGCACGCAATGGGCAAAGCAGCGGGATCTGCGAGCTGTTTTTGCACCCGGGCAATCCGCCGATAAGACAGAATTTTTTGCTTACAAATTTTCACCTGCCCAAATCCACGCTGATAATGCTCGTAGCGAGCTTCATCGGTCTTGAGCGCACGCTTGAACTCTACCGCATCGCAGTGGAGCAAAGATACCGCTTCTACTCCTATGGCGACGGGATGCTTGTGCTATGAAAGCCGTGGTTTTAGGCGCGCTAGCAATATTGGCTGCGACGGCAGGCTTTGTGGCAAGAAAACTTTTTGCTAAAAAGCCCGCTGCAAGTGGTAAAATTTTCTCCGCTACGCCTAAAGCCAAAGAAAGTGATTCCGTCGTGCCCAGACGTGAGGATATCGCGCAGATCGATATTTTAAAAATTTTAAAATTTCAAAGCGAAATTTTATTTGAGGAGTGCACAAAATACGACAGCACGCTATATCTTAGCTTCCCACCGCAGCTGCCACGTATCTACGGCGGCGAGGTGCTAAATCTCACTAGCGGGGTCTTTGACGCGTGCGAGTTTTTCCTGCAAAATATCGCTGAACCAATCCGCGTAAGCGTGGAATTTAGCAGTAAGGAACTTAGAGCGAATATGAGTTCCGTCAAGCTCGATGTTCGCGTAGGCATCGATCGCGAGCTAAAGGATCCGCGCACCTATGCGCTTAAAAGTGCACTAGAAAGCGCCGCTAGCACGGATGATGAGTATCTTACTTCGGCGCAGACCCATTTGCGTGCACTCGGTTCGCATCCAAGTATTGGAGCCGACGGGCGCGGGACGTTTATCAAAATGGATGCTGTGCTTAGCTGCTTCGCGCAACAGAGCTTTAGCGCCAAAAAATACGACTACAACGTCATCATCACGCATAAAAACCGCGCGATCTTCGAGGAGCTACGAGATTTTTTGAGCGGGCTTGGTTGCGACGTGATGCCAAACTCCAACTGGGAGAGCGCGAAGAGACATCTAAACGACTTCATCTACGTAGCCGACGTCGTCATCCTTGACGCCGAGATTCTACGCGCCAATATAAGCGAAATAAACTACCTCAACGCGCTGGAAAAAGATGGGGTATTTTTCATATTTTTGCTTAAAAACAAACACTCGCTCAAGGTGTTAGAGGGGCTAAATTTCAAATTTTTTAAACTCGAGATGCCATATTTCTACGACGAGTTTTATGCCACGCTCGATATCATCGAAAAGATCAAAAACGATGAGAATTTCTTGGGGCTGTAGCGAACAGGCAGCGATAAATTTAAAACCGAAGAGATTGAAGTGCTATATTTCGACCTAGATTGGATCAAGGGCAATATAAACGATAGCGAATATGCCTTAAGGCAGCGGCGGTACGAGGCGTATTTGACAGGGCTGCATAAAAATATGCATACGCTAGAA
The DNA here is from genome assembly GCA_963529625.1 of uncultured Campylobacter sp. Taxonomy (GTDB): domain Bacteria; phylum Campylobacterota; class Campylobacteria; order Campylobacterales; family Campylobacteraceae; genus Campylobacter_B. The sequence continues at coordinate 42,497 of CAURZM010000004.1, read as the reverse complement.
AGAATTTTTGCGGGCATAAGCTTCAACGATGCGCTATTGCTACCCAAAAAACAAATTAATGAAAAGTTGCATTTAAAATTTTACATCGGAGATTTGCAAAATGGATATTATGAACTAAAATGCGTTATGAGCTCGGATCAAAGATGCGATGCGGCGCCCGGCGAAATAATAACGAGCGAGATATTTTACGAAAATGGCAATTACCGCTTCTCTTTCATCCTTACCTGCTTGAAGGAATATGCCGTTAATTTCTCCAGGATAGATAGCCTTAAATTTAACGCGATTTCGCAGAAAAAATACCACTTTGAGCATAAGAAATTTAAACTTTCATAGAAAACCGCGCACCCAATCGGTCGTGCATAAAATTTTACCCGTAAAGATCACGCCCTTAAATTTATCCCGCTTGTAAGCCGCAAACAGCGTAAATTCCGTCGCGCCTTGCAGCTAAATTTATTAAATTTAACATAGTCCGCGCACAAGCAAGTTTATTTCGTCCGCTTACTTCAAAAACGCTCAAGCTCCATTTTTAAAATTTACGCCCCAAGCAGACTTAAGAAATTTTACAAGCGGCGCAATATGTTTTGAGCACCCGATAAGACGTATATAAAGCGAGTAAATTTAAGAATTTAGTGCGGATGGCTTGGCTTGCGATTTAAATTTTATCTTCTGCCCTCTTTTTTAGCCTTGACCGCTTCATAAAGCTCATCGATCGAGGTCGCGGATGAGCCCGAATATTTCTGCGCCGCTTGCATAGTCTTTTTGCCCCATTTACCATCAATCGTCACGCCGTAGCCGCTAAACATCAAACTTCGCTGGATATAGTAGACTTTATCTTGCTGCGTCATACTTTGTTGCTTCTGCACTTCGCGCTCAGCATCTTTTGCCTGCTCACTTTCATATACGGAAGCACCCGCTAAATACCCTAGAACTAAACCTCCCAAAATTGGTACGACAGACGCAATAAATCTATTATTTACGCTAGAAGTCAAGCCTTCTAAAAATGCCTTTGCAATGCAAAACACTATAAAGCCCGGAATAAAAACGATAACCGCGGCTGCAAGCCCATCAAAAACGCCACTACCAGCAAGGAAACCTAGAGAAAATTCATAATCTGTCTTTTAAAATTTAAGTAGCGTAATTCTCCCAAATTTAAATTTAATCAGAGAATTACAAAAATTTATCCGTCAGCGGACGGCGACATAGACTAATTAACATGCTTCATAATCCTATTAAATTGTGGACTGTGATCTCGCGCCATAAAAATAGACCCAATGATACCTAACACGCCGATACCCAAGACGATATAAAATAGAGTACCGCTATCCTTGGTAAAAGCCCCTCCAAAGAACAGCCAAAGTATAGAAATAAGAAGCGTCTTTAACCAGGGCCTGCTATAAGAGATCTCCGCCTGACATCCGCTACATACGACCGCACCGTATTTGATGTCGTCTTTGCCACAAAATGGGCACATTAAATGATCCGGATGTTCATTCTCTGCCATAATTTCTCCTTTGAAAAAATATGGGTGAAATTATATATATAAGAGCGAGCTTAAAATTTAAAAAATTAGAATTTAAAATGAGAAGATTTTAGCGGCTCTACGCCGCTAAAATTTAAAGATTTTCGAATGGATTTACGACCACGTCTTTGCGATCGACGATGTAAGGTATGAGGGCTGCTTGGCGCGCGCGCTTGATAGCCTTTTCTGCCATCTCTTGGTATTTTTTGCTGGTGCCGGTTAGGCGGCGCGGCATAATCTTAAAGCGCTCGCTTAGGCAGTGCTTTAGCAGTGCCGTGTCCTTATAATCGATAAATTCGATCTTTGCCTCCGTAAATTTGCAATACTTTCTAGTATATTTTCTCTTATCTGCCATGATTTTTCCTTAATTAAAATGGGATCGTGTCGTTGCCGTCATCGTATTTATCGGCATCGACGTCGACTTCCGGAATCGTGCTTTCATAACTCTGCTCTTTTTGTTTAGGCGCGTTATAATCGTTTTTTGCGCCTCTGGAATTTGAGTTTTGTCTGTTAGCATAGCTATTTCCGCCGCCGTAATTACCGTAGCTAGAATTTCCTCCACCGTAACCGCCGGAGTTTCCGCCATAATTGCCACCCTCGTAATTGCCGCCTTGGTTATTATAGCCGCCGCTTCCACCTTGATTGCTTCCTAGCATCTCCATAGTATCTACGCTGATGGAGTGCTTGCTTCGGTTCTGTCCGTTTTGATCCTGCCACTGATCTAGCTTTAAGCGGCCTTCGATCAAAATTTTACTGCCTTTTCGCAAGTATTGATTTGCGATCTCGGCCGTACGACCGAAAAAATCTATGTCTATAAAGCACGTTTCTTCGCGTTTCTCGCCGTTTGAGCTATTATATCTGCGTGTGACGGCGATGCCGGTTTTGCCTACGGCGGTACCCGTTTGCAGATATCTAAGCTCGATATCTCGGGTCAAATTACCTACCAAAACTACTTTATTGAACATATTTTATCCTTTATTTGCCCTCTTTGGCTGCTTCTTCAGGCTCTTTCGGCTCTACCGGCGCTTTTGGCTCGCGCTCTTTTTTCGCAGGGCTTAGTTTGATGCCTTTGCTTAGTTTATCCCAAGCGGAAATTTCACGCTTAGTCTCATACTTGACGGTCAAAAATCTAATGATATCTTCGGTGATACGCAGATTTCTAACAAGTTCGGAGATCAAGCTCGGCTCGGCCTTAAAATAGATTACAAAATAAACTCCGCGCTCATATTTATCGATCTTATAAGCTAGCTTTCTAGCGCCCATTTCGATTACGGAAGCGATCTCTCCGCCGTTTTTGGTTATGATTTCTTTGACGAAATCGACTTTTGTTTTAACTTCATCGTCGGTAAGCGTGGGCTTAACGATGAATAAAACCTCGTAGTTTCTCATAAATTCTCCTTATGGATTTTAGCTCGCAAACAGCGTCTGCGGGCAAGGATTTTGCAAAAAATGCGAAGAGATATTACTAAAATTTCACTTAATATTTGCTTTTTGTCCGAGCGAACTTAGCAGCATGCGCTGCAACCTCAAAAACGACGCGAGCAAAAGCTCATCCTTCGCCGCGTTCTTTTCGCTTTTGAGTTCAAATTCCAAATCGTTTAAGTGAGCGAAAATTTTATAAAACGTCTGCGTAGAAAAGCTAGTGGCGTAGCGCTGCATCTGTGCGGCCACGGAAGGGGGCGGCTGATAGCCTAAAACCGCCTTAAAATCAAATCTGCCGTTTATTTTTACGTAAACATGCAGGCGAAAAATTCTATAAATTAGGCGGTAGAAATAATTTATCAGTTCCATCTCATTGTATCCGCCGCCCAGAGCCATTTTGTAAAAATCTACGCGAAAATCGCAAAGGCCAAAAATTTTATCAAAAAGCTCGTCGTAGCTCACCTCGCTAAGGCCATAAACCATCAAATTTACGTTTTGCAGGTTAAGCTCAAGCCCCAGACTTGCAAATTTTTCTATCTCGCTCGCGCTCAGGCTCAGGCTTTCGTTGTGGATGGCGTAGATCCTGCTAAGCGCGGCGGTGTTTGCAAAAAGCCCGCACATCTCGCATTTTTGCGCAAGCAGCGCTATGGCTTCATTTACGCCCGAGGGTTTGAAAAACCTCACTTCGTTTCGTTCAAATTCTTTGATAAAATCCGCGCTCACCGAAATTTCGCTATCGTTTAGCTCGTAGATTAGATGGTTATTCGCGTCCGACTTACACAGCGCGATGAGCCTTCGCAGCTCCTCCTTTTTGATAAGCGAGGCAGTTTTGATATGAAGCGTGTTGCTACCGCCGAAAAGCGAGGGCTCCAAGAAGCTCCGCGCCTGCTCAAAATCATACTCCAAAAAATACAAACTCAAAAAATTTTCCGCGGCGTAAATTTGCTTCAGGCGCTGCGCGTAAAGCTCGTTTGAAAAGTCGTCTCCGCCGCGCAAAAGCACGAAATTCGGCACTCTGCCGCTTGCGATAAGCCCGTCAAATTCTTTCCTATACATCAGATCTTCTTTACCACCCTGCCTAAAATCACTCCGCTAGCGATGTTTGCGTCCGTAAGCTCCACCAGCACGGGCGTTAAAATGTCGCCGGCGAAATTTGAAACTAAAATTTTAGCCCCTTTTAGCTTGTCGTCTAGCTTTGCGGTGACGGAATTTCCGTTTTCGTCGATGTAGCAGTGGAATTTTTTGCCCAAATTTTCCGCGGCCCAGCGCGCAAATTTTCGGTCCATAAAATCAAACGCGACCTTATCCGCCTCGCGCTCAAGCTCGTTTAGCCGCGCGCACGTCGCGTCGATGTTTAAAAGCAGGTAATTATAAAATTTCTCATCCCCCCTCATCTGCGCCTTTAGCAAGCGGTGCAAAATGAGATCGGAATAGCGTCTGATCGGGCTTGTGAAGTGCGTGTAGTTATCAAATCCGAGCCCGAAATGCCCGCGCGATTCGGACGCGTACTCGGCGCGCTTTTGAGCCTTGATGATGAGCTTATCGACCTCCTCGCGGATCCCCATGGTATCGGCTTGCGCTTGAATTTCGCCGATCATTTTAGCAAGGTTGCTCTGATACGGCGCGTCGATGCCGAACAGCGCTAGATCGTCAAGCAGAGCGTAAATTTTTTTAAGCTCCGCCGAGCCGTGATTTCTAAAAACGCCCCGCTCGATACGCGCCGCAGCGGCTTTGTTGGCTAGCAGCATGCAATCCTCGATGAGCTTGTGCGACGGGGTGTCGGTCTCAAAGCGAGTGGAGCTTATTAGGCCGCGCTCATCAAGCGTGATGCGAAGCTCCTTGGTGCGAAAATCAAATCCGCGTTTTAGCCTCGCACGGCGCAGGCGCTCGCAAATTTCATTAAGCGGCAAGAGCCAGCTTAAAATTTCAGGCTCGCACGCCTTGCGGGTGCGTAAAATTTCATCGATCTCGTCGTAATTATAGCGACGTTTTGATCTTATAATCGCTTCGAAAAGCTCCTGCTTTTGCGGGTTTAAATTTTCATCCAAAGTGATTTTAAAAACAAAGGCTAATCTAGGCAGATCTGCCATCAGCGAGCAGATGTTTTCGCTAAGCTCGCGCGGCAGCATCGGCACGGAGCGGTGCGGGAAATAGATCGAAAAGCCGCGAAATTTCGCCTCCTTATCGATCGGCGAGTATTCGCTTACGTATTCGCTCACGTCGGCGATCGCAACGTAAAGCGTGCGCTCTTTTACGTCAAAATAGATCGCGTCGTCGAAGTCCTTGGCGTCGATGGGATCGATGGTGCAAAAGGGCAGATGCTGCAAATCTACGCGCTGCGGATACAGCGCCGCGTCCACTTCGCTGCCGAAGCTCGCGGCTTGCTGCTTGCACGCTTCGTTAAATTCGTCGTTTTTATCGTAGATCGCTAAAGAAATTTTCTCATCGACGAAGGGATCGGATAAGCTTCCGATTACCTCGGTAATCTCGTTCGTTAGATTATCAATCTTTAAAAGGGTATTTGCGGGCAGCTGCTTGAGCGATTTTTGCGTGGCTTTGAGCGGATTTGCGAGGCCGGTTTTGACGTTCACGCCTAAAATTTCGCGCCCGAAGCCTTTGGTATAAACCACACTCGTTAAAAATGCGGGCTTGACGCACATTAGCACCTTTGCGTGCAGGCGGGACTTTCTTGAGCTTAAAATTTTTGCTAGGATTAGATCGCCCAGATGCACGCCGCCTAAATATCTGTTTTCGATGATGAGATCTGCTTTGAAGCGATCGTCGAAGCTTTGCAGATAGCCCGTGCCGTCGCGCGCGATGTCGAGCCTGCCGAAAACATAGCCGTCGTTCAGATAGAGCTTGCCCTTGTGCGCGCTGATAGCGCCGATATTTAAGAGGTTGCGCACGAGCTCCTTTTGCTCGCCGCTAAGATCCTTTTCAAATACGCCCGAGTTAAAGGCGCGCAGGAACTCTTTCATATCGAAATTTCGCCTTTCGCCTCTAAAAACGCCTCTTGCTCGAAGCCGAACTCGACTAGTAAATTTAAAGCGTTATCGATGCTAAGCTCGTCGAAGTGATGGTAGATATTGACTGCGGTTTTGGCGATCTTTAGCATCGCGTAGCGGGATTTATTCTCAAAAGGCGCGTCGTCGGGGGCGTTTGAATACAGCGCGTCCTGCGCGATCTGCTCTAGCCCGAAATGCGCAAATAGCGCGTGCGAGACGCTCTCGCGGTTCGTGCCGCTAAATTCCATCTCCGCGTCGGTAAAATCCTGTGGGAAGATCGAACCTTTGATGGCGTGGTAAAATTCCTCCGCCTTGCCCGCCGCACACACCTGCTCGTCGATAAAAACCCGCCCAAACTCCACTAAAATCACGCTTGAAAGGATGCTGCGCTCTATCTGTGGGTAGGATTTGATCCACGAAAACATAAGCAGATTTCGCAGCAGCGAGACCTGCGTGAGTTTTTTGCGGTCGATGCGATACGCCTGCAGGCTCGGCTTTAGCATCGCGTCAAATACGGCGAATAGAAAAAACGCCCGCATCTGCTCGCGCCCGTAAAGCTCGAACGCTCGCTGCAAATTTAGCGTCTTTAGTGCCGCGGCACCCTGCTCCTGCGCCCTCCCCCATTCTTGCTCCTGTTTTTGCTGCTGCTCTTGTCCCTGCTCCTGCTCTCGTTCTTGCTGTTGCGTTTGTGCGGCTCGCGTAGAGATACTCGAACCTAGCGCGCAATCGGCTTTCGCAGCGGCATGCTGATTTTGCCGCTGCGTATCGCTCGCGGCCTGCGAGGGGTTAAATTTAAAATTCTCGTCGCTGCAGTTCGCGCCGCTTGCGTCATTTGGATGATTAAATTTAAGACTATCGCCCTGCCCTGCTAAGTCTGCACCTTTTTGCTCGCTCGAGGTGCACTCGTTTTGTTGCCACTCGTTTGCGGCGCCTTGCAAGCCATACTTTATAGGCTCCGCGCCTTGTAGATCGCACCGCTCATCTGCAGTAGCGAAATTTTGCCTTGCAAGCCCTTCGGCGCTAAATTTAGACAAACCGCAAAAGGCTAAATCTAAAATTTTATCCGCCAGGGGAGCATTTTTTGAAATTTGCAAAGCGAGCCTGGCGTCCGAAACATCCGCGTCAAACGATGCTAAAATTTTTAAAATTTCATCGCTAAAGCCCGCGAGCGCGCCTATTTTTTGGGTTATAAATTTATTCATTTTAAAAAGCCATTCAATATAAATTTCGCACAATCATATCAAATTTTAACTCAAATTGCAAAGCAAAACGCCGCCGTTGCGTCTAAATTCCGCTTCAGCTCGCGAGGCTTTTAAGCGCTTTTTTTGCGTTTGAAAATCGCAGATCAACCCGCCCGTTTGTCGCGGCGATAAAAACAAAATTTCAAGCGCCATTTTATAAAATTTTAATCCCCTTTCGTATAGAATGCATCGAAATTCCGTTTATAAAGAGCTCGATTTGGATAAATTTAAAGCCGGTGCTGCGCTAAGGAAATAAGAGGCTAGGGACTACGACAAAGAGCCACTAGTTTTGCGGGATTATTCTGGTTTTGCTTTGATTTTACATTATTTGATTATTTTAATATTTTGGATTACTGCTTCTGGGTTTTGCATTAGTTGCTTAGACGATTTTGAAAGCGGTATTTTAGATTTTGACAACACAACACAAACGATAATAAAATTTGGCTTTGCAATAGTTGTATTTTTGATATTTGATTGTTTTAATATTATAAATTCAAAGAAAAAGTATACCTATTTTTATAATTCAAAAGTTGCATATTATGATCAAAATTTTAAAGAAACTAGCAGTGAAGATATAATATTTAACAACAAAACAACTTTTAAGGCAGTTTGGTTTTTAGATATGATAATTTCAGCTACTTTTGGTAAGGTTTTTTTAGCTAGTTTTTTCATAATTGGCTTTATTGAAGGAACTTTTGGTATATCTTTAATAGGTGTATTACTTTTAATATTTATATTATTGTTTGCGGAATTTTTAGAAATTATAGTTTTTTTGGTAATTTATAGATATGAAAATAAAAGTTTTAAAAATTTTTGGAAAATATTTCCAAAATTTCAAATAAATCTTGAATACGCAGAAGAGATACATTGGTCTGATTATAGGCGAAATAACGAAAGACTTTATTCTATACATATATTTTCTTTCAATGAAGAAAATTACAATGAGGTAAGAGATTATATTTTTACGGTCTTTAATATAAATATAAATAAAAATTTAAGTAAATAACAATTTTTTTGATAAAGGATAAAAAAATGAGAAAGTTTGAGGCGCTAAAAATATATGCAGAGCTAGCTTGGGCGGGATATAGGGGATTGAACAATTAACAAGCTGTGGTATAAAAAAGACTGCCATGGATTTTGGATTTAACTGAGGGCTAATTCAGATCAAACAGATCCAAATATCAAATTTGTAAATTTAAATTTACTAATTGTGTGAATTTGTAAAGTAAGTTTAAATTTGTAAATTCATAAAATTCAGTATTAAACGATACTGACGAGATTTAAATTTGACAAAAATAAATTTTAAGGATTAAATTTTGAGAATAAAAAATAACGGTAGAAAAATGAAATTTCTAAAAATTGTAATAAGCTTATTATTTGCATTTGTATTATTGGTGGTTGTAAATATCGTAGAAAAGGCATTTGAAATAAATAAAACTTTACAAAAAGATTACATTGAATTATCGGCAAATCCAAAAATAACGCAGGAATTTATGTCTACTATGAAGTATAAAATTTGGATTTCAATATTACATAAATATGTAAATTATGATAATTTTATAATGCGACCGCTTTTTTCAAAAATGGATTATCATTTTAAAGAGATAAAAACAAATTTAGAACAAAATAATATCGATGATATTATTTTATGGTGTTTGTTGTATGGTGAAATTTACGGACTTACATATAATGATGATAACTCAATGAATTTTAAAAATTTAGATTATGAAAAGTTAGAAATTTTGACAAATGAAATTTATTTGATGATACAAAGATTGCCATACGGAGATTTAAAAATATTTCAAATTCAAGATAATTTGTTAATGATAATGCTAAATTTAACAGATTTTTATTTTAATGCAATGTTTGAAAAATATGAGCGAAATTGCACTAATAAAACTGATTGTTGCGGAGCAAAATTGTATTATTTGGATAAACATAATCTTTCTGTAAATAAAAAATTATATAGTTATTTACAAGATGGATACAATAAATATATTGATAAATCAGCTTTAAAAGATACAGTTAAAATCAAATTTAGCCAAAAATTATCAGACATAGAAAATTTCTCAAATATTGTTATTAAAAATTGTGAAAGCGTTAATTCTAAATAACTCAATGAAAGGATAAAAAATGAGAAAGTTTGAGGCGCTAAAAACATATGCAGAGCCACCATGGGAGGGGTATAAGGGATTGAACAATTAACAAGCTGTGGTATAAAAAAGACTGCCATGGATTTTGGGTTTAACCGAGGGCTAATTCAGATCAAACAGATCCAAATATTAAATTTGCAAATTTAAATTTACTAATTGTGTGAATTTGTAAAGTAAGTTTAAATTTGTAAATTTAATAAATTCAGTATCAGCGATACTGACTGAGTTTAAATTCGAAAGTTAAACTTTAAATTTGAAAGGAAAAATATGAAAAAAGTATTTAAAATTTTATTTACTTTGTGTCTTATTATTTCATTTGCTTATCAACTTTATAAAGACGACAAAAGGCATACTGCCGAATTAGAAGCTATGTTTGACAAATACGATAAAGTAAAATATTTGGAAAACAAGATAGATTTTAAAACAGCAACCGAGCATGAAAAAATTAATTTTTACATAAAAGATTTTCTACAAAAAATTCACTATTTAGACAATTATCCAGCAAAAGATATAAAAAAGATGAAAAATATCCATAGAGATATAAATGACTTTGCTGAAACAAGATTTTATCTTTGCAATGGAGACAAATACCCTGATGACAAATGCGAATTTTTCAAGCTTGATAAAAGATTAAATTTAGAATATTTACTAAATTTAGGTTCTAAAATTTGTAATGCCGACACACCTAGGCAAAACGCACAAGAGATAATTGATAATGATGAAATTTTAAAAATAGAACCTTTTTATCCGTTCAATGAAAAATACATTATTGATGAAAATGGTAAATTTTTGGAAAATTTCGTTTATATTGGCGAAAATAAGCATATACTTTTTTCAGATTTTGTATTTATAAATAAAAAAGTCTTAAAATATCACGATACAAAAAACGACATAGTCATTGTATCAAATATTATGTTTTCTTGGCTTTTAGCAAATGCTATTGTCAATAAAGAAATATCAGAATTTTGCGTTACCCATAATCTACTGACAACGAACAAAAAAAGATTTTTTGAAAAAACATATGGGAGAGAATATTATTTTAAATATATTCCTGCCAATAGACCTACACTCAAAAATATCGTTTTTAATGATTTTTCCTATAATGGCGATTACTATTATAATGCGATTTTAGAGCAATACCAAACTTTAAAAAACAACAATTTCAATAAGAATCTAAATTCACAAGGAGACGGCAATGCCAAAAATTGACTTAAACGGCGACGGAGTAAAAACAATATCAAGAAAAAACAGTAAAACATACTTCGACCTGGATAATAATAAATTCGCAGAAAATATCTCTTGGATAGACAAAAATGACGGAATTTTAATCAATAAAACCTTAATCACAAATCGCATAACAAGCGGAAGCGAACTATTTGGAAATCATACTTTACTAAGAGATGGAAGCTTGGCTAATAATGGCTTTGAAGCGTTAAAAGAATTTGCAAATTTAAATTTACTTGTTGCTTGAATTTAAAAGCAATAGTAAGTTTAAATTTGTAAATTCATAAAATTCAATATCAGCGATACTGACCGAGATTGAATGTACAATGAAATTTTATAAAAAGGGTTGATTTGGAAAACGATATAAAACAACGAGCCGAGCAGTTAAGAAAAAACGCAGAAGCAAAAATACAACAAGCTCAAATCAAAGAGCAAAAATATCAGCAATGGCTTGAAAATCAAAAACAAAATAATCCGAATTTTAGGGATTATGATGAAAATCCGCTTATCTTACAAAGCTATGAAGAGTTTTTCGTTTTAACATTGCTTGGTTCATCTTTTATTTCTTGCCTAATACTTTTTGGATTATTAGAAAATTTATGGGATTATGGAACTATTGAAGATAAAGTATTTTTTTGGTTTAGTTTAATCCCTATAACTTACATTATTATTGTCGCAATTTTTCAAAAATTCAAATTTAAAAATCATAAAATAAAATTCACAAATCGCTATATAGAATTTTATGATTATGGAAAATTAAAAAGACAATGTAAAATATTAGAGGACGAATTAGCTAGAACATTTTTTGCTAATTCCTGTGTTAAAACAGAGAAATTTCATATACTGGTATATTTTATAATAATACTTTCACTAATTATCGATGGTGGTAAGTTATTATTACCCTTGATTTTATTTTATTTTGTAAATTTAACATTCAAATTTATTTTTTACTTATTCAGAAATAAAAATTTGAAAGGTTTTACAGCCTTACCTTTTATAAGAATATCAAATGAAGTTTTTACGGTATCTATGTATGCTACACCAGTTTCAGGTAGATATTTTATGATTTATTTATATAACGATGAAATTTATAAAGAAGTCAAAAAATATTTTTTACAAAAAAATATAAATATTGACGATTTGCCTAAAAGTTACAAAGTATTTTAATAAATTTTTTAAAAGGAGAGAACTATGAGTTCATACAGCAAAGAAGCGACAGCTAAGTTCGAGCTTGACAAAGCAGAAAAAGAAATCTTTGAAAATACAAAAGATTTTGAAAAATTGTTTGAATTTTTAAAAGGTACCGCAAAAGGTGGCGAACTTGCCAACAATATCTATACTTTGCCATACGAGACTGGCACAAAGGATTTGTTACAAAAATATATGAAAGCCAAAGCAAATGGTGAAGTTTCTAATGTGGAAGAATTTTTTAACAAGAAATATACGGCAGAAAAATGGGCGAGAGGATTAGGTATTGCAGGAGCTGGATTTAATGCCAAAGAAGAACTATCAAAAGGCAATACTATGAGGGCTGTTGTAGGGGCAGTTGCCGATGTAGGACTTATATTATTACCTAAATTTATAAAAGGTTTAAACCCTATTTTAATAGCAATCGACATAGCTAACATAATAGACAAGGCTACGCTTGATACAGGATTGTTTGATATAAGCAATCATCTAAAAAATCTTTATGATAAATTAACTGGTTCAAGAGACGGTAAAAAAATAGAAATCACAGATAACGGCGTTTTACAAGTAACAATGCCAAACGGCGAAGTATATGCCAGACCTTTGATTGACGCAGGAGCTAAATTCTCACTCTTTGGCGACAGCAAATCCGACGTCCTATTCGGCGGTAGTGGAGATGACTTGCTTCAAGGTAGAAATGGCGATGATTTGCTTATTGGTGGAGCTGGTTATGATACATACTTTACCGACGGCAAAGACATCATAAGAGATACTGATGGTAAAGGTCAAGTATATTTTCATGGTCGCAAACTAACTGACGGCACTCAAATAGAAAAAGGCTCAAACATATATAAAACAAAAGACAATATAAAATATGAACTAATTGATAATAAGCTTATAGTAAATGATAGCCTTATTATAGAAGACTTTAATTCATACCGAGAGTGTCTTGACATAGCCCTACACAAAGCAGATGAGATAGCCGTAAATGTATCAAATGCAAATGCAGTAGAAAAAGCGGGAAAAATGAATTTTACAATCTCACTTAGTAGGGAGTTAATAGAAGGTGAATTTGTAAAAGTAACCATACCTGCCATAAACGGCAATGAAGCAAAAACTTATATGTTTATGCACCATAGCAACCTAAACTATACGCTAGAAGACAGCATAGAGCATGTATTTACTGGTAGCGCAAATTATGAAATTAACAATATTCTAGCCCCTTCGAATGTTATTTCATCGGCATTGCCTAGGACCTTGATTAACTTGCCACCTTGCGTATAGTGATAGTGCCTGTGTGTTTTAACCGTTCCGTCTCTGGCCGGTGAGCTATAAAATTTAACGGCTATAAAATCATCTAATACTTCGACCATAGTGCGCTTATATTGCGGCAAGATAAAATTCCTGACTACTTTGTCAGGATCTGATTTAAAAATTGGATTACCCTTAATTTTGGTAAAAACTTCTGTCATCTTTTTTCCTTTGTATAGTAATTTTAGGCAGATTATAAAATTTCCTCAAAGGATTAACAAGGCAGGAAGCACAGAAAAAGCCACTATACAATTTTTTAATATATAGTAGTTTTTCTTAAAATATATGTGTGAATCGATGATTTTAAGTATTAAGAATTTTTTAAGAGTAATTTTAAAATTCTCAAAAATAGGACTTAAAAAATTATCTGAAAATTCAAAAAACTAAAAATAGGGAAAATTTTGATAGATGGTGCGACCGACGAGATTTGAACTCGTACACCTTGCGGCACTACCCCCTCAAGATAGCGTGTCTACCAATTCCACCACGGTCGCATAAATTTTAAAGCTTAATCTCAAGCCTTGAATTATATAAGTTTAAAGCCCGATTTCTCGGGCTTAGGATTATTTTGCAGCAGCCGCAAGACCTTCTGTTACGAAAGGGTTTGCAAAAAGCAAGACGAATGAAACAACCAACGCATAGATAACCTGCGCTTCGATCATCGCAAGCGAAATATACATTGTAGTCGATAGTTTGCTAGCTACGCTTGGATTTCTAGCGATGCCGTTAAGTGTCGCACTAGCGGCATTTCCCATACCTAATGCGCCACCCAAAGCGGCTAGACCTAAAACGACTGCAACGGTAATTGCAGAAAAAGAAACGATCTGAGTGTAAGCGCTTAGCTGCTCGCTAGCGAAAGCCGCGCCGCAAAGCGCAAATAACAATACAAGAACTTTTTTCATAAAAGTCTCCATAAATAAATTTTAAAACGAGTTTCGGCTCAATACCCCCTACTCCAACGTTTTAAGTGTGAAATATTATTAAAATTTTGCTTTTGATTTGTTTAATTTGGCGGAATTTGCGTTAAATTTAACAAATCCCGCCAAGCAATCTAACGCTTAGCGTCCAGATATGTATTTAGCGCCGCAACGTAGGCCTTCGCAGACGCTAGCATCGTATCTACGTCAAGCCCTCTGCCGATGATGGCGCCCTCGCCCGCAAATTCCACCTTAACGGTTACTTTTGCCAGCGCGTCTTTGCCCTGTGAAACCGCTTTTACTTGGTATTCTTTCAGGCTACCGCTGATACCGCTGATACGGTCTATCGCCTTAAATATCGCATCCACGCCGCCGTTTCCAAGCGCGCTATCGCTTAAAATTTCATCCTTATACCTTAGCGTAAGCGCGGTGCTAGCGTGTCCTTTGTTGCAGCTATTGGAGCTTAAAACTAGCACCTCATAGGTCTTTTCGGCTCCTACGAACTCGTCGTTTACGAGCTCTCTAATATCCTCGTCAAAAACGTCCTTTTTGCTATCAGCGAGCGCTTTAAATTTATTAAACGCGATCTCAATCTGCTCGTTACTAAGCTCATAGCCCAAAGATACCAGCTTATCCTTAAAGGCGTGGCGGCCGCTGTGCTTGCCCAGCACGAGCGAGTTTTTATCAAGCCCGATATCCTCGGCGTGCATGATCTCGTAGGTTTCTTTGTGTTTTAACACGCCATCTTGGTGGATGCCGCTTTCATGCGCGAAGGCGTTTTTGCCCACGATCGCCTTATTAGGCTGCGGCTCGATGCCGGTGATGCTCGCGACTAGGCGGCTGGATGGATAAATTTCTTTCAAATTTATATCGGTATAAAGCGGTGCAAATTTATCTGTGCGCGTCTTGATCGCCATTACGATCTCCTCTAGCGCCGCGTTGCCCGCGCGCTCGCCGATACCGTTTATCGTGCACTCGACCTGTCTGGCTCCTGCCAAGATAGCGGCTAAGGAATTTACGGTAGCCATTCCCAAGTCGTTGTGGTTATGCACCGAAATTACGGCGCGCTCGCCGATAAGCTTAACGATCTCGCCTATGCGCGCAGTGATCTCATCCGGATAGAGATAGCCCACCGTATCGGGGATATTTATGGTGGAGGCTCCGGCGTTTATCGCGGCGTCGCAGATCTCTTTTAAAAAACCCATATCGCTTCTGCCCGCATCCTCGCAGCTAAACTCCACGTCATCGCATAGGCTTTTAGCGTATTGCACGGCCTCTACGGCGCGCTTTATGACCTCTTGCGGCTGCATTTTGAGTTTAAATTCCATATGGATAGGGCTTGTAGCGATAAAAGTATGGATACGCCCAAGCTTCGCGCCCTTTATCGCTTCGCCCGCAGCCTTGATATCTTTTTCTAAAGCGCGTGCAAGCGAACAGACGCGAGCCTTGCTAACGGCGCCAGCGATCTTTTCTATCGCGTCAAAATCGCCTGGGCTCGCCGCCGCAAAGCCAGCCTCGATAACATCTACGCCCAGCTTTTCAAGCTGCAACGCAAGATGAATCTTCTCGTCCGTATTCATCGACGCTCCCGGGCTTTGCTCGCCGTCACGAAGCGTCGTATCGAAGATTATGATTTTATTTTTGTCCATTGCCTGTCCTTTCAAATTGTTAAAATTTGGCGAAATTATAGCCGCGCAAGCTTAAAACAATCGCGGCGATAAACATATTTGAGATTATTTCGCCGTTTCCTCGGGTTTGTCTTTTTTATGAAATTTAGCCGCGCTTAAATTTAAAGCTCCGCGAACCAAACCGTAAACGATATAAACCAAAGTGAGCACCGCCGGAAATTCCAGCCTGAAAAGATATAAAAGTGAGAAAAATACGACTATTAGAAGCACTAAAATTTTAATCGCGTTGGGGCGTTTTAGGCTGATCTTTTTAAAGCTCGGAAAGCGGATGTTGCTTACCATCAAAAACGATAGCGCCGCCATTGCGATGATCAAAAATACGCCAAATCCTTTGGAAAGCTCATATTTTAGATAAATTCCGATCCAAAACGCCATCGTAATCGCTGCCGTTGGTATCGGCAGTCCGATAAAAACGCTAGGCTCGTAGGTGCCCGTGGTGACGTTGAATCGCGCCAGCCTGATCGCGCCGAAAACCACGTAAAGCGCAGCTACAAGCGAGCCGACCTTGCCGTAATCGTGCCCGACCGCGCAATAAAACAGTAGCGCCGGCGCGACGCCGAAAGCCACGATATCCGCAAGGCTGTCAAATTCCACGCCGAATTTCGACGTCGCATGCGTTAGCCTCGCTACGCGGCCGTCGAGTCCGTCGCAGATCAAGGATAAAATGATATAAAAGATCGCGGCGCTGAAGTTGCCTTTGATCGTAGAAATTATGCTGATAACCGCCAAAAATGCACTTGCCGCCGTGAAAAAATTCGGCAATATATAGATTAGTTTTCCCTTTTCCTCTTCCATCTCTCACTCTTTAAATTTTATTTTTGCACCGCTTTTCGTTCGGTGCCGCGGATCGCGCATAAAGCATTTTAGCGCGACCTTCTTAAAATTTAGCGCTAAGTTCTTGCCCTGCGCGAGGCTTTAAATTTAAGCCTCGCTCTTTGCGCTTTCGATATCGTCGTTAGCGCCTAAATTTCGCACCAGTCGGGTAGGCATGCCGTTATCTTTTTCAAATTTAGAGATGATCTCTACGATCTGCTCGCCAGAGACCGTCTCCTTCTCATACAGCGCCTTTACCATCTCCTCAATCGCCGGAGCGTAGGTTCTTAGCGTCTCTTTTACCGCCGCGTAGCGCTCATCCAGCGTCTTGCGGACATATTCGTCGATCTTAACCGCCGTTACCTCGCTATAATCCTTGATGCTCTGTCCGCCGTTTAGGAAGGAATACTGCTGCTTTTCTAGCACCGCAAGCCCGAGCGCATCGGTCATTCCTACCTGAGTAGCCATAAATTTAAGCATATCGGTAGCGCGCTGCAAATCGTTGCCCGCTCCGTCAGTGATCTCGCCTAAAAACACGTCCTCCGCCGCGCGCCCCGCTAAAAACGTATCGATCTCGGCAAAAATTTCATGGCGCTGATGCAGGTATCTATTTTCAAACGGAGAATTTAGCGTGTATCCCGCAGCGCTCAATCCGCGCGGCACAATAGTTACCTTCGATACCGGCATAGCACCTTTGGTAAGCTCGGCGATGAGCGCATGACCGCTTTCGTGGTAGGCGACGATCCGCTTTTCGATCGGGCTTACGCGGCGCGATTTTTTAGCCAGTCCGATGCCGACGCGTTCGATCGCTTCGAGCAGATCTTTTTGCTCGACCTCCGCCTTTGCTTCGCGGCCCGCTAAAAGCGCGGCTTCGTTGATGATATTTGCAAGATCGGCTCCCGCAAAGCCAACGGTAAGGCGCGCGATCTCCTCGATATCGATATCGCGAGCAAATTTAACGTCGCGCATATGCACCTTCAAAATCGCCATTCTGCCGTCAAAATCGGGTCTATCGACTAGAACCTGCCTATCGAATCTGCCCGGACGCAGAAGCGCTGCATCCAGCGTCTCAGGACGGTTAGTAGCCGCAAGGACGATTACCGGGCTTGATTCCGAGCCGAAGCCGTCCATCTCTGCAAGCAGTTGATTTAGCGTCTGCTCGCGCTCGTCGTTGCCCCCGCCGATACCGCCTGCGGTTCTGCTTTTACCGATCGCATCGATCTCGTCGATGAAAACGATCGCCGGAGCCTGCTTTTTAGCGTTATCAAATAGATCGCGCACCCTGCTGGCGCCCACGCCTACGAACATCTCGATGAAGCTCGAACCCGATACCGAAAAAAACGGCACGTCCGCTTCGCCTGCGACCGCTTTGGCTAGCAGCGTCTTGCCCGTGCCTGGAGGTCCAACCAAAAGAACGCCTTTTGGAATTTTAGCCCCGAGGCTGATATATCGCTCCGGATTTTTTAAGAAATCTACGATCTCCTTAACCTCCTCTTTCGCCTCTTCGACGCCCGCTACATCGCTAAATTTAACCTTCGGCTTTTCGGCGCTTACCAGGTTTTTAGAGCTTCCGATGCCAAGCACGCCACCGCCCATATTGCGCTGCATGCGGTTGGCTAAAAACATCCAAATTCCAAAGAAAATCACGAGCGGCAAGACCCAGCTAAAGAGCAGATCGGTCAAAAAGTTGCTCTCGTTATACGCGCCGTATGGAATTTTGCGCGATTCTAAAATTTGAACTAGCTCGGGATCATCCACGCGCTTGGCGGTGTAGATTACGTTGCCGACTTGCGCTTTAATCGTGGAGCTTCCGATGGAAACCATGCTTACTTGGGAGTTTTTGATTTGCGATTTTAGCTCGGAGTAAGTTACGTTTCTGCTCTCGCCCGAGACGGAGCCCAGCACTCCACCGCTATCAAATCCGCCACTTGGGGATATCGCTTTAAACACCACTATCAAAATAAGCGCAAAAATTATAAAAACGCCGATCGGATTTTTATTAAAAAAATTGTTTCCGCCACCGTTTTGAGGGGGTTGATTATTTGAGTTGTTATTCATATTTTCCTTTCATAAACGAAGCTGAGCCATTCGTTTTCTTGTTTCATACAGATGAAGCTTAGATCCGAAAAGGCCTGCTCAATCCTATCTTTATATTTTTCTAAAATTCCCGACAGCACGAGCCTGCCGCCCGGTTTTAGCGCTTTTTTCAGATCCGCGCTTAGGATCAAAATCACGTCGGCGATTATATTTGCGACGACGAGATCAAACTGCGCGTCTTTACAGAGCGCGCGCTCGCTTAAACTAGACGCTTGCTCGCCCAAGCTTGAAACGCTGCCGAGCCAAATTTTATCGATCTGCACGCCGTTTTTTTCGGCGTTTTGCTGCGTAGCGGCCACCGCCTGCTCGTCGGTATCGCAGGCGCTTACTTTTGCGCCCAGTTTTTTCATCGCGATACTTAAAATTCCGCTGCCGCAGCCCACGTCAAGCGCGCTCATGCCCGCGCGAGTAAGTTCGCTAAGCAGCGCCAGGCACATATTGGTGCTTTCGTGATGACCCGAGCCGAACGCCAGCGCAGGATCGATCAGCAGATCGATTAGCGCGGGATCTTGCGATCTTTCGCACCAGCTCGGACGGACGTAAAATTTACCGACCGCCACGGGCGCGACGCCTTTTTTGTATTCGTCGAGCCAGTCTTTATTTTGCTTTTTTGAAATTTCGATCTGTAGATCGGCGTCTAAATTAAGAGATCGCGCAAGCCCCTTTTTAAACTCTTCAAACGCAAATTTTAAATTTTGCAGATCCTCTTCGTCGCGGATTATGAAACGCTCGCCGCGTTCTTCGACGCAGGTAACGCCGAGCTCAAACGCAAAGTTTTTAAAAAGCTCGCTTGCATTCGCGCTTTTTACGATCATCTCATAAAAAAAATCTTTCATCGCCTCACATCGCCTTTAAATTTTAAAATTTGCATATTACTAAAATTTAGTTCAAACTTTGCTTACGCTCGGGCGTTTTTATAGAGCTTCAAACGCCTTTTTAAGATCGAGCGTGCCCTCGTAATACGCCTTGCCGACGATGACGCCTGCGATGAGCTCTGCGTTTTTAAGCGCGATTATGTCGCTCATATCTTTTACGCCGCCGCTTGCGATAGTGTCGATACCACAAACTTTCGCGATAGAGCGGCTAAATTCTACGTTTACGCCGCTTAGCATCCCGTCGCGCGATATGTCGGTGCAGATGATCGCGCAAACGCCCGCGTCCGCGTAGTCTCGCGCCAGATCGGTCGCTTTTACGCGGCTTAGCTCAGCCCAGCCCTCGGTCGCTACGAGCCCGTCTTTTGCGTCTATGCCCACGACGATGCGGTAAAGCTTCGCCATCCTCCTTACGAAATCCGGGTTTTTAAGCGCCGCCGAGCCGAGGATAAATCTATCGACGCCTAAGTTCAAATACTCCTTTATGCGCGCTTCGTCGCGGATGCCGCCGCCCACTTCGACGCGCAGGCGCGTGCTTTTTACGATCCGCTCTATCGCTTTAAAATTTACCGCCTCGCCCGCAAATGCGCCGTCGAGATCAACTAAATGCAGCCACTTAGCGCCGAGATCTTCAAATTTTTTGGCTAGCTCACAGGGATCTTTGGAATAAATTTTTGCGCTTTGCATCTCGCCCTTGCTAAGGCGCACGGCGCATCCTTGTTTTAGATCGATCGCAGGAAAAATCTCCATCACAGCTCCGTAAAATTTTTAATGATTTTTATGCCCGCATCGTGGCTTTTTTCGGGATGCGGCTGAAAGGCGAATACGTTTTCGCGCCAAATCGCGCTTGCAAACTCATAGCCGTAAAACGTGCTCGCAAGCGTGATCTCGCGCGCGCAAAGGACGTGGTAGGAGTGCACGAAATACAGATACTCAAACTCGCCTAAGCCCGCATTTATCGGCGAGCGCTTGATAAAATGCGCGCTGTTCCAGCCGACGTGCGGGATCTTTAGGCTTTCGGCGCGAGCGGAATTTTGCCCGCAGCGCTCGCTAGGCTCTGCCCCGTCTGGATTAAATTCCGCCCCGCCCGATCCAAATTTCGTATTTTCTCTAAATTTCATATTTTCGGACCTGGATTCCGTCCCCCGAATATTAAATTTCGTTTTGTCAAATTTTACGACGCGACCTGGTAAAATTCCAAGCCCGCTGCGCGCGCCGAATTCCTCGCTTTGTTCGAACAGAAGCTGCATCCCTAGGCAGATGCCTAAAAAATATCTGCCGCTTGCGACGAATTCTTTAATCGCGGCGTCCATACCGCTTGCGCGAAGCCTGTCCATCGCCTCGCCGAATGCGCCAACGCCCGGAAGCAGGGCTTTATCGCAGCTCAAAAGCTCCTCCCCGCTGCGCGCGAGGCAAAATTTAGCGCTGCAGAAGCTAAGCGCGTTCATCACGCTTTGGATATTGCCCGCGCCGTAATCCACTATACCGATCAAGCCGTGCCCTTCATATCATTTAATCGGTGCGAAAACTCGGGCACGATACGCTTTAGCTTATCCGCGACCTGCGCGTCCTCGCACTCCGAAAGCTCCTCGATCTGCGAGTTTAGCTCTTGCAGGTCGTATTTTGCGGAGTGGGTTACGAATATGGATTGGTACTTCGTACTCTTGTCGTTTTCGTCGATCAAAAGCTCCTCGTAAAGCTTCTCACCTGGACGCAGGCCTACAAATTTAATGCCAAGCTCCTCCTTGCCGGCAAGCTGCAGCATTCGCTTGGCAAGATCGGCGATCTTTACGGGCTCACCCATGTCCAGCACGAAAAGCTCGCCGCCCTGCGCGATGGAGGCTGCTTGAAGCACCAGCTGGCACGCCTCGCTAACGAGCATAAAATATCTCGTAATCTCGGGGTGCGTAACGGTAAGCGGCTCATTCGCTTCGATCTGGCGTTTAAATTTAGGGATGACGCTACCGCTTGAGCCGAGCACGTTTCCGAAGCGTACCGCGACGATCTGCGTGTCGCTTGCCGCGTCGTTGGAATTTAGCGCGTAAAGCTCGCAGATACGCTTTGTAGTGCCCATAATGTTCGTCGGTCGCACCGCCTTATCGGTCGAGATCAAAACGACCTTTTTCGCGCCATATTTTTTGGATAGATCGATTACGTTTTTCGTGCCGACGACATTATTTTTGACCGCTAGATGCGGATTAAACTCGCATAGCGGCACGTGCTTATACGCCGCTGCGTGCACGACTACTTCGGGATGAAATTCTGCAAAAACCTCCTCCAGCTCATGGCGATAAACGACGTTTATCATCTTTAACTCGTTACGCGCGTCCGCGCCGGTGGCTTCGTTAATCGAGTAGAGATTAAACTCGCTGTGCTCGACCATGATAAGACGCTTTGCGCCAAATTTCAAGCATTGCTTACAAATTTCGCTTCCTATCGTGCCGCCCGCGCCAGTTACCAGCACGATCTTGTCTTTGATAAAATTTTCAATCGCCTTGGTGTCGAGGTCTTTGGGTTTACGCGCGAGCAGATCCTCGATCGATACATCGCGGATCTTTTTGCTCTCGTCCTCCAAAAGCGAAAAAAGCTTAATATCCTTTAGCCCATATGCAAACAGCTCGTCGTAGAGCTGCTTTAGCTCGTCCGGATACAGCGCCAGTGCGATGATCGCGGTTTTAGCGCCGCTATCTTTGATCATCTGCGGAATTTCGCTCTTAGCTCTGACGACGTAGTTTTCGCAATACGTCCCTACTAGCTCTGCTCGCCCGTCCACGACGCCCACGGGATAGTAATTGATATATTTTTGCCGCATACCTTTTAGGACGTGAAAGGTCTTGCTCGTAGCGCCCACGACGATGCAGGGCTCGTTATTCGTGATGTTTTTCTTCTCGCTTAGAAACATCCTTTTTGAAATTCTAATCCCACCGATTAAAATAAACGAGATCGCTGCATCGATGATGATGACCGAGCGCGGGAACGGGTTAAAAATTTTACTCGCTAGAAAGAATAGGATTAAAAAGGTAAGCGCTGCCATCACGTGCGCATAAAAGAGCTTCCTCGCTTCGTATAGGCCGAAAAATCTCCACGGAACTAAATAGATCCGCAAAAACCAAAAATAGAAAATTTTAATCGCCGTAAGACTCGAGGCGCTAAGCAGCGCGCCTTTATAAAATTCGTTCGGTATATCTCCGCTAAATCGCAGCAAAAACGCAATGTAAACGGAGAGGATCGAGATAAAAATATCTCCTAGCAAAAAAAACGCGAAGCGGCTAAATTTAGTGGGTTTTAACAGCATCAGATGTTTTCTTTTACGATTTTTACGACGCGCTCGATCGTCTCGTCGCTCATATCGGTGCCGCTAGGAAGACAGATGCCGCGACTAAACATATCCTCGCTCGTGCCGTCAACTACGCTAAGCGCGCCTGCGAAGATGCTTTGCAGATGCATCGGCTTCCAAAGCGGACGAGATTCGATGTCGGCTTTATTTAGGGCATCGATAACCTTTAGATGGGCATCCTTTTTCTTAAATAGAAGCGTCGTAAGCCATCTGTTGCCCTTACCGCCTTCTACTTCGGGCATAAACTCCACGTCGGTGTCTCTAAACAGATCCTCGTAAATTTTAAAAATTTCGCGTTTTCTCTTTACGCGCTGTGGTAAGACCTCCATCTGGCCTACGCCGATAGCGCCTAAGACGTTGCTTAAGCGGTAGTTGTAGCCGTAGTCCTTGTGCTCATAATGAAGCAGCGGCTCGCGCGCCTGAGTGCTGTAAAATCTAGCCTTGGCGATTAGCTCCTCATCGTTTGAAATCAGCATTCCGCCGCCAGAGGTAGTGATGATTTTATTGCCATTGAAGCTTAGCGCGCCGCATTTTCCGATACCGCCAAGTGCTTTACCCTTATAAAATCCACCCAGCGCCTCTGCGGCATCCTCGATAACATCAATGCCTTCGTTCGCGCAAATTTCGCATATCTCGTCCATCTTCGCAGCCTGTCCGTAAAGATGCGTAACGACGAGCACCTTCGGCTTTTTCGGCGATTTTTTGATCGCTTCTTTAAGCAGCTTCGGACTTAAATTCCAACTCTCGTCGCTGTCTATCAGCACCGGCACGCAGCGCTCATAAAATATCGGATTTAGCGACGCCATGAAGGTAAACGTAGATCCCAATACCACGTCGCCGTCCTTTACGCCGCTGCAGCGAAGCGCTAGATGAAGCGCCGCCGTGCCTGCGTTTAGCGCCAGCGCGCCGCGCGTGCCAGTATAGGACTTCACTGCGTCCTCAAATCGATTGACATATTCACCCAAAGGCGCTATATAGTTGCTCTCAAATACCTTTTTTATATACTCAAGCTCATCGCCGCCCATATTCGGCGGGCTTAAAAATACTCTTGCCATCTCTATCCTTCCTTGATCTTTAAATTTAACCTCGCGCATCGCAAGGCTAAATCTAGCTTTCGGCATTAAATTTAAATGCTCGGATTTTATCACTTTTAATGCTATAAATTTTAAATTCAGCCATTTTTTTTAATCACGCGAGCGGGCACGCCTACGGCTACGCTGTCGCTAGCTATGTCGCGCACGACCGCAGCGCCCGCGCCGATGATACAGCGCTGCCCGATACTTAGCCTCTGAATGACGCTAGCGCCGATACCGATGTGCGAAAACGCCCCCACCTTCACGCCGCCCGCAAGCGCCGCGTTTGGGCTAATGTGCGCGAACTCGCCGATCTCGCACTCGTGCTCAATTACGACGCCAGAGTTGATTATCGCGCCGCGACCGATTTTAGCTCGCGCGTTTATCACGGCGCCGGGCATTATGACTGCGCCCTCGCCGATGACGGCGCTTGGGCTTACGATCGCACTTTGATGAATTAGCGTCGCTATCTCAAAACCTGCTCGCACCACCCTCTCTTGTATCTTTGCGCGGGTTTTATTATCGCCGATTGCGATTATTACGGGATGCTTCGGCAGATCCTCGCTAAATTTCAGCCCCGCTGCGTCGTCTAAAAAAACGACTTCGCTAAATTTAGTCCCGCACGCAGCTAGCGCGACGTCCGCAACCACTAGTCCGTGTCCGCTCGCGCCGTAAACGTAAATTTTAGTTGTGTCCATTAAATTTCTCCGTCGTCGCCATGCCCTCTTTATTCACGCCCTCTTTCGCAAGCACTTTTTTAATTGTCAAAAGCGCGATCTTAAGATCGAGCGCGAAGCTTAAATTTTGCGCGTAATACGTATCGAACTCAAATTTTTTCTCCCAGCTGATCGCGTTGCGACCGTTTACCTGCGCAAGCCCCGTGATGCCCGGGCGCACGCTGTGTCGCAGGCGCTGCTGCGGCGAATAAAGCGGCAAGTATTCGATTAACAGCGGTCGCGGCCCGATGAAGCTCATATCGCCCTTTAGCACGTTGAAAAGCTGCGGCAGCTCATCCAGGCTTAGCGCGCGGATCTTTTTGCCGTAATCATTCAGCCGCTCTTCGTCTGGCAGAAGCTCGCCGTCTGCGCCGCGCTCGTCGCTCATCGTTTTAAATTTATAAATTTTAAAAATTTGCTCATCAAATCCCGGGCGAGATTGCGTAAAAATCGTGCTTTTGCTAATGTGCTTGCGGATCAAAAACCACGTAAGCGCCATCACGGGCGAAACCAAAATAATCAAAATCAAAGCCGCCGTAAAATCGAGCGCGCGTTTTAAAAAGCTCTTATACATCGATAAATTTCCTATAAACCTCTAAATATTTTTCCGTGACGATCTTTTCGTCGTAATTTGCAAGCACTAGCTCGCGCCCCTTTCGTCCAAGCCTTTCACAAAGCGCGGTATCGTCTAATAAAATTTCGATCTTTCGCGCAAGATCACACGCGTCGCGAGTGCGGCATATTAAGCCGTTTACCCCTTCTTGCACGGCTTCTACGCAGCCACTGCAGTCGCTTACCACGCAGGCCCGCGCCATGCTCATCGCCTCTAAAACCGTGCGCGGAAAGCCCTCCTTATAGCTAGGAAGTGCCAGTAGGTAACTAGCCTTCAAAAGCTCAGGCACATCGTTTCTAGCACCCAGATAATGCACCGCACCGCTTCGCAAAAACGTAGGATCAGCGGTACTTTTATTGCCCGCAAAACCCTCGCCTACGAAGACAAATTTCGCATCCGATCGATCTTTTAAAATTTCTGCTGCTTCGTAGAATTCTCTCACGCCCTTATGCCACATCGCGCGAGCTATCATAAGCACGATTTTTTTGCCGTGCAAATCCTCGCCCAAATCCACCGCACTAACGATTTGGGGGTTGAACTTTTCAGTATTTACGCCTACACTTTTAATCCTTATGACCTTTTGCTTCGCAATAAGCCCGCGAGATAGCATATAATCGGGATCGGCATCGTTTACAAATACGCAAGCATCTGCCTGCGAAAATGAAAATTTATAAAGCTTCTCCAAAACCGCTCGCACAAGCCTTGTTTTAATATCATCGTCGATATAAAAGCTGCCCAGCCCCTCGACTAAGTTTATCACATATTTTATACCCGCCTCTCGAGCCGCCAGTGTACCAAACACGTTTGATTTATGCGCAGCTGTTTGCAGCAGGTCCAAATTTAGCCTCTTTAACTCACGCGCAAGGGCTTTGGTGTTGCTAAATACGGTAAGCGGATTTAAGCTAGCTCGATCAAGATCGTAAGTTACGGCATTAAAATCGCGTGCCAAATCCTGCGTATAAGCGCCGTGAGGAGCAATTGCGAAAACCTCGTGCCCGCGCTCTTTTAAAGCCTGCATTATCGGGCGGCGAAAGAAATGCAAGCTCATATCGGCATGGCTTAAAAACCCTATGCTAGCCATCTGTTGCTTTCCTTGTTTAGCGTTGCGAGATTAAATTTCATAAATTTCTCCTTAGCTTGCGGCAAAATTTTATCTAGCGCTTTAATTTATAAACTTTCACAGCAGGGCTTAAGATCACAGGCTCGAATAGCTCGGGTCTATATCTTTCAAATACAAAAAGCTGAATGTAGCTTGAGTTTAGCATCGTCTTATCTAGCAGCAAAAATCGCCCGTAATCGCGCATGAAAATCACGTAAAATTGCGCACTGCTGTCCATATTAAACTCTTTTACCGAAAGCTTGCCGCTCGCGTCGTAGCTCGTTTCGTAAAAGGTATTGATCGCAAATTTTCTGCCGCTATACTCTAAATTTAAAAGGCTCGGTGAGATCGAAAAGCCGTTGTCCATATGCACGCCGCTTTGATCCTGAACAAACCTATCGCTCGTTATGAAAAACAGCTCGCCCAGCTGCTTGCCGTCGGTGATGTCGATGTTTGAAAACTGCGTGACGACAGGAAAGATATTCATCATGCGATCGGGCAGGATGTAGTAGATGTCGCGCGTAGGCTTTGGCGGCTTAAAATCAGCCAGTCCCAAGCTTAAGATAAAATCATTTACGTCTGTGGCGTTATAATCTTTTAAAATTTGCTTTAGCTTGTTTGGAATTTTCTCTCTATATCCGCGCTCGGTGTATTCGACATCTAGGCGCGCCATATTCGCAGAGCTCATCTGATCCTTAAAAAGCGCAAAGCTAACGGGGAAATTATCGTTGCCTAGGTGTTTGCCGCCGTCGATGAGGGTTTTTACATCGCTGTAATAGCGTATGCCGTAGCCGTAATCCCACCACGAAAGCGCGTAATCCTCGCGCTGCGCCTTATCTTTAAGCTCATCCAGCACCCGCACCTCGCTTTGATAAAAGACCGTATCGACCTTGTACGAGACGATGTGCTGCCACGCGGGATAAATGGCAAGCGCCGTCAAAATGAGCAGTATCGCGCGTCCCGCGATCTTTGGCAGATCCAAGCGCTTTACGCAAAAATACAAAATATATCCGAAGCTCAGTCCCATCACACCCACGGCGTAGATCGTAAATCTAAGACCCGCTTTGTTCGCCGCAAAGCCCAAAAGCAGAAGCGGGATCGAGAGCAAAAATTCCTTATGCCTAAAGCAAAGTACTACGTATCCGATCGCCGCGATCACGAAAACCGCGACGTGCGAGCTGATGCGCTCCATAAAGATATTAGTTGGCACGATGCCCGATTCTTGGATCGTTTGATTGACGTTGAAAAAATGAAATGCCGTATCGGCATTGTCCGCAAAGGAGCGGAAGATATAAAATTTCGCCTGAAAGATGATCGGGCTAAGGCCTCCGTTTGCGACAAAAAAGACTACGGCAAGCGCGCCGATAATCGCTAAAATTTTAAAATTTAATAGCTTTCCTTTAAACGCAAAGAGCCAAAATAGCGCAAGCGAGATTAAAATTTTTACTGCAATCGGCGTGGAGCAAAGCGCGATCAAAAAGATAATCATCGCTTCGTAATTCACCGCACTTTTTCGCTTAAAAATCAGCGTGTAGGCGAAAAATACGGCGAGCATCATAGAATTTAGCGAGAAGCTGGACGGATACCACCACATATAAAATATCACAAACGCACCCAGCCAAAACAGCGTGCTGCGCGAGCCGCGCGTGCAAATGCGGATGAGTGCCCACAAAATACACATCGCAAGCACGATATTTAGCATATCGGTGTCGTAATACCCAGCCATAGTGCGGTTGTAGTAGCTATTCGCCACGCTCGCGACAAGCGCGCCGATGAAGCCCGCGCGCATGCAGCGAAACTCACTTGAGATAAGCAAAATCGGCACTACGATGAGCGAGCTGAATAAAGCCGGCAAATAAACAAAGATCGTCTCGATTTTAAAGGGCAAAATTTCAGCCAAAAACGCCGTCAAGATCGAAAGCGGCGCGCTAAAGTAGCTAAGATCGTTGGGCTGATGAAAGCCGGCGAGGCGGTCGCGCGCGCCCTCTGCAAAGGCGTAGCCGTCATTTGTATTTATCATCAGCTCGCCATCCCAAAAAAAGTAATTCACAAAGCCGCTCGCCCAGTGCACCCACCACATGCGAAACGCTACGCTAAAGGCAAATGCGAACAAAATCATCAGCAAAATATGCTTGGAGAACTCATAATTTTTTATAAAGCCAAAAATTCTGCGCCTGGCAGGAAGCGCGCCAGCTGACTGATTTTTAGAATTTTGGGAATTTTCTGCTGTAAAGCTTTTAGAATTATCAGAATTTATGCCGTTTGTAGAATTTAAAGCACTTGCGGAATTCGCATTTTTAAATTTAGCCAAATTAGCGGCTTTTGCGGAATTTTTATCTGTAGAATTTTTGCTCGTGGAATTCGCAGTACCTTTTAAATTTGAGTTTGTAGAATTTGCGCCTACGGAATTTTTAGAATTTACCGAAGCAGAATTTTGTCCGCTTGATTTTTTAGCCTTTTTGGATTTTTTTTGTGCTCGCATTTTTGCAGAAACAGCGCGCGCTTGATCGTCGCTTAAATTTTTAACGCCGACTTGCGCGGAATTTTTGCTCGCAGAATTTTTTGCATCAAGCGCGGAATTTTTATTGCTCTGAGGCGCGGCGTCCTCGCCACCCTCAAGCTCGGCATTTTCGCCGCTAAAATTCTCTCCGCCGCCTGCGGAATTCTCTGCGTCAAAATCTCCCTCACTAGCGAAATTTTTGCTTAAGGCAGCTTTGTCGGCACCCATTGATTGCGCGCCTTTTTGATCGTCCGATCCTTCGTCGATCTCTCTGACGCTAAAAGCCTTTTTTTCTTCACCCACGCCTATTTTCCTTCGTCGATTTGTTCTATTTTTGCGATCAGCTCGCTTGCTATCCGTTTTTTATCGAAAAACGAGGCTCTAATTTTAGCCTTTTTCTCATAAAATTTTACATAATTTTCATCATCCAGCGCTTTTTGCATCGCCGCTTGAGTGCTTTCTAGATCGTTCACGCCCACCAGCACACCCCATTCGCTCTGTCCCATAAGCTCGCGCGCGCCGCTTTGATGATCGCTTGAAATCACGAGCTTACCGCATGCAAGAGCCTCGATAAGCGCGTTTGAAAACCCCTCAAAAAGGCTTACGAAGACAAACGCGTAGCATCTGGCCATATATTTATACGGGTTTGCGTCAAAGCCCAAAAGCTTCACGCGGCCGCCTAAGCCCAGCTCCTCTATCAGAGCCTCAAGCTCGGCTCGCAGCACGCCGTCGCCTAAGATCAGCAGGTCTTTGTCATTATTTTTTAAATTTGCATACGCGCGGATCAAAAGCGCGTGGTTTTTGCCCGCATCGAGCCTACCGACGCTTAGGAAAAACGGCCGCTCCTGCGCGACCTGCTCCTTTGCTTTGCGACCGATCTCATCAAGATCGATCGCGTTGTATAGCACGCTCATCTTGCGCTCGTCAATTCCGAAATTATCCGCCAGATCGCGCAAATTTCCAAGCGAGTTTGGAAAGATAAAATCGGCCTTCGGATAGAGCTTACGCAGCAAAAATTTTGAAATTTTGGATTTAAAGCTCGGCTCTTTATACAGCACCGACGGCGTCGAGCATTCGTTAAAAATCATCGTTCCGCGCAGTCCGTAAACTCGCGCCAGCGCCGCTACGTAACACGGGCGGTTCATCCAAACGAAGTGGATGTCGATACCTAGGTGCTCGCATAGTTTTTTGTATCGCAGCGCCAAAAACGGCAGCTTTGCGAGCTTCAGCAGTCCATTTTCAAAAGGGGCTGATTTTTCGATGAAATGGATCTGCACGCCGTTTGGAATTTCATAAAAAATCCTCTCGTTCATCAGCACCAGATGCACTTCGTAGCGTGCCGTAAGCTCGCCTAAGAGGTTGCTTACGACGCGCTCGGCGCCGCCTCCTGCCATCGAATATATAAAAACGCTTAATTTCTTCATCCCTTTACCTTTTAAATATCGCTGCCGCGCCCTAAATTTAAGCTTTGCTCACGCCTTTTTATGCGAGCATACGCCGCGCCGTTTAAATTTAGCGCGTTTTGAGCTGCCCCAAGCGGCTAAATTTCATCGCGCGATGCGGCTTTGTAAATTTAAACACGCCGTTTTGCTTGGGCGCAAGACGCTATCTTAGCACACCGAAGTTTAAATTTATCCCTGCGCGGCGCTAGGGCATCGATAAGCGGTTGCTATTTGCGCGCAAACCGATCGATCAAGCCCTGCCAGAGCTCAACGATGCGCTCTTGCGAAAACTCGTCTAAATTTTTATTTGCATTTTGCACGAGAGCGTCTCGCAGCGCCTCATCGCTCATTAAAATTTCAAGCTTGCTCGCAAGCTCATTCGCATCGCCGCGTTTAAACAAAATGCCGCTAAAGCCGTCCTTTATGAGCTCTTTTGCGCCCGCCGTGTCGCTGCTAAGCCGTGCGCAGCCGTAAAATGCAGACTCGATCAGCACGTTCGAAAGCCCTTCATTAAGCGAGCTTAGCACAAAAATTTTGGCTTCTTTATACAGCTCGCTCACGTCCTGCTTGTGCCCTAAAAATCGCACTTCAAGCCCGAGCCGCGCCGCCAGCTCGCGCAAACTTTCGCGCAGCGAGCCGTCGCCCGCGATTAAAATTTCCCACTTGGCAAGCAGGCTTTTATCGATCCTGCTTAGCGCGTCAAAGTAAATTTCATACCCCTTTACGGGCTCGAGCCTACCGACGCTTAAGATCACGTTTCGCTTGGCGCTTTTTGCATCGCAGATCTCGCCGAAAAAGGGGTTGTGCACGACGAAGCAGTTTTTGACAAATCGCGAATAGTACTCAAAGTCCGAGCGCGTAAGCACCGTAAGCGCATCTGCCTTTTTGTAGCACAGATCGCGCACGCGGCTAAAAAGCCCGCTTCGCAGATAATCGTGCGCGTTGTGCTCGGTCGCGATGAGCGGGATGCCTAGCCCAAAACTTGCGATCACGCACGCTACGTTCGTCCAGTCCATAAAGCTGATGATGACGCTTGGGCGCTCGCGCTTGAAACACTCGCGCAAAATTCTGTATTTATCGAACCTGCCGCCGTTTTTATAAACATCCAGATGCAAAAATTTTATCTTTTCGCTAAATTTATACCTGCCCTCGTCGTTTTCCAAAATCGCGATCATAACGTCGTTTGCGTGCACAAAATGGTTCGCCAAGACCTGCAGCACGCGCTCTGCGCCGCCATTTCTAAGAGCTGCGATGACGAATAAAATTTTCATTTTAGCTTCCGATAAATTTTATAAAATAGCCGCAAAAGCGCGGGGCTAGCGTAAAATAAGACCATCATCAGCGTCTGCGTGCGGCTTGCATGCGCTGCGAAAAATCCAAAATCCAGCCGCTCGCGCACCAAAGCGTGCAGTGAGCGGATCTGCTGCGCAGCTTCTGCAGCACTTAAAGGAGAGCGGGGATCTGCGATCTTTCTTTGCGACGCGGAATTTTGCTCGGAATTTCGCATATAATTTTGCTTGGCGGAATTTTTAACTGCAGAATTTTTACCGCATGCGCAAGATAAACTATCAGCTCCATGCAAATCCGCCTCGTTTGCCAAGCTGCACATATTAGCCTCGGAAGGAGAAGTCGCATCCCCATCCGAGCCTGCGGCATCAAAGCTTGATTTAATGATTAAAAACGCCGTATTCAGCGCGGACTCGCAGCGAGTGAAATTAGCCTCGCGCGCCAAGCTCGGATAATTCGCAGCGATCGCCTCAGTATAGCGGCGCACCGCAGCGATGACTGCAAGATGCCTGCGCGCGAATGAGTTTACGGTCGAGCCTGCCCTTACGCGATAAAAATATAAAATTTCATCCGTGCACGCCACAATAGAAACGTTAAAAATATCAAAAAATATCGCCACATCCTCATAGATCTGCCCCGCAGGAAAGCGCAAAGCAGTGAAAATTTCGCGAGCAAACAGCGCGCGCCAAACCGCGGTGCTAAAATACGGATCCTGCGTGCAGCTGCGTCTAAAAAGCTCTTGCGGCGATATTTTATATTCGCCTGTGCAGGTATTTAAATTTGCAGCTCCTCCTAGATCGCTAACCTCTTTAGAATTTAAAACCGCCTTGAAATTATTTATTTCGCTCTCGTCGCTAAATGCTGTGTAGCCGCACATAGCGATCTTGGTGCAAAATTTCTGCGTCAGACGAAAAAGCGTCTCAATCAAATCAAGACTTATCAAATCATCGCTATCTACGAAGCTGATAAACTCCCCGCGAGCGACATCTAAAGCGGCGTTTCGTGCGCTAGCCTGCCCGCCGTTTAGCTTATGCAGCACGCGCACACGAGGATCACGCGCGGCGTATTCGTCGCAAATCGCCTCGCTGCCATCATTTGATCCATCATCTACGAGCAAAATTTCTAAATTCGCATAGGTCTGTGCCGTGATACGCTCCACGCAAGCGCGCAGGAATTCTTTAACATTATAAACGGGAATGATGACCGAGATTAGGGGATTTTCGCTCATTATTCCTCCCTGTGTATCGTAGCGGCTATGAAATCCAGCCAGCGTCGCCCGATCGTTTCAATTTTAAAGCTCTCCTCGCGCTTGGAGGCGTTTTGCACGAGTCGCTCGCGCAGCTTTTCGTCGCTCATTAAAATTTCAAGCTTTTTAGCGATACTTGCACTATCGCCTACAGGGCACAAAAATCCATCTACGCCGTCGCTTATAAGCTCGCTAGGACCTGCGATGCAATCTGTAGAAATTCTAGCGGTACCAAAAAATATACTCTCCATCAAAATATTGCAAAAGCCCTCCATCTTAGAGGTTACGACTACGATTTTAGCGCGTTCATATAAGCTTTCGATATCGCGCACAAAGCCGATGAACTGCACGTTTAAGCGCAGCTTCGCAGCTAGGCTCTCAAGGCTCTTTCGCTCCTCTCCGTCGCCTGCGATCACCACCTTCCACTCTTTTAAAAGATTGAAATCTACAAGCGCAAGCGCCTTAAGAAGGACATCAAAGCCCTTATAGACATTGAGCCGGCCGGCTGCTAGGATGATATTTTCTTTAGGCGGGCGGGCGTCTTTAGCATGGCTGATCTCAAACATCGGATTAGGCATAATCACGCGATTTTGCACATATGTGTAATGATCCAGATCGAATTTACTAAGCACGCTAAGACCTGCGGCTTGCGGATAAAAGATCCGCTTTAGCGCTCGCCAGATCGGACTTTTTAAAAAGCGATGATTGGTGTGTTCGGAGACGATGATTTTCTGCCCGACTCCTAGATTTGCGATCAGCGTAAGGACATTGGTATTATCTAAAAACGAGATCACTACGTCAAATTTACGACTTTTTAAAAGCCCGTACAAGGCTAAAATTTTATCATAGCGCTTTTTTATATTGCCAAATACTCCCAAATCGCCTACTCCCAAATCCAAGCTAATAAGCTCGATCTTAGGATCCAGCGCGTAAAACGGCTCATCTGCGTCAAATTTTATCACGCAGACTTCATTCTCGCGGCAGAAAAAATTTGCCAGCACGCTTAGCACGCGCTCGGCACCGCCCTTGCCTAAAGCAGAAATTACCATAGCTATTTTCATTTTATGAGCCTAAACTTGTTTTTAAAAATTTCATCGAGTCCTCTCTTTTACGGCACAACGCCTCATTTACGCCATCCCAATCGATAGTCGCGTCCAAGCGCGCGTCTTTGGGATCTTGCAAAGCCCTATCTTCAAGCCCGAAGGAGCCCAAAAGCGAGCTAAAGCGCGACGCGCCGCGACTAGCATTAACGAGCACAAAAAACGGTTTATTAAAGATTATAGAAAATACGCAGCCGTGAAATGAGTCGGTTAGCACGAACTCCGCGCCCGCAATAGCGCTTAGCCATGCTTTTATGCCGATGCGGTTGCCACGGTCATTTACCTCATCTATCTCTAGTCCGCCTTGCTTCTTTAATAGCTCTATCGCCGCTTCTGAGCGAGGCGACGGATCTAGGATATAGGCAAAGCCCTTGCGCTTTGGCGCATGGCTTAAAAATTTATCGTAAATCTCTTTATTAGCCAAAAGTGTAGGATCTAGCACCCAGTGCGCATCTACGCCAAAGCATTCGCGCGCAAGCTTTACACCATCGCACTCGCGCACCGAAATAGCTTTAAATTTAGCCAAATTTACAGCGTGAGCTTTTAAATCCGCGGGATTTTTAAGCCCACAGAGCCTATCTCCGCCGAAGCTCGCAGCATAGGCGATCCGCGTGCAGTTAGCCGGCAAAAATCCAAGGCTAAAGCAATCTGCAAAATCCGCAAAATAGCTAGGGCGAAAAACCTGATCGCTTCCTAAAATCACCGCTTCAAAGCGCTCTTTCTCGCACAGCACCTTTAAATCCGCAGGCGTGCAAACAGGCGCGGTTAAAGGGATATTTTCCGCCACAAACTCGCTAGTATCGCGCTCGTAAGAGGGATTAAATTTCGCGCCGCAAAGCTCCTTTTTAAGCGCGCGCGCCACTAAAAATTTAAGATACGCAATCGATAGTTTACTTCTTTGCAGGCGCAAGTTTATGAGATGTGGCTCATGCCCTAGCCCCACTAGCTCGCGGCTTAGCGCGTAAGCTTGTAAAATTCCGCCGTAATTATTTACTAGCGGCAGGGTAAAAATCCCGATCTTCATGCAAACTTCCTATAAATTTTATATGCCGCGATCTTTGGTAGCGCCAAAAGGGCTAGCACTTTATTCGCAGCGGCAATTTTTTTAAGCCTAGCAGCGATGAAATCATCGCAATCAAAATGCGTAGCGCTGTATCGCTGGATCTGAAGCTTCTGGCGCAATATGTAACGCTTAAGCGGGTTTTTCGCGCCGTAGAAAATTTCGTTTTTGCACTCCACCTGGCTTTGCTGCGAGCGCTGCACCTCTGCTACAGATATCCGCTCGCAAAAAATCGCCTCGCGTGCCTGCTTCGTAGGCTGCGAAAATAGCGCGTCGATCTGAGCTGCGCGCGTAATTACGAGCGATGTGCCGCGCCACTCGCTTATTTCGCTTTGCAGCCACGCATCCATCAGCACGACGTCGGCGCATTTGGCAAAAACGTCGGTGCAGGCGTTGCACGCAAGTGGGGTAAAAGCGCGCGAACTCCAGTAGGCAAAGGCGCTGCTGCTGCGATCGTCTATCGCCTCGCTGCCGTCTGTAGCGCTGAATTTAAAGCCAAAGCTCATCGCGCTTTTGCCCGCGATTTTATATCTGTAATTAACCGCCGCGAGCTGCTTGCGCTCTTTAAACGCAAGATCTGCCAGCTTATGCGTGAAACCAGCACCCTTGCCCTGTCCGCAAACCAGCCCGATAATAAAGCTTATGCGGGATTTGAGGCGCGGATTTTTGCTCGCAGCAAGCCTTAAAGCCTTAGCAAAGCACGGCAGCGCGCTGATCGCGTATCTACCCTCACGGCGCGACATCTCATTTAACACCGCTTCAAGCGTGAGCGGATAGTAAGCGGATGAGCGTGCACGAGTAAGCTCACCAGCATTTTTTATCACGCTAAATTTAAATAGCGGCACGAAATTTTCGCCCGCATAATTTCGCGAGTTTTTGGAATTCTCGCAAGCAAAATTCTGCGTTGATACGGAATTTTTACAAGAAGCTTTAGAATTCTGCGTGGAATTCTGCGTAAAATTTTCGCAAAAAGAATTTTGCGCACTCGTGAATTTTGTAGAATCATCGTCCGCCAAATTCTGCGTTAAATTCGGAATTGCGGAATTCTGTTCGGAATTTTTGGTTGCGGAATTTTGCAAATTCTGCGCCATCGCTAAATTTTCGCATGCGGAAAAATCCCGCTTGGAATTTTGGGCTATAAAACCCCCTTCGTCCGCGGGCACGACGCAAATCGCGTAATCAATGAGCCCGCGCGCAAAAAGCTCGCGAAAAATATAATCTCCCGCACCGCCACTTGCACTGCTTAGGCGCTGCGCTTCATCTTTTTTGTAAAATTTATAAGTGGCTAAAAATCTGCCAAAATCAGGACTAAAGCTTTCCAGCTCTGAGTATGATTTAGAATTTAGCTCGTTTTCAAGCGCGTCTTTTTCGTAAAACGGGCAGACTTTTAGGCAGATATCGCATTTGTCGCGACACCCTTCGCCCTCCTCGGGCGCGTAAAATCCATTGCCTCCAAGCCGCATTTTTAGCACGCCAAAAGGGCAGCTGCTCGCGCAGACGCCGCAGCCAATACAGCGGTCTTTCGTAACCACTTCGCTAATTACATTGAAGCTCAAGCCCGCCTCCTTATCTTAGCCGCAATGTCGCCAAAAATCGCGCGTTCGTAGTCATTCATCGCCCAAAAATACGCGCTTAGCACAAACATAGCCGAATAAAGCCCGCCGCAAATTAGCAAAAAGCTCACTCCATGCAAGCCTAGTGCGTAATTTATCACTAGGCTTACTGCGATTGCGGGAGCAAATTTTACTACCATCGCGCCGATATTTCGCCAAAATTTAGCGATGTCAAGTCCGATTACACGAGCATAGTAGATATTCATCACGCAGATATTTAGCAAGGTGATCGCAAAAGCCGTGCCGCACGCAGCGCCTACGCCACCGTAAGCCTTAGCTAGCGGGATAGAAATAGCGATGTTTACGAGCGTGACGCAAAACGCAGCGATTGAGCGAAATTTGACTTTGTTTTTTGCCTGAAGCACGGCTAGGCCTAAATTTTGAATCAACGGCACGCTTACTGGAAGCACCAAAATAAGCGCGATTGCGTATGAAATTTCATAATTTGCGCCAGCCCATAGCACGATAAACTCCCGCCCAAAAATCACCAAAAGCGACGCGATAAAAAATATCACGTAAAATTGCAGCCTGCCTATTTTGATAAATTCCGCGCTAAGCTCGGAATCGGTGGAGTTTGCAGAGACCATTTTGGCGATTTTAGGAAGCATTACGCCGCTAATAGTGAGCGAAAGCGTGACGAAAGTGGCATTTATCGTGCTTGCTACGGCATACGTGGAGACCGCCGTAGCGCCTGCTACAGCGCCTAAGATAAAATTATCGACATTCCAGTTTACTTGATCGACTACGATGCCTAAAAATATAAAAAACGAGTAGCCAAAAATTTGCTTAAGCGTGGGGGCGTCGAAATTTCGCACGCTTATCACGGGCGAGACTTTGCTTTTGCAATAGATGAAATCTGCCGCGACGCAGATTAAATTTACCGCCGTAGCGATGATTACGATCGCGATAGCCTTATATCCCAAAAGTAGCGCAGGCACCGCAACTAGCGGCAGAGCGATCGTACGAAAGATCCCAATTAGCTTGATAAATACGAAATTCTCATGCGCCGTAAGGATCGACGAATAGATGCTAAAAGGAAAGCTAATCGCTAAATTTGCAGTTAGCAGCATTAGCATAATGCGAATTTCACCCATCTCACTAGTACTTAGCTTAGCGCCAAAAATCGCGTGCAGATTGGCTAGCAGCGCAGCTCCTACAAGCACAATCACCGCGCTCATCACTAAATACACACCAAAGATCGTTCCGTGCAGCTTATACATGCGCTCCACTTCGCCGCTTGAGGCGTATTTGGCGGTATAGACCGTGACAGCGTTACCAAAGCCTAAATCCAAAATCGCTAAATAGCCGATAACGCTACTCGCTAAAGAATATAGCCCAAACTCGCTCTGCCCCAGCGCCCGCAGAAAAAACGGCGTATAGACCAAAGTAAGTATCGTAGAAACAAAGATATTTACATACGATAGCACGACGCCGAGCTTACGCTGCGCAGCTTCGGGGGCGTTTAGAATTTTAAGCAAACAAGGCTTCCTTTTGCTCGCCGCTATTAAACGCGGCGGAGTAAAATTTTAAAATTTCAAATCGCACTTTCACGCTAGAACCTAGAGCTTCTTTTCCCAATTTAGCGCGCTTAGGATGATCTCATCCAAGCTCTCGTGCTCGGGATGCCAAGAGGTTTTGGTGCGAATTTTATCCGCGTTTGAGATGAGGCAGGCAGGATCGCCGGCTCTGCGCGGAGCGATTTCTACTTTAAAATCCACGCCACTTACTTTTTTAGCTTCATTGACGACCTCTTTTACGCTAAAGCCCGTGCCGTAGCCTACGTTAAAGACCGCGCTGTCGTTAGTCTGCAGATAATCAAGTACCGCCAGATGCGCGCTTGCTAGATCCTCTACGTGGATGTAGTCGCGTATGCAGGTGCCGTCCTTGGTGTCGTAATCATCGCCGAAAATGCTCATCTTATCGCGCTTGCCGACGATCGTTTGAGTGGCCACCTTGATAAGATGCGTCGCGTTCGGGTAGTTCTGCCCGATCGTGCCGTCGCTTGCCGCTCCTGCAACGTTGAAGTAGCGCAAAATTCCATATTTAAAATTTGGATTTGCCGCTGCCGCGTCTTTTAGCACCCACTCGACCATCAGCTTGCTTCTTCCGTACGGATTGATCGGATTTTGCGGAGTTTCCTCGCTTACTTGCGGGATATCCGGCTCGCCGTAGGTCGCCGCAGTGGAGCTAAATATGAAGTCTTTCACGCCGTATTTGTTCGCAAGCGCGATCAAATTCATCGCGTTGGCGGTGTTGTTTAGATAGTATTTTAGCGGATTTTGCGTGCTTTCAAAAACCTCGATAAACGCCGCAAAGTGAATGATCGCATCAAATTTTTCGCGCTTAAAAAGCTTCTCGATTGCGGGGGTGTTTTCTAAGCTCTCTTGCACGAACTCAAACTCGCCTATTTTACGAAGCGCCTCGATCGCTCTCATCGAGCCCTTGCAAAGATTATCCAGTATGACGACGTCGTGGCGGTTCGCTTCTAAAAGCGCCTTTGCGACGTGGCTACCGATGTATCCCGCGCCGCCTGTAATTAAAATTTTCATCTATTCTCCTTCGGATCAAATTTATCAAAATACGCGATTATAGCCCCTTAGATTAAATCGCTGGTCGCACGCGCAAAAATACGGGGAAGCGCGGCTTTTTCTCGCGGGTTAGGTTTTGGTATTGATAGGTGATGATCGTGCCTACTTTAGGCGGATTTGCCCGCATTTCGTCGCTAAAGCCCGTGCCTACTTTAAATTTCACCCCGCTACGTAGATCCACGCAGCTAAGCGAGCCCATCTTGCCCTCGTTTTTGCCGTAGCCCGGGTTGATTTTTACGACCTTGCAATCACTATCGTGCGTCTTTTTGTATTTTAAAATTTTATCGCTGCGCCCGCTTTCATAAAGCGCGTTTGGATCGCGCAGCACGACCCCCTCGCCGCCTGCTGCGATGACGCGATCAAAATACGCTTGCACGTCGGCGTGCGTGCTTACCGGAGTTTGCTGCACGATGAGTAAATTTTGCGCGCCGCTTGAGGCGATAAAATTTCTTAAAATTTCCATCTTCGCGCTTAGGTTTTTCTGCTCCTTCGGCAGGTCAAACGCGTAAAATTTCACCCTGCTCCACCGCTCATCGGGCACGCTAGAAGAGACGATCGAGACGAGCTGCTCAAACTCTCCGCGCACCGCGTATAGCTCGCCGTCGACGAAAAACGGCGGAAAACCCGCGCTCCAGCCCTCAGGAGCGTTTATGATCTTACCTCGTCTGGAGCGCAGATTACGCCCGTCCCAGATCGCGCGCACGCCGTCTAGCTTCTCGCTGACCACCCAACCCGTGATATTCATGCCGGGGACATATTCTTTAAGCAGCATCGGTTTAAATTTAGCCTCGTCCGCGACCGCGCCGCAGAGCAAAAACAGCGCACCCAAAACCGCGCCTTTTAAAATTTTAAAAATTTCACTTCGCATATGCCGCTAGCTCCCTTTCTATAAAGTCGCAAAAAACGGGCGTATAGCTCATGCCCGCGCACTCTTTTTGCAAAAATTCGCCCATCACCGCGATATAATTCAGATAGTCGTCCTTGGTGATCTTGCCGCGCAAAAGCTCGTATTTCAAAAACAGCCAGTAGGTGTTGAGCACGTCGGATCTGCAGTACTCGTCGATCTTGGCCTGCTCGCCGCTGTAATACAGCTGTAGGACCTGATCGCCATGCACGTCGTATTTGCCTGGAAGGCCCACGCTGGCGCAGATATGATCGAGCTTGAGTCCGCGAACGGCTCCAAAATCGCTGATGTGATCGAGCAGATCCAGATGGAACCGCCCGTCGTAGCGGCTGCGGTAGTTCTCCCATTTACTCTTGTTGTTATCGCGATCGTTCGTCTCAAAATACGCCGCGGCGCTTAGATCGTAGCACATCGCGCGCGCCATAATCATCGGCAGATCGAACCCGCGCCCGTTGAAGCTCACGAGCCGCGGATTAAAATCCTCGATGAAAGCTAGGAATTTTGCGATTTTATCGCGCTCGTTCTCGCCATCAAGCGTCGAGACGCGCAAAAACCTGCCGAATCCGTCCGCCATCACGGCGCTAATACTAACGACGCGGTGGAAGCAGACGGGCAGGAATTCGCTGCCGGTTTTTTCTTTGAAAATCTCCATCGCCCTAAGCGAGAGCAATTTGTGGTTTAAAATTTTGCTTTTATCCGCGTTAAAGATCAATTGCTCGCCGTAAATTTTAAAATTTAGCGCGTTTAACGCGAGATCTTGCGCGGAACCTGAAGCGAGATTTTCGCTATTTGAGTTTTGGGATGCGGAG
This sequence comes from uncultured Campylobacter sp., assembly GCA_963529625.1. Lineage (GTDB taxonomy): Bacteria > Campylobacterota > Campylobacteria > Campylobacterales > Campylobacteraceae > Campylobacter_B. The sequence goes on along the minus strand of CAURZM010000004.1, from coordinate 1,660 downwards.
CTTTGAGACGTAGAGCTTTCCGCTACAAAATTCTGAGGCGCAGGGCTTCGGAGCGCAGAATTTTCTACCGCGGCGCTCTGTGCCGCGGAGCTTTGAGGCGCGATATCGTCGTAGGTTAAATTTAGCGACGCGGAATTTTTGGGCGCCGTATTTTGCGACATGGAATTTTCGCTCGTAAAATTTCCCTGCGCGTAATTTTCAGCGGAATTTTCACTGGCGAAGCTTTGAAGCGCAGCGTCTTGCTGCGTAAAGCTTTGCGGTGCGGAATTTTGCGCGGAATTTTCTATTTTAGAATTCTGCTCTGCCGAATTTACAGCAAAATTTAAAGACGCGTTTTGCTTCTCGCCGCCGATCTTTTGCGAGAGCTGCGCGTTAATAAGCTTTGCGAAGCTTTTTTTATCGAAAGGCTCAAAGCAACCCGCGATCGCATCCTCATCCAGCACCCGCACCAACGCCGCTACGTCGGGGATCGTCTCGCAATCAAATACGCAGATGTAATCTTTCATTTTCTACCTTTAAATTTTGCGGCGCGCGTCAAATTTTGCCTTTTTGCACGCCGCTTATTCGGCCTTAGCCGCATCCCACGCAAGAATCGTCTTACCCTCGGCGTCGGTAGCCACGTCGCCCATGCCCATGATATTGTAGCCGCAGTCGACGTAGTGCACCTCGCCGGTCACGCCGCTAGCAAGGTCGCTGAGTAGATACATCGCGCTTTTGCCGACGTCTTGCGTCGTGACGTTGCGCTTGAGCGGCGCGTTGATCTCGTTGTAGCGTAAAATCATCCTAAAATCGCCAATTCCGCTTGCCGCAAGCGTTTTGATCGGACCCGCGCTGATAGCGTTTACGCGGATGCCGCGCGCGCCAAGATCGTGAGCGAGGTAGCGCACAGAGCTTTCAAGCGCTGCTTTTGCAACGCCCATTACGTTGTAGTGAGGTACGAATTTCGGCCCTCCGAGGTAGGTTAGCGTGAGCACCGAGCCGCCCTCTTTTAGCACCGGCAGCACCGCGCGCGTGAGGCTTAGTAGCGAATACACGCTCGTGCCCATCGCGATATCAAAGGCTTCTTTGCTCGTGTTTACGAACTCGCCTTCAAGCGCTTCTTTCGGCGCATAGGCCACGGCATGCACGACGAAATCTATCTCGCCAAGGTCCGCTTTGATACGATCCGCAAGCCTGTCCAAGTGAGCAGGATTGTTTACGTCAAGCTCATAGACAAATTTGCTCCCAAACTCCTCTGCGATCGGTTCTACGCGTTTTTTTAGCGCGTCGTTTAGGTAGGTAAACGCCATCTGCGCACCCTGCTCGTGACAAGCTTCGGCGATGCCGTAAGCGATAGATTTGGCGTTAGCGACGCCGACGATGAGGCCCTTTTTTCCTTTTAAAATCATTATTTCTCCTTTAAAATTTGCTTGGCTTTTAAGCGCCTTTGAATGAGTTTTGATTTTGCTCCCTGCGACAGGCTACATGCCTAGTCTTGGTCGCAAAATCTGCAACAACATTCAAATCCATCTTAAAATCCTTCGCAATTTGACTTAAAATTCTATCAAATTAAAATTTGCAAAATTTCGCGAAACGCCAAATTTTAAACGCAATTCGATAGCGGCAGTATCGTGAGATGGATTTTAATGTTGTGTAGAAATTTTAAGTCAAGACTAGGCGC
>CAURZM010000003.1:0-167960 GCA_963529625.1 uncultured Campylobacter sp. | reverse complement strand
CGCATTTTAGAGTTAGTTTATATGCGTCTTGCGCGCGAGTAGCGATGGTGTCGATTAGATCTACGTGGTTTAGGCCGCGGCCGGCTTTTAGGCAGTCTTTGATAAATAGCTCGTTGCTATCTTTGATGCCTTCGGCTTTTTGCTTGTCGCTGTTTGGAACGGCAAATATACCGCCGTTGATAACGGAGTTACCGCCGACGCGCCCCATCTTTTCTAGGATTAGGACTTTATTGCCTTTTTCGGCTGCTGTTATACCAGCTGCAAGTCCTGCAAAACCGGAGCCAATGATGACTACATCCCACTCTTCGTCAAATTTGACGTCTTTTGAGCTTACCGCAGCGTTTGCGTTTACGGAGCCGAGCGCTAAAGCACCCGCGCCAACTAGGCTCATTTTGAGCAGATCACGTCTTGAAACTTTTTCCATGATGTCTCCTTTATTTTAAACCGAAATTTCGGTTTTTGATGTGCCTAATTTTGGGAGAATTATAGCCAAAGTTAAATAAAAGCAAAATAATATTATTTAAAAATTGTTTTTAAATTTTTGGAAAGCGTCGCCGCCAAAAAGCCGCTTATCGGCTGCTTGCTAGCCCTAAATTTAAATCTTTACATAAAATTCTGCATGCGTTACAAGAGTGTATCCCCTAGGCCGGATAAAAGACCCGCTAAAAGCAGGTCTTTATTTTTCGCAAAGCTTACCGCATGCATCGGCGCGGCATCTGCTGCAGTGAGTCATCTGCGCCATTGAGCCGCCGATTAGCTTTCGCATACTGCGAATTTCTTCGTTAGAGGGCGATTTGATATTTGCAAAAGGGGTATCATGCACGGGGATCATCGCCATGCAGTTCATGATATCAGCCTGCCACTCTTTTGCTTTTTCCGCAATTTCGGAGACATGATCCATATTTACGTCGGGGATTACGACAGTGTTTATCTTTACGATCATGCGGGCTTCTTTTAGCTTGCGGATTCCTTCCTCTTGGCGCGCCTGAAGAATTCTAGCGCCCTCTTCGCCGCGGTAAATTCTATTTCCGTGGCGTACCCACGCATAAATTTTGCCGCCCACTTCGGGCGTTACGGCATTGACCGTTACCGTCACGTGGCTCACGCCGATGCGCACGATATCATCCACGTGCTCGGGCAGAGCTAGACCGTTTGTGGACAGGCAAAGCAGGGCGTGAGGGAAGCGAGCTTTGCATTTTTCAAAGGTCGCTAGGGTTTTATCGGCATCGCACATAGGATCTCCGGGCCCTGCGATACCGATGACCGAGATATCTTGTCTAAATTTAAATAGATTCTCCACGTATCCCACGGCCTCATCCGGGCTCTGCACCTTTGCCGTTACGCCGGGGCGATTTTCGTTTGCGCAGTCGTAGATGCGGTTGCAAAAATTGCATTGGATATTACAATGCGGTGCTACGGGAAGGTGCACGCGCCCGTAGCTCGCGGACGCTTTTTTGCTAAAGCACGGGTGGTTATCGAAGGAGGGTTTGGCAAAAAAATTCATCAATCTTTTTTCCTTCCAAATTTGATGGCGTCCGCGTGGCAAACGTCCATACAATCGCCGCAGTTCGTGCAGTTCATCTCGTCCGGTCTCGTGCCCATTTCGCATTTGCGCAAACAGGCGTTGCAGTTATCGCAGGCGCTCGTTTTATAAACGCGAAATATTGAAATTTTACGCAGTAGCTCCATTATGCCGCCGCTAGGGCAGGCGAAGCGACACCATAAATTTGCGACGATCAAGGATGCGGCGATGAGGCCTACGACTACGGCAGTGCGAACCGCCCAGTACCAGTCGGAAAATTTAAAGGACATGATAACGGCGTTTAGATACTCGTCGCTGGTGCGGATAGGGATCATAACGCGAGGATTGCCGTAGATAAAATACACGCCCGCGCTAAGCAAAACGGCTAAAACCATGCCTATCTGCGCAAATCTAAGCTTTTTATTGCGAATTTTAAGCTTAAAAATAGCAAATTTACCTAGCATTTGATTTACGAATCCGCCCGGACAAAGCCAGCCGCAAAACGCGCGCCCAAGGAAAATAACCAGCACAGGTATAAACAGCCAAAAGCCGAAAAAGACGGTCGCGATCCGCCCCCAGCACGTGACGATCGGACAGGATTGGCAGTTTACGAAAGGCACTATAAAAGGGCATCTAAAAATTCCGTAATAAGCCCATTGCCCGATCGCACCGATAAAAATCAGCTGCACCAATCGACGAATTTTAGTTAGCCTAGAGACTTTTTTCATCTTTGCCATATTTACGATACTAAACATCTTTTACACCAAACCTTTCTATGAGTTCAAGCCCGCGCGCCGAATGGATGGAGGTAAAGCCGTGCTGCTCGAAAATTTCCTGCCCCTCCACGGAGCAAACGAAGTCCGCGAAGTCGTCGGCTAGCTTCTCGTCCTTTACGTATTTCATGATATTTAGCGTAAAGGTAAGCGGCCCGGGCGGAATTAGTTTCTCGTCGATAGGCATATATTCGATCTTGTCTTTAAACCTATCGTGCGTCGTTAGGCGCTTTTCGATGATGGATGCATCACCCTTGCCATCTACCAGATCGCACATCATCTGGATGACACATGAGCCGTTGGCAATCATATTTTTCATAACGGGCTCTGTGAGATCTGAATTTTTCAAAATTCCCTTTACCGGTCCGCTGCCAGGAGGTGAAGCCCTTAGCGGAAGCATCACCCGCACGCCTGGCTCTGCCAAATCCTTCAGATCGCGAATTCCTGCGGGATTGCCCTTTGGCACTACTAAAACGTAGTCGGTAAAACATAGCGGTCTAAAGCGAAGGCTAAGTCCAGCCTTACGCAGTTTTTGAGACAGCTCCAAAACGCGAGCGCCGAAAACCTCCGTCTTGCCCTGCAAGGCTAGCAGCGACTTTCCGAGCGCACCCGCAAAGGCGCCGGTGTATTGGATATTGTGCCCCGTCCTTGACTCATAAATGGCGTTTAGCTCGTTAAATGCTTCGGACAGTCCTCCGCACGACCAAACCTGCAGCGAATCTGGCTTAAACGGCGTATAGCCAGCAAGCATCGCTTCCGGTCCGGCGATGGCGGCTGCTGCCAAAGCTCCTTTTAAAAAGCCACGACGAGATTCGTCTATCTCCTTAAATTTCATGCAACCTCTCCTTTCTTTGGTTTGTTTTTAAATTTAGAAAATTCTTCATTTTAAAATTTCAAACAGCATCGATTAAAGTAGCTCGATAAATGCTTCCAAGCGCGTGCGTATCTGCCCGACATCCTGTTTTGAATAATCGGTCTCTAGCGACATATAGTTCGCTCCCGCTTCGCGGCTCGCCTCCTTTATTTTATTCGTCTCGATCGCGTAGGTGTGGCAGCCGCTTAGCACGACGTCGATGACGCCGTCTGCTTGATATTCGCGGATAAATTCCTTGATAATATCCGAGCGTGCGTCGTTTTGATACATCACCGAACAGGGGATTTTAAGGTAACGCTCGGCGATATTTGCGACCAAATCGCCCTTAGTTTGTACTCGGTTTTGATAGCCTTTGGTGCCGGAGCAGTTTTCAAATGCCACTACGTCTGCACCCAGCTCCTCAATCTGCTTGATAACCTTTTCGTACACGCCTCCGCTTGGACAGCCGGTGATGATGATCCGCTTTTTACGAGTTTTCGGCGGCGATATCTTCTTTGCGGCGGCTATGTAGGCGCGTATCATTTTAAGCTTTTCGCGTTTGTCGTAAATAAAGTCGCTCGCAAATGAAATTTGATGAATTTCGCTGCCCGCTACCGGCATCGGATTTAGTTTGCCAAGCTCTAAAAGCTCCAACATCACATCGCGCTCTTCGTTGTAAATTTGCACTGCATCGAGCAGCGCTTCATCCGTGATTTTCGTATTAAATTTTTGCTCTAAAACTTTGCGAAATTTCCTAAGCTCGTCGGTAAAAAGCTCCAAACTCTTGCCGTCAGTCATATTCGGCAGTTGCAGTACGTGGACGTCCTTATGCTTTGCGAGCAGCTCATACATCTTTTTCTTGCCGTCGCAGGTCGTTTCGCCTATGACGAGGTCGCTGGCGTTCATATAGGGGCATTTTTTCGTAACCGCGTAGCCGTAGCTTGCTTTAATTAGTGGGCAAAGATTGCGCGGAAGCTCGGCATGAGCGGCGTCTATAGGGCTCTCATCATAGGCACAAAGCCCAACTGGCACGGCGCCCGCAGCGTAAATAAGCTCCTTAGGAGAGTAGGTACAAAACATCCCCACTACGTGTTTGCCTTGCTCTTTTAGATCGTGCAGAGCCATTGCGTTGCGCTTTTTAAGCGCGTCAAAATCCATTCTCATCTCGTCTCCTTTAAAATTTCGTTTGCTTTGCGTGCACCGATAAGCGCAGCGCCCATCGCACCGCAGTAGATTGCGTTTTCGTGAGTAAAAATTTCAGCCCCCAAGCGCTCGCCGAGTAAATTTTTAAAAAGCTCCACGTTGCTAAGTCCGCCGCTTAAAAAGTAAATTTTATTTTCCAGTCGTTTGATGAGTGAGGCGACCTTTTGCGCGGAGGAATCCACGATAGCGTAGGCGATCTCGCTAGTTTCAGCCCCATTTGCGCTTAGCGAGACGATCTCGCTCTCGGCAAAGACCGTACAGGTTGAGCTTAGTTTGATCGCGGGATTTTTGCGGGCGGTTTTGTAAATTTCGCTCAGCTCAAGCCCCAAGCGGCCCGCGCTGATCTCTAAAAATTTGCCCGTGCCCGCCGAGCATTTGTCATTCATAATAAAATCCGCGGGCTTGCCGTTTTCGATTTTGATCGCTTTGGTGTCTTGCCCGCCCACATCGATGACGGTGCAATCAGGCTCAAACAAAAAGTGCGCCCCAAGCCCGTGGCATAAAATTTCGCTCATACTAAGCTGCGCATACTCCACGCTAACGCGTCCGTAGCCCGTAGCCGTCACGAAGCCCCCTGCGTAGCCTTTTTGCTCTAAGGCTTGCTTGATCTGGCGCGCGACTTTGACCGCGCTAAAGCCGCTTGGCAGCAAAAATAGCTCGCAAAATTCGCCGCGTTCGTCCATAACGGCGACCTTTGACGAGGTAGAGCCGATGTCGATACCGATAAAATGCATAAAATTTTAAATCCGTCGAAAAATATTTCTACACCGTAGAACTTTGATTTGAATGTTAGTCTTTTTAAGCTTTTAGACTGCTGAAATTTAGCGCAGGCTTGCGGCGCGGATTAAATTTGGCCTCGCGCCGCGTTTGAATTAGTTTTAAATTTAGATTTAAATTTAGCGCTCGCGGGCGATTAAAATTCCGCTTAAAATTACCACCGCAATGCCTGCTAGCACGATTGGACCGGGCAGATGATCGCCTAGCATAATTCCTAGTGCCATGCTAAATAGGATGTCGCTGTAGCTGATCGCGGCGACTATGCCCGCTTTGCGTGAAGCGGCGTAGGCGCGCGTCATGTAAATTTGAAAGTAGATCCCGCTGACGCCCAGAAGTGCCACGAGCACCCAGCCAAAAAGGCTTGGCGGGTTGAAATAAGCGAGCCTCGCCAAATCCGCGCCGCTGAAAAGCCCTAAAATTTTAACCTCGCTACCCTCAAGCGCCCAGCCCGCAGCCATCATCATCGCGCTTAGAAAGGTAGCGGACGAGACGAAAACCAGTACGATGAGGTTAGTGGCGTAGTGTTTACGAAGCTCGCGCACGCTCGTGTATGCAAGCCCCGCGCACATGCCGCCGAAAATTCCCACCGCGTCGGTTACGCTGATGCCGATGTGCGGGCGCACGACGAGTAAAATTCCGCCAAAGCCGAGCAGTATCGCAAACCAGCCTCGCGAGCTTAGCTTTTCGCCTAAGAAAAACGCCGAAAATAGCGCGGTGAAAATGGGCGCCGTCTTTTGGAAGGTAAAAGCGGTGCCAAGATCGATGTGAGCGATATTGTAGAAGGTCGCTAAGATACCGCAGCTGCCGATAAAACCGCGAAACGCGAGCAGCCACGGCTTGCCGCCCGGGCCCAGATTTTTTACCCGCCTTAGCGAAAACAGCACGATCGCGATGCCTACGACATTGCGGAAAAATACGATCTCGGCGCTGCTCATCCGCTCCGCCATGACCTTGGCTAGCGCGCCGTTTAGCGCGAAATAAAAGCTCGCTACGAGCATATAATAAACGCCCAGATGTTTCAGCCAAAACGCGGAGTAAAATTTTTGCTTCATCGCTCGCTACTTTCGGTTTGCGACGAGCGCGCCCGCGGCGATGATGAGCGCCATGCCCGAAAGCGCCATGAAACCGGGCAAGGCGTCGCCTAGCAGCAGCCCAAATAGCGTCGAAAAGATGATGTCGGCGTAGCTGATCGTAGCTACTATGCCCGCTTTGCGCGTCGCGGCGTAGGCCTTGGTGACGTAGGTTTGATAAAATAGCCCCAGCAGCCCCAAAAGCACGGCAAAGAGCCAGCCCTGCGCGTTTGGAATTTTAAATTTGCAAAGCATAAAGCTCAGCGCGGGCGCGTCTATAAATTCTGCCGCGATCATAAGCGCTACGGGCATCAGCGTGCCGGCAAGAAGCGCAGAGAGGATGATCGTATCGGAGCTATAGTATTTGCGCAGCCCGCGCACGGAGGTAAACGCCATCGCGGCGAATAATCCGCTTAAAATTCCAAAAATATCGCTCGGCTGCAAGCCAAACTGCGGCTGAATTACTAAAACGATGCCCACAAAGCCTAGGCAGACCGAGAACCAGCCCATTGCGCCGAATTTTTCGCCGAGGGTAAAGTACGCGATGATCGCCGTCCAAATGGACGCCGTTTTTTGAAAGGTAAATGCCTCGCCGAGGCTGATGTTAGCGACGTTATAAAAAAATACCATCAGCCCCAAAATCCCGATAATGCCGCGAAACGCGAGCGTAAAAGGATGACCGCCCTTGTTTGCGAAGCGCGCCGTGCGAGGACGAGCCTTGATTTTATAAAGCAGGATCAAAAGTCCGGGCAGATTGCGAAAGAGCACGACCTCAAGCGATGAAATTTGCGCGCCCAAAAGCTTGGCAAAAACGCCCGTAAGAGAGTAGTAAAAGCACGCCATCAGCATATAATACACGCTTAGATGGTGTAGCAAGAAGTTGTTGTATTTCATCGCGCCCCTTTAAATTTGCGGAATTATACACGCATAATGATTAAATTTTAATATTCCGCCGTTTTTAATCTCACCCTCGCCGCTCCGTTGTTTCTAATTCTCCTGCGTCATCACTTTTAATCTTGCCGCGCCGCCTTCTTTTGCGCGCTTGGGCGTGATCGTTCGGTTTTGCGCTTTGACGCTTGCATTTGCGTTTCTCGCTCGCAGGCGCTAGTTCGCGCTTGGATATTGGGCGCTGCTTTTGCGATTTTTACCGACCCTCTGCTCTGCGCGCCGCCGCTTGCCTGAGCAAAGCAGTAAAATTTACGCAGCTGCGGGTTTTATGTTTTCGCGCGTTTTTGTTTTTCGACCGCTAGATTTCACACTTAGACTGAGGTTTTTAAAATTTATAAAATTTACGCATCGCCCCGTTCTGCGCCGTCTGCGGCGGCGGATCGCAAGCCTTGAGGCCTTTTATTCAAGCGACGTTTTGCTAGTGCCGCGATAAAATTTCTAAATTTAGCGCCTAAATTTTATAAAATTTTGCCGCTTCCTTCCGCGAGCGAGCGCGTAGAATTTGGCTTTAATCTATTTTTGGTTATAATCGCGCCAAAAACTACAAGGACGAACGTGAAAAGTTTGATCATCATCGGGCGCCCCAACGTCGGCAAGTCGAGCCTTTTTAACCGCCTAGCGGGCGCTCGCATCGCTATTACCAGCGACGTTGCGGGTACGACGCGCGATACCAACAAAGCCGAAGCCGAAATTTTCGATCGCCGCGTGCGCGTGATCGATTCTGGCGGCTTGGACGATACCTCCGAGCTGTTTGCGCGCGTGCAGACTAAGACGCTAAGCGAGGCAAAGAGCGCGGATTTGATAATCTTTATGACGGACGGCAAGCTGCTTCCGAGCGATGATGAGCGGCGGATATTTTTCTCGCTGCAGAGGCTCGGTAAGCCCATCGCCCTGGCGGTCAATAAGATCGACGGCAAGCGCGACGAGGAGCGCAGCTGGGAGTTTAACGAATTCGGCGTTAAATTTTTCCCGATCTCCGTCTCGCACAACAGCGGCATCGACGAGCTGAAAGAGTGGATATACGGATTTTTGGACCCTGCGCCCACGAGGCAGGACGAGGATGAAATTTTTGATGATTTTATAGAGGGCTTTAACGACGAGGGCGAGCCGAAAGAGGGGCACGACGAGGAATTTTACGCCAGTAAAACTATCGGCGTGGGTATCATCGGGCGGGTAAACGTTGGTAAATCAAGCCTCCTAAACGCGCTTGTGGGCTCGCAGCGCTCGGTCGTGAGCGATTATGCGGGCACGACGATCGATCCGGTGAATGAAAGCACGGAATTTGAGGGGCGCACGCTCGAGTTTATCGACACGGCGGGCATTCGCCGCCGCGGCAAGATCGAAGGCATCGAGCGTTTCGCGCTAAATCGCACTGAAAAAATTTTGCAAAACTCCGACATCGCGCTTTTGGTGCTTGACGCAAGCGAGCCGCTAAACGAGCTGGACGAGCGCATCGCGGGGCTTGCGGCTAAATTTGAACTAGGTCTAATCATAATTTTAAACAAATGGGATCTTTGCGAGCGCGATTACGACGAGTTTTGCCGCGATCTGCGCGATAGGTTTAAATTTCTTTCATACGCGCCGATCATCAGCGTCAGTGCGACGGATAGGAAGCGGATCCATAAAATTTACCCGCTCATTTTGGAGGTTTATTCAAATTTCACGCGCAAGCTCGGCACCGCAAGGATCAATGAAGCGGTAGAAGCCGCGATAAAGGCGCATCCAATACCTCGCGAGCGAGGCAAATCGGTTAAAATTTACTACGCCGCGCAGATCGGCTTTGCGCCGCTGAAGATCGCTCTTGTAATGAACCGTCCCGGAGCGCTGCATTTTAGCTACAAGCGCTATTTGATGAACAGACTGCGCGCGAGCTTTGCTCTTTCGGGTAGTCCGCTAGTGCTGCTGCCGCGCAAAAAAGGGGAGAGCGATGAAGAGCGGTAACATCGTGCTCATCGGCTTTATGGGGGTCGGTAAGGGCACGGTAGCACGGGCGCTGGCTGCGCAAAGCGGGATGTTTGCGCTTGATTGCGACGATATGATCGAAAGCTACGCCAATAAAAAGATCGGGCAAATTTTTAAAGAGCAGGGTGAGCAGAGCTTCAGAAAGATGGAAGAAGGCCTTGCGAAATTTTTAGAAAAGTCCGTCCGCTGCGCCGTGATCTCTACGGGCGGCGGCTTTTACGCCGTAAAAAATTTAAACAAAATCGGCACCGTCGTGTATCTGAAATCAAGCTTTGAAGGGATAATCGAGCGCTTAAAAAACAGCGAGAACGCAGAGAAAAAATTTGCCAAGCGCCCGCTGCTAGCGGATCTGCAAAAGGCCGCGGCGCTGCACGCCCAAAGAGACGGGGCATATGAAAAAAAGGCCGACATAGTAATCGACGTGGAAAATAAAAGCGTAAAAAAGATCGTAAAAGAAATTTGCTCCGCCTGCGATGGGCTAAGCTTGAAAGGAAAAAAGATGTCTAAACAAAAGTGCCCAGACGGCGGCAAAAATTCCAAGCCGCACGGTAAAGAGAGCAAAAGCGATAAGCTTGAAAAGAAAGAGGCGCTAAAGCAGAAGCTGCGCGAGCTACTAGAGGGCTTAGAGCGCGAGCAAATTCCAAAGCGCGTAATCGCGTGGCACTTCGATCTTTACGAGCCTTATGCGCTTGAGCTGGCGGGATCGAGCAGCTACGATGCGGATGATGACGACTGGGCGTGCGAGGACGAGGATGAGTTTTATCCGCAAAGCTCGCGCTTGCAGCTTGATTTTTTAAGCGAGCTTTCGTGGCGGCAGGTTTTAAAAATACTCGTGCAGGCTTTGCGCGAGCTGCGAGAGCAGATGCCAGATGCAAAAATTTTTGAGTGCAAGCACGTTGCCGCGGGCTTCGTAGACGGCGATTTGATTTTGATTTAAAGGAGCAACGATGAGAATTTTAACGGGTCTTCAGCCCAGCGGCAAGCTGCATTTGGGCAACTACTTCGCGAGCATCAAGCAGATGGTGGATGCGCAAAATGCGGGAGAGCAGATGTTTATGTTTATCGCAAACTACCATGCGCTCACGTCCGTAAGCGATGGCGCAAAGCTTAAAAGCTCAACCTACGAGGCCGCCGCGGCGTTTTTGTCGCTGGGGATCGATCCGAAAAAGACGGTGTTTTGGGTGCAAAGCGACGTAAAAGAGGTGTTGGAGCTTTACTGGATTTTAAGCGGATACACGCCGATGGGGCTACTCGAGCGAGCGCACGCCTACAAAGACAAGATCGCAAAGGGCTTTGAGAGCAAGCACGATCTGTTCAGCTACCCCGTGCTGATGGCGGCGGACATTCTGCTATACAGCGCGGAGGTAGTGCCCGTGGGTAAGGATCAGATCCAGCACGTCGAGATAGCCCGCGACATCGCGCTTAAATTTAACAACGCCCACGGTGAAATTTTAACTATTCCGCAAGCGCGCGTAAATGATGAAGTAGCGATCGTGCCGGGCACAGACGGTGCGAAGATGAGCAAGAGCTACGGCAATACGATCGATATTTTTGCAGATGCCGCGACGCTAAAGAAGCAAATTTCAAGTATCGTAACAACCTCTGAGCCGCTAGAAGCGCCTAAGCAGTGGCGCGGATGCAATGTCTATAATATCGCGAAGCTGTTTTTAAGCGAAGCGGAGCAAGCGGAGCTACAGGCTCGTTACGAGCAGGGAGGCGAGGGGCATGGGCACTTCAAGGCGTATCTAAACGAGCTAGTGCAGGGCTATTTCAAAGATGCGCGAGATAAATTCGAATACTATCAAAGCCACCGCGAAATTTTAGACGAGATGCTAAGACAGGGCGCGCAAAGAGCGGCTGCGACGGCTGCTTCATTGATGCAAAAGGTTCGCGCCGCCGTGGGGATTTATCGCTAAGGAGGGTGAGATGACGGATTACGCTAGAGAAATTTTATCTGATGGTAAGCTGCTTCGACAGAAGTTGGAAATTTTCTTGCAAACCCCGAGCAAGGTTGAAATTTACGCACGCGCCTGCGAGAAATTTTTCGCCGCGGGCAAGCAGCGCGAGTTAAATTACGTAAGCACGTGGAGTTGGTGGGCCTTTTTCGGTACGCTGTTCTTTTTTCTGTACCGCAAGGAGTACAAGATTGCCGCAGCCCTATTTGCCGTTGTGGTGGCTACCTGCTTTATTCCGTTTTTGGATGGGCAGGACAGAACCATAGGAACGGCGATTAGCGTCAGTAGCGGGACTATGGCGAAATATTACGTTTGCGATAGTTTTGTTTCATTGCTGGATAAACAGGACGACGAAGCCCTAAGAAAGGGCGGTGGCGTGAATAGATGGGCGATATGGCTCGCGGTAATATTTTACGCTTTGGTCGCAATCGTGTTCGCGCTGATAATTTCAAACGGCGGCAAAGCTTAGCCGTTTTAAAAGGCTTCCACGCTCAAAAGCACTAAATTTTAAAAAGGAGTAAGAATGAAAGCGATCGTAACGGTGATCGGTAAGGACAAGGTCGGCATTGTAGCGGGCGTTTCGGCTAAGCTCGCGCAGCTTGGGCTAAACATAGACGACATCAGCCAGACGGTTTTGGACGAGTTTTTTACGATGATGGCGGTGGTTTCCAGCGAGGAAAAGCAGGACTTCACGGCTCTGCGCGAGGAGCTAAACGAGCTAGGTGAAAAGCTAAAAGTAAAGATCAACATCCAAAGCTCGGCGATATTTGACGCCATGCACAACATCTAAGGCGCGCAAATGGACATCAAAAACGTAACCGAAACGATCGCGATGATCGAGGAGCAAAATTTCGACATCCGCACGATCACGATGGGTATCAGCCTGCTTGACTGCATCGATCCCGATATCGACAAAGCCGCGGAGAAAATTTACGCCAAGATCACCGATAAGGCTCGCGATCTAGTAAAGGTCGGCAATGAAATTTCAGCAGAGCTCGGCATCCCGATCGTAAATAAACGCGTCTGCGTAACGCCTATCGCTATCATCGGCGCGGCGACGAATGCCACGGGCTACGTCCCGCTTGCTAAAGCGATGGACGAGGCGGCGCAAAAGGTCGGTATCGACTTTATCGGCGGCTTTTCGGCGCTAGTGCAAAAGGGCTACGCAAAGGGCGATAAAATTTTAATCGACTCCATCCCCGCCGCGCTTGCCGCTACGCAAAAGGTCTGCTCGTCGGTAAATATCGGCTCGACCAAAACGGGCATAAATATGAGTGCAGTAGCCGACATGGGGCGCGTGATCAAAGAGACGGCGAGGCTTTCGGATCTAGGTGCCGCAAAGTTAGTCGTATTTGCCAACGCCGTCGAGGATAACCCCTTTATGGCGGGCGCATTTCACGGCGTGGGCGAGGCCGAGGTCGTCATAAACGTGGGCGTCAGCGGCCCCGGCGTCGTTAAACGCGCGCTTGAGAAGGTGCGCGGAGCGAGCTTTGACGTGGTTGCCGAGACCGTGAAAAAGACGGCGTTTAAGATCACGCGCATCGGACAGCTCGTAGGTCAAATGGCGTCCGAGCGCCTGGGCGTGAAATTTGGCATCGTAGATCTCTCGCTAGCTCCGACTCCGGCGGTGGGCGATTCGGTCGCGCGCGTGCTTGAGGAGATGGGACTAGAGCGCGTCGGCACGCACGGCACGACGGCTGCGCTAGCGCTGCTAAACGACGCGGTCAAAAAGGGCGGAGTGATGGCGTGCAACCAAGTAGGCGGACTTAGCGGCGCGTTTATCCCTGTCTCCGAAGACGAGGGCATGATAGCCGCAGTGCGCGCGGGCTCGTTAAATTTGGAAAAGCTCGAAGCGATGACCGCGATCTGCTCGGTGGGGCTCGATATGATCGCGATCCCGCAGGATACGCCCGAGCAGACGATCGCCGCGATCATAGCCGACGAGGCCGCGATCGGCGTCATAAATCAAAAAACGACCGCCGTGCGCATAATCCCAAAAGGCAAAGAGGGCGACACGCTGGAATTTGGCGGGCTTCTGGGTAGCGCGCCCGTGATGAGCGTAAATAAAAACTCCTCGGCGGACTTCATCGCCCGCGGCGGCCAGATTCCTGCGCCTATTCATAGTTTTAAAAACTAAATTTAACCGGCCTAAGGAGGAAAGATGAGAGCGTTTGCGTTATTTGCGGCGGCTTTGCTTTTTAGCGGCTGCTCTATAATCTCGGCATTTTATAGCAAGGAGAAAAAATTCGAGCTGGCGGGCTTGGGGCAAGACGGGGTCTATAGGACCTCGGACGGCAGCACAGACACGCTAATAAAAATAATGTCCGCCCGCACAAAAGAGGGCGAGCCGTATCGTATAATCCACACGCTGGAAATTCCCAAAAATTCTACCCAGACGGATTTTGATAGCAACGATAAAGAGGTATTTAAAATAGACTGCTTTAAGAATTATTGCGAGCCTAAATACGACGAGGAGCCGAAAAGAATTGCCATTTCTTGGCCTGCGCCGAATGGAGGCGGCGTTTTTGACGGCGTCATATATCTAAAAAATTTACGGCTCGTAAAGGCATATTAAATTTGCGGATTAAAAGTGCGCAAATTTATAAAATTTAACGAGTGAAATTCTAAGTCGCCGCGATAGAATTTTTGGGCTTTAAATTCTGTGCTACGGGCGTGGAATTTTGAGTTAGAATTTTAGCTTGAAATTTCGCCGTGGAATTTTATGGCGCGTTGCTTCTACGGCGAGCTAAATTTTAAAATTTAGCCGTAAGACGCGGCGTTAAAATTTCATCGCCGCTCGCGGCGGACAAACGGCGGGTCTTTTGAAATTTTAAATTTTAAAGCGGCTTTCATTGAAATTTTAAAATTTAAAAGTAATCTGCTTCGTTATCATTGCCCGTCCGCTAAGAAGCGAGCGGGATTCTATTTCGGCACGGATTTAAACACAGCGCGCAAAAACGGGCGCGGCATCAAAATTTTAAAAGACGAGCGAAAATATGGGGCGGAAATAAAATGCAAAAAATGGCTTGGAAATTTGGCGAACTTGAAAAAGTCGCAACGGACGAGGGCTTTATTTGGTATGCGGAGCTGGAACTAAAAAGCGAAAACTTCGGTGAGGTAGCGTTTTGCCTCGTGTCTGCAGATACGGCGGATGTGGACGATGAGGGGTCTTGCTCGCGCAGCGACGCCTGGGACATCGATCGGTATGTAAAAGACGCTCTTGTCTTCCTGCGAGACGAGCTTAGACGCGAGTATCGTTTGAGCGAGGATGAGCTTAGGCTGCTTGACGCGCCCGTTTGCGATCTGCCATTTGGGCTGCCGCAATGCACGTTTTACGCACGCGATACGCAGTGGCTGCTGGGGCCCGGCGCGCTTGATATTTGCGAGCCTTTCGGCATCGGGGTGATTTTCGAGGGCGAAAGACCGCTGCGCGTGGAAAATTTGGAGCTTTGCTAACTGCGGTAAAATGCTAAATTTAAAGGCGGACGGGAATTTTAATGCTTTGCCGAGTTTGAAATTTTTCGGCTCTTCGCGAATATAACGCGGTAAATTTTAAAATTTAACCGCAAGGTGCGGCATCAAAAAGGCGCGACGCCGAATTTGATATAATCTCTAAAATTTAAACGCTTAAAAGGAGCGAGCCGTGAGCGAAAAATTTCAAGCCGAGATGAAAGAGCTAGACGAAAAATTCGCCGCAATACCGGAGAATTTAAAGAAGCGATACGATAAACATAGGCTAATTAGGTGCTCTAGTATGGTATTTTTAGCGCTTTTGTTCGGCATTGCATCGGTAGCTTCGCGACTTATTTCCTACGTGGATATTCAGATGCCCGAGCCTCTTTTGTTTTGTGTGGCGGTCGTTTTATCCATTTGCTTGACGGCATTTTGTTTAAAGTGCTACAAGACAAAAAAATACAGCAGCTTTTTCATAAAAAATCAAGATGCCAGTTTGACGATTTTTACTTTTGAGAATACGGCTAGCTTAGTATTGGTTTTATTTCCCACTTTGCTATTTCTATCTTCGGCAATGGGAGGTTCGCGAGATGAGTTAAGCGGCGCCGGCACTTTATACGGAGTCTTTATAGCTCCGATTTGCATATTAGTTTTTCTTTTATGCTATTTTTTCAACCGAGGCACCTATATTCCAAAAGACGATAAATTCTGCTAAATTTCGATGAGGTGAAAGCTGCGAAACCTTATAAAAGAGCTGCAAAGATGGCGTTAAGCGGCGGGTTTGGACGAATGTTTAAATTTGGCTTATCGTAACTTAGTACCCCTTGTATTTGCATTAAAGTTCTGTTGAGCCAAATTTTTATATACTTACTTAAGGGATCGGCGCTAAAATAAGAATATTTAAATTAAAAGGTCGGTGTGAAAGCAATTAGGAATTTTTATGAATGGCTAAGCATTTGGGATAAGATAAAGATCTGCTTTTGCTTAATATTGGTCGCTTACGCATGGTATTATATAGTCGCTTTGTCTAATCCAAAAAATTTAAGTGATCTCAAAATCACAGATGGCATAATAACAGGTTTTACTAGCGATTCCGCGTTAAGGGGAGGAAGCTGGTGGTTATTGCAATTTTATGATAGCGAAAGAAAAGCCGTAGAGAAGGTTTCCTTGGGACTAAATTATAAAGGGATAGATGAATTTTATATATATGACAAACAAAGAGATATACTACGTTTTGATCTTTTGCAAGATCGCAAAGTTAGGATTTGGTATTCCAAATTCCCCTTTCCGTTTAAAACGAAAACGGCTTATCAAATTCTTATTTTAGACGATAATTTAGGCGAACGAGAAAGCATAAAAGGGCATAGATATTTTATGAGATTTGCGGATAGAGGATATTATATTACACCGAAGAAATGGTTTATGCTAGCAATGTCTCATATGGTTTTAATTTTTATTGTTTTGGATACCATATCAAAATTTAAAAGAGAAAATTGTGACAAGCTTTAATTCATTGACGGATTTATGGTAAGGGCTTGCGCAAATCTAGCGCATAAATTTCGCCCTTAAATCGTGTAAATTTCACACTCTGTTCGACGGAATTTAACGTGTAAATTTCACGCCTTACTTCACGACAAAATTTTACGACGTTTCGGGCCTTGCGATTTACAGCTTCTTAAGCTTCGCGATCTCATCGCGTAGCGCCGCGGCCTTTTCAAACTCCAGAGCCGCTGCGGCTTCGAGCATCTGCTTGCGAAGCTCCTTTACGATCTTGGCGCGCTCGGCGGCGGGCATTTTTTCGAGATTGGCACCCTTTCTTAAAATTTCGGTGCCGTCCTCGATCTTTAGGCTCTCCTCGATATTGCGGCTCGCAGAATGCGGGGTTATGCCGTGGGCGCGGTTGTATTCATCTTGAAATTTGCGGCGCTTTTGGGTGATGTCGATCGCCTCTTGCATCGAAGCGGTGATCTTTTTGCAAAACATCACGACCTGCCCGTGCACGTTTCGCGCGGCTCGCCCCATCGTCTGAATTAGGCTCGTGCGCGAGCGCAAAAAGCCCTCCTTATCGGCATCCATGATCGCGATAAGGCTTACTTCGGGCAGATCGAGCCCCTCGCGGAGCAGATTTATACCGATTAGCATATCGTATTCGCCGCTGCGTAGGCCGCGGATGAGCTCGTTGCGCTCGATCGCATCGATGTCCGAGTGCATATATTTGACCTTAAGCCCAAGCTCTAGATAGTATTTGCTCAGCTCCTCCGCCATCTTTTTGGTTAGCACGGTTACTAAGATCCGCTCGCCGCGCGCGATGACCTCCTTTGCCATATCGTGTAAAATTTCAACCTGATTGTCGCTGTCTTTTAAGATAATCTGCGGATCGAGTAGTCCCGTCGGGCGCAGTATCTGCTCATATATCGCTCCGCGACTAAGATCCAGCTCGTAATCATTTGGCGTTGCGGAGACGAATAGAAATTTAGCTTTTTTGTTGATAAACTCATCAAACATCAGCGGACGGTTATCAAGCGCGCTAGGCAGGCGGAAGCCGTATTCTACGAGCGTTTCTTTACGGCTGCGATCTCCTGCAAACATCCCGCGAAACTGCGGCAGGCTCACGTGGCTTTCATCGACGATGACGAGATAGTCCTTGCCCTTGCTCTCGTAGTAATCAAAGAGTGAGTAGGGCGTCTCCCCCGGCTTTTGGCCGGTCAGATAGCGCGCGTAGTTTTCGATTCCCTTGCACATCCCCGTAGCGCCCAGCATCTCAAGATCAAACTCCACTCGCCCTTTCAGCCGCTGCGCCTCGACGAGCTTGCCCGCGTCCTCGAAAAATTTCAACCTCTGCTCAAGCTCCTCCTCGATCCCTTTGATCGTCGATTTCAGGCGCTGCTCGCCCACGATGAACTGGCTTGTCGGGTAGAGAATAAATTTTTTGACGCTCTGCGTCTTTTTGTTTTCGAGCACGTCCAGATGATACATCGCCTCTATCTCGTCGCCGAAAAACTCGATCCTAAACGCCTCGTCGTTAAAATACGCGGGATAGATGTCGATCACGTCGCCGTTTACGCGAAAATTCCCGCGATCAAAAAAATCGTCGTTGCGTTTGTAACCCATATCGACGAGCTTGCGAAGTAAAAATTTAGTACTAAATTTTGATCCGATCTCAAAAAACAGCACCATGCCTTTATATTCGGCGGGATCGCCCAGGCCGTAGTTTGCCGAAACCGACGCCACGGTGATGACATCATCAAAGCTTAACAGGCTTGCAGTGGCGCTTAGTCGCAAGCGTTCGAGCTCAGCATTTACGTCGCTGTCCTTTTCAATGAAAAGATCCTGCCTAGGGATATAGGCCTCGGGCTGATAATAATCGTAGTAGCTGATGAAATACTCGATGTGATTTTGCGGAAAAAAGCCCTTAAATTCGCTATAAAGCTGCGCCGCGAGAGATTTATTATGCGTCATTACGAGCGCGGGAATTCCGAGGCGCTTGATGATATTTGCCATGGTAAAAGTTTTGCCCGAGCCGGTAACTCCGAGAAGGGTTTGGTATTTGTTGCCGCTTTTAAAGCCCGCGACGATGCCTTCGATCGCTTTTTCTTGATCCTCGCTTGGGGAGAATTTGCTCTCGATTTTAAAATTTTGCAAAATTTTTCCTTTTTTAAAGCCAAAATTAGGTAATATTTTCATTTAAATTATATCAGAAAAGGCGAAATAATGGAATCAATCTTTGACGAAGAGAAAAAGGTCGAGGGCTTAAGCAACAAAGTAGCCGAGCTCATCAGGCGATACACCGAGGCTAGAGATGAAAACGAAAAGCTACGTACCGAGCTAGCGACGGTCAAGGCGCAAAATGAGGCCTTGGGGATGCAGCTTGGCACGCTGGAGAACGATCTAGCATATCGCAAGATGAGCGATGAGGATCTAAGCAAGCAGATCGACGATATTTTGGCAGGCGATAATTTAGGCGAGAAATGAAAGAAATTTCGGTTCAGCTGGCGAGTAAGTCTTTGACGAAAAAATACGCGATAAGCCTGGATGATGACTTTGCGAAGGTCTTTGGTAGGGACTGGCGGATTTTAACTCGTGGCAGCGATCATCTGGATGCGGGCGAACTGCTTGAAGCCTATATCCAAAAAAGCTACGAAAATTTTATGCTTAATAAAAAAATAGATGCCTTGGTAAAGGACATCGATGAAGGAGTAAAATGATGAAAATGAGAAAAGGTGCGGCAGTAGGCGGCGGCGTAAGCGGGATAATATTTTTAGCTATTATAATCTTCGTGATAGTAAAAATAATATATCCTAAATTAAGCGGTGCTAAGGATGAGGTTTTAGTAAAAGCTTATGCAGTCGAGCTTGAAGGCGTATTTAAAGATATACAACGCGACTACTTAAATCAAGGAAATTTTCGCGAGCTAAAGAGCATGACGGGTTCCAGACAATTTAGCGATAGCGATCTGGCACGTAGCTTAGCAGTCAATCAAAGCTTTACCTATGGCGTAGGACCGAAACTCAAAAACGATATGATCTTTTGCGCGACGATCACCTTGCGTCAAGATAGTGATGGGTATTTCTTCACGACTGAGAACATTAACCGCAATAGGGAGCGCTGCGAAGCATTTCATAAAGATACGACTTATATGAAGCTAAATGGCTTTAGGATAGGCAAATAATTTTTAAAATTTAATCGTGCGACTACTATGGATTCGTAAAGCGTACGTGTAGCATGAGCGCGATAGTGCTAGTGAAGTGCGATAAGCCGTACATCGCTCGCACCTCGTGCCAAAAACATGCTAAGATTTCAAGAATTCATCTTTATAGACATTTTTTAAAATTTAGCTTTAAAATTGGCATTTTTGCATTTATATTGACAGCTTATCGGCTAAATTTTAATCATATTTTAGTTTCTAATTTATATCGGTCATAATTTATGCTATTGCGGTTAAATTTATGAAATGTGTGCTTTGAAGCTATGTCCCTCGCGTGACAGCGATGAGAGCTGTGGCTGGATCTGCAAAAGCGCCTTATAAAACAAGCGTATTAAAGCAAAATATCAAGATCATCTTAAATTTATGAAATTTGTACCCCGAAAACGCGCGGAATTTTATCGGCGCAGGCTTATACATGAGTTTTAAAAATCTCTCATAGAATTTTATCGCCGATTCTCAACCGCCGATTTGATCCATCTGCGTAAATAATCTAGCTGCTGCGGCGTATGGAACCAATGCTCGCCGTTTTTCATAATGTTTAAGGTGCAGCCAAATTGTTGCGCAAAATTTTTGACGATCTTCAGAGGCGTCATATCGTCGTTTTCTGCGTATAGAATTCTACTGGGCGTTTCCCATTTTGTGATCGGATTATTTAAAACAAAACTCCAATATTCCCAAAAAAGCGGTTGCCTAGCAGGGGTCAAAATCATCCGCTCTTGCTTCAATCGCTCCTCGCTGACGTCAGCTTGGCACATTATATTTGAAATAACGTATTTCATATCAAGTATCGGCGAGACGAAGAAGCAGTCGCTAAGCTTTTCGTCACGGAAGCTTTGCAGGCCGAGCCATGCCCCTAGGCTAACGGCAAACAGCGCGACCTCGTCCCAGCGGTTCCTTGCGTACGATAAAATTTCGCGAAATTCCAAAATAGCGCGCCGCGGATCGCAAGAAGCGGGCTCGTGCCGCCTCTGTCCGTGTCCGGGCAAGTCAAAGCTAATTACCTGCCAGCCTTGCTCACAAACGACGGAAGCCAAAAGCTCCGCATCCTCCTTGCTTCCGCCTTGCCCGTGAGCGTAGATATAAACCTTTTTCGAGCGGTTCCCCCAAACGGCGGCGGGAATGCCGCGTATCTCAATCGCGCTCTTTTGCATTTTTCGTTCCTTTAAATTTTTGCGCTGATACCCGCATTTTGCGGCAATGCTACAAGCAAAACCATAAATATTGCCAAAAATTTAATAGCACGCCCCGCTAGACTGCCTACGATTAGCGATAAATTTTAAAATTTTACGTGCGAGCTGCGCCTGCCGCTTTGTTTTAAAATTTAGCCGCACGAAATTTCAGGCGGCATGATTTTGATTCTTGCAGCGCAATTAAATTTTTATGTCTTAGAATTCTGCAAGCTGCGAAATTTAAAATTTAAGGCCACGCAAATTTTATCGCGACTCGTGCAAAATTTTAAATTTTACGTTTGCTTTATTTGCAGGCTACGCGAATAAATACCGCTTAAATTTTAAATTTCAAGCGGGCTCGCGCCTCAGAAGTTAAATTTGCACTAATTTCATAAGCCCGCTCAAGATACGGTTTTTAAAATTTCGGTGCTTGATAGCGGCCCGTACAGCGCCAGCGATCGTACTGTGTTTGCTGCGATCTCGCTCGAAAAAGCTTAAAAAATCAATCCCGCGGCGCCAAGCTTGACCCCTAAAGAGATAACTATCAAAACCCCGAGTCCCGCAAAAAAGCCCGCCAGCACGTCATCTAGCATCACGCCGAGACCGCCCGGCACGTCGCGATCCACGCGCCCGATGATCGAGGGTTTGCGGATGTCGAAAGCCCTGAAAAACAGCAGCGCCAAAATCATCGCGACGATTGATATCCTGCTGCTCTCAAAGCCCGCGATCAGCTCCCGCAGCGGCAGCGAAAAGATCTCGCCCACGGGCGCGGCGACGCACATCGCAATCCACACCCCCACAACTTCGTCGATGACGATCTCACTGTTATCGTGTGTGCCTACCCGCCTTTCGTAATCGCTTACGATCTTAAGCGAGACGAAAAAGACGAGAGCGGCGCACAAAAACAGCGTCACCTCGCCCGCTAGCATCAAAATCGCCAGCCCCACTATCCAGCCGGCGATGCTGCCCCAGGTGCCGGGCGCGGGCTTTAGTAGCCCCGCGCCGAAAAATGTAACGAAAATTTTATCCATAATTGTCCTTTTAAATTTTGCTTTTTAAAATTTTACCGCTTATTTTAATTAGAGCATCTGCTCGCGCGAAAATTTTAAATTCGCCTACGCGCAGAATTTTAAATTTCGTTCGTGCATGTAGAATTAATTTGCCCGCCTACACGAAATTAATTTTATCCGCTCGCCACAAAAATTTTACTCACTAACGTAGGAATTTTAAAATTCTGCTCATTTGCGTAAAAATTTTAAAATTTTGCTCGCTCTACGCGGAAATTTTAAATCCACTCAAGACGACGCGAAGAGCGTTCTGTGTGTGCGGGCAGCTGCTGCGCCGCACGCCGAGTTTTATGCGCCGCGATTTACTGCGAGCATCTGGCTAAATTTAAACTCGCTCGTCGAAAGCTTAAATTTTAGATCCGCCGCACTGCTAATTTATGCATATGTCGCGCCTTAAAATTTTAAATCCGCTTCGTCGCACGATTTTATTGCGTCGTTATAAATTTGCTACGTGGCCGCGCCTTTAAGATTTAAAACTTCTTTTATCGCACCACTAATGCTTTAAAAATTTAGCTTCGTTGCGCCACAAAATTTTACGCCAAATCTGCATCCGCCACTCTTTATGCTATAAAATTCCGCGCAGTCCTTTCTTTCCGCACTATGAAATTTTACTTTATGTCTAGCCGCTATAAATTCTAACGTCGCGAAATTTTACCCTTTGCCTAGATGCCGCAAATTCCTCGTCATTTTTGCGTTGCGACCTCGAGAGCTACGTCTTTAGCGCACTAGTTTGATACAGCTGCATAAGCTGCTCGTAAAACTCGCTCTCGCCGTGGCTCTGTAAGATCCCGCTGTTTGGAAAAAGCTCATCGTAGAGCTTTTGCAGATCTGAAAATCGCGCAGGAAAAAGCTCGCTTAAAATCATCGCCGAGATCTCTTTACGCATAAAAATCGCGGGCGGCAAGATCCCCGCGCGTAGCAGTGCTTTTAGATTTTGCGTGCGGTAATGCACGTGATGATGAGCGCCGTGAGGGCAGTTTTTCGTGCTTACGAGCACCTTGCACTTCTCGCAATAGACGTATTCGGGCATCAGCAAAATCTCGATTTCGCCGCGCTTTTGATACTCGTCTAGCACCGAATGCACGCCGCCTCCATCGAAAAATAGCTCCATATTCGCGTGATTTTGCCCAAAAATTATTTTGTTTATACCTAAATTTTTTGCGATCGCGCACTGCAGGGCGGGCTTGTCGTCAAAAATCGCAAGCGAGCCCAGATCGATCATCATGGCGCGTTGCGCAACCAAAAAATTTTGCAGTAAATACCTTAGCGTTTTTTTGCGTAGCTCGTAGGGCAGGGCGTCTGCGCTGCTCGTGCCGGTTAAAAAAATCACCACGAAATCCGCCTTGTCGATCATATGCCTAATCAGTCGCTCATGCACGCGGTGGATCGGATCGGCGCAGGTAAAAAACGCTGAAATTTTAGGCGCGGCAAGCGAGCTTGCGACTTTTTTTATGCGCGCGATTTGCTCTGCAAGACTATTTTTTAGCAACGTGATGCGCCCCTGCACTGCAGTTTGCCCTGCGTACGCGTTTTGAAATACCGAGCCTGCGATCTCGCTTGCGCTTGGAGCATAAACGTCGCTAACGTCTATGCGCGCGACAAGCTCGCAAGAGGCGGGATTTTTGGTGAAATTTTCGGTGGAATTTGAGATAAAATTTCTCGCCGAATTTGCTACGGATTTTGCATCTGCGCTGCAAACGGGATTGATCGCAGGATTTTCGGCAAAGCTCCGCGCGGAATTTGCCGCAGAATTTTCACTGGAGCTTTTAGCTGAATCCAAAGCGGCGTTTTTCGCAGATTTTGCATCTGCGCTGCAAGTAAAAGTTTGATCATAGTTTGCATCAAGGCTTTCTATATGGTCTAAGTCCTCGCTTGTGGCGTTTATAGCGCTTTGCGCACTTGCAGTGCGCGCGAAACCTGCGCCGCTTTTCGCAAAACTCTGCTCGTTTTGCGCCACAGTAGAAACTCCATCTTGCAAGTTGCGTGATTCTTTAGCTAGCAAATACGCGCCGCTCTCGCCGCTAAGCGAATTTTTAGTGCGTTCAGCTATGCCGTCCTTGCTAAGATAAAGCTCCAAAATATCGCCCTTTTTTGCGTCCGCGCAGGAAAAAACGAAATTTATGCCGCAGATGCTAAGCTTGCTTGGGCGCAGTAGCTCGCAGCTCTTGCCGAAAGCGCCGTTTGCGAGCAGGCTCAGGACGTTTAGGTCGGAGCGCGAGATCTCTATCTTGCGGATTTGCGTTGCACTATTATTTGCGCCTTTGCTCTCGCTTCCGGCTTGCTCTGCCTTTAAATTCCATGTCGCTCCCTTAGCTAGCGCCTCATCTTTTCTAGCATCGCCCGCCCTTGACGCTTCTAAATTCCGCACCGTTTTTAAATCGCGCTTTGCTTTTGAATTTTGTCTTGCTTTTGAGTTCTGCGATGCTTTTGAATTTTGCTTTGCCTTTAAATTTAGCGCCGCGTCACTCGAAGCTTTTGTAGCGTTTAGAGTTTTTGTGCCATTTGAAATTCCTTCGCTTTCAAGCGGTTTTATTTCGTGCAAATTGTCCGCATCGCGCGAAATTCCCATCTCGCCTGCGATCCGTACCGGATGCGTGCGGCTATTTTTTTCTTGCGATGCCATATTTTTTCCTTTTCTCCCAAAGCGATTTTCGCGAAATCCCAAGTGCCGCCGCCAGATCGGAGTCGAAATACTCGTCTTGGTGCGCTACGATCGTGAGCTTTACGTATTCTTCAATGCTTAAAATTTCACTGCGTTCTTTGCTACTGCCAAGCGTAATTTCGTCGCTAAAGCCCTTTTGCGCGCCAATGGATCCGGCGATTACACGCATGGATTTGGTTTTGCTTATAAATTTTTCCTTCTGCGCGCCACTTAGGCTGTCAAAATCCGGTACGTAAAAAATCTCCGCACCGCGTTCTAGCTGCTCAGGGCTTTGCGCGGATAGAATTTTAAGGCGCGATTTTAGCGCGAGTGCGATCTTAAATACCGCCGCAGCTCGCACTGCCGCATCGCCGCGCAAAAGAAGCGGAAATTTTATCTGCGCTAAACGCGTGTGCGGTATTTCGCACGAAAGGGAGGCCTCTTTAAGCAGTGCTTCGTAGGCTTCGTTTTGTGATTTTAGCGAGCGAAACTGCGCGTAATGCTCGATCTTTTTGATGAGCTCCTCTATCATAAATGGCTTTTGGATATAATCAGTAGCGCCCGCTTTTACGGGGTTTAGCACCGTTTCGCTATCGACGTAGGCGACCATCAAAATTATGATCGAGCGCCTAAATTTCTCGATCAGCGGATAAAAGCTCGCGCCGCTCCAGCTCGTAGAAAGTAACACCGCCTCAAACTCCTCCGCAATGCCCGCCGCGGCCGCCAAGCTCGCCGCGTTAGTGCATTCATGCCCCAGCGCGCCCAGCTTGTTTGCGATACTTTGAGCAAGATAGCTTTCACTTTCGATTATTAAAATTTTCATGCGCGAGGCACCTTTGCTGCGTACTTTTGCCAGTCGTAAAATTTTAAGCTTGCCGCAGCCTGCGCGGCGATGCCTTCGCTTCTGCCCGTAAATCCCAGCCCTTCGGTCGTGGTCGCTTTGACATTGACGCGCGCGCAGTTTAAAATTTCACTCAAAACCTCTTGCATCTGCACCTTGTAGGCTCCGATCTTCGGGCGCTGCGCGATGATCGTAATATCGGCATTTACTAACTCATAGCCGTAGCCTCTGACGCGCCGCATTACCTTTCGTAACAGCTCCTTGCTATCCGCACCTTTAAGCTTAGCGTCGCTATCGGGGAACAGTTCGCCGATATCGCCTAGCATCGCCGCGCCGCAAATAGCGTCGATTAGGGCGTGGATTGCTATGTCGCCGTCGCTGTGTGCGATCAGCGCGAACTCGCACGGGATCTGCACGCCGCCGAGCACGATGCTTGCGCCTTTTGTAAGCGCATGTACGTCGTAACCCGTACCGCAAAAAATATCGCGCGAGCACGGTTTTAAATTTAGCGCCGCCAGATCGCTTGCGCGCGTGATCTTAAGCGCGCCCGCTTCGCCTTTTATAAACTCCAACCGTCCGCCCGCGCTGCCGACCGCCGCGCTGTCGTCGGTAAAAATTTCGCTTCCATCAAGCGCCTTTTTAAGCAGCACCGTGCGCGAAAGCTGCGGCGTTTGGATGAGGCGTAGCTCCTCTCGATCTACAATGCATTCGCCGAGATAGGTCGTGTCGTTTACGCCAAGATATGGGCTGATGCAATCGGCGTCCGCGCTTGCGGCGATGAGCGCGTCTATCGTGCGTGGCGAAATTTGCGCGCGCGCCACGTCGCTTACGAGCACGAGCTCGCTCTCTACGAGCTTTAGCGCGTTTTTTAGAGAGCTTTGGCGATTTGCGCCGCCGGGGGCGAAGTGGAATTTTAAATTTGCAGAGCTGCATTCATCTGCGCCGCATTCGATCCCGCCCAGCTTGCTTTGAAATTTATACTCGCTCGCGCCGCACTCCGCGCTTTCGCCGCGTGCCGAGGCCAAGCTGCACGCATAGAGGCGCTTGCAATAGCTCACGTCCTCCTCGTTTACGGCGATTACGATTTTTTTAAATGGGTGCGCCCGCGCGATATTTTGCGCGACGTATTGCCAAAGCGGCAGCTCGCCCACGCGCAACCACTGCTTTTTGACGGGGAGCTCAAACCTGCTCGAATCGCCCGCGGCGAGCAAAATCAGCGATATATCTTTCAAATTTTATCCTTGAAATTTTGTTACGAAATTATACGTATTAAAAATGAAAGCAAAATTAATCGTAGCTTGCGCGCTGAAATATATTAATCTTAGGCGTAAATTTACGCGGCGCGGCGGTAAAATTTCAGCCTGCGTTACGAAAATAAACGGCAAAAGAAAAGTAAGGATTAATGAAATTTGTTATATTATACGCGCATTTTTAAGAAACGAGGCGAAAATGACCGAAAGCTGCGTATCACAGATCTATTTTGCAAAAAAAGGCGAGCTAACGCCGCAGATGAGAGAGGTCGCGCAAAGCGAGCGCATGGATGTGCGGGCCTTGTGTGATCTCATCGCGCAAGGAAGAGCGATCATCCTCGCAAACGTTAATCACAAAAGCTTAAAACCCGTCGGTATCGGGCGCGCCTTGCGGTGCAAGATCAATGCAAACATCGGCTCCTCGGGTACGACGAGCGATATTGGAGGCGAGCTGGAGAAGCTTGAGGTTTGCTTAAAGTACGGCGCCGATACGGTGATGGATCTAAGCACGGGCGGCGATTTGGACGAGATCCGCACCGCGATAATCGAGCGCTCGCCCGTACCCATAGGCACGGTGCCGATCTATCAGATGATCCATGAGCTGGGCGATATTAAAAATTTAAAAACGAGCGCTATTCTTAGCACGATCGAGAAACAGGCGCGGCAGGGAGTGGATTATTTCACGATCCACGCGGGCTTTAAGCTAGAGTTTATGCCGCTGCTATCCCGTCGTAAGATGGGCATCGTAAGCAGAGGCGGCTCGCTGATAGCGTCGTGGATGATGAAATTTCACAAGCAAAACCCCTTCTACGAAGCGTTTGATGAAATTTGCGATATCTGCGCCGCCTACGACGTATCGCTATCTCTAGGCGACGGCTTGCGCCCGGGCTGCTTATACGACGCGACCGATAGGGCGCAGCTTAGCGAGCTTGAAATTTTAGGCGAGCTGGCCCTGCGCGCGAATGAAAAAAACGTGCAGGTGATGATCGAGGGGCCGGGGCACATTCCATTTAACGAGATCGAGCTTAATATGCAGCTAGAGCGCAAGCTCTGCCGCGACGCGCCATTTTACGTGCTGGGGCCGCTTCCGACCGACATCGGCGCGGGCTACGATCATATCAGCAGCGCTATCGGTGGAACGATGGCTGCGTATTGCGGCGCCAGCATGCTCTGTTACGTAACGCCCAAGGAGCATCTGGGGCTTCCCAATGCAAAAGACGTCAGAGAGGGCATCATCGCGCATAAGATCGCCGCTCACGCCGCGGACGTCGCGCTAGGCAAAGCGGGCGCGATAGAGCGCGATCACGCGATGAGCGATGCGAGGTATAATTTTGATTGGAACAGGCAGTTTGAGCTTAGCTTCGATCCTGCGCATGCGCGCGAACTGCACGACGAGAGCCTGGGCGATGAAATTTACAAGGGCGCGGAGTTTTGCTCGATGTGCGGGCCGAAATTTTGCGCATATAAAATCAGTAGAAATTTAACCGAAAATAAGGAGAAAGAATGAGTAAAGACGAAGTCTTAAATTTGCTTAAAAGCGTGATCTATCCGGGCTTTTCTAAAAGCATCGTGGATTTTGGATTTGTAAAAGAGGTCGAGATCGGCGATAGAATTTTCGTAGGGATCGAAATCCCCAGCGCCAAGCCGGAGATCGCCGCAGAGCTCAGATCGGCGGTGCAAAAGGCGCTCGGCGCAGACGTGGAAATTTTAATCAAACAGCCTAAGATCGCCGAGGAAAAGAGCAACTCTCGCAGCGGCAAAAATATCGCGCCGCAGATCAAACATTTCGTGATGATCAGCAGCGGCAAAGGCGGCGTAGGCAAGAGCACGACGACGCTAAATTTAGCCATCAGCACGGCGAAGCTCGGCAAGAGAGTGGGGATTTTGGATGCCGATATTTACGGACCGAATTTGCCGCGAATGCTGGGGGAGGACAAGACGCAAGCAAGCGTCGTGGGGCAGAAGCTAAAGCCGATTTTAAGCCACGGCGTGGAGATGATGAGTATGGGCGTGCTGATGGAGGAGGGCGCGAGCCTCATCTGGCGCGGCTCGATGATAATGAAGGCGATCGAGCAGCTGCTAAAAGACGTGGCGTGGAGCGATCTGGACGTATTGTTTTTGGATATGCCTCCGGGTACGGGCGACGCGCAGCTTACCTTGGCGCAGAGCGTGCCGGTGACGGCGGGCGTGTGCGTCACGACGCCGCAGACGGTCGCGCTGGACGATAGCGCGCGCGGGCTTGATATGTTCGAAAAGCTCCACATCCCGATCGCAGGCCTTATCGAGAATATGAGCGGCTTCATCTGCCCCGATAACGGCAAGGAGTACGATATCTTCGGTCGCGGCGGCGCGCAAAAGCTGGCGCAGCGATACAACACCGAGGTAATCGGCGAGATCCCGATCGAGATCGCTATCCGCGAGGGCGGCGACAGCGGCAAGCCGGTAAGCTTCTACGCGCCGGATTCTTTAAGCGCGAAGCGCTATGAAGATGCCGCGCGCAAGCTGTGGGAGAAGATCGAGAAGATCGACCGTGAGGAGCTGGCGGACAACTCCGCGATCCAGCCGGTGATGGACGGAAAGAGCGCCTGCTCGAATTAGGACTTTGGCGGGCGCGGCGTCAAATTTCGCGCGGAATTTTGTAGCTCAGAATTCCGCGTTGAAATTCCGCCTCGAAATTTTGCGACGATTTTACGACATCGGTAAAATTTTTGTGTATAGAATTTCGTGTAGAGGTTGTAGCATTAAATTCCGAGCTAGAATTTTATCCAAGCTCTGTTGCATGAGGTTTCGGATAAAATTCTAAGCGTGAAATTTTACGGCGAAAGTTAAATTCCAAACGCGCAATTCAGCGAGGTAAAATTTGCTTTAGAACTTTGCTTTGGGGTTTTAAATGTAAAATTTTAAGCATAAAAGCTTTGCCACGGAATTTTAAAACATGAAATTTTATCGCTAAAACTTTGTTTTAAAATTTTAAGGCAGGGCTTTAAAATATGAATTTTAAGCTTGAAATTTTATCGCGCCTAGCTTTTGGTGGTAGCCGCAACATTGCGCTGGTTTAAAATTTTATTTCATCGGGCTTTATGGCAGTGGAGCTTATCTGCGAAAGCCTCTGTAAAGTTTATTTGAGATGGAATTTTATCCATAGCGTCGCGGCAAGGAAATTTCTCGCGCAGCTGAAATTTAATTCGTATAGGCTGTGGAGCCAAGGCGGCAAAATCCCTAAGCCTAGGGCTTTTAGGTTTAGGAATTTTACTTTTATACGAAATAAGAAAGGTCGGTAATGAGGTTTTTGATTATTTTGGTGCTTGCATTTGCGGCGTTCGCGCAAGAGAGCAATATGCAAAAATGGGCGAAAGAGATTACCGCGGACGCGCAGATCCCGCAGGATAAGTTTTTGGCGTTTTATCTAAATAAAGATGAGCCTAAGAAAGTGGTTTTCTCTGAAAAGGTCGATCGCATCAGCGTCAATTACGAAGGAAATTCATTCCATGAAATTCCATCTCCAAATCTTATGGCGTATTGGGTCGGCGAGTTTAATTTCGACGCAGATGTCGAAAAGATGGTGCTAGGAGATTACGGCTGGTCCACGCTGGTAATCGCCGTGGACGGCACGGACGTGCTAGGCGGAACATCTAGCAATCAAAAGCGCCCGCTTACGTATAAATTTAGCAAGGGCAAGCACAAGATAGAAGCATGGTTTTTAAATGACGCGCATTCCAGCGAGCTTTTCGTGGATTTTAAAGACGTAGAGCCCTTTTATCGTCAAAAAGACGCCGTAGCCAAGATCCCTGCGGATAAGGACTACGACCTGTGGCTGGGCGCGATCTATGAAAGCGCGCAGATGAATAATCGCGTCAAGCTAAATTTAGCCAAATCCGCTAAGCCTATCGTGCTATTGCTTAGCTCATATCGTGCCGTGGAGTGGGAGATCTCAAATCCGCAAAATAACGAAATTCTAGCCGTGTTAATTTACAACCCCATAAGTAGCGTCCGTGGCGTAAGCGGTGCGCTTTACGTCGAGGACTACAGATACACAGAGGCTGCGGATGGGCTTAAATGCGAGTGCATCTCGGGCAATGTCTTTCACTGCGACGGCAGCGAGATTTATGATATGAACGGGCGCGTAAACGGGATATTTGGCAGAGGACTTGGGGCGTTTGCCGGCAAGCACGCCGTAAATTCCTTAGATTTGCCGGGGCTTGTTATTACTCCAAAAATTTTAGACGAAAGCAAAGCTCGCCTACTCTCGGTAGAAGCTGACCGCAAGAAATGCGAAAGCACGCCGATGGATGATGTGTTTAGGTAGGATGGAATTTACTTTCAGAATTGCATATATTTTGCAGATAAGCAATTTGTTTTTGCCTCTAAAACCTAGCCGATATGATAGTTAGTTTCTATTGGCAACCATTCTAATTATTTCCCTGTCCTGTCTTTCATCTTCAATATTGTCTGAAAAAAAGAAACTTAAATTTGTATCATCTTTATATAGGGCATATAAATTTGGTCTTAAAATGTAAGCTTTATTGCTATTTTCAATACTTCTTGTGTTAGGGTTCCCATTTCTATCAATGCCATTTCTTCTTACATCAAAGCAATAAATAGCGTTTGGATTATTTCCCTCTGCGTATCCACCCAAGAGACGCCTTTCAATATCATTATTTGGTTGTTTCCATCCTGTTGGAATAAATCTGGCAAAATGATTGGCAAAATCTAGGAATATATCTCTCTTGGAGTTTCCTTTTTGTATATTAAAGAAATTTACAAATTCTTCAGTAGTTTTAAAATGAACTTCAAAAAAATCAGCGTATGCTTCTATAGTATTATTTGTGTCTTCCCAATCTATAAATTTCAACCACACCTTAGCATATTCATTAGGTTTTGTTTGTCCGTCTCGGTATCGTTTAAGTATTACTGCTGTATTTATATTGTATTGGAATCGAAAAGAAGCTATCACTAAATTCCTATTTTCCATATCTCTGAGTAACGATTTTAAATTTTCAAATCTTATAGGCATCGTAATCTCCAAAATCAAAATATTTTTTTATCCTAATATCATTAAATATCATTAAAGTATAGTAAATAATTTGCATAATTAAGCTTAAAAGTATAAATCAACGAGAAAATATATGCAACTTTCAAATCCCCTTTTAAATTAAATTTAGCTATACTCCCGCGCAATTTTGCGATTAAGGATTAAATATGAAAGAGATTAAAAGCCTAAGCGAGCTTCAGGCTTTTGCGGATAAAGTTCGCGCCGAAAATGGCTATCGCGATCCGATCATGTGGGCGGTCGGGCGCGTATTCAAGGGGCGTGCGGAGGAGCATAAAAGTCTAAGCGTGAATTACGCGCACGTAAATTTTAAAGATGGGCTAGTAAGCGCAGCAGTGCTAATCCATGCCCTAACCGAATGCGGCGAGGTCGTGGATTTTAGCGGTAGCGAGTGCGTCCTTCCGCTAACGCACAAAGCCCTAAAAAAGGCGATCGAGGCTTTAAAATTTCTACAGCCAGACGCCAAAGAGGGCGCGCACAAAAATCTGCAGGTGCTGCTTGCGGTTAAAGAGGCGATGAAATCGGACGAGCACGCGAGCTTTTGCGCTAGCTTCATCTTTGAGGATGCCGCGCCAAAAAGCGTCGAGAGCGTCTATCTCAAGCTTTACGCGCTTTCGCTAAATCTCTGCGAGCCGCGCACGCTCAATCTAGATGGCGCATTTAGCGTGCTTCCGAATGTTGCGTGGGACGAAAACGCCCGTCCGATCGAGCTTTGGTGGCTGCGTGAAAACGAAATCTCTTTAAAAATGCAAGGCCGCTATCCGCGTATCATCAGCGTCGATAAATTTCCGCGCTACCTAAGCCACGTCGTGCCGCCGCAAAACGTGCGGATTTTAGACGACGCGAAGGTACGTTTGGGTGCGCATATCGCTGCGGGTACGACCGTGATGCCGGGTGCTGCGTATGTAAATTTCAACGCAGGTACGACCGGTAGCGTTATGATCGAGGGGCGCGTCAGCAGCTCGGTCGTCGTGGGCGAGGGCAGCGACATAGGCGGTGGCGCGTCGATTTTGGGTGTGCTAAGTGGCACCAACGGCAATGCCGTGAGCATCGGCAAGTACTGCCTGCTGGGCGCAAACTCCGTAACGGGCATTTCGCTAGGCGACCGCTGCATCGTGGATGCCGGCATCGCGATACTTGAGGGCACGAAGGTTTTCATCGCGCAAAAGGATCGCGAGGCGCTAGCGGCGCTAAATCCAGGCTTTGCGTTCGATCGCGAAATTTATAAAGGGCTTGAGCTTGCCGGGCTTAGCGGACTTCACTTCCGACAAAACAGCCAAAGCGGGCAGATTACGGCAAGCATTAGCAAGCGTGCGATCAAACTCAACGCAGAACTGCATTAAATTTATAAATTTAAACGGCGGGCGCGGATTGGCTGGAGCTTTTCAAAGCTGCGTTAAATCTATAACTTAAAGGCGAGTTAAAAAAAGATACGGACGATCTCGCCGCACGCCGCTTTGAGCGAGCGCATGTGATCCATCACAAAAATTTCCGCTCATAGAATTTCACGCGGAATTTAAAGAATTTTTGCCGCGCAGAGGATTCTTAAATTTTAAAAATAGATTGAATTTAAAATTTGAATATGATAGATTTCAAATAAAAACAAGGAGATAAAAATGAAAAAATTTATACTCGCCGCATTCAGCGTATTTATCTGCAGCGCAGCGCTTGCGGGAGATGTAGATGCCGATGCGCAGCGCTGCAAATTTTTGGCAGACGCTGTAAATGGGCGCAGTCACCCAGAGACTGAAGATATAAAGTTGGGCGCGGCTACGTGCGAAGGCGATAAATTTATAGTTTCCATGACCCTAAAAAATGTAATTTGGGATAAAGTAGATCCTAAAATAAAGCAAAATTTTGAGAGAGTTTTGCGCGCCGATAGGCAAAAGGACGTTTGCGCGACGATGAAAGCGGGCGGTCTAAAACGCATAGGCGTGCGACAATTTCTGCAAAGCGGCGAAAAAATCGCCGATCTGACCTACACGCGCAGTGATTGCGGCTTAGAGTAAAATTTCAAAGGAGAGATAATGGAAGTGCCTCAAGCGGCGTATAGCAGGGATAAAATCATCATTCGCACCGGTGCGATCGGTATCATTTCAAACGTAATTTTAGCGGCATTTAAGGGCGTCGTGGGGCTGATTTCTGGCTCGATCGCGATCGTGCTTGATGCCGTAAATAACCTAAGCGACGCGCTTTCGTCCGTCATTACGATCGTGGGCGTGCATCTTGCTAGCAAGCAGCCCGATCGCGCGCACCCCTTCGGACACGGCAGGATCGAGTATCTAAGCGCGATCGTAATCGCCGTCATCATCCTCTACACCGGCGGCGTCTCGCTCGTTGAATCGATCAAAAAGATCATCCATCCGCAAGCGGCGAATTATAATGCGGTTTCGCTCGCCATCATCGCCGTGGCGGTCGCGGCGAAATTTAGCCTAGGGCTTTACACGCAAAAGACGGGCGAGCGCGTAAATTCTGACTCACTCATCGCAAGCGGCGTGGACGCCAAATACGACGCGCTCGTATCGCTAGCCACCCTCGTAGCGGCTTTGATTTCGCTTATTTTCGGACTGAGCTTGGAAGCGTATCTGGGCGCGATAATTTCGGCTCTTTTAATCAAAACGGCGTATGAAATTCTGCGCGATACGATCAGCAAGCTTTTGGGTTCGCGCCCGAGCCTGGAGCTGACGAATGAAATTTACGACGTCGTGCGTGGTTTCGAGGGCGTTATCGGCGCGTATGATCTGATGTTTCATGACTACGGGCCCGATAAGATGGTCGGCAGCATCCACATCGAGGTCGCAAGCGACACGACCGCGGCGCAGATCGACGCTCTTACGCGCCGCATCCAAAACGCCGTTTTTGCGAAATTTAATATCATCCTAGACACCGTAGGAATTTACGCGTTTAACAGGAACGATCCGCGCGCCGCCGAGATCTACGAGCATATCAAGCAGATGGCGTTTTCGCATGAGTTTGTCTCGCAGATACATGGATTTTATCTCGATGAGGAAAAGCGCTCGATTAGCTTCGACGTTATCGTAGATTTCGCAGCGCCCGATATGGAGGCGACATTTCGCGCGGTCTGCAAGCAGGTGCGCGCGGCGTATCCGAACTACACGCTCATCATCACTCGCGATAGCGACTACAGCGGTTAAAATTTTAAATTGCTCTAGCGGTTTAAATTTAATCGCGCCGGCTCGCCCCTTCTGCGAAATTTCAGAATTTTAAGCTACAATAGGAAAAATTTATCGCGGTTTGCCACGGCGTAAAAGCTGCAATAAACCGCGAGATGAAATTTGCGCGCAAAATCCGGCAGAAGCCCGCGCGCAAGGCAATGCAAAGAGAAATTTAAAAGGAAAAATATGGTTGAAATCAAAGATCTAACGATGCGCTTTGGCAAACAGCTACTTTTTGAAAACGTAAATTTAAGCCTCGATAAGGGCAGGCGCTACGGCCTCATCGGCGCAAACGGCGCGGGCAAATCGACACTACTTAAAATTTTAAGCGGACAGATCGAAGCAAGCAGCGGCGAAATTTTAATACAAAGCGGGCTTAAAATCGGCGTTTTAGGGCAGGATCAATTCGCCTTTGAAAGCTTCAGCGTCAAAGACGCCGTGCTTTACGGCAACAAGCGCCTCTATGACGCCGTGCGCGAAAAGACGCAGCTTTACGAAGCGGGCGAGTTTAACGACGAGATAAACGAGCGCCTCGGCGAGCTTGAGATGATCTGCGCCGAGGAGGATCCCGCCTATGAGTACGAAACGCGGATCGAGAAAATTTTAAGCTCGCTGGGACTGAACGATTTTGATAAAAAGATGAGCGAGATCGAGACGAGCGATAAATTTAAGGTTCTGCTCGCGCAGGTGCTCTTCCCGCGCCCCGACGTGCTGTTTTTGGACGAGCCTACGAACAACCTCGATATCGACGCCATTTCGTGGCTCGAGTTTGAGCTAAATCGCCACACGGGCACGCTCGTAGTCATCAGCCACGACCGCCACTTTTTAAACCGCGTCTGTACGGACATCCTCGACGTTGATTTTAGGCGGGTGCGCGAATTTAGCGGTAATTACGACGACTGGTTCATCGCGTCCAATCTAATCGCCAAACAGGCGCAGTTTGAGCGCGAAAAAAAGCTCAAAGAGAAGGCTGAGCTTGAAAAATTTATCGCTCGCTTTAGCGCCAACGCAAGCAAAGCCAAGCAGGCAACAAGCCGCCAAAAACAGCTTGATAAACTCGATCTTAGCGAGCTTGCGACCTCTTCGCGCAGAGAGCCTAGTATTTTATTTAAGCCCGCCCGCGAGATCGGTAATGAAATTTTAGAGCTAAGCGGCGTGGATATGAGCTTCGGCGAGATTAAAATTTTAAAAAATTTCAATCTCAAGCTCGCTCACGGCGATAAGATCGCGATCATTGGGCGAAATGGAGTGGGCAAAAGCACGCTTTGCAAGATCATCATGGGCGAGCTCGCGCCGCAGCGCGGCAAGGTGCATATGGGCGCCACGATCGAGCCCGGGTATTTCGCGCAGGATACGAATAATAAAATTTCAGGCGAGCTCAAGCTCTACGAGTATTTGCAAAGCCCGCAGAATAGGGATCTGGATGAAATTCGCAAATGCCTTGGGCGCATGCTTTTTAGCGGAGCCGAGCAGGAGAAAAGCGTGGGCAGCCTAAGCGGCGGCGAGAAACACCGCGTGATGCTAAGTAAGCTAATGCTGCAACGCCCGAATCTACTGGTGCTAGATGAGCCCAACAACCACCTCGATCTTGAGGCGATCATCGCGCTTGGCGAAGCGCTGTATAACTTCGCGGGCTGCGCGATCTGCGTGAGCCACGACCGCGAGCTCATCGACGCGTTTGCAAATAGAATTTTGCACCTCAAAGGAGACGGCGAAATCGTCGATTTTAGGGGCACTTACGAGGAGTATCGCGAGAGCTTGGGGGCGAGCGATGATTGAGATCTGCGTAAACGGCGAGCCGCTGCAGCTGGCGCAGGATATGAGCGTGAGCGAGTTTTTGCGCTCGCGCGGACATGATCTGCGCCTAGTAGCGCTCGAGCGCGACGGCGAAATTTTAAAAAAAGAGGCGTGGGAGCGCACGCAGATCTCAAGCGGCAAAAAATATGAGATCGTCGAGTTCGTAGGCGGCGGCTGAGGTCGGAGCTTGGAATTATGTTAAAAACTACGGCGGCTGAGGTTTAAATCCGCGCGGAAGCCGCTAAATTTTAAGCGGTGTAGCGACACGGCGGCTGGGGCTTAAATTTGCACGCGCGTCGTTAAAATTTTAAGCGGTACGGCGGCGCGGAGACATAAGCGGCGTTTGGGTTTTTAAATTTATGAGAAAGCCGCGGTAGCCTGGTACCTGCGGCGAGCTTTAAATTTTGAAAGCGAATTGAGCACGGCGGCGAAACGCAGAAGTTTTAAAATTCGCTCCGCAGCGATAGAGTTTAAATTTTATTGCGGCAGCCGAACGTTAATTTGCGTCGCCAGCTGCCGTAGCAGATGTGGGCTTTAAAACTGCGTCGGCGCTGCAAGCTTGAGCGCGGGGCATTAAAATTTACGCCGAAGTTGCGGGATTTGCGCGCGGGGTTTTTAAAATTTATCCCAAGATCTCTGCCGCTATGCACATTGCGACGTATGCTGCGGCGTGCCGCTTTTTCGTCGGTTGGGCTTGAAATTTTAAATTTAGCCGTAGTGCGGGTTTATTTAGGCGTTTAGTAGCTTTTAAGTTTGGCGGATCGCTCTAGCGCTTCGCGACTTAAAATTTAACCGACAAGCGGGATTAATGCGTTAAAATTTAACGGATTTAGCTTGCGCTACGCTGCCGTACGGAGCTCATACAGCGCCCCCTGTATTAGCCGAATTCAATGCGCAAGGCTAAAAGATGACGCGTTAAAAGCACGATGAAATTTGCGGATTAAAATCGCGTGCGATGCGCTCGGTGCGCCCCACGTGCATCGCGACTAGTGCGAGCGTTTGCGCAGTGCGTCTTAGCTGCGTAGATCTCTACTGCGATCGCGCCGCAATACCGCAAAATGCACGTTATGTTCGCGCAGATATGAGGCGCCGCGCGCAAGCTCAAATTCGCGCGATAAATTTAGACGGCAAAAAGATAAAATTTAGGATTAAAATGCAGATAAAATTAAACGGCAAAGCTTACGAAACGGCTGCGAGCGATCTTGAGGGGCTAAAGCGCGAGGTTAAATTTAGCGGCGAGATCGCCGTGATAAACGGCTATGCGAGCACGCAAAACTGCGAGCTGAAGGCGGGCGATGAGCTCTTTTTGCTCGCGCGCGGTGCGGAGCTGGCGCCACAGGAGCTTCGCGAGCTGATGCTTGCGCGCAACGCTCCTTCGGTAAACGAGGCACTGCAAGGCTCGCGCGTGGCGATCTGCGGGCTCGGCGGGCTCGGCTCCAACGTCGCGATCTTGCTTGCGCGCGCGGGCGTGGGCGAGCTCTTTTTGATTGACTTCGATGTCGTCGAGCCGACCAACCTGAACCGCCAGCAGTACGAGATCGGCGATCTTTACAAGCCCAAGACGGCCGCTCTGCGCGAAAAAATCGCGCGTATAAACCCGTTCGTGCGCGTGCGAACCTTAAACGAGCGACTTACCGCGCAAAACGTAGCCGAAATTTTAAAAAACGAGCGTATAATTTGCGAGTGCTTCGACGATGCGGCGGCGAAAGCGATGATTTTTGGCGCATTCGGCAGCACGGATCGCTTTTTGATCTGCGCTAGCGGTATGGCGGGCAGCGGCGACGCCAACGAGATCCGCACGACGCGGCTCGGCAAAAACGTCTTCGTCTGCGGCGACCGCAAAAGCGCCGCAGCTCAGGGAGTGGGGCTGCTCGCGCCGCGCGTGGCGATCTGCGCCGCACATCAGGCAAACGTCGCGCTTAGGCTGATTTTGGGCGAGAAGGGCTAGGCTCGGCGCTCATCGCGCGCCTTATCGTTTTTAAATTTACGCGCCTTTGTGCATTGCCGCTAAATTTAGCTTTGCGCGATTGTTTTGAGAAACAGGCGAGCGTTTCAGCGGCATACAGCGCGTTTAAAAACGGTATGAAATTTACCGCGCGCCGAGCAAATTTAGCCGCGTCGTATAAATTTAAAACTGCGCTCCGGCATAAAATTTTAAACAGCGCTTTGAAATTTTGCGCCGTCTGTTTGCGAGATAAAATTTGACGGAAAATTTTAGAGGCCGTCGTCCGTGCGGCGCATTAAAATAGTGACAGAAGCAAGGCGCACAATCTGTGTCACAATTTCGCGCTGTGTATTATAATGCGCCGCGCATAAAACGAAAATTTAAACTAAAGAGGATAGAATGGACGATAAACTGATCTTAGGCGGCAAGGAGTTTAGCTCGCGCCTGATAATGGGCTCCGGCAAGTTCGATCACGCGATGATAGACGCCTGCGTGCGGCACGCGGGCTGCGAGATCGTCACGCTCGCGCTGCGCCGCGTGAACGAGAGCAAGAGCCGCAATATCTTGGATTTCATCCCCAGCGGCGTCACGC
This sequence comes from uncultured Campylobacter sp., assembly GCA_963529625.1. Classification (GTDB taxonomy): domain Bacteria; phylum Campylobacterota; class Campylobacteria; order Campylobacterales; family Campylobacteraceae; genus Campylobacter_B. The sequence goes on along the minus strand of CAURZM010000003.1, from coordinate 129,211 downwards.
TGCTGCCAAACACCAGCGGCGCGCGAAACGCCGAGGAGGCGCTGCGGATCGCACGGCTCGCGCGCGAGCTGGGCTGCGGCGACTTCGTAAAGATCGAGATCATAGGCGATAGCAAATACCTTCTACCCGACAATGCCGAGACGATCAAGGCCTGCGAGGCCCTGGCACGCGAGGATTTCGTGCCGCTTGCCTACATGCACGCCGATCTGTGCGTCGCGCGCGATCTGGTAAGCGCAGGGGCTGCCGCCGTGATGCCGCTAGCAGCGCCGATCGGCTCCAACCGCGGGCTGATGATGCGCGGAATGATCGAAATTTTACTAGACGAAATCGACGTGCCGATCATCGTAGATGCGGGGCTCGGCGCGCCTAGCGAGGCCTGCGAGGCGATGCAGATGGGCTGCGCTGCGGTGATGGTAAATACGGCGATCGCTACGAGCGGGGATCTGGCGCTGATGGCGCAGGCGTTTGCGCTCGGCGTGCAGGCGGGGCGCGATGCCTATCTGGCGGGGCTCGGCGCCGTTTGCAAAACAGCTTGCGCAAGCTCGCCGCTAACTGGATTTTTACGCTAGCGGTTAAATTTAAGCGCGCTTGGTTGTGCGAGCCGTGTTTTTTGTGCCGAATTTGCATTTCTTGAGCTATAAATACATATCGCGCAAGGTTTTTGCGCCATGTGAGTTAAATCCCAGCGCGCTTTGTTAAGCCCTATGCCGAACGACATAAATTCCTCACTTCGCTAGGCATCTTAAAGCGCTGCGACGAAAAGTAATTTGACAGCGGTGCAACGCGCGGCAAGCTCGGCGATTAAATTTTAAAATTTAATCGGGCTGAAAGTAGCCCGATTAAGAGGAGCTAGATCGATCAGTGGGCTATTTTAGTATGTCGTATTTATCGCAGTATTCTCGTAAAGAGTCTTTATCGTAGCCGAATAACCCTGGGTGTTTTTTGCCCATTTCGCAGGCCTTTTGATAGTATTGTGTCGCCCTTGCTCTGTCGCCACCTGCTTCAAGAACTGAAGCAAAATTCCCGCACGCCATCCAACTTCCCGCATCGCAGGCTCTTCTGGCATATCCCATAGCCCGCGTCATATCCATTTTAACCCCTTTACCATTTGCATACATATAACCTAAATTGTTGCAGCCGTCTGCATATCCGCCGTCGCAAGCTTTATCGAATAGTTCGACAGCCTTTTTATAATCTTTTTTCACCTCTTTGCCACCATGATACATTGCTCCCAAATCCGAGCAGGCTACATAATCGTTTCCGTCGCAAGCCTTTTTAAAGTAGTAAAGTGCTTTTTTATAATCCCTATCGGATGCGTTTCCCCCGAACAAGGTCGGATTTTTATAAAGAGCGCCGGCGTAACTGCAAGCCTCAAAATCACCTGCTTCGCAATTTTGCTCAAATTGTTTAACTTGCTCTTTGCTAAAAGTTATGCCAAAAGCCAAAGAGCCCAACAGGGCTAAACCTAAGATGATTTTTTTCATTACTTCTCCTTAAAATTTTACGAAAGTATATTCTTTCATCTTTTAATAATCACTAAAATTTAAAATGCGAACGGGGCGCTCCGTTTTAAAATTTTTTACCGAAATCCTGCTAAAATGCGCTTCTAAACCAAACGAAAATAAACTTTGCGGCGCGTAAATTTGCACGCGCAAATGTGTCGCATAGAATTTAAATGAAAATTTAAAAGGAAAATTTTAAAGATGATGAAAACCGGCTATCTAGCGGGCATGGAGGATATCGGAAGCGAGATGATGCAGAGCACGCTTGCTCTGCGCGATGGCTTTTGTGAGGAGGCGAGCGAGGCTGACATGCAAAGGGCGATCGGCGCGAAAAATAGAACTCTGCGCGATTTTGCTGCGCTACTAAGCGTGCGCGCGGGCGAGCATCTGGAGCAGATCGCGCAAGCCGCAGCGCGCGAGAAGGTCGCGCATTTCGGCAGCAACATCGCTGTTTTCACGCCGATTTACATCTCCAACTACTGCGACAATCTCTGCGTTTACTGCGGCTTTAACTGCAAAAACAAAATCGCGCGCGCAAGGCTCGATGAGGCGCAGCTAAAGGCGGAGTTTGAGGCGATCGCGGCGAGCGGGCTAGAAGAAATTTTAATCCTCACCGGCGAGAGCGAGAAAAACAGCCCCGTGCGCTACATCGGGCGCGCCTGCGAGCTCGCGCGGCAGTATTTTAAGGTAATCGGCGTCGAAATTTATCCGCTAAACTCCGCCGACTACGCCTATCTGCACGCTTGCGGCGTCGATTTCGTCACCGTTTTTCAAGAAACCTACGACCCCGCGCGCTACGCGCAGCTGCATCTTGCGGGTAACAAGCGCGTTTTTGCGTATCGCTTCGCAGCCCAAGAGCGCGCGATTAGAGGCGGTATGCGCGGCGTGGGCTTTGCGGCGCTTTTGGGGCTCGGGGACTTTCGCCGCGATGCCTTTGCTACGGGCGTGCACGCGTGGCTGCTTCAGCGCAAGTACCCGCGCGCCGAGATTGCCTTTTCGGTGCCGCGCCTGCGCCCGATCATCAACAACGACAAAATAAACCCGAAGGACGTCGGCGAGCGCGAGCTGCTGCAGGTGATGTGCGCTTATCGGCTGCTGCTGCCAAGTGCGCAGATCACTATCTCCACGCGCGAGAGGGCGGGCTTCCGCGACAATGCGATTAGGATCGCGGCGAGTAAAATTTCGGCGGGCGTGAGCGTGGGTATCGGCGGGCACAGCGAGCAGAGGGGCGACGAGCAGTTCGAGATCAGCGACGCGCGCAGCGTAAGCGAGGTCTGCGAGGCGATCCGCGGCGGCGGGCTGCAGCCGTTGATGAGCGAATATATCTATGTGTGAGGCGCGAAATTTTACCGCGTGCGTGGATGAAATTTACGGCGTTAGACGCGAGATTTGCAGCGCCGGGCTCGAGGGCGGATTTAGTGCTGCCCAGCGCAGAAGTAAAATTTTTAGCGTAAAATACGACGCCGAATTTTACGTTGCCGCACACGGCGATAAAATTTATGGCGTCATAACGGATTATAAAATTTTCGACATCGTGTCATCAGCGGGCGCGGGAAATTTTGAGCTACAAAATGCGCGTGTAAATTTAAGGCCTAGGAACACATACGCGGATTTAAAATTTAAAGGTGGCGCAAATTCCAAGCCCGCGGGCGACTTAAATTTTAAATTTAAAAACGGCGCGAGCTTCGGGTTCTTATGCAGTGGCAACGCAAGGTCGCTAAAATCGAGGAGCTGGGCGAACGCTTTGAGCCTTAGCGCTGCGGCGGAAATTTCAGCCCTTGTCAAGGCGGGCGAAATTTTGAAATATGGCGTGACGGCGGGGATTTCGGCGCTCGCCCTAGCAAGTAAAATTTTATTTCCTAGCGTCGCAGGCAAAATTTTAAATTTGAGTGCGGTGCCGCGCACGGATATTGGGCCTAAAGGAGCAGGCGGATGCTAGATTTAGAGCTTGCTTCGCGCATTACGATCATCACAAATCGCGCGCTCTGCGGCGGTGAGGCGGCGCTGCTCGCGCGTATAGCGGATTTTGCCGCGGCGGGCGTAGGCGAGATCGTCGTGCGCGAAAAGGATTTAGACGAAGCGGCCTATGCAGCGCTGTTTGAGAATATACTGCGCGCTTGCGAGTTCTACGATCGCGTAGACGGGCTCAGCTTTGACACGGATCGAGCTTGCCCGCATGAAATTTTGCCGAATGAAATCCACGCCGCCAAATTTGATGCGGCAGAAGCGCACGAAGAGGGGTTTGGCACGGATACGGCTCGCTCGGACGAAATTTTCGCAGAGGAAGTTTGCGCGCGCACGATTCCGCATAAAATTTACGACGATCGAGCCTGCGCCGTCCAAGCCCTCGTAGGCGGATTGAACGCGAGCGCGGCCTATGCGGATAAAATTTCGCTCTACGAGCGCAACGAGGACGAAGTTTCGCCAAAAAAGCTCCATTCGGGCGGCGGCAAGAGCGAGCTTCGCGCGGATACAGCCCGCAAGCACGGTGCCGCTGCAGATGAGATACGGCCTAAAAATTCCGCTTGCGTTTTAGATGAAATTTTGCCTGAAAATTTTACTGGCGCTGCAAATTGCGAGAATGATAGCGCGCCAGGTGAAATTTCGCTTCGCGGTGCCGTATGCGAAGCAAAACTCGTGACAGAAGGCGTACGGAGCGCAGTAAATGCGGAAAGTATGCAGGGTGCGCAAAGTACAGAAAATGCGAATGATGTGCATAGCGCAAAAAATGCGGGGAGTGCGTGGAGCACGCAGTACGCAAAAAACTCGGAAAGTATAGAGGGCGTAGAAAATTCGCAGAGCGTGAAAGAGGCGGAAAACTCGCAGAGCACGGAGGGCGCGCAGAGTGCAGAGAGTGCAAGGCGCCCGCCCGCGATCTTTGTGCATAATTTTGCAGATTTTGCGCTGCGGGCGGGCGAGAGAAATTTATGGCTGCCGCTCGGGGTTTTGCGCAGCTTCAGCGCGGCGCGTAGCGCGGAGTTTTTGCGCGCAAATTTCAAAAAATTGGTCGCTTCCTGCCACAGTGAAGCGGAGGCGCGCGAGGCACTGGAGCTGGGCGCGAGCGCGGTCTGCTTGAGCCACATATTCGCGACCGATTGCAAGGCGGAGCTCGCGCCGAGGGGGCTAAATTTGATCCGCGCCGTGCGTGGGTTTTACGACGGCGAAATTTACGCGCTGGGCGGCATAACGCCGCGCAATTTCGCCTCCGTCCTACGCGCGGGAGCCGACAGGATCGCCGTTATGAGCTCAGCGATGGCGGCGCGGGACGCGAGCGATTTCATAAGAAAATTTAAGAAATGAATCGATCCGAAAATGCGGTCCGTTTCTGTTGCCGCGCGCCTTGCTGTCGTAATTGCGCTGTATGCGGCGCGATGCAAAACACATTTTAAATAAAATCAAAAACGCGCGAAACGGGCGCGATTTATTGTGATTTAAGCCCGAAGTTATAAAATACGAGCGATTTAAGCTTAAAGATATTTTTTGGATAAAGTGCGGTTTGAGGAATCTAAAAAGCTTCTAAACGAGGGGCGCCAGAACTTAAAGCAAAAGCTGCAAAAAGGCGCTAGCGCCAACATCTTTGACGATGCTGATTTAAGCGATGCAACGGATCGCAGCTCATTAAATTTAAACGATACAAATTTGATTGGCGAAAGCTTTAAAAATGCGAATTTTAATCCAGCAAACCCCAAATTGCAAGCTAATTATCTTTGCGCCGCAAATTTCCGAGATAGAAATTTAAACGGCATGAATTTAAACTCAAAAGACGAGGTAAAATTTCAAAATTTAAACCCGGGCGGTGTTTCATCGCGGGGCGCTAAAACTCGTGATTACGACAAAGAGCCGCTAGTCATCAAAGATTATATAACGATCGTATATATTATAACTATAGCGGTATTGCTTTGTTTTGCCATGTTTATAAATTTAGTATTTAATATCCCCTACGATAGAAAAGTTGCAAATATTTTACTTACTGTACCTTTAGTTGCCAGAGTCCTTAAGGGTTTTTCGCAGCATTACGGAAGAAAATTTATATTTTTAAACTCAAGTATAAAATGTATAAAATCAGGCGAGCAGCTCGTAATGAAATTTGATGAGATTTTATATTTCAAAAAGACTTTCGCATTTTTTTATGAAAGCGAAACACATAAATATACGGAAACGGAAAGAATCGCAGGAAAAACCTGTCTTGCCATATACGTACTCGCTTATATTTATGGTGCGATATTTGATGACTCTATGATAGTTTTCATAATGTTATTCTGCTGCATGGGAGCGGTCATCTTTCTTTTTATACCGCAAATGATTTTTCATCTGTTTAAGGGCGGATTGTTTTCATGTAGATTTGTCGATGCTTTAATTATAGACGCACTTTACAATAAATTTTTTATATTTATACCCACTAATAAAGAATATAACGAGCTTAAAAAATATATGAAATTAAAATTTAATAAAGACCTAGACGCGCCAAATTATCTTTTAAGAGTTAAAAATTTTTAATTCAGGCATTTTTCGATTTTACGAAGTCTCATTCCACGAGCCGCGCGCGGATGTCGCCGAAGAGCAGCACGTCCTTCAAAACGGCGCGATCGGCGTAACCGCGCTCGTTTAGGCTCAGGTGCAGCTCGCCTCGGCTGCTAGAAAATATCGGCTGATTGATAAAAACCACGTAAATCGCCGCAGCCTGCTTATCTGCGCCCGCGCCGCGCCCTTTAAAATTTACGTCCGTTGTGCCGGTTTTCGTGTCTGCTCCGCTAGAGCTTGCGCTTGCCGCTGCGCCGGAGTTGGTATCCGCATCGCTAGGCGGCGCGACGCCAAGCTCGCTCGCGATATTTGCGGCGGCTCTTCCGCGCGGCCTTTCGATGTCGATCCTTCCGTCGGCGCTTTTTGCGCCCGCGGCTCGGACGAAAAATTTATCGCCCAAGTGTGGGATCTTAGAGAAATTGAAAAACAAACTCAGCAGGTCGTTCGTCGCAAAATAGGGCAAAATTTCATCGCTTACGAGCTGTAGCTCGCCGCCCGTGCCCTTGAACTTTTGAAATTTTATCGTTTTGCGCGCGTAGTCGAAGGCGTAGATTTTGCGCTCGTTTTTCGTCGTTTTGCCCTTTTTGCGCGAGATCTCGTGGACGTAGAGATCGGGCATCAAAAGCCCCGCCACGACGCGCCCCTTCGAGCGGAAGCTCTCGCGCCTTTGTCCGCTTAGGCTGCCCGCTACGCCCTGCGCAACGGCGTCCATAACGATCTCGTAGCGATCGCCCTGCCGCACGAGCCGCGTGTTTGCGCTGCCGACCGCGCCGAAAACGCCGAAGGAAATCTCATATTTCGCGCTGATCGTCTCGCCGAAAACCGCGCTCGCGCACAAAATCAAAGTAGCAAAAAATTTCATCCCTACCGTCCTTTCGCTTTGCGGCGCTCCATCATACGACGCCCGTTAAATTTACGCTCTGCGCGCCGCTCGTAAAGCTCGCGCGGGAATCTGCGCCGCGTTTGTAAAATTTACCATAAAAAGCAAAACTCGCGCCGCCTATTTCATTTTCTCCATAGCGTGATTATTAAATATCAACTGCCGCTCCTTACCGTCGTGAAAGCTCGCCGCGCGTGCCTGCCTAAAGACATGGACTGTCGCCGCTTTTATATTTACGACGCATATACGGCTCGGCGCGCCCATTAAATTTACGCTCTTTGCGCCGCTTTATCGCATTGTGCTCGTAAAGCTCGCGCATAAAATTTGCGCCGTTCGTTGTGCTTGCTAGCTTACACTTCCGTGAGGCGCCGTTTCGTGCCGCAAACGCAGCCGCGTCGGTCGTTAGCAAATCCGCTCAAATTTAAACGACTCGCGCGGGTCAAATTCGTAAATTTAGTCCTTCCAAAGCCACTATTTCAGCTTGGCTCTGTCGGGACGGGGCGCGCTGGCGTAATAACAAACCATGCGGTAAACGTAGAGGATGCACCTGTCGCTGCCGCGTCCGAGTGCCTTTGTGCGTTCAAACATCTCGTCCGGATCCGCGCCCTTTAGCGAAGCGATATCTTCGTAAGCAGTGCCAGCAGATCCGCCTCGGTCGCCTCGCCGACATAGGGGATTTTCTTAAAATCACTTGCGCCTTTACTCAAATTTTACTCCAATCTTTATTCAAATTTCGCCAGACTCGCCATTTTGATAAAATTTTAAAACCCCTTGAGAGTGCGGAATTTCAAAATTTCACTCTTGTGAGGCAAATTTTAAAATTTTATCCACGCGGTGCGAAAAATTTTAAAATTTACCTCGCCGCCGAGCTGCCGCGCTTATGCGCGCCGCTTTTTAGTGTTAAGACGTCCGCCGCCGCGCTCGTTATCGGAAATTTTATCCGCAAGCTAGCAGAGAGCTTGGGCGCGGCAAAGTTTGAACGTTTTTAATCCCCAACGGGATGAAATTCTACTTTAAAAAAGGCATTGTAAGTTTTTAGCGAATTAGGTTTCAATTCCCAACGGGATGGAATTCTACAAACATAGCTCATAGTGCCACCTCTATCGTATCTGGTTTCAATTCCCAACGGGATGGAATTCTACCTTTCTCTTAAATTTAGAGCCTTTAAAATCCGTTGTTTCAAACTCCAACGGATTTTGTAAAAAGATGACGACGACGCTTCGACGTCATCCGAGCCGCCTTTGTGCGCATTTTGATTAAAATTTCTTGCACGCGGAAACTCTGCTTAAAACGAGCTTGCGTCAAATTTTATGCAAGCTCGAGCGCTAAATTTGACCCAAAATCCGCTCGCAAATTTCGCGCGGGTTTTGCGCCTGATAGATCGGCCGACCGATCACGATAAAATCCGCTCCCGCTTCGCGCGCGACGCCTAGATCCGCCACTCGCTTTTGATCTGCCGCACTCTCGCCAAACGGCCTTACGCCCGGGCAAAGCGTGATAAAATTTGCGCTCGTGGCGTCCTTTATCAGGCGGCTCTCGAACGCCGAGCAGACCATGCCGTCAAGCCCCGCTTCATAGCTCATCACGCTAAATTTACGCACGGCGTCGCTTAAATTTTGCCCGTAAACCGCGCTAAATTCCGTCTGATCAAAGCTCGTTAGCGCAGAGACCGCAAGCACCAGCGGGCGCGAACTAAGCTTGCCCAGTCGCTCCATCACCGTAGCCATCGCGCGCTTGCCGCTGCTTGCATGCACATTTATCATATCTACGCCAAGCTTAGCGATCTCCTCGGCGGCGTCAGCCATCGTGTTTGGGATATCATAAAGCTTTAGATCGAGAAAAATTTTAAAATCTCCGAGCTTTTTTAGCTCTTCGATAAAACCCGCCCCGTCGCGCAAATACGCTCGCAGCCCAACTTTGAGCCAAATTTTATCAGAAAAGTCCGCAAGCCGCTCCGCCAGCCGCAAACACTGCTGCTTTGAGCCCAGATCAAGCGCGACGCATAGCTTCACCGTTTATCCTTGCTGCGTACCGCGCCTTTGCTGCCCGCAGGTCTTTTTAAGACGGCGCCTCTGCCGCCCGCAGATTTTTTCGGCGCGGTAGAGATTTTGCGCCCCGCGCTACTTTTGGGCGCAGTATTTTTACCCGTAGTGCTCTTTTTCGGCGCCGCGCTTTTGCCGACTCTGAAATTTCTATCCGCACCCTCTCTTTTCGGCGCGACGTCTTTACCTCGTTCGCCTGCCTTAAAATTTTTACCTCGCTCGCCCGTTTTGAAATTTTTGCCCGTTTTTTCCGTCTTAAATTTATCCCCGGTCTTGAAATTTCTCCCCGTTTTAAATTTTTTGCTCGCGGTGGATTCGGATTTTTTTGCGGACGCGCTGCGAGTTTTCAAATTAGCGGGCTTTTTAGACGGTCTGCTTCTGCTCGCCGTAGAATTTTTCGGCGTGCCGCTCCTCTTTGCTCTCGTAAAATTTTTCGTATCGCCGTCCGCGCCTGCGGGGATGAAATTTTTCGCCGTATCGTTGCTGCCCGAAACAGCGGAGTTTTTCGCCGCAGCAGGCTTAAAATTTTTGACTGCCTCTGTGGTTGTCTCGGGATTTACGCTTGCCGTCGCAGTCGGCTTGGAAATTTTATCCGCCGCGATGTTTACGGGGCTGTCTTTTAGCGCATCCAGCACGCCGTTTATAAATTTTGGCGAGATGCCAAGCTCCTTGGCGGAGTTGATCGCTTCGTTGATGACGATGCCCGCATCGGTGTCCGTAAAGCGCAACTCATACGCCCCGAGCCGCAGTATCGCGCGCTCCAGAGCCGAAATTTCGGCGAGCTTGAATTCCTTTAAATTTTCATCTATCAGCGCATCAACTGCAGCGAGATTTTCGCTAGCGCCGCGCAGAAGTGCCAGTGTCCAGTTGCGCTGCTCGTTGCGAATGCGCTTTTCTTCCAGATATTCGTCCGCAAAGTCCTCGCTGCCGCCATTCATATCCCGGGAGTAAAGCAGCGAGATCGCAGCAAGCCTGGCTTGGTGTCTGGTGGCCATTTTACGCCTTTATGTTGCGAAATAGACTTAGAAGCTCGATCGCGCCGCTCATTGCTTCAAAGCCCTTGTTGCCGGCCTTTGAGCCTGCTCGCTCGATCGCCTGCTCGATATTATCGGTAGTTAACACGCCGAAAGTCACGGGCGCGCCGTATTTTAGCATGGTGTTTGCGATACCCTTGCTTACCTCGGCGCTTACGTAGTCAAAATGCGGAGTAGAGCCGCGGATCACCGCGCCTAGGCAGACGACGGCGTCGTAGAGCTTGGAGGCTAGCGCCTTTTCAAGCGCGAGCGGGATCTCAAAAGCTCCCGGCACCAGCATCAGGCTTAAATTTTCCTCCTTGCCGCCGTGGCGCAAAAACGCATCGTGTGCCCCCTCGACTAGGCGATCGGTGATGATGTGGTTGAAGCGGGCGTTGATGATTAGGATCTTTTCGCTGCCCTTAAGAGCAAGCGAGCCTTCGATGATTTTCATGATTTTCCTTTGCGTTAAATTTAGCGCTAAGCTTAGCTAAATTCGCCAAAATTCTAAATTAATTTCAGCATCGCGGCGCTTGAAATTATGAGAAATAACAGGCGCTTTGCGCGCAGAAATTTTCTCGCGGCGAACGAATACACCCGGCATCACGGCGCTGATCGTACCGATGGCCGTTCATAGGCTTAGCGTGAGTATGAAAATATGCAAAGCAGACTCACCTCCGAGTCCTCTTCTAGCGCGACGATCGTTTCAAGAAAGACGATAAAAAGCGTGCCGAGCCCCGTGTATAGGACGTATGCGAGCGCCGCGCTATGTATTTAAAAGCAAGCATGAATATAAAAAGTTCGCAATCGCGCAGATGACGGTAAATAGCCGCTCGTGCGTACTAGAAGCGCGCTTAAGCCCCGTACGCCCGGTCGCACACAAAAAGCGCTCTGATGAGGATGAAAGCAAAGCTTTGGCGTTAATAAGCCGCCTAAATTTTAAATTTAAAGCGCGATTACGATAGCTTAGATTGAAATTCGTCTTAAAATTAATCCTAAATAATAAATTTTATTATTCGTTTAGAAATTTTAGGCTATAATCGCTTCAAAATTCATTTCAAGGAGAGAAAGATGTTTAAACTTAGAGAGTTGCCGTTCGATGCGGCGCACAACGCGGTCGTAAGCAAGCAAACCTGTGATTATCACCATGGTAAGCACCACGCGACCTATGTGGCAAATTTAAATAAACTTACCGAATCGGGCGAGTTTGCGGGCAAGGGGCTTTACGAGATCGTAACGGCGGCTAGCGGCGGGCTTTTCAACAACGCAGCGCAGGTTTACAACCACGATTTTTACTGGGATTGCATCGCAAAACCTAGCGAGCAGTCTGGGGAGCTAAAATCGGCGCTGGCGGAAAATTTTGCGGATTTTAAAAGCGAGTTTTTGGCTGCTGCTACTGCGCATTTCGGCTCGGGCTGGGTGTGGCTCGCTTACGATCCGAAATCGGGCAAGCTTTGCATCAAAGCGACCCAAAACGCCGCTACGCCGGTAACAGAAGGGCTCGTGCCGCTTCTAGTCGTGGACGTTTGGGAGCACGCGTATTACATCGATGAGCACAATGCGCGCCCGAAATATCTGGAGAAATTCTACGCGGGCATCAACTGGGAGTTCGTCTCAAGCGCCTACGAATGGGCGAAAAAAGAGGGTCTCGGCTCGGTGAAATTCTACATCGACGAGCTTCACGGCAGAGATTAAATTTTAAAATTTAAGCGGACGCGGCGATACAAAAATCTGGACCCGTCGCGCTTCGCTTGCGTAAATTTTAAATTGCGCGGGCACATCACAAACGGAAGAGGTGCTACCCGCAGAGGTAAAATCCGTTTTAAACGCATAATCCGAGTAGAGCAGATAAGGCTTGCGAAGTACACAAAGCTGAAATCTCTTAAGCGCTCGTAGGTTTGCTGTGGATTGGCTGCAGACACGGCGCGAATAGGACAGCACTCACTATTTGTAGCACCGAAATCGCTTAAACGTGCCGCATGTTCGCCATGGACGCAGATTTGCTGCAGAGGACGTGAACGCCGCCCGTAAATCACTTAGACGCACCGTAGGCAACCCTGGACGATAACCGCTGCGGCGCTTAGTGCACGCCACCGATCGCTTAAAATTTTAATTCAAAGCTAGCGGCTAAATTTCGGGATTTTTTTCGGAATTTAGCCGAAGCAATATTTCTTTTCAATCTATCTTTTAAATTTAATAAAATTCCATCAAGGCTCGGGCGCTAAATTTAATCAAAATTTTAGCCCAAAATCATCCAGAGCCCGATCGCGCACATCAGCACCGAGCAGAAAATTTCGAGGTATTTCAGATGGGTTTTCAGCAGATTTTTTAGCACCGCTCCGCCCAGCGCGTAGATGCTAAGACAGATGCTTTCGCTGGCGCACAAGATCGCCACGAGAGCGAAAGTGCGCGCGCCGAAAAGATTGTCCGCGTCCAAAAACGGCGGAAAGAGCGCGGTGAAAAATATCCACGCCTTGGGGTTTGAGACCGCGACTACGAAGCCTTGCAGAAAGATATTTTCGCTGCGCTTCTGTTTTTGCAGCTTGAAATTTCCGCGCGCTAAAAAGGTCGCGACGCCCAGATAAAAAATATACGCGCCGCCTAAAATTTTAATCGCGCTAAGTGCCGCAGGGTGCGCAAGCAGAATGCCCGCGACGCCGAATATGCACGCAAGTGCCACGGCTGCGACGCCTAGCACCTGCGCGAGCAACGCAGGCAGCGCCCTAAGATAGCCGCGCGAGATGCCGAGATTTAGCGCGTAGGTCATGTTGATACCCGGCATCAGCGATATCGGAAAGATCGTAAAGAAAAACAGAAGCATTGAAAACCCCTAAATTGTGACTAAATTTTAAATTTTATCTCTCGCGATACGGCGCCGCTGCGATAGATTTTAAAATTCTAAAATTTAACGCGCTGCGCTGAGGCGAATAAAATTTTAAAATTCCGCCGCGCCGCACCCAAACTTTTCTTGGGGCGGGAAGGGGGCCCCGGTTGCGAGGTCGCTCCCCTTCCCGCCCCAAACCCCACCTAACCCCCGACGACGCTTTACAAGGGGCAGACTACGCCTGCGCTGAATTTATATTATAACTGCGGTGCAGTGTCTCGCACCTAGTCGCAAGACCGCCGTGCCGCAAGTTTCAATACAATGTGTCGCACCGCGTAAAAACTCACGCCGCAGCGTACGTAACGAAGCGAATGGAATTTTAAAATTCTATCGCGCCTTGGCATAAAATATATTGCGGCGAAGTGAGCCGCGCCGCCGTAGACAAATTTAAAATTTAAAACTCTCGCGGCTTTAAATTTGGCCGAAAATCCCGTACCCGAAGATCACCGCGATGATGAGCGGCAGGATAAACTTGACATACAAAAACCAAACTCCTGCGAGCCTTGCGCCCAGATCGCCTTCGTTTGTGACCTCGTAGATCGCGTCCTTTTTTAGCACCCAGCCCACGTAGATGCAGCACAGAAGCGCCGTTAGCACGAAAAATACGTTCGCGCTTACGAAGTCGAAGGCGTCGAAAACCGAGCGCCCTAGAATTTTAACGTCCGCAAGCACGCTGCTTGAGAGTATGCAGGGTAGGTTGCCGAGCACGAAGACGCCGCCGAGCGTTAAATTTACCGCCTTTAGCGTCGAAAAGCCGAAGCGCTCCTCGACGAAATTTATGATGACCTGATAGATCGTGATCGACGTCGTAAGCGCGGCGATGAGCAAAATCGAGAGAAAGACCACCGCAACGGCGTTGCCGAACGGCATATGCGAAAACGCGATCGGAAGGCTCTTAAAAACCAGCGACGAGCCGCTGCTCGGCTCAAGCCCCGCGCTAAAGAGCGATGGGAAGATCATAAAGCCCGCAAGCACGGCGATGAGCGTGTTTACGACTGCGGTGATGGTGGCCGTTTGCATCAGCTTCTCGTCTTTATTGAGGAAGCTTGATAGCGTGATCATCACGCCGAATCCGAGCGAGAGCGCGAAAAAGACCTGCCCCAAAACGTCGATCAAAAGCTTAGGCGTGATCTTTGCAAAATCGACGCTGAGGTAAAATTTCACGCCCTCCTTTGCGCCCTCAAGCGTTAAATTTGTAAGAATTACGGCGATGAAGCATAAAAATAGCGCGGGCATTAGAAATTTTACGAATTTTTCGATCCCCTCGATGATGCCGTTTTTCAAAATGTACCAGTTGATCGCTATAAAAACGAGCGTGTAAGCTCCGACGCCGAGCGGGCTATTTTCGATGTGATCTGCGTAGAATTTTTGCGTAAATGCGGGGTCGGTGATCCGCGCAGAGAGGTCGAAGTTGCCGCTTACGATGTTTACGATGTAGGTTAGCACCCAGCCGCCGAGGACCATATAGTAGGCCAAAATTCCAAACGCGCCGATTACGCCCATGATGCCTACGATCTTCCATGCGGGCTTTATGCGCGAGCCGTCCTTTTTAGGCGCTGCGAAGGCATCGACGCAGTTTCTTAGCGCGCGGCGTCCGATGACGTTTTCTACCAAGATCATCGGGATCCCAAGCACGATCATCGCGATGCAAAATATGAGCACGTAGGCGCCACCGCCGTTTTGCCCGACTAAATACGGAAACCGCCACGTGCAGCCAAAGCCGATCGTGGCGCCTGCGACGGTTAAAATATATGTGAGCTTGCTGCTCCAGGTCTGTCTCGGCACGCTCCCTCCTTAAAATTGCTCTTTTTTGAGCTTATCGAGGAAATCCTCGATATTGTATTTGGCGCGGTAAGCCTCGCTGATGAGATGGACTATGATGTCGCCGAGATCGACGACGCTCCACTCATCGCCGCTTTCGATAGCCAAAAACTCCTCGCCGAGCGGCTTTAGCACGCTTTTTAGCTCCTCGATAAGCGAAGCTGCGTGGCGGGAGGTTAGCGTAGTGGCGATGACTACGAGCTTTGCGATGTATTCGCGCTCGCTCATATCGATGATCTGGACATCTTCGGCTTTCTTTTCGTTTAAAATTTCGGCGATCCGCTCCGCCCTTTGCTTTGGATCTTGCATATCTTTCCTTTTATAAAATTTTATGACCTCTGCTGCGATCTTGGGCGGGATTTCGCCTTTGAAATCTCGCCTAAAACCGCTTGAGCTAGCATCTACGGCAATCTCGATGCGCCTTAGAGCCGCCCACTGCCGCGGGATCTCGTAGCCGGGCCGCGTAAGCACCGCAAACTCCGCTAATTTCTGCAGCTCGCCAAAATCGCGCCATTTATGAAGCTCGGCTAGGTTGTCGGCACCCACGACGATGTAGAGCTTTGGTGCTTCGTCTATATGGTTCACGCTGTTTGCTTTGCTTGCTTCATCTGCACTGCTCACATCGCTCGCGCCATGCACATCATTTGCGACATTCATGTAATTTGCGCCGCCTGTGTCACCTGCACTATTTGCGCTACCCACGAAATTTGCGCCGCCCATGTCGGCCATGCAATTCGCATTGCCGTTTGAAATTTCGCTTGTGCTTGGAATTTTGTCCGCGTTTGAAATTTTGCTCGTATCGTTTGCACTACCTGCCTTATTTCTACCGTCGGCCGAAATCTCACCCGCGTTACTTTGTGAAATTCCGTTCATTTCGCTTTTGCTACCAACCAAAATTTGATCCGCCATTCCGCCTTGCAGAGCTTCGTTTTTTGCGTTAGCGGGGATGCTCGTCCTGCCCGCACTATCTGCGGAGCAGGTGTCGCTGCTTAGAATTTTACCTATATCGCACGACAAAGCCCCGTCCGTCTTCTCGGGTAAAATTTCGTCTGCACTGTCCGAAATATAAGCACAGGCAGAAATTTTATTCGCAATATTTGCGCCGTTAGGTAGAGCCCTATCCGTTACGGCTGCCGGGGTTTCGCTCGCCGAGGCTGCCGTCTCCGACGTGATTTTGTCGTGTATGCCGTATTTTTCGAGCAGAAATTTCACGCTTTGTATCGTGGGTACCGGGCAGTTTTGCGAAATTTCATAATCGCTCACCTCCACGTGCGGGGCGTCGCTCCACAGCGCGCGGCACCATCTAAGCCGCAGCTGCGGCGGCGCCGAAAAGCTCTTTTTAAACGGGTTTAGAAACGACGGCATTATGACCAGCAAATCGGGCTTTAAGCTCGATAAAATCGCCTTTACCGCGGCGTCGTGTCCTGCGTGCGGCGGATCGAAACTGCCGCCGAAAAGCGCGATCTTCACGCGCCCGCTCCGCGCCGTTTCGCGCCGCAAAATTTCTCGCACTTCGCCGCAAATTCTGCGCCGTAAAATTTTGCATGGCGCAATCTTGCTTTATGAAATTTTACGCCGCAAAATTCCGCTTCGCCAAATTTTGTTGTAAAAAATCCCGCATTTTGCGGCGCGGTAAATTTAAAGGGCGCGACGGCACAAAGGCTAGGACTGCGTCGCAGCCCTTTTGCGGCGGCAAATTTTAAAAGCGCGACATCGCGGAATTTTACCCCGTCTAATTTCGCTGCGTTAAATTTCATTTTAAGCTCTAAATTTGGCGTCTGGAACTTGATCTCGTGAAATTTCACGCCGTAAAATTTAGCCGCATAAAATTTCGCAGTGCGAGTTAAAAAACCCGTCTCGCGCAATTTTGCTCTGTAAGATTTAAAATCGCGTGCTTTAAATTTTGATTTGCAGAATTCCGCGCCGCGAAAGTTTGTTCCTAAAAAATTCGTCCCGTAGGTCGCAAATTTCGTGCTATCAAATTTCTTGTCGTGAAATTTAAAATGCGAGTGCTGTGATTGCCGAATTCGCCGCGTATGACGAAGCGTTTCATTGCAAAATTTAAAATCGCGAAACTCGGCATCGCGCGCCTCGGGCTCTGCGCCGCAAAATTTCGTGCTACCAAATTTTGTTGCAAAAAATCCTACGTTTTGCGGCGCGAAAAATTTAACGCCGCGCTTTCTAAATTTTTCCGCGCAAAATCCAGCGGTTGCGAAGCGGGCGTTAGAATTTGGGTTTTTGTAAGGCTTTCGCACGGGCCGCCTACATATATTTTTCTAAAACGCGCGGAATTTCGATGCTGCCGTCTTCGCGCTGGTAGTTTTCCATCACCGCAATCAGCGTGCGGCCGACCGCGAGCGAGGAGCCGTTTAGCGTGTGGACGAGGCTGTTTTTCTTGCCGTCTTTGAAGCGGATCTTGGCTCTGCGCGCCTGGAAATCGCGACAGTTGCTGATCGAGCTGATCTCTCTGTATTGGTTCTGCCCCGGCAGCCAAACCTCCAAATCCACGGTCTTTGCGGCGCTAAAGCCCAGGTCGCCGCTGCAAAGCAGCATTTGTCTGTGCGGAAGGCCAAGGCTGCTTAGCAGATCGCTTGCGCATGAAATCATCTCCTCAAGCATCTTTGCGCTATCCTCTGGGCGCGTGATGGCGACGAGCTCGACCTTTTCGAACTGGTGCTGGCGGATCATGCCGCGCGTATCGCGCCCCGCCGAGCCCGCTTCCTTGCGAAAGCAGTGGCTGTAGCTGGTGAGCTTGATCGGCAGCTCCTCGCTGCGCAGAATTTCATCGTTAAATAGATTCGTCGCCGTAACCTCGCTCGTAGGGATGAGGTAGAGGTTTTGCTCCTCGTCGTCGACGCGGTAGAGGTCGTCTTTAAATTTAGGCAGCTGACCCGTGCCGTAGAGGATCTGATCGCGCACCAAAAACGGCATATTTACGAGCTCGAAGCCGCGCGAGTTGTTAAATTCTATCATATAATTGATGAGAGCCATATTCAGTTTTGCGCCCAGCCCGCGGATCGCGGTAAAGCGACTGCCGCTGAGTTTGACGCCGCGCTCGAAATCAAGCCATCCCAGCGCCTCGCCGAGATCGAAGTGCTGCTTGGGCGCGAAGTCGAACGTGCGCGGCTGCAGCACCTTTTTGATACAGACGTTTTCGTTCTCGTCCGCACCGATCGGCACGTCGTCGTCGATGATATTCGGCACGCACGCAGCGATTGCCTCTAGGCTCTGCTCGCGCTCGCTTACGAGCTCGCTTAGGTTTTGGATCTTTTGCTTGTTTTCCTCAAGCTGCGATTTGAGAGCGCCTACATCCTTGCTCTCTCGCGCGGCGAGGCCAAGCTCCTTGCTCTTTGCATTTTGCACGGCTTGAAGGTTTTCAAGATCGCTCTTTTTAGATTTTAGCTCGTTGTAGGCATCTAGCAGCGTCTGCAGAGTTTGCGGCGGGACTTTTTTGGCGATGAGTTTTTTATTAAATTCGTCGAAATTTGTCTCGATAAGTTTTAAATTTATCATTTTCTGCCTCTTTTTGGTAATTTAAATTGCGACATTTTAACTAAAGTTTGCTTTAAATACTCAAAATAAACCCACATTTAAGCAATACGGATGAAAAAAAGTGATACAATTCCGTAATATTTTATTATGAAAGGTATTACATGAAGGCAAAATTTGCTTTTTTAGGAATTTTCGCGGCGAGCCTTGCATTCGCGCATTTCGGCGTTCTTACAACGGATAAAAATGTCGTAGAGGATCAAAAAGATGCTACTTTAAAGCTAAATTTGGAATTCTCCCATCCGTTTTTACAGGAGTCTATGAATCTACAAAAGCCCGCAGAATTCGGCGTTTTTATTGACGGAGAGAAAAAATCGCTCCTAGGCAGCTTAAAAGAGCAGAAAAAGGGCGAAAATTCCTATTTTTCGGCGGAATTTAAAGCTGACAAGCCATCGCTTTTAGCGTTTTATTTCGATCCGAAACCCTATGCCGAGCCGGCTGAGCGCAAGATGATCCGCCATATCACCAAAACCTACGTCGATGCTTACGGCGCGGGCGAAGGCTGGGATAAGCCGCTCGGGCTAGAGGCGGAGATCGTGCCGCTCGTGCGCCCTTATGCGCTGTATGCGGGCGAGATATTTAGCGGAGTTTTTTTACTGCACGGAAGGCCCGTCCCAGGCGCGGACGTGGAGATCGAGCTATATAACGATAAGGGCTACAAGGCCCCTAGTGAGGCGCATGTCACGCAGGTCGTTAAAACTAACGGCGCGGGCGAGTTTAGCTTCGTAATGCCAGTTGCCGGCTGGTGGGGCTTTGCGGCTCTTAGCGAGGAGGAAGCCGCCAAAGGAAGCGAGCAGCCCGTAAATGAGCTGGGAGCCGTACTTTGGATCAAGGCGGACGAGCTGAAAAAATAGGGGAGCGGCTCGGTGAGATCTCTTTTTTCTGGTGAAATTTGCGCGGCTGCGGATAAATTTAAATTTGCGTTTGAGCGGAGCTTTGAAATTTTATTTTTGCGCGTTTTGCTTGGCGACGTAAAATTTCAAGCGAATTCTGCGACTAAAATTCTAAATGGCAAAATTCCGCCGAGTAAAATTTTAAGTAACGAAGCTCTACTGCGTGAAATTTTGCTCGGTAGAAATCCGCTCTTAGGAGCTTCGAGCCGTAAAATTTCACATCCGTGGATTTACGAGCGTAAAATATCGGCGCACAAAATTTCTTTTTTTGAAATTTTGCAGGCTCTGTTTTGCCGCGCGAGTATCGCACCAAGATCGCTCGGAGCCTTAAATTTTGCATCGCGAAATCCACTTGCCGCTCCTGCAATTGTAGCAAGCGAAAATTCTTGCGCCGTGCGAGCCGTAAAATTTATCAAATTTACCGGTTCCGCAAGCGGTTTCGAGACCGCTCCGAGTTTTGCGCTAACAGCCGCCGCAAATAGGACGCAAGCCTTGAGTTTTACAGCCGAAAATTCTGTCGCGACTAAAGCTGTAAAAGCAAGGTCTATAGCAATCAAAGCGATTATCGCAAAGGTCGCAAATGCCTTAAATTTAGCTAGCTCCCGCGTTTTTGCGCGTCTAAAAAACGGGAGCGATTTAAAGGAGGCGAGCCGTGCACATTAGCGAAGGAGTTTTGAGCGCGCCCGTGCTGCTTGCCGGCTGGGCGGTTACGGCGCCTGCGGTAGCGGCGATTTTATGGCGCGTAAGGCAGTCTGAAATCCCTAGGATCGCATGTTTTAGCGCGCTGTTTTTTGTTGCTTCTTTCGTGCACCTGCCCGTGGGCGTCAGCTCCATGCATTTGATGCTAAGCGGGCTCGTGGGCGCGTTTTTGGGATCGCGCGCGATCTTGGCGATTTTCGTCGCGCTGTTTTTGCAGGGGGTATTTTTTGGATTCGGAGGGCTTAGCGTGCTCGGCGTAAATACCGCAGTCATCGGCTTTCCGGCGGTTTTGGGCGGGCTCTTTGCCGCCGCCGCAAAAGCGCAAGAGCTAAAAGTGCGCACGCAAAAAATTTATCTATTTTTGGCGGGCTTCGTGCCGATCGTCTGCTCGATGCTGCTTCTTGATCTCGTGCTTTTTATCAGCGGACGGGAGTTTTTTGCTATCGCGACGCTCATCTCGCTTGAAGGCGCGGCTCTAGCTGTTTTGGAAGGGATCATCACCCTTTTTGCGCTTAGCTTTATTGCGAAATTTTACGGCGGACAGAGGCGATGAGAGCACTATTTTTCTTAACGGTTTTGAGCTCCTTTGCATTTTCGCACGCGCTTCATCTTTTCGCGACGCAAGAGGGCGATAGAGTGGCGATTTATAGCTATTTTTATAAAAATTCCCCCTGCATGGAGTGTGAAGTTTTAATCAGTGCGGACGGGCGCGAAATTGTACACACTAGGACCGATAAAGAGGGACTTGCGAGCATACGAATACCCGCTAAAAATTTTACTATTCAAATTTACGGAGGTGCAGGGCACGGCGCGCAGATGGAATTTAGCGCCGAAGGCTTTACACCGAAGGATTCCGGTGATCCTGAAAATTCCACGCCGCAAAATTTTGACGTTTCTGAAAATCCTATGCCGCAAAATTCGAACGCCGCTAAAAATTCCGTACCCAAAGACAGCGCGTCCGAAAATATCGCGCCGAAAGACAGTACTCCTGAAGATAAAATTTCAAGTGCTTCCAAGCCTTTGCAAAATTCAGCCTCGCAAAGCATCTCGCTGAAAGAAAGCCCTAAGAGCGATATTAGGAGCATGGCGTTTCAAAGCCAGTCCGCCGAGGCGCCTAAAATCGCGCTTTGTTTGGCCCTGATTTTCGGCTTTTTTGGCTTAATGTGGCTAGCGAAAAGAGCGCGCAAATGAGCCCTGCCGTATCACTGCTCGCGTTTTTCATCTTCAGCTTCGGCGTCGGACTTAGCGGGCAGCTTTACGCAGCGTTTTTTGCCCCGCCGCTACTTCTTTTTGCACTTAAAATTTCGATTGCGCGTGCGGTCTGCATAAGGCTTGCGGTATTAAATATCTTTGCTATTTTAAGTGCGTTAAGCCCCGCCATAGTCGGCAACTACGAGCTTGCGGGCGTGATATTTTTGCGCGCGAATTTGATAATGGCGTTTGCGATTTTGCTATTTTACGGCAAGGATGAATATTTTTTCGCGCGCGGATTTTACGGGCTCGGGCTCGGCGAAAAGCTAAGCTCTTTGGTGTATTGTTGCGGGCGATTCGTAAATTTTTTACGCTCGGATTTAGCGAGGCTGCAAGCGCTTTTGCGGATGCGCGGATTTGTAGGGACGAGCGGAATTTTCACCTATAAAATTTATGCGAATTTAGTCGGGATTTTAGCGATTTCGGCGCTTGAGCAAGCAAGAAATTTAAGCTTGGTGATGAGCGCGCGAGGATTTTGCGGCAGGCTATTTTACGAACGTCGCGAGGGCTTGAGCATCTCGGAAATCTCGTTTTTGGCGTTCGTGCTGGCGTGCGTATTTATTAAAATCGGAGCTATCTTATGAGCTGTTCGCTTAAGGCGCTAGGTTTAAGCGCTAAAAACGGCGAGCGAGAAATTTTTCGCGGCGTAAATTTGAGCGTAGGGCATAAGGAAAAAGTAGCGATCTTAGGCGCGAACGGGCAGGGCAAGACGAGCCTGCTTCAAATTTTAGGCGGCCTAAGGCAATGGGGCGAGGGCGAGATTGAGCTTTTCGGCGAGAAGCTTGAGTGCGCGGAGGATTTTGTAAAATTTCGCCACGAGATCGGGTTTTTATTTCAAAACAGCGACGATCAATTTTTGTGCGCGAGCGTGTTTGAGGACGTCGCATTTAGCCTGCGTGCGCAAAATGAGCGGCTAAAACGAGCACAAAATGCGGAGCAAAGGCGTGGAATTTTTTCTAAATTTTTTGGTCGTAAGGCGCAAATTTTAAGGCAGGGCGAGGAAAACGACCATCTAAAAAAGCTTGAAATTTTAAGCGAAGAGCAGATCGAGTGCAAGGTGCTGGAGACGCTACGGCGTTTAGGCATCGAACATCTGCGCGAGCGAGTGCCCTTTCATCTAAGCGGCGGCGAGAAAAAGCTGGTGGCGCTTGCAGGCGCGCTGGTATGCGAGCCTAGGATACTGCTACTGGACGAGCCTACGACGGCTCTTGATGAGGCGATGCAGGAGCGCGTGGCGGGGATTTTGGCGGAGCTTGACGTAAGCGAAATCATCGTCTCGCACGATAAAAGCTTCATCGATAAAATCGCGGATAAAATCTATTATTTGAAATCAGATGGGCTGTATGAAAGCCCATGATAAAATCATAGATAAATTTATCGTTTAAAATCAAGAGGCTTGTATAAGTCCATAATGGCGACCTTTGCGGGATTTGAACCACGCGTTTTCGCACTGAGAATGCAACGTCCTGAGCCACTAGACGAAAAGGTCAAGAAGCCGCATTATAGCGACAAAAACAAAATTTTAGATAAAGATACAAAATAAAGCGCAGAATAGCGGTTTGATATCCTTGCGATTAAATTTAGATATCTGTGATGAGTAAAAAATCACTAAGCCTATGCAGCAAAAATTTTATATATTAAGTAAATTACTTATAAATTTCTATTAAAAAACCATCATAATTTTAAGTCAAAATTTAAGAGAGAGAGTATCATTTACCTTAAATTTAATTTTAAGGATTTGTTATGTATTCCAGTCTAGACGCCGCTATTTCAGATATAAAGCAATTTTCGCGTTGTAAAAATTTTCACTATCCAAATATCCCTAAATCTAGTAATATCACAGACTTTAAATCAGAGCCTAAATTTAATTTGAGCAAGGATGAAAATTACCAAGAAGCTCGAGCTTTTATTAAAGACAATTTTGAATACGAGGATAAATACTACGATTTTATCCATTTAACAAAACTTTCAAATTTAAGCTCCATTATAAAAATGGGTGGAATTTTTTGTATGAACTATTTAAAAAATAATGGCATAGGACCAAATTTATTAACTAACGAGCTATCCAATGAGCTAGATAATAGACGCAATTTGGGGGATTATGTGCATTTATCTGTCATAGGCGATAATTGTATGCTTAACACTTTTATCGATAGGCATAAAAATGAAAACCTTGCTATTATTTTAATATCTCCGATCGTGTTATTTTATCATGCCTTTATTATGAGTGATCAAAACGCCACGGCAAATGCAGCGCATATTGGAAGGTATAGCACTATCAAAAACTATTTAAATTTTGTAAGTCTTTATTCTATACAAGAATTTCCATCATACGACGTAGCTCAAAATAGTTTATACAAAATTTCGCAAGCTGAAGTTATGATTTACGAAAAGATTCCACTAAAATTTGTAAGCGAAATAATACCGCTAGTTAGGAATTAAAAGATGCAGGCTATTAGACCGATTTTTTATGCGATAGATAAAAGTCCTTTTGTAAAAAGTGTAGATATAAAATTTGAATTTTTTAGCGGCTTTGCGTTATCTCAAAAGATAAAATCAATAGATAGCCTTTTAAGCAACGCTAGAGCCGAGCTTAAAAGCGAAAAAATTCTAGAAATCAGTAAGGCATCGCCAAATCCTCTCGGCAAAGCATTAAGCGCTTTTAATCTAAAGCTTCGTTTAAAAGATGAAGATCAAAATTTAATAGAAGCTAGCGTTGAACGGTTTTTTCAAGGCTCAAAATTTTTTGAGCGAGGCGGTCCGTTTGAAGAGATTATTTTTAGTGCTAAAGTTCATCCTAAAAAATATTCGCCGTTAAAAAATAGCGGAAATTTTTGTGGATTTGAGCTTTTCGGTGAACGTTTTAGTACCGAGCCAAAAACGTATTTTTATGATTTTTTATATCTAAGCGCTCTAAAACAAAATCCAAATTTAGCGGATGAAGTTTTAAAATATGATTATTTCAGCGATATAGAATTTAATCCTAAAAAGTCATTTTCCGCTCAATCTCGTGCTGCCGCGCTCTTTGTAGGATTAAGCCGAAACGGAATTTTTAAAGAAATTTTTGCAGATAAGGATACATTTTTTGATTTTTACTGTAAAAATTTTAAAAGAGAAAGTCTATTTTAAAGGAGAAAATATGGAAAACTCAACAGTACTTCTTTGCGGTATAATCGCATTACCATTGACTGTATTTATAGCTCTTGCGCTATTTGGGTCCAAAAGTAGATCTGCAAATGGCAAAGAATTTATCCCTGAAAAGAAAGTTGCAATAAAAGAGAAAGTTTCTTTTAACGGAGGGGATATCGAAAGATTAAAACTAATTTTTAGCGGCATAACCGCGATATCGTTATTAATGATAGCTATTATATTGTTTGGGGTCTGTGTGCATTACAACAAGGGGGTGAGCTTTTATTTAGAAACAGATCTTTATGTTCCGAGCACGATAAGCATTGACAAGATCGATTACATAAGAGAAATAAATGATAATTATATAAGAGGAGGCATAGACGCAGATGTTACTATAAAAAATCTTAGATAGCCGCTAAAGCATCGAGCTGAATTTACGACGATAAAATTTATAAATTTATCTGGTGATTTTAGAATTTTGCGTGCTTTTGTAGTTACAAAATGGCTAATTGCAAAATTCTAAAATATTTGCGTAAGGGGTCACCGTAAGCTTTATTTCAGCATCTTACCCAAAATTTCTGCGCCTTTGCTGATCGTATAAAATGAATGATAGAAGTGGTCTAGCGTTTTTAGTAGTCTTCGCGACCGTCTCTCTGCCCTTTACGAGATTCATTTGACTAACCCGCTTCGGGCTCTTCGGAATAAAACAAAAGAACGTTGTATAACCATGAATTTTTACTTAAATTTAGGTTAAAATATGAAATTAAAGATAGAGAGATTTCTACGAGATAGAGCCGTGCTCACGAATTTCAAGTGCAAAATTCGCGAGCATCAATCATGAGTATAAAATTAATCCGATATATCGTGAGCTAAAATCCGAGTGCTTTTTGAATCGCGAGCGTCTGCGCTACGACTCGTTCTAGTTGCTGCAAATTTAGCATATTCGGCCCATCCGAAAGTGCGCGAGCGGGATCAGGGTGCGTCTCGTAAAAAAAGCCGTCCACGCCCACGGCCGCCGCCGCTCGTGCAAGGTACGGCACGAAGCGCGAGTCGCCGCCGCTCGTAGCGCCGATACTAGGCATCTGCACGCTGTGCGTCGCGTCAAAAATAACCGGTGCAAACTCGCGCATAATCGGCAGTGAGCGCATATCGACAATCAAATTTCCGTAGCCGAAGGTGCTGCCGCGCTCGGTGAGCCAAACGCCGTGGCGGCGTGCCAGATCGTGCATCCCTTCGCCGCTCGGCTGTGAGACGCTTTGCGCGGCACTTATCGAGCCGTCTTGCGCGTTGCAAGTATGAGAGAAGTTTGGCTGCGAGACGCTTTGCGCCTCGTTATCGCTTCGTGCGACACAAGGCGTCGCCGTACCTTTAGCGGCATTTTCAGCACCGCTTTTAGCGCCGCAAGTATGAATAAAATTTTGTGCGTCCGATCGTGCACCACAAGAATTTTGCGCGCCTAGCACCGAAGATCCGCTATCTGTACTGCTTCGGGCGCCGCTTTGCGCGCTGTAAATTTCGGTATCGTCGGAGCAGGCGCTGTTTTGAGCGGCCTTTGTATCGCTAGATGCCGCGCCGCTTTGCGGGGTATAAGCCCGCGCGCTGCGGGTTTGCAGCACCTTTTCGACGCTGTGTTTCATCGCCTGCGGCGATAAAAACTGACCTTTTTTGATGTTTACTACCGCTTGCGTGCTGGCTGCGGCGACGAGCAGGTCGGTTTGGCGGCACAAAAACGCGGGTATTTGCAGCACGTCGGCGACGCGCGCGACGGGCTCTGCCTGGTAGCTTTCGTGGATGTCGGTTAAAATTTTATAGCCGAACTTTTCTTTTACTTCGGCTAAAATTTCACAGCCGCGCTCAAGTCCTGGGCCGCGGAAGCTTGAGATGCTGGTGCGGTTGGCTTTATCGAAGCTGCTTTTGAAGTAAAATTCCACTCCGCTCATTTCGTTAAATTTGCGCAAACTTTCCGCGACTTTCATTATCAGCTCGCGGCTTTCGATCACGCAGGGTCCTGCGATCAGTATCATGAAATATCCTTTTTTAAAATTTGCGCGATTTTAGCGAAATTTTACTAACTCTTAATAGGGCTTGCCGAAAAATTTCTCGTAATGCTCGTAAAAGCGCTTGTAGTAAGGGTTTGAGTAGCGCTTGCGCATGCCGTAGTTGTAGCACTCGATCGTGTCTTTGATATTTTTATTTTTGGCGTTCCAGCATTTGCGTAGTATCTTGGCGCATTTGGTGAGGTTGTACATCGGGTTGAATATATAATCGATCTCATTTTGGTTGAAATTTACGGCGTTTAGCTGCCCGAGCCCTACGTCGATGCTAAAGCCGTCCTCGTACAGATACCTGGCGATCTGTACGGCGTAAATTTCGTTTGCCGGTATGATCGTAACGACCCATTTACTGGAATTTAGGCTGTAGTTGCTCGTCTTGATACGGATATTTTGATTGCGCAGGCCGGCGAAATAATCGGCATTTGCTTTGTTTGTCAAAAAGGAGATCGTATAGGGCTCGAAGTCGCTTTCGATTTTGACGATGGTATATAAAATTTCAGGCTTTACCCCTTCGTTTTGCGCTACTGCGGCGATGGCGTTTACGATCTCGTTCGGCGAGTAAGCGGGGGCTTGAAGCGCTAAAAACAGGGCGAAAACCAACTTTTTCATCTAAATTTACCGAGCCTTTGATAAAATTTTATGTCGCAAGTATAGCACAATTTCAGTCTTTTCATCATTGTTTAAGTGAAAATTAATCGTATTGGATATATAATCACATTTCTTTTTTAAACCCAAATGGTCGCTTAGCTCAGCTGGTAGAGCGCCACCCTTACAAGGTGGATGTCGCAGGTTCGATCCCTACAGCGACCACCATTTTGAAATCCTTGGATTTCATACTTCTTTGGCACTTGTACCGCAAGTGTGATTTTTGGTGCGACGGTAGTTCAGCTGGTTAGAATGCCGCCCTGTCACGGCGGAGGTCGTGGGTTCGAGCCCCATTCGTCGCGCCACTTTCTTACGATGTCTTGCTAGCTCAGTAGGTAGAGCATCTCACTTTTAATGAGGGGGTCGTTGGTTCGAATCCAACGCAGGACACCACTTTTATTACTAATTAAATCGCAAATTCTATGATTGATCGTTTTACCAAAAAAGCCAAAAATAAGTAAGGATATAATAAGAATAAGAGATTTCATGAAAAATAAAATTTACTTTATTGCCGCCGCTATAATATTATTTGCGTGGATATTTTATCTATATAAAGAGCAAAGCGCCTCTTGCAATATAAAAGATCTTTTTATGGGCGATTCTGAAATAACAAAAGAGTGCAGAATTGCTATAATAAGGCAATTTGAAAAGAACGGTAACCCGCGCGCATATAAGCGATTGAGTTTGGTTTATGGAAAAATTTTAAGTGAAAGACCGACAGAAGAGGTTTTAGATGAGCTAGATCAAGAAGAGATAGAATTTTTGAAAAAATTGTATCCTGATTCAAAAATTTTATCTAAAGAGTCGCCAAGCAGAAAATAATCGATTTTTATAAACGCAAATTTGCCATAAAGATGGCTAAATGTTTAATAGAGAATGAAAAAGGACGGTGATTGATGGACTTAGAGCTTTTATACCAAAATTCAACGAATTCTGATAAATTTAGCATCAATTCGTTTGTCGGAAAATTTATCTATCAAAAAACTTGGTCGGATTGCGACTATTGGGAGTTAGATAAAACTTTAATGCAGATTTTGAACTTTTATCATAACAAAACACTTCCAAGAGAAATTTTCGTCGCAATACTAGCAATATTTAATGATGTTATCGGCGTGGAGGACAAATCGGAAATTTATGTAAGCAATATATTGTGTGCGAAAAACAGCGACGGCGTAGTGCCTAGCATATATGATAGATTTGAAAGATTAAATGTTCTGTGCAACAGCATCGTATTCAAAGAAGAATTTAGCAATAGCGGTTTTTGGTATGTTCCAAAGGATTAATGCAATGAAGGTTGTAAATTTTTATAGAAATACCGCATTTGATGATAGATATGATGCAAATTCGTTCATAGGTATGATTTTGGATTATAATTTATGGTGCGATGATGAATATTGGAAATTGGAAGCCGATTTAAAAAAGATTTTGCGGCATTATAAAAACAAAGAGTTGGACCCAGAAATAATGCAAGGCATTATTTCTATCTCTAATGATATATTTCTAAACGGAAGTTGGCGCGACGTAGATATAGACGCAAAAAGCGAATGTTTTAAAACGTATAAATATCAAGAAGATACAAAGCCGAATATTTTCGATAGATTTCGCCGTATAAAAAGCTTATTATTGGCGGTTGCATCAGGGGATGAAAATTTCTATAAAATCAAATTTTTCTATGAAAAGTAATATAAATGATCTTTGCTTCGCAAATATGGTGTATAATTTAGCAAAAGCAAAAATTACGGTGGATAAAAATGAAAAAGTTGTTAAATTTGACAAATAGTAGTTTAAGGCTGAGCGATATAAATTTTAGCAGCTTCAGCGCTTCTAAAAACTGGATCGGTTTCTTTGAGATCGAAAGCAGGGGCTGGCTAAGCGGAGTAAGCTTAGCGATAAAATTATTCGATAACTTTTTTAGAAAATATAGCGATGAAGTATTTATCGTAAGCGCTCTAATGTGTGATGATAAAGTATACAAAAAATATAAAGCAATCTCGCAGGTAAAGCCGTTATACGATAAATTTAAAGATCTTGGAATTTTGCAAGAACAAAATGAGTATTTTTCTCTGGCTAGAGATAAAGAATATCCGTTGCCCGCTATGTGCATAAGAATGGATATTCTGAAATGGGACGACATAAAAGAGCTAGCTAAATTTTTAATGTGCTATGATTATTCTATAAACGAATGGTGTTTTATAGTTTTTCCGAGTTTAAATTTAGCCGTCTATCCGCATGATAGCAAGGGTTTTGGCTGTATAGGGCTAAACGACGAGATTAAATATGGAATCAACTTTTTAAAATTTTGCGAGAAAAACAGCAAGACAAAAGTGACGATAGATAAAAAAGAGGTTAATTTGAACAAAGCGGTTTTTCTTCTGCCTAAAAATAATGAAGAGC
Source organism: uncultured Campylobacter sp. (assembly GCA_963529625.1). Lineage (GTDB taxonomy): Bacteria > Campylobacterota > Campylobacteria > Campylobacterales > Campylobacteraceae > Campylobacter_B. The sequence continues at coordinate 99,934 of CAURZM010000003.1, read as the reverse complement.
TATTTTCCAGAGTGCAAGAAGTAAGAGAGATAAAAAGAGGAACTTTGTATGCCGATCCGAATTTAATTAAATTTATTGCTCTTAGCGGCTCAATCAAAGATCTGAAAATATCGCAATTAAAGCAGCTATTGCGCGAAGGCCTGATCTATCTTGACACAGGAATATTTTTTATCAAGAATCTTAAAAGAGAAAGAATAGCCACAACAGAGAACATTTTAATTAATTCTTCAATATATCAAGGCTTAAGCGATTTTGAGTGGTCGATCAATGAAGTGGAGATCAAAAATCCAAATTTAAAGGAAGATGATTTTATTAAAGAATGCCTTTTATTTTTGAAATTGGTAAAGGAAAAGATCGAAAATATGGATATTGAGAACAGCAGATTTGCTTTATGTTTGGATTTCTATAATATTGATGAGCTGAGCGCGGATTTCGAGCTTTATACTTTAAGAGATAATGAAAAGATCGTAGATTTTTCAGAGGCTAAATTTAATCAAAGCTCGGTGTATGTAATTATATGAAATTTCTTTTCTCTGCATGATTAAAGTATAAAATTTATAACTACTATCCCAAAGGAAGGCATAAAATGACATATATAAAAACATACCCCGATATGGTAGAAATGAGTGATTTTTTTGGTTTTTACCCCGATGAAATAGATAGTGATATTGGAAAATATACGTTTGAAATAGACGGGCTGATATTTACATATTGCATAGTCGAGGGATGGGTAGAAATTACTATAAAAGCAGGCAGGGAGACAGCTGTGGAATTTACCACCGAATGCATCGAGTCCTTAAAAATCAGAAGAAATAAAGATGGCGAATTTATAGAGATAGGACAAAATTTTGCTATAGACAGAATGGTGCAGATAGAACTGTATATAAGACCGAAAATTTTATTAAAATATGTGAGTTTAGAATGCTAGATGAAACCCATATCCCAATAAAAAGGAAACCCAAATGCAAATTAACGGAAAAGAGATATTCTACAAAGGTGCTCTTATGTGTCATCTAAGTCGAATGGCTTCTTTGGAATATCAGGATAAATATATTATTCATCCAACAATCGACGAATATGAGGATCCGTCGGAAATGGCAGAAGTATTATGTAACCAATGCGAGCGAGCTTTAAGCGATAAATTTAGATTTTGCTTCTTGCCCTATGAAAGAGAGATATTAAAGGAACTTGTAGACCTTATATATAAATACTTTAGAGACGGGAGTTTATTGAAAGGCGAAGAAGATGGTGACTATCTAGTATATGAGAATAAGTCTTGGATAGAGGTCAGAGAATTAGCTCTAAAAACAATTCATATTTTCGGATACGATTTAGATGACTTCAACTACGACTAAAAGCCTTATAAGGATAGAATATGTACAAGCAAATAAAAGAACTGCTAGAAAAGAGCGGTATAGAATTGAGCGATGGTTTGAAAGAGAGTGAAATAGACAAAATAGAGCAAATTTATGAGTTTAAATTTCCAAAAAGCCTAAGAGATTTTTTGTCATATACATTGCCTATTTCGGTAGAATTTTATAATTGGAGAGACTTTAGCGATGAAAATATAAAGGAGATAAAGCAGGCTATGAACTACGTCTTTGAGTACTTAAAAAACGATCCTATTGATGAAATTTTTCCAAATGAGAACTATTGGAATACGCAAAAATGGGGTCCGATGCCCGAAGACGGATCTCGCAAGCGAGCCGCCATACTAGAAGCAGCCAAAATTGCACCTAAGATTATACCTATATATTCTCATAGATATATGCCGTGTCTTAAATTGCCGGATCCGCCGGTCTTATCTATACACTATACCGACGTCATTTATTATGGGAAAAATTTATACGACTACTTTTTGAGGGAATTTGGTAAAAACCCTCTTGAGCCGGTCGGAAAATGCCCGTATGTGCCTTTTTGGTCTGATTTATACTAAAATTTAATAAAGGCGAGTTTGCGTTAATCTACGCTTATTTGATTTTTAGAATTTAAAGAAAATATGCGTTAGCATAGTTAGGGTGGGGAAAAAATGATAGAGGAATATATAAAAATAATAGAGGATTTTTTGCAAAATAGAATCAACGTATTTGAATTCGAAAAGATATATTGGGATAAATTTATGAATGATAAAAATTTCCCCGATGAATATTATGAGCCGCTAAACAGGCTTCTTACCGATATCGATGAATTCGAACCAGACGAAGAGTTGAGGGGTGATGATACTGTAGGTGATTCATTAAGCGAAGAGGATTTAAGGGGGTGTGCAAAAAAGGCCTTAAAACAAATTACACTTTTAAAATAGTAGTTTTATAAAATGATAATTTCTGCGAGAATTTTAAAAATATATTACGATATAATGCGCGCAAACCCACATCCCAATAAAAGGAAACCCAAATGCAAATTAACGGAAAAGATATATTTGAAAAAGGTCGTCTCGTGTTTAATTTAAGCCGAATGGCTTCTTTGGAATATCAGGATAAGTATCTAGTACATGCCACGGCTAAATATTATGAAGATCCATCGGAAATGGCGGAACTACTATGCGATGAATGCTGGCGAGCCCTTGACGAAAAATTTAAATTCTGCTTCTTGCCCTATGAAAGAGAGATCTTAAAAGAGCTTGCAGAGCTTATTTATAAATACTTTAAAGATCAAAGCTTGCTAGAAGGAGATACCTACGATTATTTGGTCTATCGCAATAAATCATGGATAGAGGTCAGAGAATTAGCTTTAAAAACTTTACATATTTTCGGATATGATTTGGACAACTTCGATCTGTATTAAGCTTACGGAGCTAGCACTTAAATAAAAAGGAAACCCAAATGCAAATTAACGGAAAAGAGATATTTAAGAAAGGCACTCTTATGTGCCGCCTAAGTCGAATGGCTTCTTTGGAATATCAGGACAAATATATCGTTTACCCCACAATCAATAAGTATGAAGATCCGTCGGAAATGGTAGAATTTTTATATACCGAATGCGAGAACGCTTTATTAGAGCAATTTGAATTTTGTTTTTTACCATACGAAAGGGATGCGCTAAGAGAGCTTATGGAGCTTATAGATAGATACTTTAAAGATCAAAGCCTACTAGAAGGTGTATGTGAATATTTGGTCTATCACAATAAATCATGGGTAGAAGTCAGAGAGCTAGCCTTGAAGACTTTGTATACCTTTGGATATGATTTGGAAGACTTCGACTATGATTAAACCCGGATTAGACCTAGCAAATGAAATTTATCCTACATATCTTTACTCTGCTACTATGCCTAAGCGACTAGGTTCTGTTTGGTTATATACAGTAAAAATAAGACGACATGCCGCGCAAACAAATAGTTTCATTTCGGGCGCACTTATGCCGCACCGTATCATACCGCACGCTGTAACTCAATCTAACGCCGTCCGACCCTATGCTTTGCCGTTACGTCGAAACGCATACTATCGCTGCGCCTCAAACTCTTGCGCTGAGGCGCCTAGATCATCTTTCCGACGAGTTTTTCTTTAAATTCTTTATAAATTTCAGGACCCGCGTGTTTGTATTCGCTTGTCAGCTTATTGTGAAATTCCGCCATATCGCCGCCGCTTTCGCGGTAGAGCTTGATCGCGTTTCGCCTTACGGCGCCGTCTTTTAGGTCGCTATCGTAGGCGATGCTCGCGTATCGCGTCCGCGCGCCGTCCTTGATCTCGCGGTAGGCCTCGCAGCCTTTGGCTCTGCCGAGCTTTGCGACGCACGCGGCATAGAGGGCTTGCAGGCTCACGCACTGCGGGATCAGCGCCTCCGCCGCGGCAATGTCCGCTTTGGCGATTTTAGAATTTACGGCTTTTTGTTCCTGTTGTGAGGCCTTTGGCTCCTGCTTCGCGGTTTTGGACTCTTGTTTTGCGGATTTTACCCCTTGCTTTTGAGGTTTTGGCTCCTGCTTTGTAGCTTTCGGCTCCGCTTTTTGGGCTTTTCTCTCCGCCGCGCCGCTTGTTTTGCCTTGCTTTGTGCCCGCTCCTGCGTCTTGCGAGGCTAGGCTGATCTTTTCAAATTTCGGATTTTTACGGTAGTTTAGATTGTTAAAAAATTCTATCACGTCGTCGTAAAATTTGTCGTTGCTGACGATGCCGATCTTGCCCTCCTGCCCGCAGAGCTTGCCCATCAAAAACACGATGATCTTATCGGCGAAATCCTTTCTTTGCTTGCCGATCGTAAAAACCTCGCCTATGCTAACGCCCATCTTCGATAGGCGCGCAAGGGTCAAGGCGCCGATCTTTTTGGCGGTGTTGGAGACGATATTTAGCTCGTCGCCCTCTTTTAAATTTACGACGTCGAAGATATTATCTACGTCGATATTTTCGTCGTCAATGATAAAATGGGTCAAAGTTTTTCCTTTAAATTAAATTTCAATGCCTGCGCTCGCGCAAATTTCATCTCTAAAGCGCGCGAAAGGCCTCATCGCGGGCTGATTTTGCAGATGCTCGCCGATCGGCTTTTGCATCCACGCCATATCGTACCAGCGGTCGAATTTATAGGCGCAGCGCTCGAATTTACCGACGAAGCGAAAGCCCATGCGCTCGTGAAACCGCATGCTCGCGTCGTTTAGATATTCGTCATCCCCGCAAGCGATGCAAGCATTCATATCTGCGATGTTTTGAGCCTTGAGCACGCGCTGTAGCGCCTCATAAAGCAGCCTGCCGATACCAAAAGCGCGCGTGTTTTGCGATACATAAACCGAGCTCTCCGCCGACCAATCGTATGCCGCGCGCTCTTTGAAAGCCGAAGCGTAGGCGTAGCCGAGGATTTGGCCGGGTTTTAAATTTACGCCGCTTTGTTTTGCCGAGGCGATTAAATTTGCGCCATTTTGCTTCGCCGCACCGCTTGCGCAATTTCGCGCCTCGTTCGCACGTAAAATTTCACTTTCTGCACCCGCCGCGCTCGCAGAAATTTTAAAATTTTCATCTCACTCATCGTTCGCACCTGCCGCCTCGTCGCTTATGTAGGCGAGCAGATAGGGGTATCTTTGCAGCGTCTGCTCGATGCGCTCCGCAAATTCCGCGGCACTGGGCACGTCGTATTCAAAGCTGATCGCCGTTTGCTTTACGTAAGGCGCGTAAATTTCAAGCAGCGCATCCGCATCTTGCGGTGTTGCGAGCCGCAGTTTTATCAGCACCCGATCTCCTTTAAATTTAGCCGTTTTTGCATAATTTCGGTTTTAAGCTTATCTAAATTTACCGCCGCGACCGGCTTTTAAATTTAGCGGGAATTTTATCTCGCGCGCAAAACGGCTAAATTTCAGAGGCGTGTTTGAGCGCGTAAATTTTAAAATTTAACCCGCGTCTTTTATTCGCCGAAAAGCCTCCAAAACTCGGGCACAAATTTCGTCGGCGCAAATTCTATGATCTCGTATTTTGCGACGCCGTTTTGGAAGAACGGATCTTGCGCGATGATCTCATCAAGCTCCGCGCGGTCTTTGGCGTTGATTAAGATGATGCCGCCCGTGCGAGGGACTTTGCGCCCCGAGCAGATAAATTTATCCGCCGCGAAAAATTTATCCAAAAACGCGTTGTGCTCGTTGATAAAGCGGTCTGCTTCGCTTACTTCTTTGACGTAGGTGAGGTTTGCAATAAACATTTTGATCCTTTGTGAGATTTGAAGCGCGATTTTAGCATAAAATTCCAACGGATAAAATTCCCATTGGAATTTTCGCGCGCTACGTTATAAAAAATATCGGCGAAATTCCGATTATCGCGCAGCCAAGCGCTGCGTAGCGAAGCTTTATCGCAGCAAGCGCGCAGATGTTTGCGAGCGCGAAAAGAAGCGGCGGAATTTGCGCTTGAAAGCTCGGCAAAGTAAAATTTAAAAACGCAAGCAGCGGCGTATCGAGCGCGCCGCCGAGCCCGAATAGATGCAAAAAGATGCTTAGCGGATAAAAGATCACGAACACGTATCCTAGCGGCATGACGCTAAGCTGCTGCAGCGAAGCGGTCGGGAAGAAATAATAGACCGCCGCGTTCATGCTGAGCCAAACGTAGAGGTTGAAAAGTATGACGTTCTGCCAGAGCTTAAATTTAGGCGCGAAGTGGTGCAGGTAGAGGAAGATATACAGCACGCCGAGGCAGGAGAAATAAAATCCGATCGAAAAGGCCAGGTGCGGGAAAAACGCGAGCAGAAGCGCGATGGTGAGAAAAAGGTTCGTAAATTTAAGTACGTAGAAATTTCGCATCGCGAGGAAAAACCCCACGCAGCACATCGCAAGCGAGCGCAGAAAGCTCGGCGTGAAATCAAGCACGAAGAGATACCCGCTCATCAGCACGATCACAAAGACGCTAAGATCGCGCTTAGCGCTGCGGTACGGAAAGTAGCGATCCTGAAAATAGCGATAGATCGGCATTGCGAGCAGAAAGACGGTGCTAAAGATGATGCCTAGATGAAAGCCGCTGATCGAGATGATGTGCGCTATGCCCCAGTTCGTCACGCTAGCGCGCAGCGGTTTTGAAATTTCGGTCGCAAAATACAGCGCGGAGTAAAGATCTGCCGTCATCTCATCTTCGTGTTGAGCGCGAACGAAGCTTATCGCGCGCCATTTTGCCCCGGAGGGTGCGGTCTCGGCTGAAATTTTAAAATTTGGCGCGTAAAAGCGCTGCTTTAAAAAATCTAAAAATTTTACGTTTTTGGTTACGATGCCGATATTTACGCGCGCAAAGCGGTGAAATTCCCGCCCGAGCCCGGCAGTCGTGTAGAGGGTGAAATCCGCCGTTTTGAGCTTTAGCACCGTGTAGGTGCGGCCGCGCTCGTTTGTTTTGGCGTAGGCGTTTAAAATTTGCGCGTCGTAAAAGGCGTAGTTTTTCGCGCGGAATTCTTTGAATTCATAAAATTTCACGCCTAAGTTTATCGATAAAATTCCAAACAAAATGAGCAGAAAGTATAAAATTTCGCGTTTAGAGTAAAAGAGTTGAAGCTTCACGGGCGGTATTTAAGTTCGCGCATGTGGTAGAATTTTAAAAGTTCGCACGCGGCGAAATTTTAAAATTCCAAGGCTCTATGCCGTACCGCCTCGTAAAAACCGGGCGGCGCGGCATAAAATTTAGCCTTAGCACGAATAATTCGTCGCAAACTCAAACGGCGTAGGGCGCGCCTCGTAAGGCCAAACCTGAGTTTCAAATTTAAAATGCTGATAGGTCTCGATAAAAAGCTCGCTCATTATCGGGCGCAGATACTCATTATCGCGGATCACCGCTTCTAGGCTGCCGCGAAGCGTGTGCGGAAGCTGCTCGATACCGCGCTCGCGGATCTCATCCAGGTGCAGCTTGAATAAATTTTCATCCATAGGCCCCACCGGCTCGGTTTTGTTTTTGATACCGTCGATTCCAGCCATAAGCATCGCCGCAAATGCCAAATACGGGCATGCGGTGCTATCGGGGAAGCGCATCTCGGCTCGCACCGAATGCTCACCGCTGCCGTAAGGGATGCGGATCGAAGCGGAGCGGTTTTGGCTCGAATAAGTTAGAATGGACGGCGCCTCAAAGCCCGGGATGAGGCGCTTGTAGCTGTTGGTGCTCGGGTTCGTAAACGCCGCGACGCTGCGCGCATGCTTTAGCACGCCGCCGATATACCACCTCGCCGCGTCGCTTAAATTTGCGTAGTTGCCCTTTTTGTAAAAGGTGTTTTTGCCCTTTTTCCAGATTGATTGGTGCACGTGCATTCCGCTGCCGTTATCGCCGTAGAGCGGCTTTGGCATAAAGGTCGCGGTCTTGCCGTTTAGGTGCGCGACCATCTTTACGACGTATTTATATTTTTGCACGTTGTCGGCGGCCTCTACGAGAGTGCCGTATTTAACGCCGATCTCGCCTTGTCCTTGCGCTACTTCATGATGACAGATGAAGGTCTCAAGCCCGATCTGCTCAAGCACTTTTAGCATCTCGGCGCGTAGATCGACCATCGAATCGACGGGCTGGACTGGGAAATAGCCGCCCTTTACGCCCGGGCGGTGACCGCTGTTAAAGCCGTCTTTGTAGTTTTTGCCGCTGTTCCAATGCCCCTCTTCGGTATCTACCTTAAACATCGCGCAGTTCATATCGTCGATGATCTTTACGTCGTCGAAAACGAAAAATTCATTCTCAGGCCCGAAATAGCAGGTATCTCCAAGCCCCGTGGTTTGCAGAAACTTCTCGGCTTTTTTAGCGATCGAGCGCGGGCATTTTTCATAAAGCTCGTTTTTGTAGATATCGTAAACGTCGCAGATGACGATGATCGTCACGTCCGCGGTGAATGGATCCAAAAACGCCGTTTCTACGTCGGGCTTTAGCATCATATCGGACTTATCGATCGGCTGCCACGCCGCTACCGAGCTCGCGTCGAATGGAATTCCATCGGCGAAGTCCTTCGGCAGGCGCTTGTAGTTGTAAGCGACGTGGTGCCAGGTGCCTTTCAGATCGGTAAATCGAAAATCGACGAACTCGACCTCGTTTTCATCGCAAAATTTAAAAAATTCCTTCACGTCATTAACAAATTTTCCCATATTTTTTCCTTTTTTCCGCCCGTATTCGGGCTAAATTTAACGGCGGATTTTAACATTATTTAGTTGAAATTCGACTTTATCTGCGCCGTTTTGCGCGCCGTGATTTTTAAAATTTTGCGCCGCCGAAGCTTTTGAAATTTTAAAATTTCTCGCCGACAGCGCCTTTTAAAATTTAAAGGCGACCGCCGTAAATTTACGCTAGATTTACGAACTGCCGCTCGCGGTTTTTGAAAACGGCGATCTTATCGTAGCCGAACTCGCGCGCTTTGGCGTAAATTTTATCGTAGTTTAGCGCTACTTGGGCAACCGAGTGCGCATCCGAGCCAAGCGTGATCGGCACGTCCGCATCCGCAAGCACCTCCAAAAGCGAGTCGCTTGGATAAATTTCATTCGCGGGCTTGCGAAGTCCCGCGGAGTTTAGCTCCACGACGATGCCGCTTTTTTTGATCGCGTTTATCGCGCCGCCTGCCAAAACTCTGATATCTTTTTTCGGAGTAAATTTAAAAATTTTAATCAGATCCATGTGCCCTAAAATGTCGAATTTACCGCTTCTACACAGCGCGCAGATCAGCGCAAAGTATTCGCGATAAACGTCGTCTATTTCGCGCTCGCTCCACTGATCTAAAAATTCCTCGTTATCAAAGCCCCAGTTGTTTAAAAAATGCACCGAGCCGATGAGATAATCAACCCCGCGCGCGAAAATCCGCTCATCCATTAGCTCTTTTTTCGTCATAAAATCGACCTCATATCCAAGCCGCACGTCGATCCGCCCGCTAAACTCGTCCCGCAGACCCCTAATCATCTGCTCGTAAAGCTCCATCTGCTCGAAGCTCATTCGGTATTTTTGATCGAAGTTCATCGGCGCGTGATCCGCAAAGCCAAAAATTTCTATACCTCGTGCGATCGCCGCTTCCAAATACTGTCGCGGCTCGCCGTTAGCGTGGTTGCAAAGATAAGTGTGGTTGTGCAGATCGGCTCGCATCAACTGCTCCTTAAATAAAATTTTGGCTAAATTGTAGTAAAATCGCGCTTAAAAAATCACTAGGAATGTATTTGAAAAAACCCGAACTCTTAGCTCCTGCCGGGAATTTAACGAAACTAAAAATCGCCCTGGCTTACGGCGCGGACGCCGTGTATGCAAGCACCGGTTCATTTTCGCTGCGCCAGCGAAGCGCGAAGGAATTTAGCAAGGAAAGCTTCGCGCAGGGCGTCGCGTACGCGCACGAGCGCGGTAAGAAGCTTTATGCGACCGTAAACGGCTTTGCGACCAACGGCCAGCTAGGAAACATCGAAAGGCATTTGGAATTTCTTCGCGATCTGCGCGTGGATGGAATTTTAATCGCCACTTTGGGCGTTGCGAGCCTCGCGCGAGCCGTAGCTCCAGAAATTCCGATTCACGTCTCTACCCAAGCTAACGTGCTAAATTATCTGGATGCGCAGGTTTGGGCGGAGCTCGGCGCCGTCCGCATCGTCGCGGCGCGCGAAATGACGCTCAAAGACGCCGTAGAGATTAAAGATAAAATTCCGAACCTCGAGATTGAAATTTTCGTGCACGGCTCGATGTGTTTCGCATACAGCGGGCGCTGTCTTGTTAGCGCGGTGCAAAGCGGACGCTTCAGCAACCGCGGAAGCTGCGCGAACGACTGTAGATTTAACTACGAACTTTATGCGAAAAATCCCGAAACCAGCGCGCTTTTCCGCTTGCAAGAGCGCGAAGGGGAGGGCACTTTCGTAATGAACGCGAAGGATCTTAGCCTCATTTCGCACGTGCAAAAGATCATGCAAACGGGCGCGATCGACAGCTTCAAAATCGAAGGGCGCACCAAGAGCGAATACTACGTCGCGTGCGCTACAAATGCCTACCGCGCGGCGATCGACGATGCCGCGAGCGATAAATTTGAGGCCGGCGTTTACGAGCGCGAGATCGCGACGCTTAAAAACCGCGGTTTTAGCGACGGATATTTGATAAAGCGCCCGTACGAGCGAGAGGATACACAAAATTTAGACCGCAGCATCGAGCTTGGCACGCATCAGGTCTGCGCGATCTCGCAAGACGGCGAGTTTATAAGCGTCAAAGATAAAATTTTGCCAGGCGAGAGTTATGAAATTTTTGCTCCGCGCGGCTTTAAAATTTGCGCTTGCGATAATGAAATAGGTGAAATTTATGAGCTTAGCGGCAAGCCATATTTAAAGTTTAAGAAGCTGCAAAGCCGCAGCGGTAAGGAATTTAGCGAGATTCACAGCGGCAATCTAAATGAGATTAAGCTGCCCTCGAAGCTTGCGGAGTTTTGCTTTTTAAGAAAGGAGATAGAATGAAATTTGTTTCTATAATAATGGGCTCAAAGAGCGATTACGAGGTCGTTTACGAGGCGGCTAAAATTTTAAATGAATTCGGCGCTGCGTACGAGATGATCGTATCTTCGGCGCACAGAAGCCCCGCCCGCACGGCTAAATACGTCGCGGACGCCGAGAAAAAGGGCGCACAGGTTTTCATCTGTGCGGCGGGCATGGCGGCGCATCTTGCGGGCGCGGTTGCCGCAAATACGACCAAGCCGGTGCTGGGCGTCCCGCTCGGCGGCAGCGCGCTTGGCGGCGTAGATGCGCTGTATTCGACCGTGCAGATGCCTGCGGGTATCCCCGTCGCGACGCTTGCGATCGGCAAGGCGGGTGCAAAAAACGCGGCGTATCTGGCGGTGCAAATTTTAGCTCTAAACGACGAGGTTCTAAGCTCGAAGCTAAAGGCGGATCGTGCGGCAAAAGCGGAGACGCTGAAAAAGGACTCCGAGCAGATCGAAGTGCTGCTTGAGGACTAGGCTTTGAAAATTTTAAAATTGTGCGAAGGCTTTGAAATTTGCGGCCTAAAGACTCGCACGAATAACGCAGATGAGATGAGCGGGCGAGGGGTGATCGCAAATTTGTGGGGCGAGTTTTTAAAATTTAACGCTAGCAGAAGCAGCGCCGAGAAAAACGAAATTTACGCCGCATATTACGACTACGAAAACGGCGCACAGGGTGAATATTTCGTGCTAATAGGCACTTGCTCGAAGTAACAGCACCATAAAGAAAGCCACGACGAAGCTTGCGAATCCGCAAATCAGTGCTGCAAAAATGAGCGCGATGAAACCTGCGATAAATTACGTATTGAAGTGGGTGATTACGCGGTTTTTGATTTTGCTAACGAGCCTACGAGAGTAGGCGAATACTGGACTGGAATTTGGAAATTTTTTAAAAGCTCGAAGCTTCAAAGAGCCTTTAAAACGGACTTTGAAAAGCACTCGGAAGATAAAATTGAAATTTACATATCGATAAAAGGATAAAAATGACGTTTTCACAGATTATTTTGACGCTTCAAAACTACTGGCACGAGCAGGGCTGCTTGCTTGTTCAGCCCTACGATATGCCCGCGGGCGCAGGCACCTATCATCAGGCTACCTTTTTGCGCAGCCTAGGAAGCAAACCTTGGCGCGCGGCATACGTAGCACCCTCGCGTCGTCCCACAGACGGGCGCTACGGCGAAAACCCAAACCGCTTGGGCGCGTATTATCAGTTTCAGGTGATCTTAAAACCAAGCCCGGACAACATCCAAGAGCTCTATCTAAAAAGCCTAGAGAAGCTGGGGCTAGATCTTAAAAGCCACGATATCCGCTTCGTAGAAGATAACTGGGAGAGCCCGACGCTTGGAGCCTGGGGGCTTGGCTGGGAGGTTTGGCTGGACGGCATGGAGGTGACGCAGTTTACCTATTTTCAGCAGGTGGGCGGCATCACGTGCGAGCTCATAAGCGGCGAGATCACCTACGGACTTGAGCGCTTGGCGATGTATCTACAAAACAAAGACGACGTTTACGACATCGTCTGGGACGACAAGGCGGGGCTCGTGACCTACGGCGACGTGCATAAAAGGGGCGAGTTTGAGTTTAGCAAATACAACTTCGAGCTTGCGGACACCGCGATGCTTTTTAATCAATTTGAAAACTGCTTCGGCGAGTGCAAAAGCATCCTAAAGCACGGCCTGGCGCTTCCCGCGTATGATTACTGCATGCTCGCGGCGCACACGTTCAACGTCCTTGATGCGCGCGGAGCGATCTCGGTCACGCAGAGGCAGGATTATATTTTAAAGATCCGCGATCTTGCCAAAAACTGCGCGCTTTGCTATGCAGATCCGCAAAAATATGTCGCCGATCTTTGCAGTACGGCTTGCGGCGATAAAAAAAGCGGCAAAAACGGCGGCGCGGCGCCCGCTTCCTCCGCGAGCGCAAATTTAAAAAACGCTTGCGGCAAGCAAAACGCCGCAGATAAAGCGGATAAAAGCGCAAAGTAAAATTTATGAAAACGGGCGAAATTTATGAAATTTTAAACGCCGCCGCGCCCTTTTGCGACGCGGAAGCGTGGGATAATAGCAGGCTAATGCTTGGAAACTTGGATGATGAAATTTTAAAAATCTATCTAAGCCTCGACGTTACTAGCGAGCTGGTGCGCGAGGCAGAGGCGGGCTCTCTTTTCGTGGTGCACCACCCGCTGATTTTCAGTCCGCTAAAATCGCTTGATCCGCGGCTATATCCTGCAAATTTGATCTATGAGATGATCCGCAAAAACATCTCTCTCATCGCGATGCATACGAACTTTGACAAGCACGTTTTAAACGGGTTCGTAGCGCGCGAAATTTTAAAATTTGAAATTACGGATGAGCGGGAATTTTTGGTTTTCATGCACGCAGATTTGAGCTTTGAGGCTCTGTGTGCGGATATAAAGCGCAAGCTTGGCATCGAGCATCTGCGTGCCGTGAAGACGAAAAATTTCATCCGAAATATCGCGCTTTGCACCGGTAGCGGAAGCGAACTAAATCAAAACTTGGGCGTGGATTGCTTCATCACGGGCGATATAAAATATCACACGGCGCTTCAAAATTTAGAAAACGGCGTGAGTTTGATCGATATAAATCATTTTGAAAGTGAGCGCTATTTTGGGCGCGCGCTCGCACCTTTCTTGCAAAAAAGCGAAATTGAAGTTATAATAAGCGAGCAAAAAAATCCATTTACGTATTATTAAAGGAATAAGATGAACAAATATTTAAGCCAATTGGTGCAGCTTTGCGAATTCGATAAGCAGCTGGACGGATTTAAGCCTAAAATCGAGGCTGCGCAGGATAAACTAAGCAAAAAAAGCGGCGAAATTTCAGGCGCAAAAGAGCAGATCGAAACTCTAAATGCGGAGATCGCCGAGCTAAAATCTCAAATTTTACAAGCAAACGCGCAGCTGAGTGCCTTTTCGTCTAAGCTAAAAAGCACGGGCAAAAAAAGCGGCGCGGCAAAAACCGAAAAGGAGATCAAAGCTCTTAGCGTCGAAGAGGACATCGCAAAAGAGCAGCTCGAAGCCACAAACGAGGAGATCGAAAGGCTAGAAAAGATCGTAGCCGCAAAGGAGGCGCTCGTAAAAGAGCAGAGCGAAAAGCAAGAGGCGTTTGAAGCCGAGCTAAAAAGCTTGCAAGAGCAGGTAAGCGCCGAGATGGGCGAGGTCGAGGTCGCTCGCGGCGGGATCTACGCCAAGCGAGATAAACTAATGCAGGCGATGAACCCAAAAACCGTCTCTTTCTACGAAAAGATCCGCAAGTGGGCGGGCAATACGGCAGTCTCGCCGGTGCGCAAGCAGGCCTGCTACGGCTGCTTTATGCGCATAAGCGACAAGACCTATTCTGCGGTCATCAAAAGCGACGACATCGTAACCTGCCCGTATTGCGGCAGAATTTTATATAAAGAAGCCGAGTGATCTACACCGCCTTGGCGTTTTTGGCGTGGCTCGTCGCTGCGCCTTTTATTTTTATCCTAAGCTTTAAAAAAAAATACCGTACGAGCCTGAAGGCGCGATTTTTTCTATACAAAAACCCTAAATTTAGCCCCGCTGCAGTGCACTTTCACGCTTGCAGCCTGGGCGAGGTAAACGCTCTTGCGCCGCTAATTTCTAAATTTGAGAGCGTCGCGCTTAGCACGACCACGCAGACGGGCTTTGATGCGGCGCGCGCGCTTACGCCGAACTCTCGCTACCTGCCGTTTGAAAACTGGCTTCCGTTTTGGCTTACGAGCAGCCGCGTGCTGGTGATCTTTGAAGCGGAGCTGTGGCTAAATTTAGTGCGCTGTGCCAAGGCGCGCGGAAGCTACGTGATCCTGCTAAATGCGCGCATAAGCGACCGCTCGTGCGCGAGATATCTGCGCTTTAAGCTTTATTATCGCAAGGTGTTTGAAAATATAGATCTGGTGCTTGCGCAAAGCGAGCTTGATGCGGTGCGGCTGCGGGAGCTCGGCGCAAAAAATATAAAGGTCGCGGGCAACGTGAAAAGTGCAAATATCGCCGTTGCGACGAAGGATTATTCCGCCGCGGCCGCAAATAGCTTCGTGCTTACGATCTCAAATACTCACGAGGGCGAAGAGGAGCTCATTTTATCAAATTTAAACGATTTTATAAAATTTCGCAGCTCGAAGAGTGCTCTCGAAAAAGACCCATACGCAGCGGGTGCCTGCTGCGATAAAAGCTTGCCTGCGGCTGAGCTTCGCGACGAGACGGGCTCGCTTGAGCCGGTAAATTTAAACGCAGCTTTTTTGGATGCGGCGAGCTTAAGCGACGCTTCGTCCGCCGTGCCGAATACGGCGCCTTTAAACGGCGCGTCTTTAAATTCTACTACACCGAATACGGCAGCCTCGACTGCTGCGTCGCAAAAGCTAAAAATCATCCTGGCGCCGAGACATCCGGAGCGCTTCGCAAAGGCCTGCGAAATTTGCAAGACTTGGGCGCGCGAGCATGGGCTTAGCTTTGAGCGATTTAGCGACGGCGCGGGGCTTGGGAGCGATTTTATCTTGCTCGATGCCTTCGGCGAGCTAGCGAACTTTTATAAAATTTCAAACGTCGTGATCTTGGGCGGCAGCTTTTTGCCAAAGATCGGCGGACATAGCCCGATTGAGGCGGCGAGCTTCGGCGTGCCGATCATCAGCGGGCAATTTTTTCATAATCAAAAGGCGCTGTACGCGCTCGTGCAAAATATCGCTCTGTGCGGCGCGAACGAAATTTCAAACGCTTTAAAAGAGCCGCTAAAGGGAACGCGGATAGATAAAATTTGCGATCTGCAAGAGATAGAAAATTTAATCAAGGAAAGAATTTAATGCAAGAAAAAGCCTATAAGCTGCTGGCGGCGCAGGAAAACATCTCGCACAACGAAGCCAAAGCCCTCATCGACGCGGGGCTTGTGAGCGCGCGCGGCGCAAAGATCGCTCTAGCGCGCGAGATGCTCGGCGAAAATACTAAATTTAGCGTGATGAAGCCCGCAAAACCCGCGATCATTTACGAGGACGAGAACGTTTTGGCGGTCAATAAGCCGCCCTTTATGAGCAGCGAAAATTTGGAAAAAATCTATAAATTCGGGCTTCTAAACCGCCTGGATAAGGAAACTAGCGGCGTCGTGCTGCTATATAAAAACGAAGAATTTCGCGAAGAGGCGATTGCGGAGTTTAAAAATTTGCGCGTGAAGAAAAGCTATATCGCGATCGTGAAAGGGATCGTGAGCGAAGAGATGAAATTTGACGAGCCCATTTTGACGATAAAGACCAGAAGCGGTGCGTTTTCTAAAATTTCGCCAAACGGCAAGAGCGCATTTAGCGAGGTTTATCCGCTTATGGTAAGCGGCAAAAAATCGCTCGTAAAAGTGCGGATCGAGACGGGCAGGACGCATCAGATCCGCGTGCATCTGGCGAATGCGGGATTTGGCGTAATAGGCGATGAAAAATACGCTAAAAGTCGCGCGAAGCGGATGTTTCTGCACTCGTACGAGACCGAAATTTTAGGACTTAAATTTAAAGCTCCGCTAGATAAAAGCTTCAACGAATTCGGCTTTGAAATTCCTAAGGATCTCTGATATTCAATGGCTTTTAAGTTAATTTTAGGTAACATCGCAAGTTTAAAAATTTTATAAGGGATCAAAGTGTTTGAGATCATAAGCGAGTCGTTTAAAAACGCGGTCAATAAATTAAAAACAATCGATGACGAAAAAGCTTTAAAAAACGCCTTGGAGACGCTAAAAAAAGCGCTTTTAAAGGCCGACGTGCACCACAAAGTCGTAAAGGATTTTTTGGCGCTCGTCGAAGCCGATCTTCGTATCGGCACGATAGGACAGAAGCCGTTTTTGCAGTCCATCAAGACAAATTTGACTAAAATTTTAACGGCGCCTAGGGGCAGCAGTCAAGGGTTTGTATTCGCTAGCACGCCTCCTACGGTAGCTTTGATGACGGGACTTCAAGGAAGCGGAAAATCCACAAGTACGATAAAACTCGCGAACTATCTGAAACTTCGTAAAAAAAAGGTCTTGGTCGCAGCTTGCGACTTGCAGCGCCTAGCCGCAGTCGAGCAGCTCCGCCAGCTGTGCGAGGCAAACGAGATCGATCTATTTTTCATCGAGGGCGAGAGCGATCCGTTAAGGGTTGCGGAAAAAGCGCTAAGCAAGGCTAAAAGCGGGCTTTATGACGCGCTGCTCGTAGATACGGCGGGACGTCTTGCGATCGATGAGGCGCTTATGACACAGCTTGCGGAGATGAAAAAAGCTCTAAATCCGCATGAAATTTTTTACGTAGCGGACGCTATGAGTGGTCAAGACGGCATTAAAACGGCCGCTAAATTTGATGAAATTTTAGGCCTTACGGGCGTGATCTTAAGCAAATTTGACGCAGATACCAAAGGCGGCGTAGCTCTTGGTATCGCGCAGCAGCTGGGCATTCCGCTTCGCTTTATCGGAACCGGCGAGAAGGTGGCCGATCTGGAAGGCTTCATACCCGATAGAATCACCGGCCGCATTATGGGCGAGGGCGATTTAGCAACCTTGGCCGAGAAAACAAGCGCCGTTTTCGACGAAAGAGAAGCCAAGGCTCTAAACAAAAAGATCAAAAAGGGCGAGTTTAATTTCAACGATTTCGTAAATCAGCTCGAAAGCGTGAAAAAGCTCGGCAATATGAAAAATTTAATCGGCATGATCCCCGGGCTTTCCGGCATGGCGAATAAGATAAAAGATATCGATTTGGAAAATTCAAAAGAGATACTTCATATCAAAGCGATGATTAACTCTATGACGCCGAAAGAGCGCGAAAATCCCGATCTGCTAAATAATTCGCGCAAGCGCAGACTTGCTGCCGGCGCGGGGCTTTCGCAGGTGGAAGTGAATCGCTTTTTGAAGCAATTCGCGGGCGCTTCGAAGCTTGCGAAGAAATTTTCGGGCAAGGGCGGCATGCAGGGTCTTGCTTCAATCGCTCAAAGGCAAAATTTACCGAGATAGCCTCTCGGTAGAGTTTGCAGATGTTTAAGTTTTAGCCATCTGCAAGTTCTAAAACTTACAAAAATTTAAGGAGAAAAAATGGCAACAGTTGTTAGGCTTACAAGAATCGGAAGAAAGAAGCAGCCTTTTTACCGCATCGTGGTAACAGATAGCAGGAAAAGACGCGACGGCGGCTTTATCGAGACGATCGGCTTTTACAATCCGCTAAAAGATAGCGATAATATCAAATTCGACGCGGAGCGTTTGGCATACTGGAAGAGCGTAGGCGCGAAGTTAAGCGATAGGGTCGCTCAAATCACAAGCAAATAAAATGGTAGAAAATTTTATAAAAGAATACGCAAAGTTGATCGCCGACTATCCGCAGTCCGTTTCTACGCAAAAGCGGGTCGGTGAAAACTTTACCGAGATCATCGTCTATGCCGACAAGGCCGACACCGGCAAACTTATCGGCAAGGACGGCAAAATGATAAACGCCATAAAGACCGTCATCATCGGCTATAAAGCAAAAGATCCGATCAATTATAAAATTACCGTCAAAGCCAAAGATGCCTGATGATCTTTTAGAGGTCGCGAAGCTCGGTCGGACTATCGGTCTAAAGGGCGCGGTTAAAATTTTCGATCGCAGCGACTTCCCCTCTCAGTTTAAAAAAGGCGCCAAATTTTATCTGCGAAACGGCGAAATTTTAGAAATTCTATCCTTTAGCGGCGCAAATTCTAGCGCTATTTTTAAAAATTACGAAAGCATAGAAGCGGCAGCAAATTTAACCAATCAAATCCTTTACCGCAGCAAAGAGGACACGCGGAAATTTTGCAAATTGCAAAAGGGTGAGTTCTTTTACTTCGATATTATCGGACTTGAAATTCATGAAGACGGCGCGGTTTTGGGGCGCGTAAAGGACATATCGCAGATCGGAAGCGGCTATCTTTTTGAAGTAGAAACGGATGAAAGCTTAATCTCACAGGCTTTGCCGAAAGAATTTTTCATCCCCTACGTGGACGCTTATGTGAAAGAAATTTCGCTTAGCGAGCGTAAAATTTTTACGCAAAATGCGCGCGCGATTTTGGAAAACTCATGAATTTTATCTTCATCTCGCTGTTTGAAAATCTCATTGCGCCGTATTTTGAGGACTCGATTTTAAAGCGTGCGGTCGATAAAAAAATAATTGCGACGCATTTTTTTAACCCGCGAAATTTCACGGCAAATCGGTATAAAAAAGTGGATGATTATATGATCGGCGGCGGCGCGGGGCTTTTGATCGGCACGGAGCCGCTTGCTAAGACGATCGAACGCGTAAGAACTAAATTTAAAAACGCCAAGTTTATCTACCTCTCGCCCGCCGGTAAAAAATTTAACCAAAACGACGCCAAGCGTTTAAGCGGCGAAGGGAACCTATGCTTTATCTGCGGGCGCTACGAGGGAATCGATGAGCGCATAGTCGAAAGATATGTAGATGAAATTTTTTGCATCGGCGATTTCGTCCTTACCGGCGGCGAGCTCGGCGCGCTTTGTATGTGCGATGCGATAAGCCGCAACATAAAGGGCGTTTTAGGCAACGAAAGCTCGCTCGTCGAAGAAAGCTTTGAAGGCGGAATTTTAGAGGCGCCCGCGTTCGCAAAGCCTGATGTTTTTAAAAATTTACCTATAGTTTCAGAGTTTTTAAAGGGTAATCACGCTAAAATGCGCAGTTTAAAAAATCAAATGGCGCTATGCAAAACGAGGTTCTTCCGCCCGGATATGTACCGAAAAATCGCCAGAAATAAAGGAAATTTATGAAAAACAAGTATATCCAAGCGTTTGAGGACGCTCAGATCACAAGCAAAAGTGTGCCTGATTTCCGTGCCGGCGACACCTTAAAGGTAGCCATCAGGATCAAAGAGGGCGATAAGAGCAGAATTCAAAATTTTGAAGGCACCTGCATTGCGCGTAGCGGAAACGGCGTCAGCGAGACTTTTATCATTCGCAAGATCGGTGCTAATAGCGTCGGCGTAGAGAGAATTTTTCCGATCTACAGCGAGAGTATCGAAAGCATCGAGGTTTTAAGAAAAGGACGCGTTCGCCGCGCGAAGCTATTTTACCTACGCGACAGACGCGGTAAGGCGGCTAAAATCAAAGAGCTTCGAAAATAATCCTTTAAATTTATGCTTTCCAATTCAAAGGGGAGCTCTTTTTATAATGCGCGAGATTTTAAAAAAATTCGCGCAAAATCTACTCACATTAAATCTAAAATTTTACAGCTTTTCCATTAAAATTTTTAATTTTAAACTGCCTAAAAATCGTCTTTTTCTATAGAAAAAGATAAAATATATCCTGATTTTATTTGCGTTTAAAAATATTACTATAAAATGCAAATTTTAATTTAGAAAGCTCGCGCTAAATTTGAGGATTCGGCCGAGTAAAATTTATTCAATAAAGAGCGAGATGTGATTTTTTTAGGCATTGACGTAGGATCAACCACTGTTAAAACGGTAATTTTAAACGAAAAATATGAAATTTTAAGCAAGAGCTACGAGCGGCATTTAGCAAAGCCCAAAGAGCTGGTGCTGGATAAAATTTTGCAAATCCAAAAAACCTACGCGGGCGAGCAATTCAGCGTCGCCATAGCGGGTTCGGCTGGCATGGGTATCGCCAAAAATTGCAAAATTCCGTTCGTCCAAGAGGTTTTCGCTACCTCGCTCGGCGTCAAGCGGATGTTTCCGAAGACCGACGTCGTCATCGAACTGGGCGGCGAGGATGCTAAAATTTTATTTCTCACGGGCGGACTTGAGGAGCGGATGAACGGCTCGTGTGCGGGCGGCACCGGTGCATTTATCGATCAGATGACCAACCTTTTGCATCTGGATATCACGGAGCTTGACCGCTTAAGCTTTGCAGCAAATAAAATTTACCCGATCGCCTCACGCTGCGGCGTGTTCGCCAAAAGCGACATTCAGCCGCTGTTAAATCAGGGCGTACGCAAGGAAGATATCAGCGCCAGTATCTACGCCGCGGTCGTCGAGCAGACGATTTCTGGGCTCGCACAGGGTCGCGAAGTTAAGGGCAATATCCTGTTTCTAGGCGGTCCGTTGTTTTTTCTAAAAGGCCTTCAAGCGCGCTTTAAAGAGGTGCTAAAGCTCACCGACGAAACCGCAACCTTCCCCGATATCGCGCCTTACTTCGTGGCTTACGGTAGCGCGCTGTACGCAAAAGATGCGGGCGAGACGCTAAATTTAGAGGAGACGATCGCACTTTTGAAAAAGGAGCCCGACAGAACCGCGCTGGAAGCCGAGCCGCCGCTTTTTAAAGACAGAGCGGAATTTGACGAGTTCATCGCTCGCCATGCCTGCGCGAGCGTGCCTAAGGTGGATATCCACACCTACAGCGGAGATGCGTATTTGGGCGTGGATTGTGGCAGCACTACGATCAAAGTCGTGCTGATGGGCGAAAACTACGAACTGTTGTATAAATTTTACTCCTCCAATAAAGGCGATCCGGTCGATATCCTGCTGCCGCGTCTTAAGGAGCTATACGATCTTTGCGAGGGTCGCATTAAAATCAAGGGCAGCGGCGTTACAGGCTACGGCGAGGATCTCATTAAAACCGCTTTTCGCTTCGATTACGGTATCGTCGAGACGATCGCGCATTACAGCGCCGCACGCCACTTCAATCCGAAGGTAGATTTTATTATCGACATCGGCGGGCAGGACATCAAGTGCTTCTCCATTAAAGACGGCAATATCGATTCTATCGTGCTAAATGAGGCGTGCAGCTCGGGCTGTGGCTCGTTTTTGCAGACCTTTTCAAATTCTTTGGGTTACGACATTAAAGATTTCGCAAACCTAGCCCTTTTTGCAACCCATCCCGCCAAACTCGGTAGCCGCTGCACGGTTTTTATGAACTCTTCGGTTAAGCAGGCTCAAAAGGACGGCGCTACGATCGAGGATATCAGCGCTGGACTTGCTATTAGCGTCATAAAAAATGCGATTTACAAGGTTATTCGCGTGCGAAACGCCGATGATCTTGGGCAAAATATCGTAGTGCAGGGCGGTACCTTTTTAAATAACGCCGTGCTGCGCGCGTTTGAAAAAGAGCTCGGCAAGGACGTGATCCGTCTAGATATCAGCGAGCTTATGGGTGCATACGGCGCGGCACTTTTTGCCAAAAATAACGCAAACGAGCGTACCGATATGATCAGTCGTGCAGAGCTTGAAAACTTTACCCACCGCAGTGAATTTAGCGTCTGCAAGCTCTGTACGAACAAATGCCCGCTTACGATCAGCCACTTCGGCGATACTAAATTTGTCTCGGGCAATAAATGCGAGCGCGGCGCGGGCAAAGAGATCCGCCACGACATTACGAATTTATTCGAATTTAAAAACGAGCTTTTGCGAAAATATCGCAAGCCGCCGAAGCAAGACGCACCGCGGGTCGGAATTCCGTTTGTTTTGAATATGTTTGAGATGATCCCGTTTTGGAGCGCGTTTTTTGAAAATTTAGGCATGAGCGTCGTGCTGTCGCAAAAGCCGCGAAAAGAGACGCTGTTTTTAGCAAGTCAAAGCATACCGAGCGATACCGTCTGCTACCCGGCTAAAAGCGTGCACGGCCACATCTACGATCTGCTAAACAAGAGCGTTGATTTTATTTTTTATCCGTGTATGAGCTACAGCCTAGATGAAAATATCAGCGAGAACTGCTACAACTGCCCCGTAGTCGCATACTATCCCGAACTGATACGCGCGAACGTAGGCGCACTGGAGGAGAAAAAATTCCTCTATCCGCACGTGGATCTTAACATGCGAGATTCGTTTTGCAAAACGATGCAGGCTGAGCTCGCGGACGCCGGGTATAAATTTCATTCCGACGCTGTGAAAAACGCCGTCTTGCAAGGCCTTAAGGAGCTGCAAAGCTATAAAAATACCGTTTTAATAAAAGGCGAGGAGACCCTAAAGGAAATCAATGCAAGCGGTGCGTCCGCCGTCGTGCTAGCGGGTCGCCCGTATCATATCGACAAGACGATCAACCACGGCATTGATCGCTATCTAAATTCCTTGGGCTTTATAGTGCTTAGCGAGGACGCGCTGCCGCTTAGCAGGGTGCAGACGAAAAGCCTTAATCAATGGACCTACCACGCCAGGCTTTATAGCGCGGCGCGGTTCGTCTGTAAATACCCGCGCATGCAGCTGGTGCAGTTAGTCAGCTTCGGCTGCGGGATAGATGCGATCACGGGCGATGAGGTGCGCGACATACTGCGTCAAAACGGTAAAATTTACACTCAACTTAAAATCGACGAGGTTACGAACCTAGGCGCCGTTAAAATTCGTCTGCGTAGCCTAAAAGCGACTATGATAGAGCGCGAAAGGCAAGGCGCGCAACAAGAAGCAAGAAAGGATGCGCGCTAATGTTTGCTAAATTTACGAAAGATATGAAAGCCACCCACACGATATTGATCCCCACGATGATCGATCCGCATTTTCGCTTTATGCAAGGCGTGCTGCGCGACGAGGGTTATAAGAGTGTCTTGCTCGGCGAAAATCGTCAAAATATCGTCGAGGAGGGGCTTCGCAGCGTGCATAACGACATGTGCTACCCCGCGCTACTCGTCATCGGGCAGTTTATCGACGCGCTAAAAAGCGGCGAGTTCGACACACACAAAGTAGCGCTTCTCATCAGCCAAACGGGCGGCGGCTGCAGAGCGAGTAACTACATAAATTTGCTTCGCAAAGCGCTTGAGGACAGCGGTTTTAGCTACGTCCCCGCGATTTCGTTAAATTTCGGCTCGCTAGACGAGAATGAATTTAGCCTCGGTAAAAAATCGCTTCTAAAGCTCTTTGCCGCGATATTTTACGGCGATTTGATGATGGGGCTGTATAATCAGTGCAAGCCCTACGAAAAGATCAAAAACCAAACGAATGAAATTTACGAACTCTGCGCCGAGCGGATCAAAAATTTGACCGATCAAAGATCGTTTTTCAATCTCAAGAAAAATTTCAAATTTATCCTCTCGCAGTTCGCTAAAATCGAGCGCGACGATAAGCCGCGAGTAAAAGTAGGCATCGTGGGCGAAATTTATCTCAAATACTCGCCCATCGGCAACAACGGCCTAAACGCCTACCTTATCCGCGAAAACGCCGAGCCCGTAAATACGGGGCTGATGGACTTCGTGCTTACCTGCATCTACGATGCGGTCTACGACAAGCAGCTCTACGGCAAGGGCGGCGCGGCGTATTATGGCTCGCTTGCGGTCGCTAAGGTAGTGGAATTTTTCCAGCGCATGATGATTAAGCAGATGAAGCGCTTCGGCTTTCGCGCGCCGAGCCCATTTAGCGAGGTTCGCGCCGCCGCCGACGGCTACATCGGTCACGGCGTGAAGATGGGCGAGGGTTGGCTGCTGACGGCGGAGATGGTCGAGTTTATGCGCCACGGCATACAAAATGTCGTGTGCGCGCAGCCCTTCGGCTGCCTGCCAAACCACATCATCGCGCGCGGAATGATCCGAAAGATCAAACAGAACTACCCGCAAGCAAACATTGCCGCTATCGACTACGATCCGGGCGCAAGCGCGGTAAATCAGGAAAACCGCATAAAGCTGATGCTTGCTAACGCAAATAGAAAGTAGCGCGCCGCATATCCCAAGTAACGGTAGGCTTTTATATATGCTGCGATCAAATAATTTTGTATATTTAAGCTTATCGATCTTAAAAATTTATTCGATATAGAATTTTAAAATTTTATTTGGAAATTAAGTTGGAATGCAATAAAATACTATTTAAAAATTCAAGGAGCAACGATGTCTGATTTAAAAATTTATAGAGGGACAATAGATAATCTAAGAACAAATTTGGAAACTAATGTTAGCGGTAGCGTAAGAAACGGTAAGGGCGGCGTATCTACTTCTAATACGTATAGCTCGACTTTTAGGATAGACGGTAATCAGTTTATTTTGAAAATTCAAAACGATACTTTGTCGCAAGGCGATGATATGGTAGTATGTGCAAATGGTAATAAAGTAATCAACTATAAAAATTTAACTACAAATGAAACTGGAATTTTATCAAGATTATTATGGTTTGCCATAAGAACTGTTTGTAATATTGCAGCATTTATTCCATTTTTTATAGCTTTGCTTTGTATTAAGGAAACTCGTTCAGGATTGGGGTATACAATGATCGTTATCGTCGTTATTTCAAGCTTGCTTTTTGCATATTTTATAAATAAATATGTTTCTATGCAGCAGCGTGCTATTAAAATGTTAAAACAATATTTGCAAGAGAATAATTTATAGATTTAAATTACTAGTATGGTTAAATTGAGGCGAATTGAGCTAATAAAAATTATATTATTTGTATAAAAATATTGCTTTTAGGGCATAGCAAATAGGATAAAGGCTAGAAACAAGTAAAATTTCATCGGAATTTTATGGAAGTCCGCGCGAAATTCTACGCGTCGCCGCCATAGAATTCCGCCGCAGAATTCTATTCTGCCGCACCGTAAAATTCCACTCTCGTTAAGGCAAAATTTAATACAATCCGTCTTTAAATTTTACAAAGGAAGTTTATGAAATTTTGGATTTATGGCGTGGTTTTGGCGCTATGCTGTGGAATTTTTAGCGGATGTGCGAGTAAGAATTTGCCGGGCTACATGCAAGGGCGTGAGCATATCGTCGCGATGAGCGCGGAATCCGGCGGTCAGCTGCGAATGAGTGGTGAGATTTACGATTACGTATTTGATGCAAATCTTAGTGCCGTGCGCGCCAAGGTTGCGAGTCTGGCGTCGCTAAATAAAGACGCGATAAGGCGCAACGTAAGCATGCTTACGATCGACAGATATAACGAGGGCAGCGATGCCGCATATATCCAGTACGAAATCGAGCTCGTAAAATATGATCTGCCGCTATCCGTGCAGGCTAAGCTGATGGACGACCCAGAGCAGCTTGAGCCAGCGTATAGCTCTACGTTTCGCTACTCTTATCTGATCGAAGGCAAATATTTTAAGCGCTTAAAAGATCACGACGAGCTGCGCAGATCGCACCGCCTAAGCGTGCCGATCGAGTACCCTGCGCGTATAGCGGTCGATAGCGGGATCAAAAGCGAGCGCGATGAGAAAATGGATACCGACATACAAGGACTCATCGTAATGCCGCTAATGATGCCAGTGCTGCTTTTAGGCAGTATCCTAGGCGGCTGAAATCGGCTGAGTCACGGAAGTGAAATTTTATTGATTTAAATTCTAAAGTAGTGGCGGACAGAGAGGGATTTGAACCCTGATTTTGGGGTTATTAGTAATATTTCTTATCTAAGTAGTCATTAAGCTATAAAGATATATAATGCTTTTAATGTGTATATCTACACACGAAAGTTTAGAAAGATGAGTAAAGACGATAAGCTAATCAAGGATTTGGAAAATAATCCCAAAAACGTAAGGTTTGAAACACTTAAAAAACTGCTTGAAAATGCCGGTTATGTTGCTACAAACAATGGCTCGTCGCATTGGCAGTTTAGAAAACCCGGCAGGGATTTGGTAACTATACCAAGGCAAAGACCTATGAAAGTTATCTACGTCATAGAGGCTTTAAAAGCATTGAAAAAGGAAAAGAAATGAAAAAAGATAAAAGCTATTATCTAAATTTGCCTTACGAAATAATCGTAAGAAAACTTACCGATGACGAGGGCGGCGGATACTTTGCAAGATATAAGGACTTTCCTTATATTATGGGTGACGGCGAAAATGAAGCAGAAGCAATAGCGGATGTAAAAAGTGCTTTTGATGGTGCTTTAGAGGTTATGCTCGCAAATAATGATTTCATCAAAGAGCCAAACGATAAGAAAGTCCGTGTAAATTTAAGCCTTTCGCAATCTTTGCTTAATGCTATCGATAAGGTTACGAGCAACAGATCACAATTTTTAAGTGAAGCTGCAAATTTGAAGCTTAAGGGGATTTAGTGCATTTCAATTTGGATTATTTTATCGGGTTCGGTGTGTAAATTTCCTAAAATCTTGCATAGCTTTAAATTTCTTTCTACCATAAAGCAGTTGTCGTTTTCTTTAGATAGGATTTGAAATTCTATTGTTTCTACCCCTTTGAATATCTCTTTTACCATTTTGCCTTGTATAGATTTTTTAGCGGCTTCGTTTATTCCTATTTTATCATAATAGTTATCGTCTTTTTCTACTTTTACTACTCCGTTGTTATTTATACTCCATATCATATCGGTTGGGATTTCTTTGTTTTCCTCTACTTTATAAATTTTACCGCTTTTATCGAATCTCATTCTTATTTTATCGTATCTGCCAAAAATAAAATTTACGCAGCATTGAGTTTCTATTGCTTCCCAAGTGCCGATTAAATTTATATTTTTGCCGAATTGATATTGCTTATTGCTCGGCGATACGTTTATTTCCATACTTTCTTTGGCTTGTAGGCTAGCGAAAGTCAAGATTGCTACTATTATTAGTTTATTCATTTTTTGCTTTCCTAAATAGTTTTAATCGAACATAGGTATTGTTATATACTCTACCTCTGTTTGATTTTCTTTAACATATAGCTCAACGGCTTTTTTAGTTTCTTCGTTGGAAGTTATAAAAATTTTCCTTACTTTTCTATTTTTTAAGAATGTAGCGTTTTTATTTATATATACGTGGCAGTCTCCTATAAAAGCTCTTATATCTTTT
This sequence comes from uncultured Campylobacter sp., assembly GCA_963529625.1. Taxonomy (GTDB): domain Bacteria; phylum Campylobacterota; class Campylobacteria; order Campylobacterales; family Campylobacteraceae; genus Campylobacter_B. Next base: position 72,488 of record CAURZM010000003.1, on the reverse strand, counting down.
TGCTCTATTGGGTATTTCCAGTTTTTACATTGTATTAGTATCGTTTCTTTATCTTTGTGGCATATTACGTCGATTCCATCATCTTTTTTGCCATTGTTTAATCCATTCATATAAATTTTATAACCCTCGTTTCTAAAATATTTTGCTATGTAAAGTTCATATTCTATACCTTTTTTACGTTTTGATATCATTTTTTGTTTTGTTATATTTTCAATTTTTATTTGTTTATAAATTTCATAAAGATCGGTTTGCTTATCTTGCTTCACTAAATTTTTATTTTCTTGTATGTATTTATTGCATTGTTCTTGTTTTTTTGTTCTTTTATAATTTGTAATTGTATAATTCCCTATTTTTGTGTTTTTTTCTGTGTTCAATGTTGAAAATAATATTAAAATAATAAAAGCACATATTATCGCTAAAACTAAAAATATCATTACTTATCGATTTCCTTTTTGAGAATTCTTGCTTTTATGTCGGCAATATAATATTCTTGTTCTTTTTCGTTTAATTTTTTGTATAAGTTTATAAGTTCTTTATATGTATTATTTACATATTCTATATTTTTTTGACTTTCTTGAATTTTTATGCCTAGTTCGAGAATTTCAAATAATTCTTTTCTATTTTTGCGCCAATTGTATATAGTCTTTTCTGCTATTTTTAGTTTTTTGGCAATTTCTGCATTTGTCATATATGTAAATTTTACCTTTTTAATGAAACTTTAAGTTATAAAAATGTAATATTTACCTGCTATAAAAATGTAAATGTTACATATAACTTTTTTGAATTATACATAAAATTCTTTAATTTTATATGTGGCTTAATTTTCCGCACTATGCCGCGACAGAGTAAAGATATCTAGGGTCGAAGTTAGGCGGGAATTCCACCCGAGCAAGTGGTTAAACTACTCTGGGCGGTTTGTGAAAATAACTCTTCCTTCCGCCCTTCAAGGTTTAATCGAGTTAAGCTCAATCAAATATAAAGGAAGAGTTATGGATTACATTACACAAGACTTTAAGGTCTCTTACGAACTTACAAAGGCTATCGCAAAAAGCGGCGCTAAAGGCGAGATGAACGGACGAGCTTACTCGAGCTCCGTAAAGCTTACCGCACGCAACCAATACGAGGAAGAAAACTCTGTAACGAATTGTGTCGATTTGAAAGAACAAGAGCTAATAGTTCGCATTCTTTGCAAAGATGATCTAACAGCTGGGGTTCTTACTACGAAGTTTAATCAGTTTTTCAAGAATAAAGGTGTTTTAAAATTTAACGCCGGGCTTCCGTCTTTTAATAATGGTGCTTATACGCTTACGACCGATGAGGACGATGCGTATTGGATAAATTTCTTAAATAACATTTCTCCTAAAAAATAACAAGCTTTACAAAGCCGACCCGTGTGGTCGGCTTGATAAAGTCTGCGCGTGACTTAATTTTTTTAGAAAGGTGTTGCTATGAAAAAGTTGTCTTTTTTAAAAGAAAAACTTTGTTCTGCAAAGGCTAAGCTTTATTTAGCTAGTTGTGTCGGCTTTAGCGCGATGAGCGCCTCAGCTGCTGGTATCGCTATCGATCCTGCTACTGGTGCCGTTAGTGGTGACCTAGATAAAACTACGTTTATGGGTGTTGCCGGTGCTGTTCTAGTCCTTTTGGGCGTTATTTTTGGCGTTAAAAAAGGTCTTGGTCTTTTGCGTTAAGCTCTTTCCCTCTGCCTTTTGGTAGAGGGATAAATTTCAAGGTTTTATTATGTATGACTTTATCGATTTATCCAAGCTTACGATTTTTATTAATAGCTTTATGGCTGTCGTTATAGTCTTTTTTTGCCGTCATTAAGCAGGTAACCGTTGCTTTGGATATTTTCAAGAATTTGGACTAAATATGTATAAGCTTGATATATCTTTGGAGCAATATAACTTTTTAATGGGCTTGAGTGGTATTTTGTGCGCTTTTTTGCTTTGCTTATTTGTTTTTTTAGTTTTGAGTAAGCTTTAATTTACGTTTAAAGTTTTCTCAAATTTAAAGATTAACGCGCGCCTCTTTTTATTTAGCTTGCTAAATAAAAAGTAGTGGCGCAATGCGTTAATCCCACGCCTCCAAGGCGTGTGTCGCGAAGCGTAGAAAGGAAGGGTTATGCAAATAGGCGTTTTTACCGTAACGGGCGTTTTGTCGTTTGATTATTTTTTCTCAATCATAGTATGGTTTTTGCTTATATGCTTGCCTATATGCGGTGGTTTGATTTTATTCGCAAAAAAGGTTCTTTAAGGGGGATTTTATGCTTAATAAGTTTAAATTTATCCCCCTAATCCTCTTGCTTTTAGCTACTCTTTCCAATGCTACAGAAATTGGTTGTGGTATTAATTTTATTCCTAAATATGGCGCTCCTATCGGAGAGCCTATGTATAAAGAAGATGACCTTTATACTTATAAGCTTGCTTTCGATAGAGAAAATGAGCTTTATATGTATAGATTTAGAAAAGATGGCTCAGATATAGAAGTTTACCATTATGTTAGAGTTCAAAACAATTATGAAATAACTCAATATCTTGGTTATTCTACTCAAGTGTTTTATAAGGTTGCTTGCGCTCAAACTTTCCCTTCTTTTATATACCCTTTGAAAAAATTTGATGTCAATGATGATCCTAAGGTCAATACTGCTAAGTATATTATCGACGTTTTCGCTTATGATAGCGATTTTGTCATTCAGCATTGTAAGCTCGGTTATGATCTTGCTAATCATAAGTGCGCCGATGATTGCGAGCATATAACCGATAGAGAGTTGCGTTTTAATTGTGCTTGTGCTAGTCATTTCAAAGATGCGGTTTACGCTGGCACTTTTTCTGCTGATCCCGATACTTGTAAAGGCGAGAATATTAATTATACGCCAAAATGTTGTTTTGGTTGTAAGAGAAAAGATGGCACTGATTTTCGCGTTGTGGTTAATTCTGCTAATCCGTATGCCGATTATCGCTGCAATTACGATGAAATAGATCATTTATATTTGGACGATCCAAAAAAGCCTGATGATAATAAAACTAAACCCGATAAGCCTGATAATAATAATACTAAGCCTAATAAACCCGATAAGCCAAGTAATCCTGATGATAATAAGACAAAGCCTAATAAGCCTGATCACGGCGGCGGTGGTCATTCGGGTGGTGGTGGGGGCGGTAGTAACCCTGATAAGCCGGGCGATGATGATAAAGACAAAGATAAAAACGGCACTCATCCCGGTGGCGGCGGTGGTGGTAATTCTGGCGGTAAAGATGATGATAAAGGCGAATTTGATTTTGGAAAGTTAAATGAGCTTAATAAAACCGTCGGGGACGGTACCAACGAATTTATGAAAATTTTTGAAGATGCTAAAAATCAAATCGTTGGGGCCTATAACAAGCTTAAAAAAGGTCAATTGAGTGATTTTAAGGTTCGTGGTTCCATTGGTAGCTGCCCCTATACTTTCGATTTCGTTATTAAGGAGGGAACAACTAAAAAAATCATTATTGATATTTGTGCTTTTATCAAAGATACCCGCCCCTTTCTATATTTCATTTTTTATGCTTTGTTTTTATTTCTTTTCTCATTATTTACTTATAAAGCTATTGCGAGGTTATTATAATGGGTAGGATTGTAAGTTTTTTAGGCTCTTTCGTAGTTAAATGGGGCGGTGCTATAATTAGATTCGGGCTTATGCTTGGTATGGTTATGTTTTTTGCTAAATTTGCCGTTCCTTTTTTCGTAGATTTAATGGATGCTATTGCTTTTATGTTATCTAGGGTTAATGCTTTAATAGATTATGTAAATTCTTATGCGGGTAATACTGATGAGCTTATAACTCTTTTCTTTAATGTGCTTAAGTCTATCGGTTTTATTGATGCCTTTAGAGATGCTTATACTTTATTTAAGCCTATATTTTTTACTTTGATTGTGGTTTTGGGCGGAAAAGTCGTTATGAGATTTTTATCCCTATTTGCCAGGTTGCTTAATTACCTCTTTATCTCTAGGATTGATTAAAATGATAACCTATATCGTCGGCAATCCCGGTAGCGGTAAAACATACTACGCAGTTTTTAAAATTCATCAGCTTTTTATTTTCAAGCCAAAGGATATTTTTCTATCAAAGGTTATTAAGCCTGAGAAACAGAAAGAATATTCATATTGCTATACCAATATTAACGGCTTTAAATTCGAGCTAGACGATAAATTTATAAAATTCGACTATGAAAAGTTTTACTCTGATCTTGAAGTTTTATATCTGCTTTATATGGATAAAGTAGGCGATGATGTCCTAAACGAAAAAGCCAAAGAGCTAAATTTACACAATGTCTTAATAATCCTCGATGAGGCTCATAATTTCTTAAAAGCCAAAGAGGATAATATTTTAGTTTGGTGGCTTACCTATCATCGCCATTTATACCAGGATATTATGCTTATTACACAGGATTTATCGCTTATAAGTAACGAGTATAAGCGTATAGCCGAGCATTTTGTAAAAGCCGTGGATAGCTCTAAGCGCTTATTCAAGAATAAATTTAGATATATGCTTTACGGCTCTTACAAGATGTATCAAAAGGACGTTATGCAGAAATTTCACGTTCCGTATTTGAAAGAGGTTTTTAATCTCTATCATTCAGGACAAAACGCTTCTCAAAAATCTTTTGTCCGTAAATTTCTTTATGTATCGTTATTTTTGTTTATCACGCTATCTATATATTTTTATTTCTTTGTGAAAAGCTTTAATTCTGATGAATCCGCTGATTCCTCTGCCCCTGCTCCCGCCCCCGATACCCAATCCAATCAACCTATTGAAAGCGGAAGTGGTAACAGCACTAAAGCTTTATTCAACGCCTCTAATCCAAATCCTAATGAGCCTCCTATCGGCTATATATACCAAATTTATTGTTTCTACGATCGTTGCTCCATTCAGAACGGCACTTACGATCATTTCGACCAAAGGTATCTAAATTTTATCTTTCTGCGCTCTCCGCCTAAATTTAACGTGAGATCGTTTAAAGGTAAAGGTATTACGTATTTTTTTGTTGGCTTTGATAAGCCCGTTTTCGATAACTTAAAAAAGGAAGAGTTAAACAATGAAAAAAGTTCTTTTTCTAGTGCTATTTATTCTAAGTAGCGCATTTGCCGAAGAAGTTAAGCTAAACTTGCTTGATTTCGCCAACGTTGCTAGTCATAATTCAAAAATCGATATTCTAATCAGCGATGAGATAGATCCGAATAGCTTTTATTTTTACACTGCTAAGAATTCAGACGTAACTATAAAACACTTTCGCAAAGCTATAGAGAGTAAAGGCTTAAAGCTTATACTTACTGACGGCTTTTACTACGTCTTTAAGAAGAATAAGGACTATGGCGATGCTAATGGCAGCATTAGCGCCGAGCGCAGGTTAAGATACCTTACCTTAGCCAATAACTCCTATGACGACGCAGACAAGATAGTAAGCAAGATGACCGATCAAAACTCAAGCTATATTCGTTCTACAAACTCTGTAGTATTTAAAGCAAGCGACGACGAATATAGCGACATAATAGATTTCGTGCAGCGCAGCGACAAAAAGCTCGAGCAGGTAAATTTTAAGCTTACTATACTTGAAACAAATACCAACGATTACAAGGATATAGGCTCGCACCTAAATTCTTTAGGCGATGTAATAACGCGCTCCGATCTAAACTATTTTATAAATCTTATCACTATGCCTTATAGCGCTGAAACGAATGTCGTAACTACAAAGAAGCGGGGCTTTTACGGGGTTCTTAGCCTTTTGCAGCAAAACGGCGTAACGACTATCAAGCAAAGCCCGTTTTTGGTAGCCAAAAGCGGCGCCGAGGTTTATTTCTCCTCTGTTGAAAATGTGCCATATCTCACAAATACCAGCACCTACACTCAAAACGGCACTTCGACGCAAAACAGCTACGAATACAAGGACGTCGGCTTGAAAATCAAAATTCGCCCGGTTGTGCTTCAAAACTCAAACGTCGATTTTAGCCTTGATTTAGTCGTGGAAGATCTGCTCGATACGCAAAACACCCTTACGCCGCGCACAAGCAAGAAAGAGTTAAAATCAAATTACAGCTTAAAGCGGGGCGAGCTTTTAGTTCTAAGCGGTATAAACAAAGACGTTGCCTATTCAAAACGCAACGGCGTGCCGCTACTCAAAGATATACCGATTTTAAAATACCTCTTTTCTATCGAGCAGAATTATAAAAGCACTAGCATTATAACCCTCACAATCGAGGTAAATTAAGATGAGTATTAAAGCATACGGTGTTTTATATGGACGACAGCCGCAGAGAAAAGTAAGCGACGAGGCACGAGGAGCGCGCTTTTCTCTGCCTCCTCGTCAATTTAATAAAAAACTGTTACAGTTAAACAAGGCTTAAAATGTTCGGATTAAATGAGGCTGATTTTGCAGCCGTAAAGCTCAAAATCGATAGACAACGAAAGTTTTTGCAGGATTATAAATTTGTAAATTCTTTCGGCGAAGAAAAAAGCCTGCTTTCAGTCTCAAAGTCTGCAAACTTTTCAAGCACCTATTACGCCGAAGTAGCTAATAGGACAAATACCATACATATGCTTTCAGTAAAGCACGAATTGGTGCCAGTGTTTCTTACTATTACGCTTAACGGCCGCTTTCGTAAGGCGCTAGTGGGAAATTTTGCCACATTCACTACGAAAGACATTAGATCGCTTCCGATCGAGCAGAAACAAAAGCTCAACGAGGGCGTGCCTTTTACTATTAAGGATTTAGCCAACGTGCTAAACTATAATTTTCATAAATTTACTATGCGGTTCAGGCGTATTTATAAAGGTGAAGTATTCCAGTATATACGCACCTTTGAGCCGCATAAGAAGGACGGCGTGCCACATATTCATGCTTTGATATATGCTCCAAGGCATACTATTCCTTACCTACTTAAAATTTACAAAGACGTATTCTATGCCCCGCAGAATTTAAGAAATGAGCGCTTAACCCCGGCTCAGATAGCAAACGGCGAGATAAACGGCTTTCAGACCTCTATAAACAACGCCACGGGCTATGTTATGAAATATATCACCAAGACCTTTATAAATTTTAATGAAACGGACGATATTAATGAGATTCAAGCGTGGTTTATAAAGCATAAAATTCGCAGGTTCCTATCATCGCAAAACCCGATCCCGCTTTGGGTATATCGCAAGATAAATTTCATCAAAGGCTTGCGTGATCTAGGCAACCTCAATATCCTAAAAGATTTCGATAATACGCTTATAGAATGGGATTATAAGAGCCAAAGTATCTTTATGAGTATTCCTTACACTTCCGAGGAGTTAATCTACGAGGACGGACATCTGCTATATTACGTCTGTGGTAGGCTCATGCACGAATATGTTAAAAATATCAATCCAGTTCAAAGCATCGGTAAAATCCAATCTCACGAGCTCAAATCAGTTCAATCTTTCTATAATAGCGGTATTAAGCCAGTTTATTACAATCCATATAAAATTTTCCGCACCGCTTGGAAAGATATGAGCGATGAGCGCCTAAAGCTTTATTGGCGCGACAATTGTAAAGAGATGACAGATGACATTCTAAGCGTCCAAGATTACGCCATGCTTGAGAATGAAATGATAGAGCGTGGATTTTTACAACGTTTCAAAAATAAAATTCGTCCTTTTACCAATGATTTGGAAGGTCTTGTTTTTAAGTATTCCAATAATGGGATTATCCCATATCCGTTTTAAAAATTTAAAGGAGAAACAATGAAATATATAGCAACACTTTCGGGCGGCAAGGATAGCACGGCAATGGTCGATATGTTATTGCGTAATCAAAAACCGCTTGATTTTATCGTGTTTAAGGATACTCTGCACGAGTTTGAATTGATGTATCGTTATGTTAAGCGATTAAGCGAGTATTTTAAAGCTCGCTACGGCAAAGAGGTTATTGTTCTTAAACCTGAAATTTCGTTTGAAGATAGCGTATTCGGTAAAATTTCAAGAGGACAGCTTGAGGGGTATATTCGTGGTTTGCCTACGCCTCAGTTTATGCCCTGCACCTGGCGCAGAGAGAGTAAAACTCGTCCTTTTGAACGTTTCATTAAAGAACAAGGTATAACTGAGTATAAAATTTACATTGGCTATACTACTTCTGAAGTTCATCGTAAGATGGCGGGCGATGAGTTTCTTTATCCCCTTATTGATGATTTTTTTATGAGTGAAACTGATTGTGTTTCCTATCTTAAAGATCGTGAGATGGAAAATCCGCTTTATCGATATTTTACGAGGACGGGTTGTAGCTTTTGTCCTGCTCAATCCGATCGTAGTTTTTTTCAAGTTTGGAAGCATTTTCCTAAAGATTGGGAATATATGAAACAGATTGAAGCTAGATTGTTTCAACTTGAGAATCAAGGCGAGAAGATCCAAAACAAGTTTTGGTTTAGCAAGAAAAGAACTTGTTCCGATATGGAGAGGGTTTTTAAAAAATCTGATAGGCAAGGTGGGCTTTTTGATTTCGATGATGAGCCGCTAAAAGATTGTTTTTGTAGGATTTAAGGTGTAGATGATGAAATTTAGTTATTACGCCGATCTGTATCTCAAATTTGGCAAGAAAGAGTGGAAAAACTCTACTTTTGTTAAGAATGCTGGTATTGTAGCAAACCGCTTGCGCTTTTTTGAGAATATGGAAATTTCAGATATAAAGCCGTCCGTAATCCGCGTTTGGCTTGACGGAATATCCGACGTTTGCAACAAGAGCAAAAAACACTATCTTTCGGCACTAAGTCAAATTATCAAGATTGCTATAGAGGATGAGGAAATTTCTAAAAATCCGCTCGTTCACATAAAGAAAATGCAACACATAACGCCTCGTATTGAGCCTTTCACAAATGAGGAAGTGCTAAAAATCTTGGAAGCTTCCAAAAAATACAATGAGAATTTTAGGATTTTTCTAAAGGTCGGTTTCTTTACGGGGCTTCGCACGGGTGAGATTTTGGCTTTGAAAATTTCCGATATAGACCTGCAAAATCGCGTTATATCGGTAAATTCTACCCGCTCAAGGTTTGGTGAAAGCACCCCTAAAACTTATCTAAGCATTCGCAAAGTGCCTATTTTAAACGCTCTTTATCCCGCTTTGAATAGTTTTATTTTTTATCGTAGCTGGCATAAATATTTGCTACAAACTCAATACGGCAAGCCCTATAAAGATACCAGCGTTTTTACCTATGATTATTGGAAGCCTATTTTAAGGGAGCTAAATTTAAAGTATCGTCGCCTTTACAATATGCGCCACACTTATGCCACGAATATGCTTTATCAAAATTTCGTTTCACCGGTTGAGCTTGCAAAGCTTTTAGGGCATTCCACGCCTAAGATGGTTTACGATGTCTATGTGAATTACCTTAACTCAAACTTAAAAGATTTCGATCGAAATATACAAATTTATTGATTTTTCCCGGGAAGCCTAGTGCTAGGGTCGCAAAACTTTTTAAAAAAGTGCTTCAAATATCGCTAAAATGGGGTTTCTGGCGGACAGAGAGGGATTTGAACCCTCGAGCCCCGGTTAGAAGCTGCACCCTTAGCAGGGGTGTGGTTTCGGCCACTCACCCATCTGTCCACAAAAAGAAATTGCATTATACATAACTAATCTAATAATGGGCTTAAATTAGCTCAGCTCGCGGAATTTATCACCGCTTGGATAATTTTTATAAGCTGGTAGCGCAAAGAGCTATAATGAATCAAAAGACGCTATGAAAAGAATTCATATTTGTCATAGTAAAATTTTAAGTATAAATTTGCTTGCCCTGCAAATTCTAAAATTTTTGAAGCTTAATTCCAAAGTTTACTATAAATTTTACGTTAAAATCCTCTTTAAATTTATGGTGGTCCAGTAAAATCTGGCGCAAATTCTACATATAAATTCCGATCCTTAAATTTTCTACCTCTGTCATCGCACGAAATTTAAGCTAAGATTAATGGGGGGGGGGGGGGTATACTCTTCAAATACATTTTTTAAAAGGATTTGCCGTGTCGTCTAACGCTAAAAGGTTGATGGGCATTATTATTGCACTTGTGGCTGCTTTTTTTGGAGCTGGTTTTTATATGAATAGCGTCAATACGCTAGCCTCCTTGTTTGGAAATTTTTATAATCCATCTTTTGTTTTACATTTTTTCGCTGTTGAGAAAGGAGTAGATCAACTTAAAATTACCTACGTAATCGCATTCGTGATTATATTTGTAGTGCTAGCTATTTTGATTGATAAATTTATGATTAACTCGAAAGATTCTAAAAAATAACGTCGCCAAATTTTTAAAGTAGGCGCGACGATGAGGTCAAAATTGTAAACGATCTCGTTACGTTTTTAAATTTAATTTTAAAATCTGCGTTTTTTGCAGTAAATTTTGTATAAATTCCATATTTAGAAAATTTTAAAATATTCAGAATTTTCAAAATTTCAAATTCAAAAATTTCAAAGTATGGGAATTTTTTAGGCTTTTAAATTCCAAAATTCTGCGAGTTTCAAAGCCTTTAAAATCCCAAGAATTCCAAATATGCGCGATTTATTCGCCTAGGGCTTTGTCGATGAGCTTGACATCTTCGCTTGCGCTGCCGTCGATGACTAGGGCTTGATCGCTGCCGCTTACCGCGCTTTTTCCGTTAAATTTCGCGCCCACTTCGATGCCGAAGCTTTGCGATAGCACGTCGCCTACGAGCACGCCGCTGCCTAGCAGCTCGACGAGCTCGGCTTCGATATTGCCGAAAAATTTGCCGCTAATTACGATATGCTTGGCCCTAATCGAGCCGCGCGCGGTACCATTTTTACCGATGACGACGGTATTATCGGAGATTACGTCGCCTTCGACATTGCCATCGATATGCAAAATGCACGACAGGTGCAGCTCTCCTTTGATGAGCGTGCCTGACGAGATTATTGTTGTTTGAGCGGTGTTTGCATCGCCTTTATTAAAGATTGCCATGGGACATCTTCCTCCTTAGTAAAAATTTCTTTGTAATTTTTTTCGTTCCAGTTGATGAAATTTAGCGGATCTAGCGGCAGCTGCAAAAACCTAATCTCGTAGTGCAGATGAGGTCCGGTGCTAAGTCCGGTATTACCGCTAAAAGCGATGAGATCGCCTTTGTTTACAAACTCGCCTACTTTGCGAGTTAAATTTGAATCCAAATGCGCATATCGTGTCGTAAAACCGTAATTATGTCGGATCTCGACTAGATTGCCATAGCCCGTAGCGCCAGCGCCGCTATATTGGATGATACCGTCTGCAGGCGCGTAGATAGGCGTTTTAGGCGGCGTACGTAGATCAACGCCTGGGTGGAACTGCTTGCGCTTTAAGATAGGATGGTTGCGCCAGCCGAATTTCTCGCTGAGCTGATGAGTGCGCATGACCCTGCCGTTTGGGATCTGCATAAAAATTTCTTTTATCAGCGCGTCGGAGAATTTTTCGTTGATGATCTTTTGCGCGCGCTCTTTGATCTCTTGTTCGGAAGTAGGCTTGATGTGAGATAAGCGGTCGATCGCGCGCTCATCCTCCTCAGGATCGAGCCCAAACTGATGCTCCAAATCCGAAATTTTACCCTCGATGGCTTCAAATTCCATCTGACTTGCCGCGATACCGTCGCGAAGTTTTTGATTTAGCTCGTTAAGCTCGGTTTTGGTTCGCGAAAGGCTGTCGATTTTAGAACCCAGGTACCTTATATATAGCGCACCCGTGACGAAAACGGTAAAAACAAATAGTACCAAATATAACGCGATCCTTTTGATGATTTGCGAAAGCAAAAAATTCCTAGAGCCGTTAAGGTCGGTTATGGTTATCATAAATTTGTTTTTCATAATGCGGCATTATAATGCAGCATAGCTGAAATTTCAAAAAAATTGTAGATAAATTTAAAAGCTATTTAATTTCAAAATTTCATTAAAAGATAAAATTTATTACTTAGTATAATTATAATTTAAGCAAATCTTGCTATAATTACAGCAATTTTAAATAAAGGAGACACAATGTCAAAAACAGTAAAACAACTAAACAAACTTCAGGCGGACGCTCATGCGTTCTTTGTTGCGTTCCACGATTATCACTGGAATGTTAAGGGCTTACAATTCGCGCAGGTTCACGCTTACACCGAGAAAGCATACGACGAGATGGGCGAGCTTTTCGACGATATGGCTGAGCGCGCGCTTCAAATAGGTGGCAAGGCCGTAACTAAGGCCAAGGACCTAATTGAGCTTTCAAAAGACGCTCCGATTAGCGTAAAAGACAGCTATAGCGTATCTGAGGTACTTGAGGATGTTAAAAAAGCCTACGAGTATTTGGTAAAAGAATTTAAAAAGCTTCAAGAGATTGCTGAGGAAGAGGGCGACGATACGACTTCAAATATCGCACAAGATCACTATGGCGATTATGAAAAACGCCTATGGATGCTAAGCTCAATGCTAAGCAAATAATCCTTGCAAATCCTTTCAAAATTTTTAGGGGCATATGCCCCTAAAATCCATTAAAGTTAATATTGAAATTTCAAAAAATTTTAAAATTCTAAGATTATAATTTCACGCTAAAATTTTAAATTATGCTTGAAAACTAAAGCCGAATCGCTCATTCAAAGCAAAATTCATGTAGGTTTTAAATTTAACATCATCGAAATTTAATTCATTCGCCATGTAAAAACATAACTCTTTTTGTAAAGCTCGGTTTCATTTAAAATTTTGCCGCGTCGTTACAATTTCTTGCCGATTTCAAAATTTTATAGCTGTAAAAATTCTAAGAACTAAGGCTTTGCAGATAAAGAATGGCATTTGCTAAGAGGATTGTCTGTGATAAATTTAAATTTATATTTCTTTTTAGCATCTGATGATAAATTTTAGCTTGTAGTTTTACTATTTTGATTATTTTTAAAACCTCGGTGCTTATAAATGAAGCGGAATTTTAAAAATTTCAAAGAATTTCGCAAATTCCGTAAAATTTCGCAATTTCACGGAATTTTAGTTTTTATAGAATTAAGCTCTAGCCTTAAAAATTCTCTTCGGTATTTCGGTCGCTGACGCGGTCCCATGGTAGTTTTATTCCACCTAGGATATGAAAGTGCAGGTGCATCACCTCCTGACCCCCATTTTCGCCGCAGTTGCAAACAAGACGGTATCCGCTCTTGTCAAGCCCCATTTTGCGAGTTACTTCTTGGATAAAAGCGCTCATTTTGCTCATCACTTCGGGAGGCGTTACTTGAAAGTTTTCGTAGCATTTCTTAGGGATCGCCAGGATATGGATCGGCGCTTTTGGGTTGATGTCGTGGAAAGCCAAAAATTCATCGTTCTCTAACACTTTGTTGCACGGGATTTCGCCGTTTACGATCTTTTCGAAGACGTTCATTTTAGATCCTTTTATGAGGGTTGAAATTTAGCTGCGATTATAGCCAAAAAATCCAAACACGCAAATTTACCTAGCTTTTATCAAATTTTAACTACAATCGCGCCATTAATTTAACCACAAGGATAGAATTTGCAAGAGATTAAAGCAAAAATCGATGCTGCGGCAAGCCTAAGCGAGCTGGAAGCCGTGCGCTTGGAGCTTTTCGGCAAAAAAGGCATCATAACGGCGCTTTTTTCCGAGCTCAAATCCGCAGCGCCCGAGCAGAAAAAAGAGCTTGCCGTAAGCGCGAACGAAAAGCGCGATTATTTCAGCGAGCTCATCGCCGCAAAAAAGGCGAGCCTGGAAGCCGCGGAGCAAAAAGAGGCGATGAAAAATGAAGCAATCGACGTCACGCTTTTTAACGAAAACGTAAGCTGCGGCGCGCTGCATCCGGTGATGGAGACGATGGATAAGATCATAGATTACTTCATCGCGCAAAATTTCAGCGTCGAAAGCGGCCCGCTCATCGAGGACGATTTCCATAATTTCGAAGCGTTAAATTTACCCAAATACCACCCGGCGCGCGATATGCAAGATACGTTTTATCTAAATGACGGGCGGCTGCTACGCACGCACACTAGCGGCGTTCAGATCCGCACAATGGAGAAATTTAAAGCTCCGCCGGTGCGCATGATCGCCCCGGGTGCGGTTTTTCGCCGCGATATGGATCTAACCCACACGCCGATGTTTCATCAGGTAGAAGGCCTCGTAGTCGAGCAGGGAGACCGCGTGAGCTTTGCAAATTTAAAATACGTTTTGGAGGAATTTTTGCGCTATATGTTTGGAGACGTAAAGGTGCGCTTCCGCCCGAGCTTCTTTCCGTTTACGGAGCCAAGCACCGAAGTCGATATCAGCTGTATTTTCTGCCACGGCGAAGGATGCCGCGTCTGTAAGCAGACGGGCTGGCTCGAGGTGCTAGGCAGCGGCGTGGTCGATCCCAACGTCTTTAAAGCGGTAGGTTGGAAAAATGTCAGTGGATACGCATTCGGGCTCGGCGTGGAGAGATTTGCGATGCTGCTGCACGGCATCCCCGATCTGCGCTCGCTATTTGAAGGCGATATTAGATTATTGGAGCAGTTTAAATGATAATAACGAGAAATTGGTTGCAGGAGTGGATCGACATAAGCGAAATTTCAAGCGAAAAGCTGCTTTCTACGCTAAATTCCATCGGTCTGGAGGTTGACGCTCACGATAAAATTTCGCTTCCTAAAGGCGTCGTAGTAGGGCTCGTAAAAAGCAAGCGTCGTCACGAGAATTCCGATCATCTAAATGTCTGCGAGGTTGATGTCGGTAAGCAGAGCTTGCAGATCGTCTGCGGCGCGAAAAATGTTGAGGCAGGGCAATATGTCGCAGTTAGCCTAATCGGTGCCGTGCTTCCGAGCGGTCTTGAGATCAAGCCCGCTAAACTTCGCGGCGTAGAGAGCTTTGGCATGATCTGCTCGGCAACCGAGCTTGGACTTGCCAAGACGAATGACGGCATTATGGTGCTTGATAGCAGCATCGGCGAGCTCGTGCTCGGCAAGGAGCTGCGCGAGTATGAAATTTTTAACGACGATCTTATCGAGATCGAGCTTACCGCCAACCGCGGCGACTGCCTTAGCATCTTAGGCATAGCGCGCGATCTGGGCGCAGCGCTTGATCTGCCGTTAAAGGAAAAGCACGAGTTTGAAGATGCCGACGGAGCGCCTGGTATCGGTAGAATTCTAAGCGTGCGTGCAAGCGATGAGGTAAGCGCTAAATTTGCTTTTCGAGCTTACGAGATCAAAGGCGAGCTGAAGCTAAATTTAAAGCAGACCTTGCGTCTTGCAAGCGTTGGTATTTTGCAAAGCTGCGCGGTGCAAAATTTCATCAACTACGCTACTCACTCTACCGGAGTATTGCTGCGCGCTTATGATTTTGAAAAGATCGCTTCCGCAGATGGCAAGGTGGCGCTTGACATAAAGCCTATGCCAAACGGCGAGTTCGGCGTTTATGCGGGCAAGAGACTGCTTAGCGTAGCAGGAATTTGCCAAGACGCGGAGCTAAAGGCGTGTTGCAGTAGCAAAGTGGTGCTATTAGAGGCAAACTACACCGCGCCACTAATTATCGCCAAAGCAGTAAACGAAAACAAAAGCCTAAAGGGCGATGAGCACGTGTATCGCTCAAGCAGAGGCAGCGAGCCAAAGCTTAGGCTGGGGCTAGATCTGCTATTTAGATTGCTACTTAAAAATAAAGCCGTGAGCCTATATGCGGGCACACAAAAGATTTCAAATGCTTTGGAGCCGCTTATTGTGGGCTTTAGCGAAAAAGAGATAAACTCAATGATCGGCGCGCAAATTCCGCGCGATAAGATCGTTAAAATCTTAAAAAGGCTGGGCTTTGATGTAGGCGTTGAAGCCGATCTGATCACCGCTAAGGTGCCGCCTTTCCGCCACGATATCGTAAATTCTCACGACGTGTGCGAGGAGATCGTGCGTATCGTGGGCATCGATAATATCGCCGCCGCGTCGCTAAGCTTCTACGAAAAAAACCGCCTAAACGATACCTACGTAAGCTTATGTAATGGGCGCAAACTTCGCAGCAAGGCGGCAGCAGTGGGATTTTTCGAGTGCGTGCATTATGTATTTGACGACAGCAAGGCGCTAGACAGCTTAGGCTTTGCGCCGTGCAAGGTTAAAATTTTAAATCCGATCAACGGCGAGTTGGACGCGCTAAGACCGACGCTGATTAATCATCTGTTGGAATCTGCGGAGCGAAATTTAAAGAATTCCCGCAGAAGCGTTAAGCTTTTTGAGTTAGGAGAGGTGTTTGATGCGGACGGCTCGCAGTGCCTAAGGTTGGGCTTTATTGCTAGCGGACTAAAGGCAGAACCCTCTATCGCGGCCGGCGCAAAACCCGCTGCGGTGGATTTTTTGTATTTTGCAAATTTCATCCAAAGCGTCATCGGTAAATTTAACGTTAGACTCCCGAGCGAAAATTTGAAATTTTTAAGCGAATTCGAGCAAGCTCAGATCGAGCAGGGCGGGCAGATAGTGGGCTTTATCGGGCGCGTGGATTACGCCGTAGAAGCAGGGCGCGATCTGGATAAAAGCTATCTGTGCGAGATCGATTTTTCCAAGCTTAAATTTGAAAATATCGTAGCGGACGCTTATTCGAAATTCCCTAGCGTATCGCGCGATCTAAGCATTTTGGTGCCGAACGGAATGCGCTTCGAGCAGATCAAAGAGTGTATAGACGCCCTTAAGATCGAGGCGCTAAAGGAGCTTATCCCGAGCGATCTTTACAGCGACGAAAGCCTGGGCGATTCAAAGAGCCTGACGATCAGACTTGTATTTCAAGACCTTCAAAAAACGCTCTGTGATGAGGAAGTCGCGGGCTTTACCGATAAAATTTTAGCCGCGCTTAGCAGCGAGCTGGGACTTGGACTACGATGAGAATTTTTGCGCAAGCAAGCCCTTTGCGGGCGGAGATTTCAAACATCGCCGCGGATAAATCGATCTCGCACCGCGCGGCGATCTTTTCGCTGCTAGCGGAGGGGACGAGTAAAATTTCAAACTATCTAGCCGCCGAGGATACGCTAAATACGCTAAAGATCGTGGAGCTTTTGGGCGCTAGCGTGCAGCGCGTAGAGGGCGAAATTCTGATCACTCCGCCGGAGGTTATCAAAGAGCCTAACGTTCCGCTTGATTGCGGCAACTCTGGCACCGCGATGCGACTATTTATGGGCTTTTTGGCGGGGCGCGAGGGTTTTTTCGTGCTGTGCGGTGATCGGTATCTAAGCGAGCGTCCGATGAGGCGCGTTGCGGATCCGCTTTGCAAGGTGGGTGCTAAAATTTACGGGCGGCAAGGCGGCGAAAAGGCGCCTATTGCGGTACTTGGGCAAAAGCTAGGGTATTTTGAATACGCGAGTAAAATCGCGTCTGCACAGGTTAAGACCGCTCTTATTTTAGCGGCCTTGCGCGGCAGCGGGTGTAAATTTAGCGAGCCTGAGCTTAGCCGCGATCATAGCGAGCGGATGCTAAAAGCGATGGGCGCGCAAATTTCGCAAAACGGCCTTACGATCGAAGTCGCACCGCTTAGCTCGCCGCTTAAACCGCTTGAAATTTTTATCCCAAACGATCCCAGCTCGGCGTTTTTCTTCGCCGTAGCCGCAGCGATAATCCCGGGCTCGCGCATCGTGCTAAAAAATATGCTGCTAAATAAAACCCGCATAGAGGCGTATGAAATTTTAAAACGCATGGGTGCTGAGGTAAAATTTCACAAAACGAGCGAAATTTATGAGCAGATCGGCGATATAGAGGTCGCTTACGCGCCGCTTCACGCCGTGGAGGTGAGCGAAAATATCTCTTGGCTGATAGACGAAGCGCCTGCGCTTGCGATCGCTTTTGCCTGCGCACAGGGAAGTAGCGTGCTTAGAAATGCCGCCGAGCTGCGCGTGAAGGAGTGTGACCGTATAAAGGTAACCTGCGAAGGACTTCGCGCCTGCGGTATTAAAGCGCGCGAGCTACAGGACGGCTGGCAGATCGAAGGCGGTGAGGCGAACGCGGCAATCATCACGCCGTGCGGCGATCACCGTATCGCGATGAGTTTCGCGATTTTAGGCTTAAGATCGGGGATGATCATCGAGGATAGTGATTGTATCGCGACGTCGTTTCCGAACTTCGCCGCGATTTTAAGACAGATCGGAGCTGGCGTTGAAGATTGAGATGGCCAAAAGCTACGGCTTTTGCTTCGGCGTCAAGCGTGCGATCAAGATCGCAGAAAGCGCCGGCGAGGCCGCTACGATCGGCGAACTCATACATAACGCCGAAGAGATTAACCGTTTAAAACAAAATTTCGGCGTCAAAACCTTGGGAGGTGTTGGCGAGATCAAGGACGAGCAAAAGCTCATCATCCGCACCCACGGCATCCAAAAAGACGATCTGCAAAGATTAAAGGCGCAAAATAAAGAGCTCATCGACGCTACCTGCCCCTTCGTGACCAAGCCGCAGCAGATCGTAGAAAAGATGAGCGCGGAGGGCTACGACATCGTGATCTTCGGCGATAAAAATCATCCCGAGGTAAAGGGCGTGAAATCCTACGCAAAATCGCGCGTATTCGTGATCATGGATACGAAGGAGCTGCAAGACGTCAAGCTCGGCTCGCGCGTCGCGCTCGTTTCGCAGACTACGAAAAAGATAGAAAGCTTTACTAAAATCGCGGATTTTTTGATGCAGCGCGCGAGGGAGCTGAGAATTTTTAATACGATTTGCAATGCTACGCTGGAAAATCAAGAGGCCGTAAAAAGCCTGTCGCAAAAGGCCGACGTGATGATAATCGTAGGCGGGAAAAATTCCTCCAACACCAAGCAGCTTTTTTTAATTTCGCAAAATTTTTGCAAAGACAGCTATCTTATAGAAAACGAAAGCGAGCTTGAGCGCTCTTGGTTTGAAAACAAAAGCCTCTGCGGCATCTCCGCAGGAGCCAGCACGCCCGATTGGATCATCAAAAAAGTAGTGGCACGAATCGAAAATCTAACTCAGAATTTATAAGCTCTCTTATCAAATTTGCTCTTAGAAATTTATCAAATCGAAAGCAAATTTTAGCTAGAATCGCGTATTTTAGTTCTTTTCAAAAAAGCACAAATAAATTTAAAGGAAGCATATGGCTGAGGTGAACGAGAAGGTTCAAAACCACGCAGAGGAAGATTTTGCGACATTGTTAGAGGAGTATGACGCCGGGAAGTCTCGCGACGAGGTTGTCACAGGTAAGGTTATCGCCCTTAAGGACGGCGAGGTTTTCATAGACGTAGGCAGGAAGTCGGAGGGCATTTTGGACGCCGCCGAGGTGAGCGACGAGCAAGGAAACCCGCAGGTTAATGTAGGAGATGACATCAAAGTCGCTATTATCGGAAGCAGAGGCGGTCGCCCGGTCGTATCGTATAAAAAGGCCCTAAAGAAGGAAAAAGTAAAGGCGTTCATCGACTCCTATGACGAAAACGCAGAAAATGTCTATGACGTTAAAATTCTATCGTTTAATAAGGGCGGTTTCGTTTGTGCTAACGCAGACGACGTGGAATTTTTTATGCCTCGCTCGCAAAGTGCGCTTAAAAACCCAAATGGCGCCGTCGGTAAAAATTTCAAAGTAAAGATCATCAAGGTCGATAGAGATGAGCAAAGCATCGTAGTATCGCGCAAGAAGCTACTTGATGAGGATCGCAAAGCAAGCAAAGAGGCGATCGAGAAAGTAATCGCCACTGAGGGCATCATCGAAGGCGTCGTCAAAAAAATCACCACCTACGGTATGTTCGTAGACGTAGGCGGCGTGGACGGGCTCGTGCACTATAGCGAAATTTCATACAAAGGCCCGGTAAATCCAAGCTCGCTCTACAAAGAGGGCGATAAGGTTCCGGTTAAGGTTATCAAATACGACAACGATAAAAAGCATCTCTCTCTTTCGATCAAAGAGGCGATGCCAGATCCTTGGAACGAGATCAAAGATAGCCTGGAAGTGGGTGATACTATCCGCGTAAAAGTAAGTAATATCGAGCCTTATGGCGCGTTCGTCGATCTTGGCAATGACATCGAGGGCTTTTTGCATATCAGTGAAATTTCGTGGGATAAAAATATCAAAAATCCGAAAGATTTCATCAGCGAGGGCGAGGAGCTTGATGTCGAGGTTGTAGAGATCAACCCTAGCGAGCGCAGATTGCGCGTGAGCCTTAAAAATTTACTCACCAAGCCTTTTGACGAGTTTGTTGCTAAGCATAAAGTGGGCGACGTGCTAAAAGGCGTCGTCACTACGATTACAAATTTCGGCGCGTTTGTAAGGATCGACGGCGTAGAGGGGCTTTTGCATAACGAAGACGCTTCATGGGATCGCGGCGAGAAGTGCAAAAATTTATTCAAAGTAGGCGACGAGATCGAGGTTAAGATCATCAAGATCGACAAAGATACTCAAAAAATTTCTCTAAACCACAAAGAGCTCGGCGATAGCCCTATTAGCGATTATGCCAAGAGCCACAATCAAGGCGATGTCGTAAAAGGCAAGATCCGCGATATTAAAGAGTTTGGAATTTTTGTCGAGCTGGGAGGCGGTATCGACGCGCTTATCCGCAAGGAAGATCTCGGCAACGTAAGCGTAGATAGCCTAAAAGTGGGCGACGAGATCGAGGCTGCGATCGCCTTTATCGACGAGAAGAAAAACAGAATTCGCCTAAGCGTGCGCAGACTGGCTCATCAGAAGGAGCGTGAGGCACTAAACGAGATCAATAGTAACGACGACGAGAAGCAAAGCCTAGGGGATCTAATCAAAGATCAACTAAATAAATAAAACTCTTTCCGCAAGGCATCCCCGCCTTGCGGACCTACTTCAAAAGGTTAAATTTAATGAAAACTATCATAGTCTGCGACGCAATCCACAAAATCGGTTTTGATCTGCTTAAGCAAGAATCGGACGTTAAGGTAATCGACGCTACGAACGTGCCCAAGAGCGAGTTATACGGAATTTTAGGTGATGCGGATGTTGCGATCACCAGAAGTTCTACGGCAGTGGATGAGAAATTTCTAAATGCCGGCACC
Organism: uncultured Campylobacter sp.; assembly: GCA_963529625.1. GTDB lineage: Bacteria > Campylobacterota > Campylobacteria > Campylobacterales > Campylobacteraceae > Campylobacter_B. The sequence goes on along the minus strand of CAURZM010000003.1, from coordinate 51,557 downwards.
AAGCTAAAAGCGATCGTGCGTGCGGGCGTGGGTGTAGATAACTGCGACATCGACGGCTGCTCCAAGCGCGGCATTATTTTGATGAACGTACCTACGGCAAACACCATCGCCGCGGTCGAAATGACCATGTGCCATCTGCTAAATGCGGCGCGCAAATATGTAAATTCCTGCAACGATCTAAAAATTAATAGAATTTGGAAGCGCGAGAAGTGGTACGGCACCGAGCTTTATAAAAAGAGCCTCGGTATTATCGGCTTTGGAAATATCGGTTCGCGCGTGGGGGTGCGCGCGCTTGCGTTTGGGATGAACGTCATTGCCTACGATCCGTATATCGAGCCTGAGAAGGCCACGAAGCTCGGAGTAAAATATACGAAGAATTTCGATGAAATTTTATCTTGCGACTTCATCACGATCCATACGCCGAAAAATCAAGAGACGATAAATATGATCGACGAGCCGCAAATAGCGAAGATGAAGGACGGCGTACGCCTAATAAACTGCGCTAGAGGCGGGCTGTATAATGAAAAAGCGCTCGCAAACAATCTACGCAGCGGCAAGATCGCGTATCTCGGCATCGACGTTTTCGACAAAGAGCCTGCGACCGATCATGAGCTTTTGGATATCGAAAATTTGAGCGCGACTCCACATCTTGGAGCAAACACGCTCGAATCGCAAAGCAATATCGCCCGAGAAGCCGCAGAGCAGGCGATCAGCGCCGCGCGCGGCTTAAACTATCCAAACGCTTTAAATTTGCCGCTTAAGCTCGAGGATTTGCCGCGCGGTATCGAGCCGTATATAAATTTAGTCTCCAAAATGGCCTATCTTGCGGCGCAGATCAATAAAGGCCCTATCAAATCGATTCGCATCGAGGGTAGCGGCGAGGTGGTTCAGTATCTAAAATCGATGCTCGTTTTTGCTATCGTAGGTGCGCTACACGATTCTTTGGGCGATTCGCTAAATTACGTCAACGCTAAATTTCTTGCGGATGAAAAGGGGATTGAGACGAGCTTCGGCGAGCTTGCAAACAGCGTCTATAAAAGCGAGATCGCGGTAAAAATCATGACCGACGAGGCGATCTCAAACGTCGCGGGTACGGTCTTTGACGGCAGCGAGGAGCGTATCGTAAATATCGGCGGATTTAAGACCGATTTTAAGCCGAAGGGCAAGATGATAATCTTCAAAAACACCGACGTGCCGGGCGTTATCAAATCCGTAAGCACGATCCTAGCCGACGAAAACATCAATATCGCGGACTTCCGCCTAGGCAGAGGCGAGGAGGGGGATGCTTTGGCAGTCATTTTGGTCGATTCCGAAGTGCAAAAAAGCACGCTTGATAAGCTGGCGGCGCTTCAAACCTGCCTAATGGTGCGCTACGCGGCGCTTTAATCCTTTTCTTGCTTAGGAGGCGGAATTTTAAATTTCGCCTCATCCAATTCTTTATAATTTAAATTTACAATCCAGCCTACGACGGCGTTTGATGAGGCGATGCGGGAACGCGCGGCGAGGATTTTGGCAAAACTTGACGTACGTGCAGAGCTAGCGCTTGAAGTACGTTGCGGCATGCGGCTAGGCAGATATGCTTTAGCTCACGGCTTGTGAAAACGCCGCGAGCGCTTTAAATTTAACTCTCGCCGCGGACTTGCTTTTAAATTTAAATTTCGTCTTTGCATATCTGTTTTTAAATTTCATCATCGCGGGCGCCGCCGATTAAATATTGCCGCTATGCGGGCTTGGCGCTCAAAGCCACTGTGCCACGATACAAAACGCGGTAAAATTTATTTACGAGACACGGGCGCTTTTGTTTCAAAATTTATGCGCGGCAGGTACTTCATCTCTCGCTAATCGTATTGCCCGTTTAAATTTCAGGTAGCTACCGAGAGATTGCATTGCTGATTAAATTTAGGACGGCTGCCGAGAGATTGCGCCGCTGATTAAATTTTACGTTTTTGCCAAAATTGTGCTTCGCCGAAAAATTCCGCCCGGCCTAAATTTGGTCGATGCAAAATCAGCCGCAATGCGCCCTGCTAATTTGTGAGTTTAAGCGTTTCGATTAGGCTTAAAATTTTGCGGATCTGCGTTTGGTATTCGCGCGCGAGCTCTATGCTAGCGGGCCTATCAAAAAGCGTAGTTTCGAAAAGATCGGGCGCACCGTTTAAAAATAGATATAAGCACTCATCCATAAATACCGCGCTCAAGCTGAACTCGCCGCTCGTTTCGCGATTTATTTCGCGCAGACGCTCCATAAACGCGGGCGTTAGCAAATAGCGCGCTTCTACTTTGTCATCCGCAAACACGCGAAAATCGCGCATAAAATCCACATCGTCCATCATCTCTTTTGCGCCGAAGATCTTGGCGTTTAGCTCCCTGCTTACCACTATCGTTTTGCCCGAGGTTTTTTTCGCGAGCTCGCAGATCAGTACGTTGCCGTCAAAGTCCATATAGTTATCGTAGAATATTTTAATCAACATAATCGCCGCTATTAGCGGATTATCCGTTTTCATGTAAAACCTACCATTACTATGTACCTCGCTGAGGCTAAATTTAATCCCGCAGTACACGCCCGCAATCCGATCCTCGCTTTTGATCCTAGATTTCCTATAAATTCTAAATTTTTGAAATTCCTCTTCTTGCATGCCGGTATATGGATCGTATTTTAAACCGGCATCTATATCTTTTATTACGGCGCGGACGAATATCTCTTTATAAAATTTGTAGTAGCGAATTTCCGCTTCGCTTTCTTGACTGGCGCAATGCATAAGAAATATCCAAAAGATATGAAAAAGGATCAAGACGCTCGAAAATTCGGCAATTTCTATTAGAGGAGTGTCTGCTTTAACGCAGTTTAGAAACACTAATACGAACAGGACCGCAAAAAAGGCGGCTATGCTGAGGTAGTAATATCTATTAAAAGCTTTAGCGCACGCTTTTTGCTCGATTAAAGTTTGTGAAATAGCATCTTGCAAAGAAGGCGACATATCTATCCTTGAGAAAAATTTCGCCCGTATTGTAGCAAAATTTAACGTGATTTATAAAGAGCGAATTTCGCCTCATAATTAAATAGTTGGGATCGGAGCTTAATTTACGCAGTCCGTGCGACGTAAAATTTTAAAATCTTACTATTCTGAAAACAATTCGCACCGGATTTAAAATTTAATGTATCGCGTAAGCTTATATTTCACGCGAGCCGCTTTTGTAAATTTGCGTTCAAATTTTGCGATCACAGTATCCTGAGGCTGTCTGAGATGAAATACATAAAAATCCCGAGCCCAAACATCACGAAAAGCCCCGCAAATTCGACGTAAAGCTTCAGGCTTACGAGCCGCTTCGAGCTTAGCTCGTTTGCTTTCGCGCCGAAAAGCGCGGCTAAAAATATCACGACGCTCATTCCAAAACCGATGAAAAGCGCACTTGCGACGCTAAGCACGAAGCTTCCGAGGCTGAAGGCAAGCACGAAAATAAGGATCGTGCCGGGGCATGGCACGAGCGCCGCAGCAAGCGCGATAAGCCACTCCCGCCCTCTCTCGCTGCCGCCAGTCGCGCCATTTTGCAGCGAGCAAGACGAGGTTTGGTTTTTTAAATTTGTAGAATTTGAAGCCCGTTTTTGCTCGTTTTGGCTAGACGAGTTTTCCTTTAAATTTGCGGTTAAATTTGAATCCGAATTTAGCTCTGCCGTTGCGGCGCCTAAATTTTGAGTATCTAAATACTGCGCGGATTCGCCGCTAGGGGTTTTAAATTTAGAAAATTTATAGCTCTTTGACGCTGCGTGAGCGGAATTTTTAGCGTTTGCAAATGCCGTATCTTTTAAGCGGGAGTCCGTATCTGCGGTGTTTGCGGCGGAAGCGCAAGCGGCGCAGGAGCAGCCCGTATCGTGGCTAGCGCCCGATCTTACGCGGCGAGCTTTGTCGTAGATGATGAGCGCCGTTATGACGATGATCAGAAGCGCCGAAATTTTCGTGGTGATCGAGGCGGAGTTTGCAGAGACGAGCCCTGCGACGTTTTGCAGCACGAACATGCTCGCGCTTACTAAAACGAGCGCTCCTAGGACGTGCAAAAGCCCGATTTTAAGGGCAAATCCGAAGGCTTTGACGTAGCTGCCGCCATGGGCTAGAAAATAGCTCGCCGTTAGCAGCTTCGCGTGCCCAGGGCCTGCCGCGTGGAAAAAGCCGTATATGAAAGAAAGCGTTAGAACCCATAGGACGGTGCTTGCGCTTGCATGCTCGCTGCTTGCGCGAAACGCCGTTTTGAGACTTTTCATAAAATCCATCGTCTTTTGCGAGACAAATCCCAGCGTAGCCTCTTTTTGTGGCTCGCTTGAAATATCGTCGCTGTCGGATACGGCGCCGTTTTTACTCGCGCTATTTTGCGCTAAATTTGAGGAGCTGTCCTCGGGCGGCGTCGCTAGATTTTGCGTAGAATGCGCGGAATTTAAAGAATTATCTCGCCTCGCCGCAAAATTTTCGCTCACGCCTTTATCTACAGGCACCACAGAATTTGCGGGACCGCCTTTTGCCTGCGCGTCCTTTTTGGCTGTTTTATTAATCTGCGCGAGAGTATCTGAAGCGGCGATATTTTTTTGCGCCTCTGCAGCCGCTTCCGAAACAATATCGCCGACGGATCTTTGGTTTGATCTGCGCGCCGAGCTGGCATTAGGTTTTGTTTGCCTGCCTTGCGCAAGTTTATCCTCTGAGCCTGCAAGACTCTGCTCGCTAGATGCAACACCGCTCTGCGCTAAATCGGAGTTCGGCGCGCTTGAAATCAGCGGTTTTTTATCTGCGATCTTTGGCTTTTCGCCGCTAAATTCTATAAAAGTGGTGGCTAAATTTGAATTGGGCTTCGCTACAAAGCCCTCGCCCAGATTAATGGGCTTATCGTCAAGCATTTTGAAATTGAAAAATCCCTGATCGTCGTTAATGGAAATTTTAAGAACGCGGTTGTTTCGCAGTTCGAAGCCAACCTTTTGATCGAACTCGAACACGAGTCTGCCCTTTTTGACGAGGCTTATTGCGTTTTTAAAATTTCCCTTGATTTGCGTGCCTACGAGGTTGCTAAGCGCGGGCTTTGCGTTTTTTGGCGCTTGATCGTAAAATTCCGCCTCGCAAAGGTAGTTTTTGGGGGTTAGATAATCGGTCATCGCCTTAGTTATCTCAGCAAGCTCGCTATTTTCAAGCTTGCCATTGGAATTTATATCGTAGGTCTGCATTATGACGTCGGTAAAATTTTGAGAGAAAAGCCACGAAAAATGCAGGCTCACGATCTTGCCGTCTTGTGCGACGGGGGTAATGCTAACGTGCGCAGTGGGCGTGTATAGGGCGCACAGAGCGCACGCAAATATCCGCGAGCTAAAGATCGCGGATAAAAGTAAAATTTTAATAAATTTCATCAACTACAAATTTTCTCCGAAAACGTCGATCGTCTTTTTCATCGTCTCGTACCAATCTAGCGGCAGCTGATCGATCTCCATCACCTTTGCGCCCGTTTGCGCGGCGATGGTTTGCGCTGCCTTTTTGGAAAACTGCGGTGCGACGAAAATCACCTTGATCTTTTCCTCTTTGGCTTCCTCGATTAGCTCGGCTAAATCCGCAGGCTTAGGCTCTTTGCCCTCCACTTCGACTGCGATCTGCTTCAAATCGTATCGATGCGCGAAATAGCCCCAAGACGGATGATAAACCATAAATTTCTTTCCTTTGACGCCCGCTAATTTTTGCTTTGCGTAAGCGTCCAGCTCGTCAAGCTTTTTAGCAAATTTATCGAAATTCGCTTCGTAAATTTTAGCATCCTTAGGATACTGTTTGGTTAACGCGTCTTTAATATTTTTAGCTTGAATTTTTACAAGCTGCGGATCGAGCCAGATATGTGGGTCTAAACCGCCGTGATGATGATGGTGCTCGTGCGCCTCGTGGTCTTTGTCACCATGCTCATGATGTGCGTCATGATCGTGATCATCGTGATGTGCGCTATGATCATGTTCGTCGTGATGGTGATGCTCTGCCATAGCCATTTTAGTGATGCCATCTTCGGTGCGGATTATCTTCATCTTCGGATACGATGCGGCAAGCTTTGGTAGCCAGACTTCATCAAATTCTATACCGACTGCAAAATACAGATCGCTATTTTCTAGCATTTTCATCTCTGAAGGCTTAGGCTCGTATGTGTGCGGATCAGCGCCTTTGCCGACCATCGTATTTACCTGCAAAGTATCACCTGCGATCTGTTCAACAAAATACTTCGTAGGAAGTATGGTCGTGGTGACCGTAGGTTTGGCGAATACTACGCAACTAGCTGCTAAAAACGTGAAAATAAGCTTTTTCATAAAATTCCTTTCCAAAAAAATTGCGGAAGTATATCAAAAGCAACTTAGTTGCAACTTAATATAAATTTATCTAAATTTCGCTATCATCGCTTAAATTTTAAAAAAGGCGTAAAATGGATCCCAAAGATTTTTTAGCGAGTCACGATATCGCTCCTACGGCGCTTAGAGTGCAGATCGTGCAGATCCTAAGCGAGAAAAAATGCCCGGTAAGCTACGATGAACTAGTAGAACAAACGGGTGCTAATAAAACCACGATATATCGCAATATAGCGCTTTTGGAAGAGAAAAATTTGATAATTACCAGCGAGAATAATCATAAAAGTTTTTATGAGCTCACCGACGGCGCAAAAGCGTATTTTGTTTGCGAAAGCTGCCATAAAATGGAGGAGATTTCGATGCCTGCTTTGCCACAAAAAAATGTCAAAAGCGTGCTCGTGCGAGGATTGTGTGAGAAGTGCGGCGGCTGAGGCAGGAAATTTAATCAAAAGCACTCAAAGGAATTTGGCTAAAACGCCAGGACAAAATTTAACCGATTTTTAACGGATTTTTATAAAACAAACGATATAATCCGAGCGTTTCATATTTTAAAAGGGAAAAATTCAGTGAATAAAAACGATACGATAAAAGCAATAGAGAAGTTTGTAAGTTCTCAAGAAATGACGATGTTCCGCCTGAAAAAGGGTATCTACGGCGATGCGATGAAAAATCTTGATCAGGTTTTTACGCCGTATAAGGAGTTTGCCGAGTTTTTCAAAAATCCCGCAAATAGACTGCAGGAGTTGTTGGGCAACATCGCGTACGAATCGATTTTAAACTACACTGAAGCAGGGCTATCGCACTGCGAGAAGATCCACTCGATCTATTTTGTGGAATCCAAAGGATTTTTCAAAAGCGGGCTAAAGTATATTGAGCCTGATGCGACCGCGAGAGAAAGAGCCAAGAGCTATTACGACAAATTGCTGGAAAATAATGAGAAGCTTAACGAATATATCGATATCGGCTTGCAAAGGCTACATGGCTTAGAAGCAAAGGTTTTCGAGTAGGGCCAGGCTAGCTTTGAGGTTTGATTTGCGCGACGAAATTCTATCGCAAATCCTTAGCGCTTAAAATTTTATGATTAAATTTCATACCTTTTGTAGATCCGCTTATATTATTTAATTCCGCGTTAGCGCCGCTTTTAATTGCGTATATAGCAAATAGGGTGGCTTGAGTAATTCCGTGCCGGCAGGCATTATCCGATACGATCAAAGAAATAATCTAAATTTTTAAAGCTCAACGAAGTGGGTTAAAATAAGCAAGCTTGGCTAAATTCTGTGGAGCGACTAAAGCAAGCTCTAACATAAACTAGCGCTTGGTTGGAGTCTGCGAATTTGAAATTTCGCGGCTAGCGCAAACGGGAATTTAAAATTCTAGCGCTACTTCCGATTCCTTCGAAATGCGGAATTTTAAAAATAGGTATTGCGCCTGAAACAAGGAAAACGCAAGATTTGAAATTTTCTAAAAATGCTCGCTGCAAAGTAAAATTTAAGAGTCAGACCGCAGGGCGACGATAAATTTTAATTTACTCTGTAGCGCAAAAGTACATTCAGCAAGAGATATTTTTGGAAGCGAAAAGGGCGATAGAGAGCCGTAACGAATTATATTTGATTGCGCTAATACCGCATTATAGGTATCTGTAGTGATATAACCGATGCGTAAAAATTATTTAGCGGTGTCAATATGGTGAAGCGTGCGGTATAAATTTTAACTCATTTTGGCGCGCTGTTTTAATATCTCTATCGTGCGAGGCAAATTTAAGTGTTTAAACTTATTGCGATTAGAAAATTCTAAACGCGGATTAAAGCTTGGCGGCGAAATTAGCCTTGCTAGCACTCTGCTGCATCTTAATTTCGCCGCAAGCAACTTTATTTATCTGCCTTTTCGGCTTTATATTGCGCTAGCAGGGTGCCTAGCTCATCTTTTATGCGAAGCTTTTCTTTCTTCATCGCATCGATCTCCAAGTCGCTCATATGCACTCTGCCGGCCTGCGCGTCGGCGATCTTGTGATCCAGCTCATCGTGCTTCTCAAATAGTGAATCAAATCGCGCGTTTTTGCCTTTTAACTCAGTGATTAAATCTCTGTATTCATGAAACATACTTTACTCCTTTGAAAAATTTATTCAAGTATATCAATAAAGCGCTTAAAACCTAATTTCAGCTATCAAATTTAGACTGAATTTTACGCGTGAGATTCCAGATTTTAAGAGGTAAAATTTTAGTCTTTAAAAATTTAAAACAGGCAAATTTAAATTATAAAATATTAAGTGCAGAGCTGTAAAGCCCTGCTGCTATTCGCTATTTTCGAGACGGAATTTTTATTATGAAGCGAGCTATGAATCTTTATGATCTATAATCGGCGTTGATTTTTACGTAGTCGTAGCTAAGATCGCAGCCGTACGCGCTAAACTCGCCCTCTCCGAGCCCTAAATCGCACCAGATCGTAAAGCTTTTTTGCTGCATCACGGCGTGAGCCGCAGCCTCGCGCGCGGCGTCCAGCTCGCGATTTTGCGCATCATAAAGCAGCACGTCGTCGTATTTGATACGCAGCTTTTCTTCATCGCATTCGATACCGCAGGCGCCTATGGTCGAGGCTATGCGACCCCAATTCGGATCTTCGCCGAAGATCGCCGTTTTAACAAGCGGCGAATTGCTTAGCGCCTTCGCCGCCGTGCGAGCGTCTTCGGCATTTGCGGTACCGCTTACCCTAAATCGCACCAGCTTGGTTGCGCCTTCGCCGTCTTTTACCAGCATCAGCGCAAGCTCGCGCGTCAGGGCGTTTAGCGCGGAGGCGAAGGCGTCCTTGTCGTAGGCGCATTTAGCGCTGCTGCAGAGCATAATCGTATCATTGGTGGAGGTGTCACCGTCGACGCTTACGGTGTTGAAACTCTGCTCCGCCGCCTTTTTTAGCAGCTCGTCCATATCTGCGCGCGGGATTTTTGCGTCGGTTAGAACGAAGCAGAGCATAGTTGCAAGCGCAGGATTGATCATACCTGCGCCCTTGCAAACGGCCGCGATGTGAAATTTCTCGCCGTTTTCTAAAGAAATTTTATACGCAAACTCCTTTTTTATCCTATCTGTCGTCATAATGGCGGTGGCTAGGGCGTCTGAGTTTCGCGCCGAGAAGTTAAAATTTTGCGCGGCGGCGATAATTTTTTCCTTTTTGAGGCGGTATCCGATTACGCCGGTGGAGCTCATGACGGGGTTTATAAGAGGGATTTTTTTGCCAAGTTCGCTAAAAATTTCATCGATGTCCGCGACGCCTTGCTCCCCGGTCATCGAGTTTGCGTTTTTAGAATTTACGAGGATAAAATTTGTTTTAAGCTCTCCGCCCGCGCGCTCCTGCGCCCTTTTGAAATGCCTAATCGGCGCGGCTTGAAATTTATTGCTCGTAAAGATCGCACTTACGGCAAAGGGTTCGTCCGCGCGGATAAATCCCAGATCGTTACCCTCTTTTTTAAAGCCCGAATTTACGCCGTCAAAATAAAAGCCCTCGACATTCTGCAAGCCGCCCTCGAGCTTAGTGATTTTAAACATATCTCATCTCCTGCGGCTTGTATTTGCTGCGGATGAGTTTTTTAGTGTTGCGGATGCCCTCTGCCGTGCCGATGACTAAAAATTTTACCCCAGTACCGATGAGGTAGTCGCCATCCGGCATCGGAATGAAGCGGCTATTGGGCTCTTTGATTCCTACGACGTCGGCGTTTGTAAAATCGCGCAAGCGAGTTTCTTTTAAGCGTTTGAAGCGGATCCATGAAAAATCGGGCACTGTGATCTCCTCGATGTCGATAAGCGAGTCTTTTTTATACAAAAACCGCTCCAAAATGTTTTCCATATCAGGACGTACGCTGATCGCAGAGAGCCTTTGTGCGGCGAGTTTGGATGGCGAGACGATAGAATTTGCGCCGAGTTTTTTTAGCCTCTCGGTGTCGCTGTCATCATCGCTATTTGCCATGATGAAGTATGGGGTGATGCGACCAAGCTCCTTTTCGTAGAGGCGTACCAGCGAGATTATTGCGATATTATCGGCTAAATTTGGACTTAGCGTGATGACGGATTTTGCAGATGACAGATGCGCTTTTAGCATCGTGGTTTCTACATGCGGTTCACCTACGATGAAATATGGATAGCGGTTTTCTTCGGCGATCTTGGCTAGAGCGGGATCGGGGTCGATCACGACAAAAGGCAGATGATTTTCGCGAAACTGTTTGGCAAGCTCGGCGCAGTAGATGTTGTTGTAACAGATAATGTAGTGGTTTTTGAGCCTTGCGATGTTATTGATCATTCGTTGCTCCCTAAGTAAATTTTGAAGTTTGCCGTTTTTTATGACCTCGACGACGACGCCCAGGCAAAACGAAAAGGTTCCAAAGCCCATGAGGATGAATAAGACGGTAAAAATTCTACCCGCAGGCGATATCGGCGCTACTTCGGTAAAACCTACCGTCGTAAAGGTCATACCCGCCTGATAAAAGGCGTCTACGAGCGAAAAGCCCGCTATAAAGACGTAGCCTAGCGTGCCGATTAGCATCATCAGCACGATGGTTATCAGCGGTAAGCGAAAAGGGCGTAGCTGGTCGTAAATTTCTGTGTAGAGGTTGATGTCCGGCTTAGTCGAGCCGGACCAGTCGAGGAATCGCTTGATCTTGTCCAAAACAGACATAAATTCCTCTTTAAGAGGTTATTTTGATTGTTTTTTCATAGTTCGTAGAGTTGAGGCGGCGACTTTGATTCGTCTGGTTGAGCCGTCTTCTAGTTGAACGCGGATGGTGCGTAGATTGACCTGGAATTTCTTTTTGGTTCTGTTATTTGCGTGGCTGACGTTGTTTCCTACCATCGCACCTTTGCCGGTGATTGCGCATCTTCTTGCCATAATAAATCCTTGATGATTAAAATAAATGGCGATTATAGCGAAAAAATTTCAAATTATGCTTAAAATCCGCCGCGGTTTAAATTTAGCGAAATTTATGACAAAACTAAGTAAAATTTCGCATCTTGAAATTTTAAAGGAATTTTATGTATGTAGCACCCAGCATTTTATCGGCGGATTTCGGAAGGCTTGCGGAGGAAATTCGCGCAGTCTGCGAGGCGGGCGCCGATCTCATTCACGTAGATGTGATGGATGGACATTTCGTACCCAATCTCACGATCGGACCGCTCGTAGCAAGTGCGGCAGCAAAGGCGAGCAGCAAGCCTTTAGACATTCATTTGATGGTTAAAAACGTGCCGTTTTTCGTCGATCTTTTTTTGCCGCTAAAGCCGAAATTTCTTAGCTTCCACATCGAGGAGGAGGCCCATCCGCTGCGCCTCATAGATCACATACGCCGTAGCGGCGTCTCGCCCGCGGCAGTGCTAAATCCGCACACTCCGCTTAGCGCGCTGGAGTTTATCTTGAGCGAGGTCGATATGGTGCTTTTAATGAGCGTCAATCCAGGCTTTGGAGGGCAGAAATTTATCCCCTCGGCGCTTGAGAAAATTAAGCAGCTGCGCGAGCTGATCGATCACAAAGGCGCAAAATGCCTCATCGAGGTCGACGGCGGCGTAAACGGGCTAAATATCGCAGATATCGACGAAGCGGGTGCCGACGTCGTGGTAGCGGGCAACTACATATTTTCTTCAAACGACTACGCGGAGGCAATCCGTGCGCTTAAAATTTAGGCGCGGCACAGGGGTAAAATTTTGACGCATAGAATCGAAAATTTAATAAATTTGCTGGCTCAAAAGAGCATAAATTATTACGATTTTATCTCAAAAGCAAGCGACATTGCTGAAATTACCGAGCTTTTCGAGCCTAAAGACCTCTCGATGTGGCGCGCGCTCGGCATAGATATCATTAAACTAGACAACGGTAAAATCACGCTCAAAACCCGTGAGACGGACATTTTGGATGAAATTTTTTGCTTTGTGGACATCGAGACGAACGGCGGGCTCTCAAACGGCCAGATCATCGAAATTGGCGCGATAAAAGCGCGCGGCACGCAGGAGTTAGAGCGCTTCGAGAGCTTCGTTTACGCGCCTGTCGTGCCCGAAAATATCACGGAGCTTACGGGGATCTGCGCGGACGATCTGGCGGATGCGCCGCCGCTAGCCAGCGTGCTGGAGCGGTTTAGGCTGTTTTTAGGCGATAGCGTTTTTGTGGCGCACAACGTCAAATTTGACTACGGCTTCATCGACGCAAGCCTGCAAAAATGCGGCTTTGGCATGCTTTTAAATCGCAGGCTCTGCACCGTCGAGCTCGCGCGCCGCACGATCGAGGCGCAAAGATATGGGCTGGGCTCGCTAAAAGAGCTTTTAGGCGTGCAAAACGTCCACCACCGCGCATTTAGCGACGCTGTTTCCTGCTTTGAAATTTTCAAATTCGCGCTCTCGCGGCTGCCGTGGAGCGTGCAAAGCACCGAGGATCTGATACTTTTTAGCAAAACCGCAAAGAGCCTGGCGCTACCTAAGCCGCAGCTTTCGGAGCCCAGCGAGGGCGAAATTTTATAAATCGCGCGCCGAATTAAGAGATGAAATTTTAGTGAAATTTCGCGCCGCCGTTTGAGAGGTAAAATTTGCGCTTTTAAGCGGCGGCGCTTTAATCTGCGCGGATTGCGGTAATGTAAATTCGATCCGAGCGATTTTGGGCGGCGCAAATCGGCGCGTATGGACCTAGATTTTGAAATTTTACCCTTGCCGTAGCGATTGAATGCGCACAAATCGCGGCGGCGCAAATTTAAAGCGCTACTGCGGCGAGATGTGATTGCGAGCGAGCCGAAACGGCGCGAATTTAAGCAGGCGCGGTTTTAAATCGCATTGCGATCGCACCGGATTTGAGCACAGATGTCCGCGCCGCTGCCTTGCGTATTATAGGCTAGGGCGGATCATGCGATTTTAATTTGCTCGGGCGGGTGCGGCAGCGAGCGCTCGTGGAGCCTTTTTGCTTTCGCGGTTTTGATTTTTGCGGCTATAAATTTTTGCGTCTGTCCGCAGTTTTACAACCTTGCTTCGGGCGAATTTTATGAACGCTCGCAGTCGCGCGGATGCGTCCGAAGCGTCGCGCGCTTTAAATTTTGAAATTTAGCCTAGACGCGCGAATTCGATGCTTTAAACTCTAAAAGCAATAAATTTTGCCCGCGCCTGCCCGTCTTTTGCGTCCCAAAAGCGATAAATTTAGCGTGCCCGCACTACCGCGGCAGATACGCTAGGCGCGAGGGCTTTCTGCATTCGTCGCTTGGAATTTTGATATTTGATTTTAGCTTGACGACCTGATCGGTACGTGCCCGTGCCGCAAATTTTAAAATGGAGCTTTATAAAATTTTTTGGCGCCGACCGCAAATGAAATTTCATAAATTTTTATCGCAAAACACAGCGCGATCGGAGCAAATTTAACGCAAGCCCACTCTTACCATAGCGGCGTACGGCGACCGCATCCGCACTAAATTTAGCGATAAGCAAATCCGCGATCTTAAATAATACGAATTTGCGCAGACGCAGCCCGCCTCTCATCAAAGCGTCATCGGAGGGCTTGACGGGCTTTGCGAGCGGGCGAAGTAATGCACCGCCATCATCATTGCAAGAAGCGCGATCTTGCGATTGAGCGGCCTTTTTTCGCCTCAAGACGGACATGTCGCGGGCTAAAATTCGAAATGGAATTTTATAAAGCGGATCACTGTTTTTAAATTTACGTTGCAAATCTCATAGGCTGCGAATACAGCGGTCAAATTTTAAAATTTCTGTCTGTCTTAATCATGCTTTGAGGTTATGTATTGTGAAGGTCCGCGAGCCGCTTGATTGGAAAATGAGTTTTAGATCGCGCCTTGCGTATATAACGCGCGGCAAAATAAATTTTTGCGCCGTAAAATTTCACGCCGCTGCATCACCCTGAGTCGCCCGCTGTCTTAACTCTCATCCGATCACTTCGTATTTTCAAACGCGCTAGAATTTCGGCAAAGCTACGTTTTAATGTAAAATTTTATCTGCTTACCCGTGGTCTGTGGTGGATGAAATTTTGCCGCCCGTCGCAAGCTACGTATAGTATTTGCTTGCCGCGCATGCACGTCATAGCCCGTATCCTCCTGCCGCAAGCCGCCGCTTTACTAACGTCCATCGTTGTAGGCTCTCGCCTACTTCTTCGCGTATATTTTTGTGCCTTGTAAACTGCGCGTCACCGCATCTGTGTCAAGATCACGCTGTGCCTTTAAAGCACGCAAATCTATCCTGCATAAAATTTCGTTTCTTCGCTGTGCTCGCCTCCTGCCGCACTTTGTCGTGCTTGTCTGCTGCGAGCCGTCGCCGCGCTGTATCCCTTGCCCGCGCTCGTCGTACCCGCTGCAAGCTTTAGCGCCCGCGCCTTAAAATTTCAGCCCAAAAGCTCTATTTAGCGCCGCGTCCGAGCAGAAACAATCTCACCGCTTGTTCGGCGACGCGGGCTAAATTTTGTATTGCGGTCTCTTTTTCCATCGCGCGCTCAAGGCTCATCGGTTCGTTTAGGATGCAAAAAAATGCGCCTATACCACGCTCATTACAGCCGCCGGCACAGGGCGAGATACCGCCTGCCAGCGCGATTACGGGCACGCCGTAGGAAGCGGCAATCTTTGCGACACCGCAGGGGGTTTTGCCCATCGAGCTTTGAAAATCGAGCCTTCCTTCGCCTGTGATGACAAGCTCGGCGCCTTTCATATCGCGATCCAGTCCGATCTCTTCGGTGATGATGTCGATGCCTGGCTTAAGTGTCGCGTTTAGAAAGCTCACGAAGCCAAAGCCTAGCCCGCCGGCAGCTCCCGCTCCGGGACTATTCCAAAGCTCGCGTCCGAGGTGCTTGCTTACGACGCTTGCAAAATTTATAAGCCCTGCATCGAGCTGCTTTACCATCGCTGCATCCGCGCCTTTTTGCGGAGCGTAAATATATGCCGCGCCGTTCTCGCCAAAGAGCGGATTATCCACGTCACAGGCGATAAGAAACTCGCATTCTTTAAGATGTGGCAGCACCGAAGTGCAATCTATCGTGGCGAGTTTAATCAGATCCTCGCCCGCTCCCGCAAGCTCTGCGCCATTTGCATCTTTAAATTTAAAACCGAGCGCGCGTAGCATACCCATGCCCGCGTCATTCGTAGCACTTCCGCCGATGCCGATGATAAACTTTCGCGCGCCGTGTGCGATCGCATGCGCTATCATCTCGCCAAAGCCGTAGGTGCTCGTTTTTAGCGGGTTGCGGCGCGATTTTTCGATGAGCGGCAGACCCGATGCGGACGCCATTTCTAAGATGCCTAGCTCGCCTTTTAAGGCGTAGCGCGCGGGCGTTTTTTCGCCTAACGGATTTGCTACGATGACATCCATGAACCTAGCTTTTAGCGCGTCGGCAAGGGCTTCAACGCTGCCTTCGCCGCCATCTGCGATAGGTTTGACGAGCACCTCGCAGCCTAGCTTTTCGATGCCTGATTTTACGGCATTGCCAGCCTCAAGCGAACTAAGCGAGCCCTTAAACGAGTCGATCGCGACTAAAACTTTCATATTTTTCCTTTAGCTGGTATTTTAAAATTTTGGAATTTTACAGCGCGTAGCTAAATTTACGATGACAAGACTGAAGCAAGAGTAGAATTTTAAAATCTCGTCGCCAAATTTATGGGGCAAATTTTAAAATTTCATGTCGTGGAATTTTAGAATTCTGTAAGCCACAGAATTTCGGCTAAATTTTAAAATTCTGTAGTGATATAATTTTAAAATTTCGCTCCTTGAGGCTTTGTGTGTAAATTTAAAACTCCGCTATACGAAATTTTAATACTAGGGCATTTGCGCGGTACGGCTAGCTACGTAAATTTAAAGAATTTTATGTAGCTAGCCGCTGGTAGATGCCCGTAGCGCTCCGCACTGATTTAGCGCGGTAGCGGCTAGAATAAGCTAACCTAGATCAAAAACAGCGACAAAACCCACACGCTAATCATGCCCGTAATGCCCATAATTAGCGTCAGCATGGTTTGTGTGCGGTAGCCTTGCTGCGGGTTCATCTTGCTGAAATTCGTAACGACCCAGAAGTAGCTGTCATTAGCGTGCGAAACCGTCATAGCGCCCGCTGCGATCGCCATTACGACGAGTGCGCCGGACATTTCGGAGGTGAAGCCCAGTACCTGCATCAGCGAGCCGTCTGCGTTAAATGCGCCCATAATCGAAGCTGTAGTTATGATCGCAACGGTGGAGCTTCCTTGTGCGGTTTTTAAGACTGCCGAGATTAAGAACGGGAAGAAAATCCCCGCAGCTTTAATCGCAGTCGCATTGTCCTTGATGTAGGTTACGAAGCCGGCGTCGGTGATGACCTTGCCTAGCACTCCGCCCGCTGCGGTGATGAAGAGGATCGGGCCTACGATTTTTAAGGATTCGTTGGTGATCTCACTAAATTCGCCTAGTTTGCCGGTTTGTGCGAGCAAAAATACCGCAAAAACTACGCCCAAGGCTAGCGCGATGATAGGATTTCCTAAAAATTGTAAAATTTCGCCCGCAAACCCGCTTGCTTTTAGGATCTTGGCGACGGAGCCCAGCGCCATAAATAGGATCGGTACCAAAATAGGGGCTAAACTCAAAAATCCGCCCGGTAATTTGCCGTATTGTTTAAGCAGATCGTCGTAACTTTTAGCGATGACTTCGTTGGCTTCAGCCTCGCTTATATGGACGTTTTTGGCGACCTTTTTAGAAAAAAAGTATGTGGCGATCAGCACCGGCAAGGACACTACCGCGCCCATTGCGATTACGAGCAGCAGATTGCCGCCTAGACCCACGGCACCTGCTGCGGCGATCGGTCCGGGAGTCGGCGGGATGAATACGTGCGAGGCATAAAGTCCGCCGGAGAGCGCTACTGCTAGAGCGACCGGATTTTCGCCGATTTTTTTGCTGATCGCTTCTCGGATCGGGTTTAAAACGACGAAGCCGCTGTCGCAAAATACGGGAATACCCACGATCCAGCCCATTATAAGCATTGCAAGCTCGGGGCGCTTTTGTCCGACTACGTTTACGACCATATCGGCGAGTTTTAGCGCCGCGCCTGTCTTTTCGAGCACGGTGCCGATGAGCGCGCCGAAGATTATGACGATACCGATACTCTTAAACGTGCCGCTGAATCCGTCGCCGATAATCGCGGGGATCTTGGCTAGCGGTATGCCCGCGACGATCGCGAGCGCCAGGGAGATAAGCATTAGCGCCAAAAACGGGTGAACGCCTGCTTTGGAGATCAAAAAAATCATCACGACGACCGCTATGGCGAAGCAGATGATTAACGCAACACCGCTCATAAAAGCTCCTTGAATGGATTTAATTTGCCCGCAAGCGGTTTAAGCTTAAACTCCGTTTGCGCCTCAAATTTAATGCGGTAATTTTAGCGAAATTTTAATATAAAGCAAGAAAGGCGGCGTTAAATTTATGGAAATTTATGATTTATGCGGAAATGATGGACTGGCTGGCGGAGTTTATCGGTTGGAATTTATCGGTGCCGCGCGGCGAGAGGCGGTTTAAATTTTAAAATTTGCGGCGTTTGGCTTGACACACTGCGCGGCGGCGGAAATTTTATTGCGGATCTGCTGTCGTGGCGCAGCAATGGGGGCGCTGCGCTTTACACGCAGCTTTGGTAGCTAAAGGGCGTAAGCGATGCGGACGGCTTTGCGGCGCTTGCTGCTGCGGCAGCGATGAGGCAGCGGTGGCGGGACTTTTGATATACAATTGGCGATGATAGAATTTTTGATCGTAATACTTGCAGCGGCGATAAAGGCGATAAAATTTTAATCGAATAGGTGTTGGCAGAAACGGCGTCTGAATTTTATTAAAACTATTGGCGCAGCGGCGGGATTTTGATTTTAACGGCGTCAGATGAGCTTTTCTCAAAGATGAAATTTTAATCAAAGGCAGAAGCGGCGTCGGTAGAGCTTCGATCAAAAAACGGCGCGTAGCGACTCGTATAAAAACCCCCGATCTCTAAAATTTTGATCAGAGCACTCGGAATGCGAGAGTTTTTAGCGATAATCTTAGCTCACCCGAGTTAAAATTTTGATCGAGAGTATCTGGTAATAGAATTTCATTCAAAGCTAGCAATAGCGAAATTTTACAGCTTCGAGAACGGCAGTAATTTTACTGCTTAAGGATAGTAGGAATGCGCAGTTTTTCTATATGATTTTTTTGCGAGCCTGCCGTGATCTTTTCACAATTTTTTAAAATTTCAGACGGTATTTGCGCGGTTTATATGTGACGAAATTTTTCCGGTTCGTGAAATTTATAGAGCAATTTAAATTTACAAAGTCGCTTAAATTTATAAACTAGCGCCTCTTTTTTGAGCGTTCTTTGCGCATGAATTTTGAATACAGCTCTATCTAATCCGCAAAATTTTAGTTTTTGAAATTTTATAAATTTTCGAGCTTGCGTTTTGGCTGAAATTTTGATCCACGACCTGATCCGCCGCCCCTTTCGCCCAGGCTTCGTCGAAGCTTTGTCCGTTTAAATTTGCGCTACTGGAGTAGAGCCAGTCAAATTGCCTCAAAAACTCCTCATGAGCGCACCCTTTCACGACGCGCACGGCCTTGGCGTTCGGATATAAAAACGTCGTTTTTCTCGCGCGGCGCACTAAATTTTTAAATTTAGCGGGCACGCGAACGAGATTTTTTAACTCACTAAGTTTTGCTGTCGTTATGAGGCAGGGCTTGTCTGCCGCTCGGCGTTTTAGCGCGTTTATCTCGCGAAAATCCTTGCTCAAAAATCCAGCCGTCGTATCGGTCTGCGCCAAATAGATCATCTCTCCTCCAAATTTACGCCTTTTTTCTGTCTTTAGCCAGCAAAAATATGCACGAGATTATAAGCGTAAAGCCCGCAAAATCAAGAAACGCAAACTCCGTCCCCAGCCAAAAATAGGCAAACGCCGCGGCGCTCACCGGCTCGATGCACGCTATCATGCTCGCCCTGCTTGCGCCTATTATCTTTAACCCCGTCATGTAAAAGCTAAACGCGCATATCGTACCCAGGATCACCACCGCGGCAAGTGCAGCAAAGCCCTGCGCGTCGCTCACGCCTCCAAGCTGCCAAACCCGCGTATAAAGCGCAAGCGCGCCGCCGCCGATGATCATACCCCAGCCTAAATTTAGCGCAACAGGGTATTTTTGATTTAACTTCGCGGGGATGAGGCTGTAAACCACGACGCCAAGCGCGCTAATCAGGCACCAAACCAGCACCTCCGCGCTGATAACCAGCGAGCCCAGATCGCCGTGGGTGGCGAGCAGCATGACGCCCAGCACCGCCAAAATAAGCGCGATGAGCTCGACCTTTTTAGGCGCGCGCCGCTCCAAAAAGCAAACGACGGCGAGGATGAGCGCGGGCGCGGAGTACTGGATCACGGTCGCGACGGCGGCGTTTGAGAGCTCGATGCTGTAAAAATACGCATACTGCGTCATCATGAGCCCAAATACGGCATAGATGAGCAGCTGGGGCAAAAGCGCGCGATCTTTTAGCGGCGCAAAGGCTAGGCGCGGCGAGCGAGCGATATAATACGCCGTCATCGCAAGCCCGGCGAGGCCTAGGCGGTAGGGCACGAGCCAGTCGGCGCTGACGCCTTTTTGCGTGAATAGATACTGCCCGCAAACCCCGCTAAATCCCCATAATACGCCGCCAAGAAGCGTGATGAAAACGCCAAAAAATTCGCTCTGAGATCTCATTTGCCGCCTTAAATTTAAAGCCAAAGTATATAAGCTTATGCTTAAGCTGGGGTTAAATTTGGGGATTAGGCGCGGCTGCGGGCTAATTAAATTTGAGCAGGAGTTAATACCGCGAAGCTGGATTTATTAAGCCCAATTAAACGACAAAAACTCTAAAATTTAAAAACAAAAGGGATCAAATTTGGGCGAAACGACTTTTATGGTTATATTTTACTGCGCTTGCGCGTTGTTTTTGGCGGCGGTAGGATACTTTGCTTTGGGCGTTTTGGCGAAATTTTACGCTTTTATTAAATTTGCCGCGCGCCTTTGCTTGCAAGACCCTAAATTTAGCCTTGTTATGTTCGCGCCCGCGTACATTTTATCGCTTTATATCGCGCTGGTTTCGACGGAAATTTTTAGCATTTATCTAGCCTGCGCAGAGATTTTGCTCGTATTTTACGTATGTTTTGACTTTTTGTGCCTAAGCGCGGCAAAGGCTAATGTAAAGCTGCTAGAAGAGTTAAGCGCGAAAAAGGATTTAAGCGAACCGGAAAACCTTGCCAAAGAGGCGCTAGAGCGGCTCGCAAACTCGCACGATAAGGAGGAAGCGTTGCTGCAAGCAAACATTATCCGCATGAAAATGAAGCAAGTATGCCGTGCCGGTTAAATTTATGATTTTAGCCGTTTAAATTTAGCGTTTCGCGCGTCAAATTTGAGCTAAATTTGCGCTCATTTATCGACGAGTACGGTCAAATTTAAACAACCTTTAACGAGTCGGCTAGCGTTGTCTAAATATCCGTCCGAAAAACGCAGCCGTTTGGCGAGCCCTAAGCAAAACAAAGGCCCATAGCTGCCTACAAATCTGCATAATAAGATACGCCGACATCATCACGCAAAAATTTGCAATGCCAAAGCCGATCATTTCATAGTATAAAAATAATTCTAGCCTCATCTGTGCTATGAACTCTCGCGTCGGGCGATAAGTGTGCCATATTCTATAACCCGAGAAAAAATCATCAAGTCCGCCGAATACCAAAAAGCATACGATAAGCGCAAATAAAATAATGCCTTGCGAAAGCGCCTGGGCGTTGTTTTTGTTTTCCTCAAGCCTACTGGTAGCTCCTTTTGCCACGCCGTAAAGTCCCGCAAACAGCAAACAAACGGGCATAAAAAAGCATAAATAGCTAAGATGAAACGCCGCTACATCGCCAAAGGTAGTTTTGGTCTGCGCCACGTTTATAGCCGTATAAAAACCTGCCATAAACGTCGTAAAGGCCCTAAAAACCGCGTGAGTGGACAAGATGTCTTCGGGTATTATAAATAGGCTCAAAGCAGCCAAAATATAAGCGATCAGGCTAACAAAAAAGGCGATTTCAAGCTTCTTTGCAGCCAATCTTAATCTTGCTTTTAGTCTTATCATTTTCTTGCTTCGTATTTTAATCGCAAACGGCGCAGGCGGGAATATAAAGAGTTTTTAAATTCCGTGCGCCTTGCGGTAGGATTTTAAAATTTCAGAGTCTATGGTAGCGCTCAGCCAAATTTAGAATGCGAATTTAACCTATAAATTTGGCTGAATTTACGGACGTCAAATTTGCGGGCTAAATTTGACGTCCGAATTTACGGTTTTAGTTTCTTAACCTCACCCGCCGCTCAGATACTCCTGCAGACTCTTAACCTCCAGCGCGCGGCTAAATTTAAAAAGGCGCTTTAAATTTAGACCAGTGCCAGCTTCAGCACTTCTTCGATCCGCTCTACGGGCGTTATTTTCAGATCGTTTTTGACCTCGCCCGGGATCTCTGCTAGGTCGCGCTCGTAGTTTTTGCGCGGGATCAAAACCTCGGCGATTTTGGCTTTGTGCGCGGCGATGAGCTTCTCCTTAAGTCCGCCGATCGGCAGCACCTTGCCGCTTAGCGTGATCTCGCCCGTCATCGCAAGATCTGCGCGCACCTTGCGCTCGCTTAAAATCGACGCGATCGCCGTGCTCATCGTGATGCCTGCGCTTGGTCCGTCCTTCGGCGTCGCGCCCTCGGGCACATGGATGTGAAGGTCGAATTTGTTATAAATCTGCTCTGAGCTCTCGAAATTCTCCTCTGCGCCTAAATTTTGCGCTGCCGCAGGGCTTTTAGATGCGACGCCGTTTGCGCGTAATGCGGAGTTTTTGCCGCCGCGCGAGGATTTTACTGCGCCGCTCTCAGCGTCTTGCCCTACTTTGAGCTTGCCCTCGTCGATCAGCACCTTTACGACGCTAAAGGCGATCTGCGCAGATTCTTTCATCACGTCGCCGAGCTGGCCCGTGATCGTCATCGCACCCTTGCCTTTGATCTTGACCGCTTCGATCTTGAGCACGTCGCCGCCGACCGCAGTCCACGCAAGCCCGTTTACGATGCCGATTTGATCGCACTTTTCGACCTCGTCTATCTCGAAAACCTTTTTATTTAGAAATTCGCTTAAATTTTTCGTCGTAACGACGATTTTTTTAAACTCTTTGTCTTTTAAAATTTTAACCGCGACCTTGCGGAAGATCGCAGCGATCTGGCGGCGCAGGTTTCGCACGCCGCTTTCGCGCGTGTATTCTTCGATGATCTCGGAAAGGGCGGCGGAGTTGATCGCTACGTCGGCGGCTTTGAGCCCGTGGCGCTGCAGCTCCTGAGGGATCAGATAGTCTTTAGCGATCTGAAATTTCTCCTGCGGCGTGTATGAGCTAAGCTCGATAAACTCCATCCTATCGCGCAGCGGCGCGGGTATGAGAGATACGTCGTTCGCCGTAGCGATAAAGATGATCTTACTAAGATCGATGTTGAAATTTAGATAGTAATCCCTAAAGCTCGAGTTTTGCTCGGGGTCTAAAATTTCAAGCAGAACTGCGGTCGGATCGCCCTTGTATGAGCTTGAAATTTTATCGATCTCATCAAGCACGATGACGGGGTTCATCTGATTTGCCTCGATGAGGCCTTGCACGATGCGGCCGGGCATCGCACCGATGTAGGTGCGGCGGTGTCCGCGTAGCTCGTTTACGTCCTCAAGCCCGCCCAAAGCGATGCGGATAAGTTTGCGCTTAAGCGCGGTCGCGATGGAGTTTGCAAGACTCGTCTTGCCCACGCCCGGAGGGCCGTAGAAGCATAAGATCGCGCCGCCGTTTTTACCGTTCTCCTTACTCTTCTTGCCGCTTGTACCGCGAAGCTCCAAAAGCTGCTTTAGCGCGAAATACTCCTCGATGCGCGCCTTGGGCTTTTGCAGTGAGTGGTGGTCTTTATTTAGCTGCGCGGTGACGCCCTCGATGGACATCTTATGCTTGGCGGTCTTTTCAAAAGGCACCTCCAAAACCCAGTCCAGATAGCTCTGCACGAGCCCCGCATCGGCGCTGTCCGGATGGAGGCGGGCAAATTTATCGATCTGCTTTTTGATCTCTTTGTAGGCATCTTCGCCCAAATAAGGCTTTTTGGCCTCTAACTTTTTGCGGTACTCCTCGATCTCGACGTCGCGATCGGCGTCGCCGCCTAGCTCCTTTTGGATCTGCTTGAGCTGCTCTTTTAAAAAATACTCTTTGTTCGTCTTGTCGATCTTGGAATGAACCTTGCTTTTGATCTCCTTTTCGAGCCTCTGCGCTTCGATCTCGTCGGAGATGTAGTTGATGAGGTTGAAAAGGCGCTTTTGCAAATTGCTCTCGGTAAAAAACGAGTAGGCTACCTGCTTTTTTAGCCGCAGTGCGCTTAAAATCAGATCGCAGACGCGCGCGGCATCGGTGCCGTCGTCGATAGTCTTTAGCAGATCGTTCGGGAAAAAATGCGTAAGCGTACTAAGCGTCTTGGTTTTTTCCTTTAGCACGCTTACCAGCGCGTCTAATTTCTGATCGTTGCCGCGCTCGTCGTGGATGATATCGATGGTAGCGACCAGCGGATCTTGCGAAATTTCTTTTACGATTTTGCCTTTTAGCGCGCCTTGGAATAAAATTTTAACCCGACCGTCAGGAAGCGGTACGGTTCTCATCACGGAGCCCACGACGCCTGCGTTATAGATGCCGCCGAAGCTTCTATCGCCGCTAAATTCCGACTTTGAGCTTACGACCATTATCATAGATTCGTTTTTGGCGGCTAGATCGAGGGCTTTTTTGTTATGCTCGTCGCCGATGAAAAGAGGCGCTATCATAAACGGATATAAAAATAGCTCGTCCTCGACGATGATAGGCAGATCGCTAGGGAAGGTTGTATTTTGCATCAGTTGCATCGCTCCTCCTACTCAAAAATCGCGCGATACCAAGGCGAGTGCGGTTTGATGACGTCGGTGCCGTTTAGCGGGGATTCTTCGATGCGCTGCTCGTAGATTTTGGCAGAACTTTCGCGATCGGTGCGTTGGTAAAGGTCTTTGATGTCGATATTTAGCTGATGCTCGGCAAGGCGTAGCTTTGTTAGCATCGTCTCAAGTAGTGGGCGATACTCGCTCTGCGGGTATTCAGCTATAAATTTTCGAATTTCGTCGATGCTGTTTAGCATTAGCTTTTGGTTGCGATTTGGGCGGCTAAAGGAATCAAAATTTGCTCTAATTTTTAGAAATCTTGCGTATTCGATCTTCTGCGTCGTGCCGTAGAGGCGGATATATTCGTCTAGGTATTTGTTTGCTTTCTCGTAGTTTTCATCCTCCACAAAAGCCCACGCCATAATGAGTGTCATCTCTTCAAGCAGAGGCGAAGCGATATGTTCGCTAGAAAAGCTAGTATAATGCTTCTCGGCATCCTCCATGCTGGCGTTGTTTATATCTTCTAAAATTTTAGAATACCATGCCTCAGGGCTTAGATTAAAAAGCTCGCCGTCGCCTTTGCCACTGCAGCCGCCGATAAACGCGATAAATAGGAGAGCGGATAGAATTTTGCTTAGATTTGTCATAAAAAATCCTTGGAATTTATTTAGCTCGTAATTTTATAGTCTTTGAGTAAATGCAAGCTTAAATTCCGCGTTCAAATTTAAAAATGGAATTTCTTTAAAATTTTTGTGCGTTCGGGCTTAAAAATCTTTGTAAACCAAAAAAATTTACGCGATAAATTCTAAATTTAAGTTTAACAATAGTATAATTAGCGCCGATAACGCAGAGTAAGTTTGCGTTTCCGTAATTTCAGAATTTTAAAGAAAGGATGTAAGATGAAAAAAGGTTTTACTCTAATTGAGCTGATCTTTACTATCGTGATTTTGGCGATTACGACGATGGCGATCCCGCGCATCGTCGCGCAAACCACCGAGTTAAACGCCCTCGCGATTAAAGAGGAGCTCGTATATAACGCCAAAGCTTTGATGTCTCGCGTGTCTAAGGCGCAATGGGATAGCGCGTATATGGGATCGGCGACTTGTGACAGAGATCCTAGCTGCATGGAAAGAATTTTAACCGTAGCTAACGAACTTCCCGAAGGTTCATCGGTGCTCAGACCGGGTATATTAAACGAGCCCAATAATAGAAAGGTCAATGACCAAGCTCCTACCCCTAAAAAACAATTCGGAAAAGCAGGGCTTTCTATTGGGGGCGGATCATATAACGATATAGATGATTACGATGGTTTTGTAACCAGGATAAGAACCTCCGATCTAGTCGGTTCAAGCAGTAAAGGCGATTTTGTTTTAGACACTAATATCTCTATAACGGTAGATTACATAGCAGATCCGTTTACTCCGGCTGATTACGAAAGCGCTAGGAGTTTAAACGGCGTATTGAGCAATACTCCAAACGACGGCACTCCTACCAATATCAAAATGGTTTCCGTTACTGCAAGCGACGTAAATGACCCTATTGCTAAAGATGGTGCCCCGAAAGGCATCGTTTTAAGAACATATCTAACAAATATCGGCGTAGGCGGGCAGACGACCGTTTCTAGGTATGTAAAAAAGTAGAGGCGTGAGATGAAAAGGGCTTTTACTTTAATAGAGTTAGTGTTTGTCATAGTCGTTTTGGGTATTATCTCGATGTTTGGAGCGGACCTATATACTAAAATTTATAGATCTTATGTGCATGTGCGTGCAGTAAATCAGCTTGAAAATAGAACACAAAACGCTCTTATGCTTATCACTAATAAATTGGAAAATAGAATTAAAAGTAGCACGATAGCTCGCGAGATAGGTGATGCTAACGACGCCGCAAACTTCGTACCCATTAGCGATCTTACCGATCCAAAATACGATGTACTAGAGTGGATAGGACAAAGCGTAGAAACTAGAAATATAGGCAATAGAGCACCTGGCTGGAGCGGGTTTATGTCTCTCCATCAGCTAAGAGATCAAACTTGGCCTCGAGATGCGAATAACGCAGGCTTTATAGGCGATACTAGAAACGCTTTTAATATGGTATCGCTAGGTAGCAACTTCCCTCAGGTAAATCAGATCGTAAGAAACCTCAGGGCTACTACATACCATAACCCTTCAGACGATGCCAGTGTAGCTCTTATATTTAGAATCGTCACCAATGACGCATCTCCTACTAGTGTAAACATAGGTTACGGCTATGATGGGACTTTTCAAGCGGATGGTAGCAATAGAGTACTTGTGGCTGTAGGTACTCCTAGTAATGCGGGAGGCGGAAACATAAACGGCGAGACCATAAATATAGCTCAATATCCGGGTAACCCCCATAATGACGATCATCAAGAATTCTCCGAGCAGTATTATTTGGCTCACACGGCTTATGCGATAGTCCCTACTAATGTCGAAATTTACACTAAAGATCAAGCAGGAAATTTAAGTAAAAATTTCGATTTGGTTTTGCGTTATAATTATCGCCCTTGGAGTAATATAGAAAAAGATACGCGATCTTTTAGAAATGCTAGTAGCGCCTTGTTGGCGGAGGACGTAAGTTTGTTTAGATTTAAAAACGATAACGGCGCCGTTGCGCTTAAGCTATGTATGAGAGACGACGGTAGAAATTTTGATCCAGCCGAGTTGGATCTGAATGTTTGTAAAGCACAGGTGGTGTACTAATGAAAACTATGCAAAAAGGCTTTGCTCTAGTAGCGGCCATATTTTTTATCATCATTGTAGCGACTACGGCGATTACGGCATTGTCTATAGCATCTATGACTGCCCGCGATGTAAACAACATTCAAAATAGAGAGCAGGCTATGCTTTTAGCTCAAAGTGCTACCGAGCTGGCGGTTTTGGCTATGCAAAGGCATCAGTATTTAACTAGCGAGCTTATGGATGAACACAAGACGGCAGCGAATTTCCCTACTCTCAATACTATCAGGCTAGCATATCCGTCAAATAATGCAGGCGAGAGGATGTTTGATATCACCGTAACATTTGGATATTTTGATAGACAGCTAGGAGCGCCGGGCGATAATACTGTCGCTTATAGTAACTTCGGGCAAGCTTCTACTGCAGTGCGACCTTCCGGCGTAACAGGCGCCGTTCTAAGCCATGCTGCACTTGTAGACGTAATAGTGGAGTCAAATACGGCGGTTATGGGTACGCCAAAGGTTAGATATCACAGACGAACTATTCAAAAACCATAATGTAAAGGAGGGGCGATGAATTTAAATATCGTAGGTAAGCAGTTTGAGCTAACGGAAGCTATTAAAAATTATGTCGAAAACGCATTTGAGACGCTAGAAAAATATAATCTCGACATTATCTCGGGGCGTTGTGTAGTTTCTGCTGACGAGAAGCAAGGTAAAAAGGGCTTTGTGGTGGATTTCTCATTAAATTTAGCGCATCAAGACACTATCGTCGTGCGTCAAAAAGATAAAGATCTCTACGCTGCCGTCGATCTCATCGTAGATCGCGCCTCAAAAGTGCTTCGCAGATACCACGATAAGGTAAATTCTCACAAAAATCGCGACGAAATGAAACAAAACGCCGTAGATAATGCGGTCGGTGCCAATAAGCCAAATTTAAACGATGAAGTCGATGAGATCGTCCCTACCGAGCTGGATCTATATAAGCCGCTAGAGATCGATGAGGCGCTAAATAAGCTTAAAGAAAGTACCGATCAGTTCTTGGTCTTTAACGATATGGATGCTAAAATGCGTGTGCTTTATAAGCGCAAGGACGGTAAATTTGGTCTGTTTTAGCTAAATTTCATATTCGGGTATTTGAAATTTCAAGCGCTCGAGTTCTGATGAAATTCGGATCGGGTGCTTTTTTAAATCGTCTCTGTTATAACATAGCGCCGATGAACTTTGGAAAAATATCTGGTCATGTTTTTGCAAAGTCCAAATTGCGATGTTTTTAATTCGCTGCACTAGGAATTTTTACAGAGTAATACCGCCCGATTTTTAGTTGTGACAAGCCTTGTTGCGAGAATTATCTACGAGCAGTGAAGCCGTAAAGCGAATGTGGGTGAAGTTGCGTGAGCAAAAAATCGCGCTCAACTCGCCGTAAGCGAGCCGGCTTTTCGTAGCGGATGTAAAATTTATTTCAACATCAAATCGTAACAGAGCTTTTGAATTTTAAAATTTGCTGAAATTTTTGATAAATTTCCGCATTTTTTATATTTTATGAAATTTTTTCATCGTTAAGTTTTCATCGCGTTGTCGTTATTTGCCGTCCCATTTGAAATAAATTAAATTTTAATTATAAATCTTTCAAATTGCACTGTAATTTAAGCAAAAAAAATGTAAAATAATAGTCAAAAATTATGTTATTGACCGGAGGGTAGTATCATGAAAGTTAAGAGTTTTAGCTTTGCGCCCATTTTGGCGCTGTTGTTTTGTTTCGCGACGGGAGTATTCGCAGATGATGTTAGGTCGAACGTGAAGATAAATTCTGCTACCCCAATAAGCAACGAGTATCGTGACGATGGCGTGCTGGACGGAAAGAAAGGCAGAAGTGGTTGGGATTGGCACGGAGATCAGGGTTTGTATAATTTCACCACTATAAAAAATCGGTCTGACGAATTAAACCAAAAGCCGATAGTTAGATTCGGCGGTGCGGGCACATACGTCTTTGGAGACTACGCCGTGACCGGAAAGCCGGTGATTAGTTTAAGCTGGCCTTCTGCTACAGGCCGTGATTACATGTGGGGAGCAAAAGGCACATACATTAAAGATGACGGCGACGGACAGTTTTATTTGAATAGTTCAAAAGCTGTTTTGAGACTTCCTAAGGGCGTGACTAAAGACGATATAGTCTATGCTAGACTTTATTGGCAGGGAAATATATTCAGCACGACTGATTTTAACAGCGAAGCAGAATACAACAGCAAAGACGGAAAAAAAGAGACCGGTTTTGCTAAGTGGTATACATGGGTGAAATTTAAAATGAAAAGCTCGAAAGGTAAAGCTAGCATAATAAAAGATGTTCAGAGAGATAGATGCGAAGGAACGGCTGCTTGGAACTTTTTGGCAAAATCTCGCAAGCCCTTACGTTTGCGTTTAAAATATGGCTGCACTAAAGATATTACCGATCTAGTCAAGGAATATTTTAAAGATTATTCCGACAGCATTGAATTTACTGTAGGAAACGTAAGAACGAGTGATGGTGAGGATCAAAGCGGTGCAGATTTTACCAATTTAGAGTTCAACAGCGTTCGTATTGGGCCGTACGGCGGATGGGGAATAATCGTAGTATATGATAAAACCGCCAACTCCAGAAGGGATTTGCTAAATAATTTACAATCTAACGATAGCGTAACGGGTCAAAAAATGACTTATAAAGAGGCCGTAGAATATAAAAATAAATATTTTAAACCAAAAAACGTAACTATTTACGGCGATTATTTTGTCGTCACCCCTTGGAAGGATGGAGGATATACGCCTATAAACATTAACGCTACCATCAGTGGATTTTATACACCTAGAAGTGGGTCCGTAAATGCAAAGCTAGGGTTTTTAGGGTTTGGTGGCGAGAGACAAATGACCTCCGACGAGTATTTTAAAGTTCAACACAAAGGAACCGCACAAATGGATTCGCTATACGGATCCAGTGGGGTTAATCAACGGTTAGCTAACGATCGCGCTAATATATACGACGGCTCTGTCGCTTTACTTATAAATGATAACGGCACCTATAAGTATAGCTATCCATACGGCACTGGTTATTTAGGTGGATTTGATCTGGACGAATTCGATATCGGTTCAAAGATGAAGAATGCGCAATCTAGTCTAAACATCTCTTTGGGTGCGGCGTATGAAGATCTCAACGGAGGTCAAGCCGATCAAAACTTCATAAGTATGATTGCTATTTCCGCCGATTTGTATGTTCCTCAAATGTGCTATCAGTATGAGGTATATAACGCCGCTAACTGGGTTAAATTCTTTGATAATGATGGTAACCGAAGAAGCGAAGAGGATGTAAAAAAACTACATGAACCTCCTGAGCAGATCAAAAATCCGGTAGTTGCGGGTGAAAATATCTATTATAGAATGAAATTTGAAAATAGATTGAATGGCGGCGATAGCGAAGATGCAGCAGGTGCGGTAGTATCGATCGACTTTGGTCAAGCCGGCGCTACCTATACCAAAGATAGCGCTACTATAAATAACGAGCTAGTCGTAAATGATCCTATCACTACCACTACAAATACCATACCTGCGGCGGCAGCCGATGAACTAGTCTATTTACGCGATGGTCAA
Source organism: uncultured Campylobacter sp. (assembly GCA_963529625.1). GTDB lineage: Bacteria > Campylobacterota > Campylobacteria > Campylobacterales > Campylobacteraceae > Campylobacter_B. Next base: position 21,031 of record CAURZM010000003.1, on the reverse strand, counting down.
AAGGGTGCATACGAGACTATGAAAGACGTCATAAAAGGTGGCACTCCAAACGTTACGAAGCCTATTTATAAAGATAGGCAGTTTACTGCGCTTGATGGTAATATATTGAAATTTTATATAGGTCAAGGCGCGGGAGACTTAACTCCTTCTTCAACACCGGGCGGTAGTCCTGTACCTGTAGGTGGATTAATGCAACCGGGTAAGGCGGCATACGGCGAGTTTAATGCTACCGTAAATACGGGTGCAACCATATTGCAGGCTCCTGCCGTGACATTAAGCTACAAGATGAGTATAGATATCGGCGGCGGTCAGCGAGTCTTCATAGAGATGGATAGCGCTTCTGAACTTGAGCTATGCGATGCGACAAAGGTTTCTAAAAGCGTTAATATCCTACCTTTAAGCGGTTTGCAGGTAGTCAATAAGAATTTTAGTAAAAATGACGACGACGATAGGCTATATACTCAAATCTCCGATAAGCCTTTCGATGCAAAACTTATCTTTAGACCGGATTATGAGAGCCAATTTTGTAAGAAGTATAAGGATGATACTGGTAAATGCGAGGAATATATTGATGCGGCTGCAAATTCCAAATACTTTAAAAGGGATCCTCTTACGGGCAAGCTTGTATATATCGGTAGCGAGGCTAGAAAGCTTGAAAAATTTGATTTGAGTGGTAAATTGTATTTATCCGTTGTCAGGGCGAGAAATGCCGCTACTACCTCGGATAAAGTTGCCGATAGCGATAAGGGGAATAGCGCAGTTTACTCATGCCGATCCGTAACCGATTCCTTAAAAATTCCGTTTAAGATGAAGGACAAAACCGATTACACTATCGATAAGGAAGTGGATTTTAAAGGAAAAAGTATTTTAGAGCTAAACGATATAGAGATAGGAGATGCGTATCAGGGTCTTACATTTATGCTTAGCTATCGTCCGGATGATCAAGTTGCCTCAGGGTCCGATTTAGATCAGTATATAAAAAACAAAGATTTAAATAACAGCGATCCTAAGGCTTATTACTTGGAGCTCAAGAAATGGGAGCTTAAAAAGCGATATGGATATTGTGAGTCTGGTGAGAAATTTGGTTGGTGCAACAAAAATCTAACCGAGAACCAAAAGAAGGACATTTGGGAGAATAAAATACAACCGGAGCTGAAGGAGCTTGAAGATAATATAAAGGCTGCTAAAGATGAGTTCGGAATTCAAATGTCAAAAGACGGCTCGTTCCATATATGCGGTAGCGACAACTTCGTGCTTCGTCCGGCATATTTCAACGTAGATACATCTGTTTTGACCAAATACGGCAAACTGATAGATCCTGGCGCCTCCGGAGATATAACAAACAAGGGCAAAGATGATGCAAAAATCATAAAGAATCCTAAAGATTTGCGTTTAGGTGGCGATTATAGTGAAAATGCCGATATCTTAGCCCATGTGATTTCGGCTAGAAGCTATGAAGGTCACGGCGTTCCTAATTATACTGCTGTAATAGGTGGGGATCTAGGAAATCAGAGGTACCATATCCGCAAAAGCTATACCGATTCCGATGCGGATAATACCCAAGACGTTTCTACGAAAGTGCGTGGTGTTCAGACCTATTTGCGTCCATTTATATCCAATCAATGTGCAGCTCAGATTCCTACTCAGTCTTATTATATAGAAAGAACTGGAAGCACTAATGGTTTAAAAAGAGGTACAAAATTAGATGGATGCTTCGGCGGAACTCATACAAATTATAGTGGAATTGAATATGATAGTGCTACGGGATCATATTATGTTAAAAATGGTATCACCGATGCCGATATTAAAAAAGGGACTTTTGGTAAAAGTGGTTCCGAGTGCAAGGCAAACGGATCGTCAATAAATTTCGAGGGAACCTATAGAAGGGTTTGGGATAAGAACGCTATTAGTCTATGGGCAAATTTCGATGCTAGAAATATCACAGAGACATCTGGAGTGGCCACTTTTGTGTCGAAGGGCAATGTGCAAGGTGCATATCTGATGACGCAGTCCAGAAAAGATCCTGCCGCAAAAGACATAAGCAACGGTATCCTCTATACTGAGGCTAACTACACTACTACGAAGCCTAAAACCGCTATGTACTATTTTAATTATTACAATGTAGGCGATGTTTTGGTTAGCGTATATGATAACTCATGGACAGATGCTTATTCCGATCAGACATATTCAAAGAAATGGAAAAGTGCTAAGTGTATTATCAATTCATCTAGCAATCTACCTGACGCTAAAGGTATGGTAGGTTGTGATGTGGGAATGAAAACTGCGGATTTAGTAAAAAGCCAAGATCCTAAAGCTTCCGCAGCAAATAGCAATTTAGTCTTGCGATACCGACCGGATCGTATTATGTTATCCGTAGTTAGCCTAGACAATGGAGTAATCAGTAGAGCAGCGGGTACCGATAACAATTTGACCGGCAAGACATCCGCATTTACATATTTCAATTCCCCGGATATTGAAAATAACATAGTTATAAATCCAGGCGAAAATCCTGCACAAAATTTTGCCATAACGAGACAAACAAGTCAGCTCGCTATGTTAAAATTTAATGCCGTGGCATATCTATCCGATAAGGTTTATAAAGATGTTGTAGCTACGCTATACGATGGTACTATGATTGAAGTAGACGGTAATGCGCAGGCCGCATGCGGATTTGCCAGCGATTTGGATTTCCATTTGACTTTTGGCTTTGATTGTCAAACCAATAATGCGGATGGACGTTGCTCGAAAAATAAAAACCCTAATACAACGACAGCAGTATCTAGTTATGTACCATATCCTAGAAATACGGCGGTAAGTTATACTATTCCAAATGCTACTCAATTCTTTGCAAGAGATAGTAATGACTGCCAAGGTGCTAGTGGATATGATAGTAGGTGCTATAAGCATAATACAAGAAGTATAAACTTTGATCAGCAGTATTTGGATGAAGCCACTAGCGGCAGCCCTGGTTACGGTTTACCTTTACCGCTTAGGTACGCTATTAATTTTTACACTAATGCAAATTTAAGAGGAGGTTTGATCAATAGGCCACTTGGGGGAGCCAACGTAAATTACGATTCAAAATCACCTTTATTTAAAGTGATGGCACGCGGCTTCCAAGAGGGACAAACTCCGGGCGCTACTGTGTATTTTAACTTCGCTAGGATGCAAAAGTCCCCTAGTAGACCGGTATTAATCTATGCTAGCGATTTTGACGTAATAAGCGATAAAGCCGAGTTAAAGACTTTGGAGCAATTTTGGCCTTCCAAATTTGATAGAGACTATAATGCTATAGCTGATACTTCTTCGGAAAAATATGATGAGAAAAACATCAATATCTTAAAGGAGAATTTAGATGCCTTTTTAACCAGAAAAGTTGAAGAGTATAAAAAATCAAGCGGAAAAACGGTAAGCAAGAGTCAATATATAGCTATTGCAAATAACAATACGAAGTCGTATAAAAATGGCGAGATCGTAGTTACGGATTATAGTGATAATATTGGCACCTACGCCTATTTTGTCTATGGCAAAGCTCATGATAAAAACGACGGTGCCCAGGATTATGAGGTCAAGAGAAAAAGGTTGCTAACGGTACCTATTTTTAATAAAATATATTGCGGTAGAACGGATAATTGTAGAGGGATGCCGGCTCCAAGCCCTGCTTTTAGCTACGAAGTTCCAAGCTCTAATATATTTACCGATCTCGCCACTTTGGATAGTAGTTTAACGGATTTTTCGGGCTTTGTCACAAATACTCAAAAGATTCCGAACGATATAATATCCGAATTCGTAAGTAGGTATAGCCCGTCACCGAGCAAGGGAATAGATATCGGTAGGAGCCATTCGTTGGCATCTGGTCAAGAGACTATGAATCTAAGAGCTAATGAAGTAGGTAGTACTACCATACGTATAGTTACGGATCCTTGGTTAATATATACTCCTAACGGCGGTGAAGCTATGATGAAAACCTTGCCTCCGGCGGTTGGAGATTATGCGACCATATATTCCGGCGTTCCGCAGTACTATAATTACTTCTTGGTTAAAATAATCAATGCTGCGGCGGATCAATGGGGTGGCGAAGGTCAGGTTAAATCAGGCAAAGAAGACGATGTAGGTTCTTTTGCCGGAGGCAGCGATTCTTCAAATAGCACTAGCGACACTTCGACTAGAATTCTAGACACCGGTAATGCTCGCGATATGTATAATCAGCGAATCGACTGGTAATCCGCGCGCTTCTCGCTAAATTTAAAGGCTAACCGCAAGGTTAGCCTTTTTTTATGGCTGAGTTTAAAATTTTAATTTATTCATTGGCGGCGACAAACCCAAAATAAGCATGGGATTTTCACGAGGGCAAGTAAAGCTTTGCCGTAAATTTAATTCAAAACCCGCTAGAAATTTTCACACAAAATTCCACTAAAATTTCCACTGCTCATTTACCCGTTTTTAAATGAAATTTCGGCACAATGCGGCTTAAAATTTCATCAGGAAAGCCACTTGAAAACAAAGAATATCAGAAATTTCAGCATCATCGCGCATATCGACCACGGCAAATCCACGCTCGCCGACCGCCTAATCAGCGAATGCAACGCCATTGAGGCGCGCCAGATGAGCAGCCAGATCATGGATACTATGGATATCGAAAAGGAGCGCGGCATCACGATCAAGGCGCAGTCCGTGCGGCTAGAGTACGAGCTTGGCGGCGAGAAATACGTTTTAAATTTGATCGACACCCCGGGCCACGTGGATTTTAGCTACGAGGTCTCGCGCTCGCTGGCTAGCTGCGAAGGGGCGATCCTCGTCGTGGACGCGAGCCAGGGCGTTCAGGCACAGACCATCGCAAACGTCTATATCGCGCTACAGCACAACCTCGAGATCATCCCCGTGCTTAACAAAATCGATCTGCCCGCTGCCGATCCACAACGCGTAAAAGATGAGATCGAGCACGTCATTGGGCTGGATTGTAGCAGCGCGATCGAGGTCAGCGCCAAAACGGGCGTGGGCATCAAAGAGCTTTTAGAGGCGATAATCACTCGCATCCCCGCACCCAAAACGGACGACGCCGCGCCGCTTAAGGCGCTCATCTACGACAGTTGGTTCGATAACTACCTAGGCGCGCTCGCGCTTGCGAGGCTCTACGACGGCGTGCTGAAAAAGGGCGACGAGGTCTATATCATGGGTAGCGAGAACCGCCACGAGGTGCTTGATCTGATGTATCCCAACCCGCTCGCGCCTACCAAAACTCGCGAGCTTAGCAGCGGCGAAGTAGGCATCGTAGTAATGGGGCTAAAAAACGTTGCCGACGTGCAGGTGGGCGATACGATCACTCTTTTTAAAAAACGCGCCGCCGTGCCGGTGGGCGGGTTTGAGAAGGCAAAGCCCTTCGTGTTTGCGGGCATCTATCCCGTGCAGACCGATAAATTTGAAGATCTGCGCGACGCTTTGGACAAGCTCAGCCTAAACGATAGCTCGCTTAGCTACGAGCCCGAGACGTCGCTGGCGCTAGGATTTGGCTTTCGCGTCGGGTTTTTGGGGCTACTGCATATGGAGGTCGTGAAGGAGCGGCTCGAGCGCGAGTTTGATCTCGATCTCATCGCTACGGCGCCGACCGTCACATACGCCGTGTATCTCACGGACGGCTCGTGCGTGCGGATACACAGCCCCAGCGAGCTTCCCGCGCCAAATTTCATCGAGCGCATCGAGGAGCCCTACGTCAGGGCGACCATCATCACCCCTAGCGAGTTTTTAGGTAATCTCATCAGCCTTTTAAATTTGCGCCGCGGCATCCAAACCAAGATGGACTACATCACGCCGGAGCGCGTCCTGCTAGAATACGACGTACCTACAAACGAGATCATAATGGACTTTTACGACAAGCTCAAATCCTGCACCAAGGGCTACGCGAGCTTCGATTACGAGCCGGTTGATTACAGGCGCGGCGATCTAGTCAAGCTCGACATCCGCGTCGCGGGCGAAGCGGTCGATGCGCTCTCGATCATCGTGCCCGCCTCAAAGGCCGAATCTAAGGGGCGCGACCTTGTTAAAGCGATGAAGGAGATCGTGCCGCGGCAGCTTTTTGAGGTCGCGATCCAAGCGAGCATCGGTAACAAGATCATCGCGCGCGAAAACGTCCGCGCCATGGGCAAAAACGTGACCGCCAAGTGCTACGGCGGCGATATCACGCGCAAGCGCAAGCTGCTCGAGAAGCAAAAAGAGGGCAAGAAGCGCATGAAAGCGATCGGCAGAGTAAATTTGCCGAGTGAGGCGTTTTTGAGCGTGCTAAAGATCGATTAAATTTATCGCGCGAGTGATCTAAATTTCATCTTTTGCCGCGCGGTCGTAAAATTCGCTTTTAAATTTTGACGATCGCTAGGGCGGTTTAAATTTAGCGGCTCGCCGTTCGGTATGAAATTTCATCTTTAAATTTTAACGATCTCAAGAGGCGATTTAATTTTATGCCCGCTCGGCTTTAACTATCGCTCGCCGTCTGAGTTGATACATTCGCTGTTGCGCGCCCATTTTGCGCCGCTTTAAGCTCCATTGCTCGCTGCTCGGTCGTAGAATTCTGCCGCATGCCGTTAGGCTAAAATTTTGCCTTTCAAATTTAACATCCCGCGAGCGGTCTGAATTTTGCCGCCAGCCGATCATTGCGGTCGCGTCCGCGGCTCAGCTATAAAATTTTATTCCGACGGCGTCCTGCTATAAATTTTACCCGCCGCGGCTTTATAAAATTTGATTAAATTTTACTGCTCACCGCGTCGCGTGAAATTTCATAGCGCGAGTGTTTATAACAAAGCGGCGTATAAGGAGGCGAAGCGTAAATCCCGCAAAAGCGCTAAATTTATCGGCGCGGCAAAAGGAGAAAAATGAAATTTTTAGACCGCTTAGGCGTCGATAAGAGCAGCTTTATTGATCTGTTTTCGGCGTGTTTAGGTTGCGGAGCAAGGGTACAAGAGGCGGGCTCGAAGCTGATCGTAAAGGGCAGGCGCTGGTCTATGGATTTTGAGCGCGGCGAGATCAGTTTTGGCGATGATGCGCCGCGCGCTATCTGGTATATCGGCAGCGAAGCAAACGCCAGCCGCACGTGGTTGTGGGGATACGAAAACATAAACCGCCTTGATGAGCGGTTACTTACCCTTGCGCGAGATGTGCGCGACTTCGGCTTGCGGCACGGGCTAACCGAGATTAGCACGCCTAAGCTCGCACTAAGCGCGAAGATAAACGGCCACGCTCTAAGCGCGATCGCGTGCGGATTATCGCAGGAACCGGTATGTTACTACCGCTGTCCGCACGCCGGCGGAGCGGTGTTTGTGGCGTTTGCGGCAGGCGAGTGCGTGGCGCCAGATGGTACAATCAAGCTCAGCATGGACGCAAGAGGGGCTCATCTCTTTGGCGCGGGATTATATAGGCGTATTTCAGTTAAATCACGCCGTTTTTATTAAGGCGCTTTTACTTAGAAACGGCAAGAAATTTAGCGAAGCGGCGGGCAAGATCGTAGCGAATTTTAAAAATGATGCGCTCTTTTCGTTTGATAATTTGGGGCGGCTAAGCGAGGTGGAGTTTGCCGTATAGAGCCGCAAATATTGCGGCATGCATCTGCGGCTTTGAAATTTACGCCGTGAAATTCTGCTTCGTAAATTTTATATCGTAGAATTTTGCGCCTTGCAATTTCACTCGGTAAAATTTAGACTGCGAAACTCCGTCGCGTGGAATTCTGCCTTAAATTTTACGTTGCAAAATTCTGCCGCTAAATTTACGCCAAATCTCTAAATTTAAATCAAAATTAGCCGCCGTCGATGTCGAAATCAAGGTGCTCTTTGAAGTAGGCGCGCAACCTGCGGCGGTCGTTGCGACCGGGCGTGATCGCAAACCACAGCACGCGGTCGTTTAGATCCTTGCCGCGGATCAGCACGGTGTCGCGCAGCAAGATGTCGTGAAAGTCGCCGTTTAGCCGCCACGACGAGAGCGCCTTGGCGAAGATAAAGATCACGACGCCCACGACCATTATCACGAACGCCATCCCCACGCGCTCGCTCATGGCGATACCGACTAGCCACAGCACGATGATCGATCCGATTCCAAATGTAAAGAACTGCTCGTGTTTTACGTAGCGGGAGTGGCTAAGCGCCGTGTAGCCGGTGCAGGTGCGCAAAAAGCCCGGCGTGAGCCTAATGTAGTCGATATTAAAGAGCAAAATTTCGCTCTTGCCCACGCCCGAGACGAAGGTGATCGCATGGTCGCTAAATTTATACAGCCCGCCGCCGTCGCGCCCCTGATACCAAGCTATACCGGCGATTATAAGCCCCAATAGCCCATTACTGTAACGCCCTCCTCCACGACTTTCTGCGAAAAAGAGCTTATCTAAATCAAGCCCAGTTAAAACACCGTAAAAAAATATAAAAGCCATCATCGTAACGGAGAAGATCACGATGAAGGAATTGTCGTTTTTGACGCTGAATCCGCCTGCGCTCGTGGTTCGTGAGCCGCGATTACGAAGGGCGGCTTTGTAGTCTTTGGTAGTAAAAGTAGGCATTAGCTTCCTTTATTTCAGGGTTTCGAAACAGCTTGTGCGTGATTTTAAAGTCCGTTTAAAACGGTGGAATTTTATAAAATTTCAGATCAAATTCGGATTAATTTTTAATTTGAAGAGGGCTCGGAATTTAAGCGGATTTCAAATTTAAGGGATTTGAAATTTAGCCGCCGAGCTTAAGATCACAATAGAGCACTACAGGGGTTTTTGAGGGTGAAGATACTCCGTTAAGAGCGGCGAACGCTTGGGAAATACGGCATCTCGAGCTCCTGCAATGCTCTAAAGTATAAAAAATCGGCACCAAATTTAAACGCTCCGGCGGGTGTATTCTTGTCGGCGCGTACTGCGGATTTCGCGACGAAATTTAAAAACGCGGTTTGCACGATTTAGCAGGTGCGAGTTTTGTAGAAGCTTGGCCACATAAGACAGATGGCGAATGCGAGGCAATTATCATAAATTTAAAGCTTAGCAGTGCTGCGCGATCTCATCAAATATACGGAAAATTTTACGGGCAAATTTAAAACGCAGTTTTTCGAAGTCAATACGGCGGATTAAAATGCGGCTTGTAGCGGTTAATGCGGTAAATTTGCTCTGTGGTTGCAGTTAAATTTTTCCGCCGCGCGGAGTAAATGCCGCGCAGAGGTAAATTTGCCGCATATAAGCTAAATTTCGCGTCGCAGTTAAATCCACAATAGTCAAATCGGTAGTGAGCTCAACGCTATAAATTTAGAGCCCGCCGCCGTAAGCGCTTGACTTAGGCTGAGCCGTGACCTATTACTACAAGACGACTATTTTACGCATTTTCGCGCCGTGTTTCAAACCGCACAACGCTTTAAATTTTGAAATTTTATTTGAATAAGCTATTTACGCTCTCGTCGTGATATACGCGTCTGATGACCTCGCCGAAGAGCGGAGCGACGCTGATTACCTTGATGCGGTCGCTTTCCTGCTTTAGCGGGATCGTGTCGGTCACGACGAGGCCGTCCAGCGCGCCGCTTTCGATGCGCTCGTATGCCGGACCGCTTAGCACGGCGTGCGTACAAAACGCGCTGACGCTCTTCGCGCCCTGTTCCTTAAACGCGCCCGCGGCCTTGACGATGGTGCCCGCGGTATCGATCATATCGTCGATTAGGATCACGTCCTTGCCCGCGACGTCGCCGATGATATTCATCACCTCGCTTTTGTTCGCCTCCTCGCGGCGCTTATCGACGATTACCAGATCGAGCGAGAGCTTTTTGGCGAAGCTTCTGGCGCGCGCGACGCCGCCCACGTCGGGGCTAGCGATGATCGGATTTTTTAAATTTTTCTCTTTCAGGTAGTCCAAAAATATCAGCGAGCCGTAGAGGTTATCGACGGGCACGTCGAAAAAGCCCTGTATCTGCCCCGCGTGCAGATCCATCGTGACGACGCGATCGATGCCTGCCGTCTGCATCATATTCGCCACGAGCTTCGCGCTGATCGGCACGCGCGGGGCCGCCTTGCGGTCTTGGCGAGCGTAGCCGAAGTAGGGCACGACGGCCGTGATCGAGTTCGCGCTGGAGCGCTTCAGAGCGTCGGTTAGGATCAAAAGTTCCATCAGATTGGAGTTTGCGGGCGCGCAGGTTGGCTGGATGACGAAGACGTCCTTACCACGCACGCTTTCGCCGATCTGGACGCTGATTTCGCCGTCGCTGAAGGTTTTGATCGCGCACTCGCTAAGCGGCAGTGAGAGATATTTGGAGATTTTTTTGGCAAATTCGGGATTTGCGGTGCCGGAGAAAATTTTATATCCGCGCATTTTGATGACCTTTGGATTGAAATTTACTCGAATTCTACACCAAAAGCGCTAAATTTTAGCTAATTCGCCCGCCGCGCTCGCGTAAAATTCATAAGCGAGCATCGCGAACCGACGCTCGCTTGCGAGATAAATTCTTTAAAATTTCAGGGCGGCTAGGCTTGCCGCGGTCTTATCCTGTCAAAATTTGGCTTTGGATTGTAACCGATACGCGCGCAGGTCATAGTAGCCCGCGTTTTGTGCCAGTAGCTGCGTGGATGTGGCTAAAACCGTATTGAAAAGTTTTATGAAAGTCTGAGGGAACGCATCAAGCAGGGGTACGGCTAAAACCGTATCGCAGAGAGCGGGGCGCCGATTAGCGCGGAATTTTATATTTGCGATACAGACGGGCAAAATTTTATCTTTGGAATTATAGTGAGCGCGCGTTTAAATTTAGATTTTGAGCTTGCGCGGGATAGACTGCGCGAATACTTTGCGGCGCGCTAAATTTAGGCTGCCGCAGCGCATAAATTTTATATTTCTTGGGCGGTTAAATTTAAAATGTGCTTTGCTTTGGTGAAAATTTAAAGCTTGCTTTGAGGATCAAATTTAAAAGTTCGCTCTTTAGAGCTTGATCGTGTGCCGCGAAATTTAAAATTTATTGTGCGAGCTCCATTCGCCGCGTAAATTTGGATACTGTCTTTGCCGCTTAAATTTTAAATCGTACAGGCTCGCTTCGTCGCGTAAATTTCGGAATCATTTTTTGAGCGCTTAAATTTTAAAATCGCGCGGAGATAAATTTAATCCGAAGAAAGCGTTATTCCGTGATTTTGGTGGGCTCGCCGAATAGCCTATTTATCTCGGAGATCAAAATTTCCTTGCCGTCCTGCGCGCCGTTTGCGAGCTCGGCGAGGCCTGCCTTGGCGGCGCGTACGCTCTTGCTCGTATCGCGGGGCTTTGCGGCGTAGTTTTGCGGATCGGTGGATCTTAACAGATCGTCCTTCTCCCCGTCGTCATCTCCTGCAGAAATTTCGGAATTTTGCAGCTTGGAATTTGAAGCGGAATTTTGCGAATTGGAATTCGTTGTGGAATTTCGCTGCTCAGAATTTTGCGCCGTAGAATCCGCCACGGATTTTTTCAAATTTTGCCACTCAGAATTTCTTGCTGCATCCGTTTGCAATTTTGCGGCTTGCGCCTCATCTGCGGCGGAATTTATTTGCGGCGCACTGCTCTGCTCGCTCGCTCGCTCGCCGGTTAAATTCTTATGATCTTGCTCGCCTACTTGCGTAGCTGCGGGATTGTCTTGCGCGCTGCTAGAGGTGGGGCTTTCAGTAAAATTTTGTGCCGTGGGATTTGCAGGGCTTTGTGAGGCCGAATTTGCAGGGCGCGCAGTATCGACGCCGGATTCGGAAGCCGCGCCTTGCGTAGAATTTTTGCTTTGCGTAGCGGTTGCGCCGCGTGCGGAATTCCGATCGCGCTTGCTTTGGGCGGGATCATCGCCGTTTTGTGGCGTGCTTTGCTCGATCTTGATGGCCGCGCTCTCGCCGAAAAGTGATTTTAGCACGCTATTTATCGCTCGCGAGCCCTTGCGCAGATACTCTCTGTCCTGCCCCTGCGCGCGCGAGAGCAGATACAGCGTGCCGCGCTCGAACTTTAAAAATTCCACGCACTTGCTAAATTTCTCGCCCAGATCGTAATCGCGGTCGTAAATTTTGGCTAAAAAATTCTCGTAAATTTCATTTTGAGCGCCCGTTTTAACGGAAGAGTTAGAATTTTGCGCCTGCGCGACGCCTGCGCTCGGTTTGATCTCGCCGCCCGCGTCAGGGCTCTGTTTTGCCGCACCGCCAGCACCGGAGTTTTGCGCCGTGTTTACGGGACGTTTTGCGCTCGCAGTAAAGCTCGGCACGCCGCTTGCCGCGCTACCCTGGTCGCTTGACGCAAATGATGCGCCGTCCGGTTCGTTATTTGGCGCGAATGCCGCGCTTTGGTTGGAATTTGACCTGAAATTCGGCGCGGAGCTTTGCGCGTTTAAATTCGGCGCCGAAGCGGAAGCATAGCCCTCGCCTTGATCTAGCGATCTGCCGACCTCTATGAGCTCGTCGATCTCGCGCAGATTTACTGCCTCCATCATCATAAAAATCATCATAGAAATTGCGTAGGTGTTGTCCGGGCTGATGGCGAGCATGCTCTTGGCGCCCGCTAAAATGCGGAAAAACCGCTCATACATCAGCAGGCTAAATTTCGCGTCGCGGCGCAGGAATTTATCCTTTAAATTTGCGATCATCTCGTCGATTATCGTCTCGGCGTTGTAGTTTTCGATCTCTTTGATGATCTCGATCGCGCCCGCGCGGTCCTGGCGCAGCACGACGTCTAAAATTTCGCCGATTTTGGCGGGATCAAGCAAGCCCAGCATATCGGCGATCGCGCGCTCCGTAATGCCTTCGCGGCTAAAGATAATCGCCTGATCGAGGAGCGTGAGCGTGTCTCGTAGCGAGCCCGAGCCGCTGCGAGCTAAAATTTCAAGCGCGCCCTCTTCGTAAGCGATGTTCTCGGTTTTTAAAATTTGCGCGAGGTGCGCTACGACGGCGCTTTTGGCGATCGGTCTGAAGCGAAAGTGCTGTGTGCGCGATAGCACCGTGACGGGAAGCTTGAGCGGATCGGTAGTCGCAAGGATAAATTTTACGTAGCTAGGCGGCTCCTCAAGCGTCTTTAAAAGCGCGTTGGAGGCCTCTTTGGTGAGCATATGTACCTCGTCGATGATGAAAATTTTAAAGCGCGCGCTTGCGGGATGATACTTCGTCTGCTCGATAAGCTCGCGGATATCGTCGATCTTGCGGTGGCTGGCGGCGTCCATCTCGATGATGTCGATGTGGCGCCCCTCGTTTGCCATTACGCAGTTATCGCAGACCTCGCACGGCTTGCCGGTGGGGCCTTTATCGCATAAAAGCGCTTTGGCAAAAATCCTAGCCGTCGAGGTTTTGCCGCTGCCGCGAAGTCCGCTGAAAAGATATGCGTGGCTCAGCCTGCCCGAATCCAGCGCGTGCGCAAGGCTTTTGGCGACGGCGTCTTGACCGATGAGCTGCTCGAAGCTTTTGGGTCTGTATTTTAAAGCGAGTGCTTGCAAAATTTCTCCTTTGATCTTACAATGATACAAAAAAATCTATAAATTTTAAATTTAGTGCTACAATGCACCCGAATTTCAGAAAAAGGATCGAAATGAAAAAATTTTTACTCGGCGTCTTTGCGCTATTTTTCGTTGCTTGCTCGCAAACCAGCAGCGTCATCAGCCTAAATCCGTATCTCTCTAAGGCCGATCAGACCGTAAGCGGCAAGTCGGTAAATATCAACGCGATCAACGATCAGCGCGAAAATCAGATGGTAATCGCCGTTATAAACGACAACGACGGCAAACTGGTCGATGAAGTGCTTTTAAAAAACAATCTCTCAGCGTGGTTCGATAAGGCTTTGCGCGCGGAGCTTGAGGCTCGCGGCGTAAGGATCGATCCGGCAAGCCCGAATATCGTAACCGTAAATATCAGAAGCATCTCGGCAGCGATCAACGGCTACTCGAAGGAAAATATGAGCGCAAGAGGCGAGATCGCGATCTCTATCGTGCAGGGCAACAAAACTACGACTAAGCGCGTTTCGCAGGATCAGAGCCAATTTACCGCGCTTCGCACGGCTAGATCGCTTAATCCTTTTGTGCAAAACTTGCTTGGTGACATCGTCAAAAAATCCGCCGATCAAATCATCTCTACGCTTTAGATGCGCTGCGTAAATTGCGGCGCGTTTAGCCTGCGCACGATCTGCGCCGCCTGCGCCGCAAATTTAGCCGAATGCCGCCTAAGTATGCGGCAGGTGGAGGGCTTTAGCGTATTTTACTACTACGGCTACTCCGAAATTCGAGAGCTTATACTTTCTAAACATCACGAATACGGCGCTGCGGTGCTTGCTCGCATAGCCTCTTTAAGCCTAGCGAAATTCCCGCTTCATCTGCAGCGCGAAATTTCTGCAAATCCGCAAAATTACGAAGCGTTTAAAACGAACGGGGTTTTTAAATTTAACGCCGTGCCGCTGGATGATGACGTACGCAGCGGCTATTCGCACACGGCGATCTTAGCCCGCGCGCTAAAAAGCGCGCTAATTGAGCCAAAATTTCACTGCCTGCGCGCGCAAAACCGCGTCAAATACACGGGACAGAGTTTGGAATTTCGCCTAAAACACAAGCGGAATTTTAAAATTTTAACCCCGCCGCAATTCCCCGTGATCCTGGTAGATGACATCATCACCTCAGGCCTTAGCATGCTGCAAGCGCGCGAGAGCTTGATCGATGGCGGCTTTATGCCCGTATGCGGCTTGGTTTTAGCTAATGCAAAAGAATAATTCGCTATAATCGCGCTTTAAAATTTAAAAGGATATTTATGCAATCAAATATGTTTGAAAATCAGGAGATCATCGATATAGACGTCGAGGAATCGATCAAGACGAGCTATCTTGATTACTCGATGAGCGTTATCATCGGTCGCGCGCTACCCGACGCCAGAGACGGCCTAAAGCCCGTGCATAGGCGAATTTTATATGCGATGAACGATCTTGGCGTGGGCTCTCGCCAGCCATACAAAAAATCCGCCCGTATCGTAGGCGACGTCATCGGTAAATACCATCCGCACGGCGATACTGCTGTTTACGATGCGCTCGTGCGAATGGCACAGAGCTTTTCGATGAGAATTCCTTCCGTCGACGGACAGGGCAACTTCGGATCGATCGACGGCGACGGAGCGGCGGCGATGAGGTACACCGAAGCGCGTATGACGCCGCTAGCCGAGGAACTGCTAAAAGACCTGGATAAAGAGACGGTCGATTTCGTGCCGAACTACGACGAGAGCTTAAATGAGCCCGACGTATTACCTGCGCGCGTGCCGAATTTGCTGCTTAACGGCTCGAGCGGAATCGCCGTTGGAATGGCGACGAATATCCCGCCGCATAGCCTAGATGAGCTCGTAGGCGGTCTTTTGATACTGCTTGAGAATAAAAACGCAAGCCTAGAGGAGATTATGGGCGAGATCAAGGGCCCCGATTTTCCGACCGGCGGCATAATCTACGGCAAAAAAGGGATCATCGAGGCGTATAAAACGGGCAGAGGGCGCGTTAAAATTCGCGCTAAAACCCATATTGAAAAAAAAGCTAGTAAAGATGTCATCGTAATCGACGAGCTGCCGTATCAGACCAATAAGGCGCGCCTCATTGAGCAGATTGCAGATCTCGTAAAGGAAAAGCAGATCGAAGGCATCTCTGAGGTACGTGACGAGAGCGATCGCGACGGAATTCGCGTAGTAATCGAGCTTAAACGCGACGCGATGAGCGAGATCGTACTGAATAATCTATTTAAGCAAACCACGATGGAGGCGACCTTCGGCGTGATAATGCTCGCAATCGACGGCAAGGAGCCGAAGATTTTCACGCTGATAGAGCTTTTGAAGCTGTTTTTGAACCACAGAAAAACCGTCATCATCCGCCGCACAATTTTTGAGCTTCAAAAAGCGCGCGCTAGAGCGCACATCTTGGAGGGCTTAAAGATTGCGCTAGATAATATCGACGAAGTGATCGATGTGATTAGAAACTCCGCCGACACCAACGTCGCGCGCGAAAATTTAATGAGCAGATTCGGCCTCAGCGAGGCGCAATCGGGCGCGATTTTAGATATGAGGCTAAGCCGCTTAACGGGACTTGAGCGCGAAAAGATCGAGGAGGAGCTAAAAGAAATTTTAGCCGAGATAAAGCGGCTTGACGCGATCTTAAAGAGCGAGGAGCTGATCGAGGGGATCATCAAAGACGAGCTTTTGGAGATCAAGGATAAATTTAAATGTCCGCGCATCACCGAAATCGTCGATGACTACGAGGACATCGACATCGAAGATCTCATCGCGAATGAAAATATGGTCGTTACGATCACTCACCGCGGCTACATCAAGCGCGTGCCTAGCAAGACTTACGAGAAGCAAAAGCGCGGCGGCAAGGGGCGCGTGGCGGTCACGACATACGATGATGACTTCATCGAGAGCTTTTTTACGTCCAACACCCACGACACGCTTATGTTTATCACCGACCGCGGGCAGCTTTACTGGCTCAAGGTCTATAAAATCCCGGAGGGCTCGCGCACTGCAAAGGGCAAGGCGGTAGTAAATTTAATCCAGCTCGGCGCGGATGAAAAGATCATGGCGATCATCCCTACGACCGATTTTGATCCGAGCAAGTCGCTCGTATTTTTCACTCGCAACGGCATCGTAAAACGCACGAATTTAAGCGAGTTTAAAAATATCCGCTCACTCGGCATCCGCGCTATCAGCCTAGACGAGGACGATACGCTAGTAACCGCTCTCATCGCTCCAAACAGCGCCGAGGAGATGCAAAACTACAAAGGAGGCGCTCTAAGCGGCGACGATCTGGACGGCGGCGAGGCTGAGGAAGCCTTAGATCAGACCGAGCAGGATATTTTAGAAGGAAGCGAGGATGAAATTTCAGATGAAATTTCGCAAGACGAGGGCGCACAAGAGGGCGAGCCGCAAAGCGCTAACGAAAATATGCTTTTTATCGCTACGAAAAAGGGAATGTGTCTTAAATTTAATCTAAATAAAATTCGCCAGATGGGGCGCATCGCTCGCGGCGTAAAAGGAATTAAATTTAAAGAAAAAGGCGACGAGGTCATCGGCGCCGCGTTTATTTTAAGCGATATGCAAGAAATTTTAAGCGTGAGCCAAAAGGGTATCGGCAAGCGCACGACCGCGAGCGAGTATCGTCTCACAAACCGCGGCGGCAAGGGCGTCATCTGCATGAAGCTCACCAACCGCACGGGCGAGCTCATCGGCGTCGTGATGGTCGATGAGGAGATGGATCTCATGGCGCTAACCACCAGCGGCAAGATGATCCGCGTCGATATGCAAAGCATCCGCAAAGCGGGTCGCAACACCAGCGGCGTCATCGTCGTAAATGTCGAGGGCGACGACGTCGTGAGCATCGCGACCTGCCCGAAAGCCGAGGAGGGCGACGAGGGTGAAGCGGACGAGCTTGCGCAGGATGAAAATTTATTAAATTCAAATTTGGATAGTAAAGATTCGCAGAGCGACGGCTCTAGCGATGAAATTTTAAAAGGAGGAGAGGATGAGTAGTTACAATATCGCCATCGTAGGCGCTACCGGCGCCGTAGGCGAGGAGATTTTGCGCGTCTTAGACGAGATGAACTTCCCCGTAAAGGACATACTGCCGCTTGCAAGCGCAAAGAGCGCGGGCGAGAAGGTGGAATTTCGCGGCAAAGAATACGTCGTGAGGGAGCTAACAGACAGCACTTTTGACGAAAACGAGATCGACATCGCGTTTTTTAGCGCGGGCGGCTCCATTTCGGCGCATTACGTGCCATTTGCTGCGGCAAGCGGCGCGGTGGTGATCGACAACACGAGCCACTTTCGCATGCAAGAAAACGTCCCACTCGTAGTGCCCGAGTGTAATCCTCAGGATATAAAGCTATGGGAAGAGACAGGCATCATCGCTAATCCGAACTGCTCAACTATCCAGATGGTTCAAATTCTTAAGCCGCTTGATGACGCGTTTGATATCGAACGCGTGGACGTAAGCACCTACCAGGCGACAAGCGGCGCAGGTAAAGAGGGTATGAGCGAGCTTGTAGAGCAGTTGCAGCAGTTTTTCGCTTTTAAGCTTGATGAGTGCGAGCCGAAGGTTTTCCCGCATCAGATCGCGATGAATGTCATCCCGCACATCGACGTATTTTTGGACAACGACTACACCAAAGAGGAGATGAAGATGGTAAACGAAACGCAGAAAATTTTGCATAAAAACTTCGCCGTTTCGGCTACCTGCGTGCGCGTGCCGGTGCTACGCAGCCACAGCGAGGCGATCACGATAAAATTTAAAAAGGATTTTGAGATTAGCCGCGTGCGCGAAATTTTAAGAAATGCGCCTAGCATCGTGCTTGCAGACGATCCAAGCAAAAACGAATACCCGATGCCGCTGCTTTCGAGCGACACGAATGAAACCTACGTCGGCAGGCTTCGCAGGGACAATTTCGACGATAAAATTTTGCATCTTTGGTGCAGCGCCGATCAGATCCGCGTCGGAGCGGCTACAAACGCCGTGCGCATCGCGCTTCGCTGGATCGATATGCAGCAAGACAAGTAGGATAATTTAGCAAAGTTGCCGAGCCTTTGTGCGCGGATGCGGTCGCGTGCGTGATTTCGGCGCCGAGGCCTGGCGAATAAATTTACAAATCAGCCTAGTTAAAATTTAACGTCGCGAGCTGAAATTTTGCGCCTTTAACCTGGCGCAAAATTTTAAAGACTCAAACGGGCGCGATCAAATAGCGTAAATTTATGCGGTTGTAAGCGAGCGTAATTTGAAACAGACACTTCGGCATGGAGCGGCTTTAAATTTATACGTCCGTTTGCGGAGCGTATAATCCCGAATTAAAATTTTAAGGAAAAAATGAAAGCTATATTTGAGAAATTTTTACTTTGCAGCAAATTTTTAACCCTCCTACCCGTGCTTTTTTGCATCGCGGCAGGCGCGGCGATATTTGTGATGGCAAGCTACGAAATCTGCTCGGCGCTCTATAAAATCGTGGAATTTTTCCTAGCTCCGCAGAGCGAGGGAGCGCTTTACGTCGATATTTTAGGCGAGATAATAACGGCGATCGATCTGTATCTGGTCGCTATCGTGCTGTTAATCTTCGTATTTGGAATTTATGAGCTCTTTATCGACGAGTTTGTGGATCTAAATTTGCAAGTTTTAAAGATCGCCTCTCTCGAGGAGCTGAAGCACAAACTCGGCAGCGTCATCATAATGGTGCTCGTAGTGGATTTTTTCAAGGGAATTTTGCACACCGATTTTACTACCCCTTTGGATATGCTTTTGCTTGCAGGGGCTATCTTTGCGGTTTGTTTGGCTTTGTATATTTTGAGTAAATTTAAAGGATAAAAATGGTTTTCATCGACGCATGTTTCGGCAAAGAGACCCCATACACGCCCATTTGGATGATGCGCCAGGCGGGGCGCTACCTGCCGCAATACATGGCGGTGCGCGAGAGGGCGGGCGATTTTTTGAGCCTGTGCCGCGACTACCGCGCCGCTAGCGAGGTAACGATCCAGCCCGTAGAGATTTTGGGCGTCGATGCGGCGATTTTATTTAGCGATATTTTGGTTGTGCCGATGCAGATGGGTATGGATCTGCGCTTCGAAGCGGGCGAAGGACCGCGCTTTAGCGATCCGATCCGCTCTCAGGGCGATTTGGCGCGCCTTGATCCGCAAAAGGCCGCGGCAGAGCTCGGATACGTTTATGATACGATCTCGCTTACTCGCTCGCGCCTTGCCGCAGACAAAGCGCTTATTGGCTTTTGCGGCGCGCCATGGACGATCGCTACCTATATGATCGAGGGCGGCGGTAGCAAAAATTACGCCGTTTGCAAAAGGATGCTTTACGAAAACCCGCAGCTTCTGCATGAAATTTTGCGCCTCGTTACGGAGGCGACGAAGCTTTATCTGGCGCGTCAGATCGGCTCGGGCGTCGATGCGGTGCAGATCTTCGACAGCTGGGCGGGCGCGCTGGAGCCGAGCGCGTACGAGGAGTTCGGCTGGCGATACATCTTGGAAATCACGGAATTTTTAAAGGCGAAATTCCCGCATATCCCGCTCATCGTCTTTGCCAAGGGCACGGGCGCACAGATGTCGCGGCTGAGCAGTATTGCGGCGCGGCGCGGCGCGGCGAGCTTTGACGTATGGGGCGTGGATTGGAGCACTCCTATGGGGCTTGCGCGCGAGCAGCTCGGGGGCAAATTTGCGCTTCAGGGCAACCTGGAGCCGATGCGGTTATACGACTGCGGCGCGATAGAATCGGGCGTGCGCGAGATATTATCGGCAATGAAGGGTGCGGCTCATATCTTTAATCTAGGCCATGGAATTTTGCCCGATGTGAGCGTGCAAAACGCCAAATATCTGGTGGATTTGGTGCACGAGCTAAGCGCACGCTAAAACCAGACTTTGCGATAGCCTGCTTGCAGCGCGCCGCTGTGAAATTTCATAGAGCCGTAGTTTAAAATTTTGCTCGCTTGAGTCGCTTGCTTTGCTTCTGCGCGATTTTGCCGTTGCCCATAAATTTTAATTTTGCACCGCTTTCACGCCGTCAAAATAGCCCGCGGAACGCAAAGCTTTAAAATTTTAAAATTCTGCGCCGTTTAGCGCGGCGGTATCGCTAAATTTTAAAACTTAGCCTAAATTTGAAATTTTGCGTCGCTTTTACATCGAGCGAGGCTTAAAATTTTACGCGCTATGCATGCGGCGGCGTAAAAATACCGCGAGCTTGCGATTTTAAATTTAGCCCGCGCTTTAAATTTATAGCTCTCACGCCCCAAATTTAAGGATAAATTCAAAGCTCTAAGCTTAAAATTCCGTCGTAGCAGGGCGGAGCGCGGAAGTGGAATTTCGCATAAAAGCAGCGGTAAATTTCGGTGTGCGGAAGTTAAATTCCAAGGTATAAACTTGCTACGTAGAATTTCAAAGCGAGATTTTCTAGCTAAATTTTTTAAAAGCAAATTTCAGCAAAATTTCACGACGCGGAATTTTAAATTAAAATTTTGCAAATTAAAATTCCGCAAAGCAAAATTTAAAGCGAAATTCTATGTGCAAGCAAACCCCGCAAATCAAATCATGGAGCAAAAATGAGATATATTTTCGGGCCCGTCGCCTCGC
>CAURZM010000002.1:0-275307 GCA_963529625.1 uncultured Campylobacter sp. | reverse complement strand
AGGCTCGCTTATTGTCTATAATATAAATGGTATTATCTCTAATAATGTTCAATCTGGCCGCGGAAACTTCCTTAATCAAATCGTCAATGCTCGTCGTATCATTATTTAACCAAAATAATACGCCGATGTCATTTGCAAAAGAAAAGTCAAATCCTCGTATAATTTCTTCTTTTTGAGCAGAATTATCAAAACATTCCATAGTACATATTAAATCTTGCATAAAGTCTTTAAATTTACTCGTTGGACTATTTGGATACTTTTTAGCTTGAAATTTAGACGATATTATAATATTGTTTAAGTGCCCATCAACAAGAGGATTCATATATGAGTACAAAAAATCTATCCCATGTGTTTTTAATGGGTTGCCTTTTTTATTAGTATGTTCTTTGTTTGAACACTTCAACTCAATACCTTTTAGTAAATGATTCCACCCTACAGCGGATAAAAATTTTTCTACCAGATTCTCTCCATATTCTCCGATTGTCTTTGACAATTCTCCCATACTATTCCTCCTGCATGATTAATAATTTATATATAATTATAATACTAAATAACTTAATACTACAACATCCCCTCATATCTTTCGTAGTTTACGCCATAAATTTTATCAATATTTTCGGTGTTTATGAGCTGCTCGCTGCGCCCGAAGGCTAAAATTTCGCCGTCTTTTATAAATAGCGTCAAGCTTGAAACGAATTTCGCGTGACGCGGATAGTGCGTCGTCTGCACGAAGGTATAGCCCTCATCTCCCAGCGCTTTTATCATCTCGAGCAGCTTGATCTGATTGCCAAAGTCTAGCCCGTTTGTAGGCTCGTCCATAAAGATCACTTTCGCGCCCTGAACCAGCGTGCGCGCGATGTACGCCA
The DNA here is from genome assembly GCA_963529625.1 of uncultured Campylobacter sp. Classification (GTDB taxonomy): domain Bacteria; phylum Campylobacterota; class Campylobacteria; order Campylobacterales; family Campylobacteraceae; genus Campylobacter_B. Next base: position 274,441 of record CAURZM010000002.1, on the reverse strand, counting down.
GCTGCTGCTCGCCGCCGCTAACCCTCGTGTAGGGCGCGTTTTTTAGATGCGCGATGCCCATTTTTTCCAGCGCCTGCTCGGCTAGCTTTTTATCCGCCGCACTAAAGCTAGAAAACAGCGGCGTCCTGCACAGCGCGCCCATCAGCGCGACGTCAAAGACGCTGTAGTCATAGGACGGCGCGTGCGTCTGCGGCACGTAGGCGACGAGTGAGGCGAGCCCCTTTTTGCCGTAGTCGCGCACGCTTTTGCCTGCGATTAGCACCTCGCCCTCAAATTTTAAAAATCCGAGCATTATACGAAGCAGGGTGCTTTTGCCGCTGCCGTTGGCGCCTAGGACGCTTAGCGTATCGCCCGTCGCGACGTCAAAGCTGATGCCTTTTAGCACGGGTTTGTCCTGGTAGGCAAAGCGCAAATTTCGCACTTCTATCAAATTTTTTCGCATCAAAAGCTCCTCTTGGCGCGGCGCAGCACGATGATAAACATCGGAATGCCAAACAGCGAGGTAACGATGCCGATAGGGATTTCAAAGGTAAAAATGAGCCGCGAGAAGCTGTCGCAAAAGAGCAGAAATATCGCGCCGATCATCGCCGAGCTTGCCAGAACCGCGCGGTTATCGGCGCCGAAGATAAAGCGCGCGATGTGCGGCACGATAAGCCCGATCCAGCCGATGATGCCCGCGATCGTCACGCTAAGCGCGCTAACGAAGGTCGCGACGAGGATGATGAAAATTTTAACCCGCACCGTATTTACGCCAAGGCTCTTTGCCTCCTCCTCGCCAAGGCTTAGCGCGTTTAGGTATTTGCCGCTAAGCGCTAGCAGTAAAACGCCCGCGCACATCGGCAGGATTGAAATTTGGATAAAACTTTTAGACGCAAAGCCGAGGCTCCCCATTAAAAAATAGGTGATCGTAGGAAGCGCGTCGTTCGGGTCTGCAGCGTATTTTAGCACCGAGAGCAGCGAGGTAAAGAGCGAGCCGCTGATGACGCCGCCAAGAACTAGCACGATGACGCTACCGCTGCGCGAATACAGCGCCGAGACGCCAAGCGCTACCGCCACGGCAAGAAAACCGAAGCCGAATGTGCTAAGCTGGATAAGGTATTCATTGAGCCTAAAAAACATCCCGACCGCTGCGCCAAATCCCGCGCCGCTTAGAACGCCCAGTATCGAGGGGCTAACAAGCGGGTTTACAAACATCGCCTGATACGCCGCGCCGCTGATCGCCAGGCTCGCGCCGATGAGCACGCAGGCAAGTATGCGCGGCAGGCGGATCTCAAGCAAGAGCGTGCGCATCACTTCATACTCTTTTAAATTTTCGCCTTTTAAAAGGGCGGTGACGTAGTTTATGTAATCGCTCGCGCTAAAGCCGTATTTGCCCAGCAACATCGAGCCCGCGACGCAAAGCGCCAACAGGAGGGCTAAAAACGCAAACGCCTTTTTGCTCATTTTTCTTTACTCACTCGGCGCGTCCTAAAATTTTATAAATTTGCTCGTCACTCAGCTCAAGATCCAAAAATAGCTTGTAAAACTCGCGCGTCTCGCGAGCCATATCAAATTTAAATGCCTCTGGATAGGCCAAATTTATCAGCCATTTTAGCCCCAAAAACCTCATAAACGAAGGCGGGCGGTCGAACCACGAAAAGGGCTCGCGCGGGATGTAGTAGGCCTTTTTATTTTTCACCGCGCCCAGCAGCTGCCATTTGGGGTCGCCGTAAATTTTATCAAACAGCTCTTTTTCGTAGATGAGGATGACGTCCGGGTCGTATTTAACGAGCTGCTCGAAGCTAATCTTTACGCGTCCGAAGGATTTGGCGTTTGGATCTTCGCTGCACTTATGCACGTTTTGCGCGCCGGCTCGCTCGATGAGCGTAGCGTGCCACGAGCCCTCGCACTCGGTGGCTAGCCCGTCGCCGCCCTGCGCGTAGTAAATTTTTACCTTTTGCAGGTTGTTTTTCTTAATGTATTCCTCTACTTGCGCGGTCAAATTTAGCGACTCTTTCGCGTAATTTACGAGGCGCGCGGTGCGCTCCTTTTTGCCCGTGATTTCGCCTAAAATTTCAAACCCATCCAGATAATCCTCAAGCTTCGTCGCGCTTAGATAGAGCATCGGCTTTTTGATCGAGCCGAAAACCTCGCTCATCTTTTTGGTGTTGCGCGAGCTTGCGTTTACGAGGATGAGCTCGGGATTTAGGCGCAGCAGCATCTCGACGTTTGGAATTTTACCCTGACCGAAAAAGCCTCCCACGACGGGCTGCTCTTGCACCTCTTTTTTGACGTAGGGGCGCTCGAAGGCGTTCCACTCGAAATTCACGCCGCTGATTTTAGAGGGATCAAGCGCGTAAAGCATATATAAAAGCGGCGGCGAGCTGGCGTAAATTTTAGCTGGAGTGCCTTGCAGCTGCTCTATATTTTCGCTGTTTTGAGCGATATAGTCCTTGATCTGCGTCTCGCTCAGAGCAAAAAGCATGCTCGCGGCGCAGAGAAATAGAAATATTTTTTTCACCGTTTTCCTTTTAAAATTTTTGATTTCGCAAGTATAGCAAAAGAAATTTTAAAATAGATTTATCTTCACAAGGCGCCTATCTAGCCGCTAAATTTTAAAATTTAGCGGCGGTGATTTTAGATTGCTAGGCGCAAAATTTAGATTTTAAAATTTAAAAGGGGCGGGCGGTATGAGATGGGGCTCAAAACCGCTCGCCCGCGGAGTTCAATGAAAAGGCAAAATGCCACCGCCGTCTAAACCTGAATTAAAATTTATATCTGATGTTTGAGAAAAATACGCGACCCTCCTCAGGGAAGCCCTCTCTATACTCATAGTTTTTATCAAACAGATTCGATACTCCCGCCTCTACGCTTAAGCTCTCGACGGGCTCATACGTGAGCTTGAGATTGGTTACGCCAAAGCCGGCCGTTTTGTGATCTATATGACTACTTCTGCCGGTAGGCACTCTGTTCCATAAGCTCGAGCTGAGCTCTTGAGAGACGTAAACGCCGAATTTAGGCAGAATTTTATAATCTGCGTATAAAAATCCTTTGTGTTTAGGCAGATCATAGACGATCGTGCTTTCGCCGCTCTCTTTATATTTGGCATTCATATACGTATAGTTTGCGCCAAGCTCCAAATCTTGCGTCGCAAAGTAGGCTACGGCGAGTTCAAAGCCCTTGTAATGAGCTTTATCGACGTTTACGTTCATATCTCTAGTTTGCGCAAACCTAGTAACGCTGGTCGTGCCGATAGCGTCTTTAACTCTGGAGTAAAACACCGAGCCTTCCAACCTCAAAAATTCTCCAAAATTCCTTTGGTAGCCGACTTCGTAGTGGTGTGCTACTTCGGGCTTTAGGTGTGGATTTGCGAAATTTCGCCCAAACCTCTCGCTATATCTATCTTTCATGCTGGCAAAATAGGTCTTTTTGGCGTAGCTTAGGCTTAGCTCGTCCTCGCCGTCAAAGCTATGTTTGATAGCGGTTTGGTAATTAAAGGCGTGTTTCTTGTCTACGTCAAACGAGGTTAGCTTCCAGTTAGCGGGGTTGCCTGCTCCGCCTCCGCCGCCTTTATATTGGATGTAGTCTTCGGCTTTGATGGCATCTCTCGTGTCGTAACTAACGCCCAAAATCAGTTTGGTAAAATCGGTAAATTTGTGAGTGTCTTCAAGCGCGAAACCGTAGGTTCTATCTATAAAGGTAACGGTAGGTTCGGTGCCGAAACTTCCGGTATAGTGGATCTTATGTCCGGAGTGCTTATCGTGTTTGTAGTTTGTGGCAAATTTAAGCGTGTTGCTATCGCTTACGTCTCTGCCCATTTCCAAACCGAATCCGTATGCGTTATCCTTATACTTGCTATCCTCTTTTTTATCGATATCAAACATTCCGTTTTTAAACTCATCGGCAAAAGCCTTGGTATTTATGTAAAAGCTATTTGCAAATTCCGTATGCGATAGGAAATAGACGCTTTGCCTATCCCATTGATACCACTCCCATTTGCGGTCTTTTTGGCTAAAAGTCGTATATCTTCCCGCATACATCGGTTGCTCTTTGCTTGCCTTTTGATTTACGTAGGCGATCGCGTATTCGTCGGTTTCGTTTGGCGTAAGGCCGAGTTTGATATTAAATTTCTTATCTCGCTGCACGGAGTTATCACGCCTGCCGCCGTCTTCGTTGTTGTTTGCGTCTCCTTTAAATTTACGCGACATCTGCTGCCCCATATCCTCCATAAAGCTACCACCTGCTTGCACGTAAAATAGCTCCTGCTTGCTGCCGACGTTCAAATCGACGTTATTGCCGTAGGTTTTGCCGCTTCTGCCCGTCTCAAAGCCGTAGCCTAAATTTCCCTCAAGTTCTTTGCTGGGCTTTTTGGTGATTAAATTTATCGCGCCGCCCATAGTATTCGGTCCGTAGAGCACCGAACTTGAGCCCTTTGAGATATCGATCCTGCTTAGATCAAATGTGGTAAACCTGCTGTAATCCGCATTACCGTCGTAAGGCACGTAAACCGGAATTCCGTCGATAAAAAGCGGCACTCTGCGTGAATCAAAGCCACGAACGTAGAAATTTTGCTCGGCGCGCGGACCTTTTTTATCCACGTAAATACCTGGCGTTGAGTAGGCGACCTGCGAGAGGCGCTTTATCTCGTCTTTTTGTATCTGTTGTTCATCGACGGTTACGACGTTTGTATCGCTTTTTTGCATGCCGCCTACATTTTTTATGACTTCGATCTGTCCGAGCGTAAAGACTTCACCGTGAAGCGCTATCGCAGCACAGAAAGCGATTAAGCCGATCTTTTTCATCCTAACTCCTTAAAATAAAATTTTTATTATATATTATGTAAAATACCATTTTATGGAATAAATTTTATTAAAATATTTGAATATAATTTTATTTTATAAATATTTAAAATAGACTTAAATATTAAGGCTTTTAAAATGAAATTTAAATTTCTACTTTGCATCGACGACACGGATGAGCTAGGCGGTGAGGTTTCTACAGGACTGCTTGCCGAAGAGATCGCCGCGTTTGCGGGCTCGTTCGCGCCTGTCTCATTCGTCACGCGCCATCAGCTTTTGCTAGATTCTCGCATCAACTACACCTCGCACAATAGCTGCATGTGCCTGGAAGCTTGGCTTAGCGAGGAGCAAAAGTCGCAAGTGCTGGATTTCGCGACCCGGCTACTAGAACGCAAAAGCGCGCCGAGTGCGGAGCCGGGTATTGCGGCGGCCTTTGAAAAAGATATCGTAAATGCGCAAGAGCTGATAAGCTTTGGCAAGAGCGCAAAGGAGATATTTTTAAGCACGGAGCAGGCGTTTAAAGAGGCTGCCTTGCAAAACGTATTTTTAAAAGAGCTAAGAAACGGCGCTCGCGGCGTCATCGGCGCACTTGCGGGCATAGGGCTGAGGCTTAGCGGAAGCAACGGCAAGATCAGAGGCAAATTTGAGCTAAAAGAGTCGAATTTGAGCGTAGCCGAGCTTTTGGGATTAAATTTTATCGAGGCGGTAGCGAATGAAAATTTTAAACCTCTCTTGCCTGATGAACGCATAAATTTAATCGGCGCGCTAAAGCCGGTGTTTTTGGATTTTAAGGCGACCTTGCTCGTCAAAAAAGAAGCTAGCGGCGGCTTTAGAAACTTAAGCCTAAAAGAGCTTCGGGGGTTTTGATGCGCTCAAGCTTTAACGAAAAAGGCGAGTTTAGATTCGGCAAATTTAACTACGAAAAAGCGCGCGAAACCGCCGAGAGCTGCGTAAAATTTAAACCCGACAACGATGAAGAAGAGATGACCTGCGGCGGCGAGATTAGCTGCTACGACTGCGCTTTTAGGCGCTGGAGCGCGGAGGGTTTTATCTGCGCGATGCTAAAAATAGGCGAAATTTTAAAATTTAAAGCGGGTCGCGGCAGGTAAATAAAGCTATTCGATTTTGAATTTGCGGCTTAAAAAGCGCGAGCCTGCAAAGTAGATAAAAATGCGAGATACAAGGCGATCGGCGCGGATGCGACCGCTCAAAAATATCGCGCTTCTATATTCGGTATTAAACGGGCGAGTAAATTTACGAGGATTAAAATTTTAAAGAGCAGGGCTGCTCTGCGCGCTTTCAACGCGGGTGTGAGCGCAGATCGGACATATCAGAGTGTGCTTGTTTGCAAAAGTATAAAGAATCGCGCCTCGCCTTTTATCGGCGCGCCGCCAAATACCGTTTCTGAAAACATTGCATCGCTCGCCGAGCTGCGTCGTCTGCGCTGCCGCTTTGAAATTTTGTAGCACCGAAGCGGGTTAAATTTTACACTGCTTCACGAGCTTCGCTTCATCTGCCATCGGCGCCGCAACTGCTCTACGTTTGCCGTTGTTTTAAATTTACAGCAGCGAAGCTCGTTAAATTTCACAGCCTTGATATTGCGTTAAATTTTGTCGATCGGGCTTGTGCTGCGTCGCCTAAAATTCTGAACCGATATATCGCTTTAAAATTTTATGCCGCTAAGGCGTGCTAAAATTTTTCGCCAAAATACGCTGAGATGCGTAAATTTAATATTGCGCCATATTATCGCATCAAAATTTTACATTACAATAAGCACCGAGTTTTAGAGATTTGATCTGCGTCGTGACCTATTTTTTTGCGACCAATGCCGATCTTGCGGATGCGACCTGCGTGAAGCTGCACCGCAGTCCATTATCGTACCATGCGCCGAGCTTGCCGATAGGGTTGCGTAGGATTGTGCTGCGACTTGATTATCGCATAGAATGCCGAACCTGCGGATAGGAGGTTGCGTAGGGCCGTGTGCGACCGATTATCGCGCCGCATAAATTATGCCGCAAAATTTCATTGAAGATTGGAATTTAACATCACGCTAGCTTTATCGCGCCAAATTTCATAGTTGAGGTAAGCGCCCGATTTAGCTCGCGCGGCAAATCAAGTGCGCCGTCTAATAAAAAGCAGTATAAAACTTTCTCGCGCGATAAAACCCGTCCCTCGGGGCCTAGGCGTATAAAATTCTACCCAGGCGGATCATGTTCGAGCCGCATTTGATCGCGAGCTCAAAATCATCGCTCATCCCCATTGAGCAGATCCGCGCACCGTGCGGTACGAGCGCATCGAAGATCTCGCGGCTCACCTCGAAGCTTCGCGCGATCTGCGCGGGCTCGCTCACGTGCGCTCCGATGCTCATCACGCCGATTAAATTTAGATTTTTGCACTCTTGCTTGATGCGCAAAAACTCCTCCACGGCGCAGTTTTTATCGAGCCCCGTTTTGGAGCTCTCGCCCGCGGCGTTGATCTCCAGCAGTGTATCTAGCGGATAATTCAGCCGCTTATTTACGGCAAGCGCGAGCTCGTAACTGTTGCAGCTCTGCCACAGCGTCGGGCGCAGAGCGATGAGCTGATTGATTTTGTTGCTTTGCAGCGTGCCGATGAAGTGCCACTTTAGCGGCAGTTCGCCCAGTAGCTCGCTTTTGCGCTTCAGCTCCTGCACTCTGTTTTCGCCAAACGCGATCTGTCCTTGCGAATACAGCTCGCGCACCTCATCCGTGCCTACGTTTTTGCTCACTGCGATTAGCTGCACTTCGCCCGCGCCTGCTTTTGCAGCCTCAATGCGCTTTAAAATTTCATCCAGCCTCATTTGTAAAATCCCAAAATTCTAGCGAAATCATTCAGTACCGTAAATATCATCAAAAGCGCCAAAATCCCCATCCCTACGTAGCTGGCACTCACGAATACCCGCTTTGGCACCGGGCGGCGGAAGATGAGCTCAAAGAGATTAAACGCGATGTGCCCGCCGTCGAGCGCGGGGATCGGAAAGAGATTAATAAGCCCTAAATTTACCGATATTAGCGCCACGAGCGCGAGCAAGACGGCCGCGCCGTAATCGACCGCCTTTGAGGTGATGTCGGTGATAGCGACGATGCCGCCCATCTCCTTAGGCGAAACGACGCCGCTGGCGAGCTTCTCAAGCCCCACCAAGATGAGCTTTGATGCCTCCACCGTCTGATCCCACGCGAAGCTAAGCGAACTCGCGCCCTTGTGATATAGCGTCACGGTCGTGTTGTAATCGGGCGAAATGCCGATGAGCGGCACTCTGATGCTCTCGCGCCAGATGGTTTTTTTCTCGCCGAGCTTTGGCGTGAGCTGCAGGCTCAGCCGCTCGCCGCCGCGTAAAATTTCCAAGCTTAGGGGTGCTGCGGTTACCTGCTTTGAGATGTCGTCCCACTCGCGGATCTGCTTGCCGTCGATCGATAAAATTTCATCGTTTAGCATTAGCCCTGCACTTGCTGCGGCAGAGCCCGGCGAGATTTTGCCGACCTTCGGCGCTAGCTTTTCGACGCCGATGTAGCCAAGCGCGATGTAGATCAAAAACGCAAGCAGCAGGTTAAAAAAGGGCCCCGCGAAAAGTATGATTATGCGTGCGATCGGGCCTTTGGAGTTGTAGCTGTCGGGGTCCGCGCTTGCTGCGGCGGGATCCAAATCCTCCTGCCCCTTAAGGCTCACGTAGCCCCCCAGAGGGATCGCGCTGATGGCGTATTGCGTAGCGCCGATGCGCTTAGTAAAGACTTTCTCTCCAAAGCCCACGCTAAAGACGTTCACCCCCACGCCCAGCGCCCGCGCTGCCAAAAAATGCCCCAGCTCGTGGAAAAATATGAGGAAGCTGATCGCCAGCACCGTGATCATAAAATTTATCGAGTAAAAATAAAATCCGACCGCCAGGATCGCGAGCGTTAAAATTATGCTTTTCAAATTTCAGACCTTTGTAAAAAATGGGCTAAGCTTACTATTATTTTGCAAATTTTAAGCTTAGATCGCTTTTTGGGCTTAGCCCGCTTTTTTAAACTTGGTTAGCTTTGAGCTTAGCCCGCCGCCGTTTCGGGCTATAAATTTAGCCAAATCAAGAGCGTGCAGCGGATGGTCGGCGCTATCCTTGAGCCGGTATAACATAAGCGCCTTGCCTAGAAATAAAACTTGCCCCTGCGCAGCTTATCGAGGTTTGAGTAGTCAGTGCAATAAATTGATTGCGACGATCTAGGCGATCAAAATGACGCTTTAAATTTAGCTTGTTTTGAAATTCCACCGGGCTTTGGGAAAATTATAAAATTTTATCTAAGTCCACCTCGGAACTTTCATAATTTTTTACGGCTTCTTTGATTGCCAAAAGCTTCTTTTCGCTAAATTTAATAGATGCGCACTGTCTAAATTTTGCAAAAATTTCATCAAAACTTAGTGGATTATCGAAATTTCCTCGGTTGATAAAAACGTCTTTTTTTATGATCTTTCCATCTTTTAAAGCAGCTTCTATATGTCCGGGGAAGTATTTAGGAAAGCCCTCATTTTTGCGCTTTTCATAGGTTATTTTTTTCGCAAGCTTTATTACCTCGGCTCTATTTAAATTTTCGTAGCTTTTTAAATTTAACTCGCCGTCAAAAAAAGCCGTAGCCATCAGAAACGGCATAGAAAATTTTGCCTCATAAGCTGTTTTAGGGGCATATTTAAGCTCTATCGGATCGCAGATAAAGCTTATGGGAACCTCATCGACGTAACATTTTATGCTTTTTATATCGTCGCTTTTTAACCCGTCTTTTCTAAGTAAGATCGCGCAGTCGATCAGCCCATGGGCAAAATGGCAGCTCGGATAGGGCTTGATAGATACCTGCATGATCTGCCAAATTTTGCCAAGGCCTCTTATAATCTCGCTTTTGTCGCATTCGCTTTCTATGCCGAAGGTCTTAAAGATATTATCTCTACCTTCGAAAATGCTAACCGGCCCGGTCATTGCGTTTTTTGCAAAATTTACTGCCAAAATAGCGTTGTTTACGCAGTTTGCGACGTGTACCACCTTTGAATTAGAGCCGTTTGATAAAAACTCGTTGATGCCGCTTGCATAGCTTGCCGCAAGCCCAAAAGCATTTACGCATTCCTCTTGCTTTAATCTTAACGCTACGCACATAGCGGCAGTGGCGCCGAAAATTCCTGCGATTGCCGTGGTGTGAAATCCGCGTTTGTGAAAGCTTCCTTTTGAGGCTATACCAAGTCTTGCGGCGACTTCCCATCCCGCTACGAAAGCGGTTAAAATTCTGCGTTTAGGAATTTTCAGGTAGCTCATATAGGTTAGACAAAGGGGCGTTAAAATTGCGCTTGCATGCACGATCGCCTCCGTATGCGTATCATCAAAATCAAGCGCGTGCGAGCTGATGGCGTTTATCATAGCCGCGTAATTAGGCGCAAATTTTACGTTCCGTCCCCAAATTTTACATTCTCCGCCGCCGCCCGGCAAATTTTTTATGGTTTTTATGGCATTTTGCACGCTTTTTTCGTCGCCGCCTGCGATGCCTACACCGATGCAATCAAATATCAATTCTTTGGCCCGCAAGATAGCCTCTTGCGGGATGTTTTTATAAGTGAGCGTGGAGATAAATTTAGAAATTTCTACAGAGTACATAGCGGCTACTTTAAAATTTTGCTGTTTTTAATTTTTTGCAAAAAATTATCCACGAGCTGCGGTGCATAGCCGACATAGGTCGTCGGATCAAGCAGTCTCTCTATCTCTTTTTTATCGAGGATTTTCGACACGTTTTTATCTTTTAGTAACACCTCTTTAAAACTTAGGCCTCCCTCTATGCCCCTCATTGCCGCTTCGTAAACTATCTCGTGGGCGTGCTGCTTGCCGAGCCGATCCGCAAGAGCAAACATCACTCTTTCTGCCAAAACAAAGCCGCCTAATGCGTTTAAATTTTTAAGCATCTTATCTTTTTTGACTTCTAGCCCAGATAGGACGGTTTTCATATTGGCTAAAACTACCGAGAGCATTAAGAAAATTTCAGGTAGCAGCTTCCATTCCATTTTCCACACTTGGCCGTCCCTTTCGTGCTCGTGCCTCTCGATATCCGAAAGTATCGCTATGTTTGCTTTAAGGGTATTGCTTACGGTTACTGCGTTTTCGCTTATAGCCGGATTGCGTTTATGCGGCATTGTGGAGCTTCCCACTTGGCCTTTGCCGAAAGGCTCGGCTACTTCATCAAGCTCGTTGTGCGACATAATTAAAATTTGATGAGCGATTTTATTAAAAGTCGCATTAATATTGCCAAGTACGTAACCAAGCTCTATAAATCTATCTCTTGCGGGTTGCCAAGATATATCGGGGGTTTGCAGTCCGAGTGATTTATCGACTAGCTCTTCTACTTCATTACATTTATCGCTTAATGATGCTTTAGTCCCTACGGCTCCGACTATCAGGCCTACATATAATCTTTTTTCCAGCTCTTCTATTCGCTCAAAATGCCTATTTAACTCCGATAACCAAATAGCGCTTTTATGTCCAAACGTGATGGGAAGAGCTTGTAAAGATAGTGTCCTGCCCATCATAGGGGTATTTTTGTGATCCTTTGTGAGTTTTAAAAGGGCTTTTGCTATGTCCTTAAGATCTTTTTTGATAAGCCCAAGACCCTCTTTAAACTGCAAAACAAGCCCCGTATCGATGATGTCTTGAGTGGTAACGCCAAAATGTACGAATTCCCCGAGCCCATTTTCACAAGCCTTCTCAAGCCCCCTAACGGTCGGCACTAGAGGATGTTTTGTTTTTTTAGACTCATTAAAGATAAATTTCATATCCATAAATTTATAAAACGCTTTTTTGGATATCTCTTCGGCTGCTTCTTTGGGAATTATGCCAAGCTTTGCCTGGGCTTTAGCTAGTGCGGATTCCACATCAAGCCATTTTTGGATCCTATTTTCTTCGCAAAAAATATCTCTCATCTCAGGGGTGCTCCAAGAGTCCTGAAGTATGAGCATATCAAATACGCTTACCTTTTGCATAAATTTATCCTCTTATTTTAAAATTTTATCAAATGCTTGAGCTAAATCGGCTATTAGATCACCAACGTCCTCAAGTCCGATATGAAATCTAACAAATGGTCCTCTTTTGCTCCAGTCGCTAGCCGTTCTAGGAGGGACTGTAACGGTAGCTAGACTCTCATATCCGCCCCAAGAGGCTCCGATAGAAAAAAGCTCAAGATCATCTACAAATTTGATCGCGCTCTCTTTGCTTATGCCGTCATTAAACTCTATCGTTACCATTCCATTTGCGCCTAGATGATCGCGCATAAAAATATCGTGATTAGGATGCGTTTTTAAGGTAGGATAAAATATCGTTTTTATCTCTTTTCTGCTTTGCAAAAATTCTACTATCTTTTTGGCAGACTTTTCATGTTCTCTTAACCTTACGCCAAGAGTTCTGATGCCTCTTAAGACCAGATAAGCATCGTCGGGACTTGCCGTAAAGCCGAAAATTTCAGGAAGCTTGTCAAAATTTTTCCATTCTTTTTCATTGATTATTACAGCGCCCATTGTTACGTCGCTATGACCGCTTAGATATTTTGTTGCAGCAATTACCACGATATCCACTCCAAGCTTCATTGGATGTAGCAAATAGCCCGAGCTATAGGTGCTGTCTATGGCTATGGGGATATTATGCGCGTGAGCTATCTCGCAAAGCTTTGGTAGGTCGATGATTTCATAAAGGATAGAGCCTGGACTCTCGCAGAGTATTAATTTGGTATTCGGTCTTATCTTTGATTCCACGTCGCTTGCATCAGCCTTGATGAAATCGACCTGCACATCCACATTCTTTAAAAATTTCTCGCATATCGCACGAACGGGCCCGTATATGGCGTCAGTTATTATAAAATGAGCGCCCGCGCTTGCGTAATTTAACAAAACCATAGCCAAAGAGGCAAGTCCGGTAGGGAAAAGCTGGGCTCTGTATCCGCCCTCAAGCTCGCAAAGAAGCTTTTCAAGCTCAAAATTAGTGGAGGTCCCTCTCGCGCCGTAGCTTAAGACTCGCTGTGTTTCACGAGCTTTTCTCGTCGCCTGCCAAGCGTCGTGATTTTTAAATAAAATCGTAGAAGCCCTCATTACGGGAGCATTGACGGGACGAACGTCTAGGCTGTCATCGCCTCTTCCAAGGTGCGTTAATTTGGTATCTAGTTGCATAAAATTCTCCTTTATAGATATATAAATGTCATTATTAAATTCGTAAGCCCAGCGATTATCATCGGAAGTGCCGTTCTTTTAACTACCGCAAATGGACTAACCTTGGCGATAGTAGCAACTGCTATGATAGCGGGTGCGATAGGTGACATACATCTACCGAAGCCCGTCATTATTTGAACCGGCAGGATAATAGAGATTGTCTCGACATTGAATGATTTGGCAATATCCGGAATAAGCCCAGCGAAGCTGAAAAACGCCGCATTTCCGGAGCCCATCAAAAATGCACTTATTGCAAGAAGGAAAGAGACAAAAACGATGATGGCAAATACGCCGACTCCCGCGTCTTTTGCAAAATTTATCAAAGTGTCGACAAAGCCGACCGCTAAAAGACCGCTTGCAAAAACCTGACCGCAGACGATAAGCGAAACGGTGATTACGAAAAGATGACCCATTCCTTTAAAAAATATCATCAAGGAATTTGCCGTCTCTATAAGGCTTTTGTATCTGACGCACTCAAATAAAATAGCAATCACGGTAGAAATCAACATGGCTACCGGCACATTCATCTTAATGGAGCTGCCGAAAATTTTACTAAAGCCGAGTATTAGAACTATCGGAATTATGGGAAGTATAGCATAAATAAGAGGCGGTTTTTTGATCTCTTTTTCTCCGGCTTCTTTGAGATCCTCCTCCACTGCAACGGCATCAAATACGAAACCGTCTTTTTTATCAAAATATCTTTGCGAAAAATATACCGTAATCGCAACAGCTATGATGATAGGAATGGTCGTAGGAAGTTGATGACTTATGAAATAAACTGCGGGATCGATGCCTGCTACTTTTGAAGCATATATTACGTTTCCGCTTCCGGGGCCGTGATCGATAAACTGGCAAGAGCCTATTACTGAAAGCGCCGAGAGCTTACTAACTCCGGTTCTAACTAAAATAGGATATAGCGTAACCATTAAAAGTAGCGCAAGTCCTGCGTGGGATGGGATAAAAAGGACGATGATCTGCACTACGAAGTAAGAAACTACTAGTAGCATATAAGGATTTTTGACTTTTTGAAGCGGCTTTTCAAAAACCTTAAAAAGCGAGTAACTGGCTCCTACGTGATCCATATATGCAGAAAATCCCGCTATACACATGAGAGTAAGACCGAGGCCTGCAAGAGTAGAGGACATCTTTTGATTTATCACTTCAAATAGATCAAAAAATGCAAAATTTAAACTCTTTTTAGGCTCTATGATATCTCCTATCCCAAAAATAGCTGCTAGAGCTAGCAGCAAAAGACCGCTTATAAGTAAAGCTGCATGTGCGTTTACCTTCTTGTAAAGCATAAAAACTAAGAATGCTATGATAGCTAAGGCTATGATTAGTCCTAACATTGTTTTGTCCTTGTTATAGTGTTTGTTTAAATTTAAACATAAACGTAACGGATTTAACCCGAAACCTATGCCTTAAGTACCCCATGGCGCATATGATAACGAGATAAACTAACCTTATTTTTTGGCGATTACTTCTATCTCTACCATAGCGCCCTTCGGTAGGTCTTTGACCGCAAAGGCGCTTCTTGCTGGATACGGCTCCCTAAAAAAGCCTCCATAAATTTCATTCATTTTGGCGAAATTTCCAATGTCTGATAAAAACACGGTTGTTTTTACGATATTTTCAAAGCCAAGCTTAAGCTCGCTCAATACGGTACCTATGTTATCAAGCGATCTTTTCGTTTGGGCTTCTATGCCTTCTGCAAGTTTGCCATCGGTAGGGTCGATCGGTAGTTGACCTGAAATAAATATCAGATCTCCACAGACCCTATAAGCGCTATAAGGACCTATAGCCTTTGGATATTTGCTCATAAAGCTCCTCCTATGCAATAAAATTTTATTAGTTATAAGGAATTTTACAAGATATAAGATAAATTTTTATTGAAATTTGAAGATAGTTAAGAGAAATTTATTATATTTTATTAAAGATTTAGGAGTTAGTTCAAGTATAATCGCCTTTTTCTCAAATTTAAAAGGATTTGATAAAAAATTATTAAATTTAGATAAAATTTAATCAAAGCAACGACTAAGCATGTTGGTCAAAAAATTTTATACAATAACGTTAGTCGTTTTGATTTTTTTGTAAATAACGATAAACGCTCGGTTCTGAGATATTTAGATATTTGGCCACTTTGGGTATCGATCCCTTGACGTTGAAAATTCCGTTTTCATAAAGCTTCTTAATACACTTAGCTCTATTTTTAGGCTTTGTATCGCTCGCGTTTAGATCATGCCTTTTTAGTATATCCTCTATGATCTCTTCTATATTTTCGCTAAGTTGCTCTATTGCGTCTTGAGCGCTTGTTTTGGTGTCTTGTGCAGTTAAATTTGCAAGCTTTAAAAGATCGTTTGAAAGCTTTTCAAATTTACTTCCGTCATAATTTATACATAGCATTCCCTCGATATTTTGTCCATTTTTTATAAAAAAGGTCGAGCCGTTGATCTTTAAATTTGAACTAGTTTTTGCCTTATAATTGGTTATATAATCGCATTCGAGGTACTTTTTTGATTGGATAAGCTCCAAAGCAAAACCCGTTAGTGGAGAGTTTATACTACGCCCGCTAATATGAGAGTTTTCGATGGCTACTACGCTTGAGCCTTTTTGATTTATATCGTGTAGAACTATTTCGTAGTTCTGACCAAGAACTTCGCCTAAAAATTTTACTAATTTTTCATACCGTTTTTTTAAATCATCAGTCATATTTCATACCTCGTTTAAAATTATAAAGATTAAGTAGCAGTCATTTTAACCAATACAATAAAGTTTAAATTTAAACACAATTATACAACCTAGTTCAATGTTTTGCTCGCGCGTAGGCCAAAATATATTCAAAGCCCGAATATAGCGTCAGCGCAACCGCGATCCAGAGTAGGGCGTTTGCATAGGGCCATTGCATCGTTAGCCAGCCTATAGCGATCATCTGAAAGACCGTTTTTACCTTGCCCGCCATCGATGCGGCGACCTCTACGCCATCGCCCGCCATCGCCACGCGAAGGCCAGTGATGAAAAACTCGCGGATTAGGATTAGGTAAATCGCCCACGGGCTAGCGCGTCCGATAAACATAAGCCCCAAAAAGCCCGCAAGCGTCAGCATCTTATCGGCAAGCGGATCGATGATGGCGCCTAATTTAGTCTTCTGGTTCCAAGAGCGCGCGATGTATCCGTCGAAAAAGTCCGTGACGGAGGCGATGACGAAGACTAGCGCGGCGAAATAATCGATCCAGCTTACATGCACTGAGCCCACCATGCCGCCGTTCGCATGGCCGGCTAGTAGGATCAGCCAGAAAAACAGCGGTGCCAGCGCAACGCGAAAGCTCGCCAAAATATTGGGTAAATTTAGCATTATTTAAAGGTCGTTCCGCCATCGACGATGAAGGTGTGCCCAGTCACCCAGCTAGCCTTGCTCGAGCATAGAAATAAACATGCTCCCGCCAAATCCTCCGGCTGCCCCATACGTCCTAGCGGGCTAAGCTCGGCGGTCTTGTCGCGCACCTCTTCGTAATTCGTAAAGGCTCGCAGTGCGTCCGTCTCGATCGGGCCGCCGCTTACTACGTTTACGCGGATGTTTTTCTCTCCAAGCTCGGTCGCGGCGTAGCGCGCCATCGCTTCGACGGCGGCTTTTGCCGTGCCGTGACCCGCGTAGTTTTCGATATAGACTAAATTTCCCGTGGAGCTAAGCGAGATGATCGAGCCGCCGCCTACCGCCTCCATGCGTTTTGCGGCTTCTTGCGCGCCCACGACGAAGGCATTTACGGTCGCGGTAAAGATATTGTTGATGCCGCGCGGCTTTAGCCTCATAAATTTAGTGTATCCGCCTGCGACTGCGCGACCCGAAATGATGGCGTTTGAGATGAAAAAATCCACTCGCGCAAAATCCTCGTCGATCTTGGCAAATAGCTCCTTGTAGGTCTCTGGCTCTAAGATATTGAGCGCATAAGCGCGCGCCTTGATGCCGTAAGCCTTCTCAAGCTCGGCTGCTTGCGAAGTCGCTAGCTCCTCGTTGGAATTATACGTAAAAGCGATATTCGCTCCCGCAGCTGCGAATTCTAAAACTATCGCCCTGCCTATGCCTCTCGTGCCGCCGCTGATAACTAGCGTTTTTCCTTTAAATTCGTTCGTCAATTAAAATCCTTTGATAGTGTATTGTTTCATTACGTTTTCTATTTTTTTGAGGTTTTCCGCGCTTGGCTCGCAAAGCGGCAAGCGATATTCTAAACTCGGCGTCAAGCCCGCGATATACATCGCCGCTTTGATCGGGATCGGATTGCTCTCGCAGAATAAAATTTTATTGATCGCGTAGAGATCGTCGTTGATCTGCTTAGCTTTTAAAAACTCATTTTGCAGCGCAAATTTCGTTAGTCTCGCCGTGTAATCAGGCAGTAAATTTGCGGTGACGGAGATCACGCCCTTGCCGCCGTTGCTTAGGATCGGATAGTTGATCGCATCTTCGCCGCTAAGCACGCTAAGGCGCGGCTCGTGCGCGAGCAGATCGACGCATTTATCGATGCTGCCGCTAGCTTCTTTGACGCCGTAGATATTTTCGCAGTCGTTAAAAAGCTTGATGATCGTATCTGCAGCTATGTCGCAGCCGGTGCGCCCTGGCACGTTGTATAGCAGTACCGGCAGATCTACCGAGCTTGCGATCGCCTTGTAGTGCAGATACAGCCCCTTTTGGGTGGGTTTATTGTAGTAGGGCGCTACGGATAAAATTCCGTCCGCGCCGTGAGCCTGCGCAAACTGCGCGAGCCCGATCGCTTCGTGAGTTGCGTTGCTGCCCGCGCCCGCTAGCACCTTGACGTCCGTGCCCTTGCACGCATCTACGGCGATCTCGATACAGACGCGGTGCTCGTCGTGCGTCAGCGTCGCGCTCTCGCCCGTGGTACCGACGGGCACGACCGCGCATATGCCGTTTGCTATCTGTCTTTTGATGAGCTTGGAGTAGGTCTGTTCGTCGAGTTTGCTCTCTTTAAAAGGCGTGATCAGCGCCGTCATAGAGCCGATTATGACATTTTTATTCATCGTTTTCCTTTCGTAAAATAATGCTTGTGGAGCTTTTAAAGCTTAGATAGGTTTTCATCGCTTTTTTAACCGCGCTTTTATCCAGACTTTTGATCTCGCGCTCCAGCCTAAATAGCGCGTCCAGATCGCCGCGGACGATGTAGCTGCCGTACATCTGCGCTACCTTGCTGGCGCTGTCGAGGGAGTAGATAAGATCACTGCTTAGGGTGTTTTTGATCTTTAGCATATCGTCGTCGCTTATTTTAGCTTTTTTGGCTTTTTCGATCAGCGCTAAAATTTCATCTCTTAGCGCCTCGCCGCTTACGCCCTGGTTGCAAACGGCAAAGACTATAAATAAATTCTCGTCCTTAGCGCTCATATCGTAGATATTGATCTGATTGGCGAGCTTTTTCTCATCGACTAGCACGCGCTGCAAAAGCGAGCTCTTGCCGCCGCTAAGATATATATCCATCGCTTTGATCGCCGCGGCGTCAGGGTGGTTAAACGGCGGAATTTTAAAGGCGACCGCCACGATCTGCGCCTCGCTGCTTTTGTAAATAACACTAAGCTTCTCGCCGTCTTGCGCAGGCTCTGTGCAGTGAAGGCTCGGGATTTCGCTCTTGTTTTTCACGGGCGCGAAGTGTTTTTTGGCCGCATCAAACGCCGCCTTTTCGCCGATGTCGCCGGTGATCAGCAGCACGGCGTTTTGCGGTTGATAAAATTTAGCGTGAAATTCCTTGATATCTTTGATGCTCCAGTTTTCGATATCCTTGCGAAAGCCGATCGGCGTCCAGTGGTACGGGTGGTACAAAAACGCGGCGTTATATAGCCTGAAAAATAGGTATCCGAACGGATCGTTATCGGTGCGCCACAGCCGCTCCTCGAGTACGACCTTGCGCTCGGGCTGAAATTCTTTGTCTTTGAGGCTTAAGTTTTGCATGATGTCGGCGTAAAGATCCAAGCAGACCTCTAAATTTGAGCTCGCGCACTTGATGAAGTAGTGCGTGTAATCAAAGCCTGTGCTTGCGTTGTTCACGCCGCCAAATCCCTTTACGATCGCGTCGAACTCGCCCGCCTTGCGATTTTTCGTGGATTTAAAATTTAGATGCTCCAGCATGTGCGCGATGCCGCTTTTACCCATCACCTCGTCGCGCGAGCCGACGTTGTAAAACACGTCCACGCTGATGACGCCGCTGCCTTTATTCATCGGGATGTGATAAATTTGAAGCCCGTTTTGCAGCGTGATTTTCTTAAATTTCGGAAACATTAATCTTTTTTCGCCTTTCGTTTTTTGCTTGAGTTTTGCTCTGCGTCTTGGGTGTCGCTCGCTTCTTCAGCCCCTTTAAGCTCTTTGGTTTCTTTAGCCTCGACATTTTTAGTTTTGGCGCCGCTTTGTTTTGCATTTTTGGCCTTGGAGCTTTTGCTTTCCGCGCTATTTTTCGGCGCGGCTTTAGTTTTAGAATTTTTACTTTCTATGTCATTTTTTAGTGCGGCTTCAGTTGCGGTTTTATTTTTCGGCGCAGTTTTGGTTTTGGCGGTTTTGCTTGCCGCTCCGCTTTGTTTTGCGTTTTTGACTTCTAAATTTTCGCTCTTTGCGCTGCTTTTCGAGAGATTTTTTGCTTCGGCGCCCTTCTGCTGCGAGGCATCCTTCTGTAAGGCGTCATTATCCTGCGGAGTATCCTTCTGCGCGGCGTCTTTTTGTGTAGCGTCCTTTGAAATTTTACTGCGTTTGGAGGTTACGCCGCTTTTGGAGGTAGTTTTTGAAATTTTATCCGACTTTCGATCCTCGCTGTCTTGCTTTGTGCTTTTAGCCTCTAAATTCTCGTTTTTTGCGCTGCTTTGTTTTGTATTTTTAACCTCGGAAATTTTGTTCTCCGCGCTACTTTGTTCGGCTGAGCTTTGATCCGTCGCGGTATCTGCGCTTACCAAGGCGTTTAAATTTGCCGAAGCGTCGGAATTTTCGTCCGCTTTGGAGATTGAGTTTGTTTGAACGCTCAAAATTTCATCTGTTTTAGCGGCGGGAATTTTATCAGCTTGGGCGCTCGATATTTCGCTTTTGCCGTCGTTAGAATTTTCGTCCGCATCCTTGCTTTCGGGCTCGTTTGAAATTTCGCTAGTCTCCCTACTTTTGCTCGTGCTTGAAATTTTATCCGTTTTAGCGCCTACCCCTTCATTTTCGCAAGCGCGCAAATCCGCGCCGCTGCCGAGATTTTCGGTCTGATCGCTTCTCGCGCCGTATCTTTCGCCCGCGTGAGTTTTTAAATTTACTCCGATCGCCTCGCTTATGTTATCAAAGCCGTCTGCGCGCAGAAGCTCCGCCAGCCCCTCGTTGATCGATTTTGCAACGAACGGGCCCTTGAAGATAAAGGCGGTAAAAATTTGAATCAGGCTCGCGCCCGATTTGATGCGCTCGTAGGCTTCCTGCGCGCTGTCTATGCCGCCGCAGCTGATTAGGATCGTGCGCCCGAAGAGCTCGCGAGCGACCTGCGCGAAGAGCGTGCGCGATTTTTCGGCAATCAGTTTGCCGCTTATGCCGCCAAAGTCCCTAGCGTTGGGGCTTAGCGAATAATCGACGCTGGTGTTATTGATTATGATGCCGCTTGCGCCGCTTTGCACCGCGCACTCGCACAGCGCGATCGCCTGATCCGCACTCATATCGGGCGCCAGCTTTAAGACGAGCGGCCTTTTCGTGATCTTTTTCATCGCTCCGATCAGCTCGCTTATGAAGCTGTTTTCTTGCAAAGCGCGCAGATTCGGGGTGTTCGGCGAGCTCACGTTGATGATGAAAAAATCGCACAGCCCGTTAAATTTACGACCCAAGGCTTCGTAATCGCTTAGCGCGTCCTCGTTCGAGGTGGCTTTGTTTTTGCCGATATTTGCGGCGATCGGGATTTTAAAAGGATAAATTTTTCGCACGCGACGCTCGATAACATCGGCACCTTCGTTGTTAAAGCCCATCGCGTTTTGAATGCTCTGCTCGCTAACGAGGCGAAAAAGTCGCGGCTTTTCGTTGCCGCTTTGAGGACGCGGCGTAAAGGTGCCAAAATCGATGTGTCCGAAGCCGAGAGCCGCCAGCGGCGCGATCATCGTGGCGTTTTTGTCGAATCCGCCCGCGATACCTACTGGATTATCGAAACTTAAATTCCATATATTTTGAGTTAAAATTTCATCTTTATAAACGCCGAATTTTGCCAGAGCTTCAAGCCCGCCCGGAGTCGCATAGAGCGCGCGAAGTCCGAATTCTGCGATCTTATGAGCGGTTTCTGGATCAAATCGAAAAAAGATTTTTTTCAAGGTATCGTAATACATAATGTTTCCTCAAATTTTGCATAATGGTAGCTAAAATTTAATTAAATATAGATAAGGATTTCGCGCCGTATTTGCAATCTGCGGCGGTTAAATTTAATTTTAGAATTACGCGCCGAAATGCTGCGTAAAATTTCTACGGCTCGCCGCGACGATCTGAATTTACGCAGAAGTTCAAAGATGCGCGGCGCAAATTTTATAAATTTAGCTCGCCCGGGTACGTGCAGAAACGCGCGGTGTCTGTGGCACAGCTCGCGATGGCAGGCATCGCCGCGATTTTATCCTGTGCCGATCTGCGCTCAATCCTGCTGACGCTAAATTTTAAAATTTAAAGCGTCTTACTCGCGCTGTTTGAGTTTAGCGCGCCTCTTTGCCGCCGAAAGCAACAATCATCGTGCCCAGAGGAATGATCGCAACGCCTAAGATAATCGCTAGCGGGTTTAGCAAGGACAGCTTGGCAAGCAGGTAGATCGCCGCCACGAGCGCCGCGTAGGACAAAATTTTAAACGGAGAGAAAAACGCTCCCGCAAAATTGCTCCGAACTTCGCCTCTTTTGCGCTCATCATCCCAATCATCGATGCTGCCGCCCGCGCCGTCGAAATCATCCTTTGATCCGTCGCGCGCGCCGCTAATCCCCCCTCCAAAATCGCTCGTACCGTCGCTCCGCTCGCTGCTATCTACATCGCCGCCACGATTGCCGCTATCTGCGCCATCGTCCAAGTTGCTGCTCGCTACGCTTTTTAAGTCGTCGCAACGCGCGCCTATGCCGCCTTGCGAACTATCACTAGCTTTGTCGCTTATGCCGCCGTGTAAGTCGCTGAAAGTCGCGCTGCCATTCATTTTAAATTTATCGGCGGTAGTGCGTTCCAAAGCGGTTGCGTCGCAAGCGGAGGTTTCGTAGCGGCTGCTCTCGGTGGAATTTATATCGCACTCGCCAGCGGCGGTTATGTCGCACTCGGCGGCAAAATTTTCAGTATCTTCGTCGGCGGTATAGTTTGCGGCACACTCGGTAGCGGCCTCATCGTACAGAGCGCAGCTATCATCGTTTTCGATGCGGGTCTCGCCGCTTGTGAAATTTACGGCGCCTTCGGAATTTTGGGCGTTTGAAATCTCGGCGCTTAAATTTAGGCTGCTAAAATTTTCGCTCTTTAAAATTTCGTCGTCGTAAACTTCGCTGTATAAAATTTTATCGTCGCCGCTTGCGACGTCTCGGTTTTTGCCGCCGCAGCTTGCGGAATTTGTATCGTTTGCGGGAATTTCGCCCCTTATAAAACCGGCGGAATTCTTAGGGCTTTGCCGTAAAATTTCATCGTATTTGCCGGCTCTTAGCTCATCTTCTATTTTGTTTCGGTAAGCGCGAAACGAAAAATATACCGCGCCGAATGCGCCCAAAAATCCGGCCTCCAAGCTAAGAAGCCACGCAAGCGCTCGTACGCCGAAAGAGCCCGAGCCGAAAAATGCTGAGCCGCAAAGCGCTAACCCAAGCAGGGCAAACGCCGCGTTTAGCGCGCAGTATATGAGCAAAAATCGCCTATTCAATCTCGCTCATCCCATTCATCGTCGTCGTCGAAATTTTTCGGATCCGCCTTGTATTTCGGATCGTTCTCAAGCTCCTTTAGGCTCGAATTTAGCGCCTTGCACGCGCGGTAAACGTTTAAAAACGCCGCCGCGATGCCTATAGCGATGCCGAGCCATAATAAAAGCAGCGAGCCCGTGAGGTGCCGCAGTCCAAGCCCGATCGCTACGCCGATGCCGATCGCTACGACGATTGAGATGCCTAGGCTGATGTCGCAGGCGCCCTTTACGATTTTGTTTAAATTTTTCGTTACTCTCATCTAAAATCCGTAAAATTTTAAAATGCAGCCCTTAAAGCGCCGCCATCGCTTCATCTGCCGCGTTTAGCGCAAAGTCGATCTGCGCTTCGTCCATCGTAGAGCAGATAAAGCCCGTCTCAAACTGACTAGGCGCCAAAAATACGCCGCGCTTAATCATCTTGCCGTGAAATTTAGCAAAACGCGCGGTGTCTGCCCGCAAAGCGCCGTCATAGTCGCGCACCTCTTCGTCTGCGAAAAAGTAGCCGAACATCGAGCCTACGCAGGCGGTTTGCAGCGCGATGCCGCGACGCTGCGCTATGGCGCAAAGCCCGTCCGTAAGCCTGCGCGCCAGCCCCCCGAGCCTTTCGTAAAGGCCGCTGCTAGCGTAAATTTTACTTAGGCTAGCGATGCCCGCAGCCATTGCGACGGGATTTCCGCTTAGCGTGCCTGCTTGATACACCGCTCCTAGCGGGCTTATCATATCCATGATTTCGCACTTGCCCGCAAATGCCGCCACGCTCATGCCGCCTCCGATGACCTTGCCGAAGGTTACTAGATCGCCGCGGACGCCGTAGATGCCGTAGCTGCCTAGCTCGCTCGCGCGAAAGCCGCTCATTACCTCGTCGATTATCAGCACGATCTTTTTCTCGTCGCACAGCGCGCGAAGCTCGGTTAAAAATTTGGGATCCGCCGGCACCAAGCCCATATTTCCCGCGATCGGCTCGATGATGATCGTGCCGATGTCGTTTTGCGCTAGGACGTCCTTTACGCTTTGTATGTCGTTGTATCTGGCTAGGTAGGTGTTTTTTGCAACGTCCTGCGGTACGCCCGCGCTGCTTGCGTTACCGAAGGTGCTTGCACCGCTGCCCGCTTTGACGAGCAGGCTGTCGCTGTGACCGTGGTAGCAGCCCTCAAATTTTAAAATTTTATCTCGTCCGCTAAAGGCACGCGCAAGACGGATCGCGCTCATCGTAGCCTCGGTGCCGCTGCTGGTAAAGCGGATCTTATCTAGGAAATCAAAATTTTTTAGCACCAGCGAAGCAAGCTGCGTCTCAAGCGGGCTGGATGCGCCGAAGCTTAGCCCCTTTTTAGCGGTCTGCACGACGGCGCGCTCTATGTCAGCATCGGCGTGACCGAAGATGAGCGGACCCCAGCTCTGCACGAAGTCGAGATATTTTTTGCCCTCGACGTCGTAGATGTACGAGCCCTCGCCGCGATCAACCATAAAAGGCTCGCCGCCTACGTTGCCGAATGCTCGCACCGGCGAATCTACGCCGCCGGGGATAAGTTTTTGTGCTGCTAAAAATTCGTCGTGATTATTCATTTTTTCTCCTTCTTTTTGGGTTGATTTATCGATTTTATATATTTGTAGATGATGATGATCTCGTTTTGCGTTAGGAAGTAGCTCGGCATCACGTCGCGCGAGCTACTGATCCCGTCGGCGAGCTCCTGAAGCGAGAGATTATTAATCGGCGGCGCGTTTAGGGCGCGCTCGTAGTAGGCGCCCGCGGTGCGGTTAAATTCTTTATACGTCGCGATCAGCGAGCCTTCGCCCTTTTCGCCGTGGCACTTGTCGCAACCGATGCCGCGGGGGTTTTTATACAGCATCGCGCCGTATTCTTCGTCGGTGATAAAGCTCTCGGCTTCTGCGCTGCGAGGTAGAAAAAATATGGTCGCGTTTAAAAACAGCGCTAAAAATATGAAATTTCGCATCTTCTCGTTTCGAATTTTTGGCGCAATAATATAAAAAATGTGCTTAAATTTCATAACGCAGCTATCTTTTCGATCCCCTCGAAATAAAAGACGTTTAGCTCGTCCTGCCTGCGGTAGAGGAATTTTAGCCCGTGCGCCTTGGCGATATTATCGACGATGTAAAGCCCCAGGCCGAAGCTTTGCTTGGCGTTCGTGCCCTTGACGAAGGCCTCTTTGTAGTAGCTAAAGTCCTTCTGTAGCGGCTCGCCTAGCGTTATGAAGTCCATCGTTTCGGCGTTTAGGCGGATTAAAATTTTACCGTCTGCAGCGTATTTGACGGCGTTGTCGATTAAATTTTTCACCGCGACGCAAAAGAGCTTCAGATCTACGTTTAAGCTCAGGCCTAGCGGATTTTGCAGCGTGACATAGCCTGGCTCGATCATTGCGATACTAAGCGCTTCTTTTAAAATTTCATCCATTGAAAAAATTCCGCATTCGCCTAATGCCGTTCCCGCAGTCGCGCGCTCGACTGCCGCAAATTCGTTGATTAGACTCTCCAGTCGCTCAAAGACGGAGATGAGACGCTCCTGATTTTTGCCGTGCTCGATCATCTCGACGGCGATGCGACCCTTTGTTATAGGGGTTTTGAGCTCGTGCATTATGTTTCGCAAAAACAGATGGCGCGATTCGTTAAGCTTGTTTATCTGCGTGACCGCCTCGTAAAATGCGTGTGAAACCTCGGAAATTTCGTCGTTTCCTACGCTTACGTCCTTGATCTGAAGATCGCCTTTAGCAAATTTATCGATCTGGCGCTTGAGCTTGCGAAGAGGGCGAATTTTACGGATGATGAAGATATACGAAAGCAGGATGATCACCAAAATGACGCCGTAGATCGCTTTGAAAATATCGTAGCGGTAAGGCTGATACTCCTTGTCATTTAAAAGCCGCGTCTCGCCCGCGTGAGTGATTTTTAGATAGTGCTTGCGCTTAAAAAGTAAGATGTCCGCAGAACCGATGTCTGCGGAGATACTGTCTAAAATTTCAGCGCCTTTTATGATCTCATCGCGCTTGGCTTCATCGCGGATGGTCGAAAACTCGAAATTTGCGACTTGCCGTTCGTATTCGACATCGCTGATTAGCTTGCTCATCTGATATAGGTTCGCGCGCGCGACGATGGAGTATTTGGAGTTTAGCTCGCGGGTATAGTTTTGCTGATCGTAGCCGATGAGCCAGAGTAGAGCGAGCGAAACGCCCACGGCAGCGAGCGCGAAGATGAATGTGATAGTGTAAAAAATCGACGATCTTACTTTCATTAAATTTTATATGATCCTTAAATTTTTAAAATTTCAAAGCTTTGAAGCCGCCGTGTGAGCCTGCTTGCGACATAAGCCGCTAGGCTCTATCTGCCGCGCGGGTTGGTTCGGCGCATAAATTTCGCGGCGCGGGCGCAAAACGCGGGCTTTTGCGATGCGAATTAACTTTCGGCACAGCTTATTTGATATCAAGGTCCGCGATACAGCCCGTGCGGCACAGATTTTTTTTGCGATACCGGCCTACGGCGCGGGCTTTTTGGCTATGACGCATAGAACAGCTCATTTGGCCCTAAATTTACGGCCTTACGGCGTGCTTTAAACGTGCGGTGCGCCTTAAGCATGCGGCGCGTAAATTTTAAAATTCGCAGCACGCTTTAAATCTGCTTTGACGGCGCGAGATACGCTGTAACGCCGCTAGTTTTAAATTTGCGGCGTGCTTTAAACGTGCGGCGCGTTAAAATGCATGACGCGTTAAATTTTAAAATTTCATCGCAAAGCAGGGCACTTTTAAATTTAACAGCCGCGCCTTTTGAAATTTTAAAATTTGCCCTTTCTTTCGCCTCCGGCTTTGTCTTTAGCGGTTCGTCATTGCCCGCAGAGCCGAGCTTACTTGCCGAGCGACGATAAAATTCCGAGCGCATCTAATTGCGCGCCAAACTTACTAACTATAGAATTTTATCGTAAAATTTTAACGCTTCAGTCGCGCCGCCTTAAATTTCGCGGCAAAATCGTGCGGACCTTGCGCTTTGCATTTCGCCGTGCAGGTATTTAACGGGCACATAGCGGGATCTAGTAGATCGGCAGCAAGCCCGTTAAATTTCGTCGCACGGGCATTTAGGCAAATCAAGCCACCGTATGTAGGCAGGCATAAATCCCGTCGCACGAGAAATTTAACGGCTCTTGGCTGCGGCGGCGTAACGCTGCGTTTAAATTCCGCCAGACGAGAAATTTGGCGCGCGTCGCGGTTTTAAACGCATAGGGCGCAGGTTTAAATTTTGTCGCACCGCATAAATTTAAAGCTGCATGCCGTTTAAATTCGAAACTGCGCGCTAAAATTTTACATAAATTTCGTTAAATTTCGTCGTGCCGCCCGTCCGGCGCAAGCCCCCGCTTACTGTATCAGCTTATAGCCTACGCCGCGGATAGCGTGGATGTAGCTAGGTGCCTTGGACGTTTCGCCGAGCTTTAGGCGGATGCGACCGATGATGACGTCGATGCTTTTGCTCGAGGATTCCTCGCTTATGGAGCTGCAGTTGTAGATGAGCTCCTCGCGAGTGATCGCGCCACCTTCCTTTTTGATGAGATACGAAAGCACGTCGTATTCGGCGATGGTGAGCGACAGGGGTTGTCCTTTGAAGCTGATGACGTGGCGGAAATCATCTACTTCGAGGTCTTTTTTTGGCTTTGCGGCGCGCTGGATGGAGTTTATGTCGTAGCGCTCGATGTGGCGCTTGATGCGCGCTAAAAGCTCTTGCGGATTATAGGGCTTTGGCAGATAATCGTCCGCGCCGAAGTCGAAGGCGTTGATCTTATCGGTCAGATCGTGGCGGGCGCTTGATATTATGATCGGTATATCGGTATTTTTGCGGATCTCTTTGCAGACCTCAAGCCCATCCATCCCAGGAAGCGTGAGATCTAAAATCACGAGGTTGAAATTTTCTAAATTTAGCTTGGAAAGCCCCAAAAATGGATCATCTGCGACGGTAATATCGATATCGTATTGCTGCAGATATTCGCTTAAAATTTCGGCGAGTTCTAAATCGTCCTCTATCATTAAAATTTTAGTCATAAAAAAGCCTTTGAAATTTTGCGCGGATTATAACAAAATATAGTTTATATATTTTAAAGCGGCAAATTTGGGCGAAATTTTATAAAAATGAAGCGCTAAGGGGAAAAATTTTGAAATTTTTCGAAATTGGGCAAAATTTCAAAAATCGACCCCAAAAATATGGCGAAATTTTGAAATTTAAAGAAGCAAAATCTGAAAAATTGACGAATTTGGGCTAAATTCGGCTAAATTTTGCCGATTTTTGCGTTTTTTTCTTAAAAAACTATTGTATTTTTTGCGAAACTATTGTAGAATACCGCCCAAACCACTTTATTTTAAAGGATTAGCATGAAAAAAGCTGATTTTATCCAGGTAGTTGCCGATAAGGCAGGTCTTTCTAAAAAAGATACCGTTAAGGTAGTTGATTCTGCACTTGAGGCTATCAAAGAGCTTTTGGTAAAAGGTGATGATATAAGCTTCATCGGCTTCGGATCTTTCGGTATTGCAGAGCGTGCAGCTCGCGAGGGTAAAGTTCCTGGCACAAACAGAACTTACAAATCTCCTGCTACTAAAGTAGTAAAATTTAAAGTCGGCAAACAGCTAAAAGAGGCTGTTGCAGCTGCAAAAGGCAAGAAGAAAAAATAATTTTCTTGCTCCAAGCCCCGTCTTCGGGGCTTGTCTTTTTTTAAATTTATACAATCATAACTTTTCAAAATGCCCGAGTGGTGAAATTGGTAGACGCACCAGACTCAAAATCTGGCGAGGGCGACCTCGTGTCGGTTCGATTCCGACCTCGGGCACCATAAATCTTCTTTAAATTTTATCTGTAATTTCAACCGCCTTTTGTAAATTTCAACTTGCTATAAAATTTTTTATACTATTATTACCGCGGTATTTTCTTAAAAGAGGCAATTATTTATGATACGTAAAATTCTTATCGCTAATCGCGGCGAGATCGCGGTTAGGATCATTAGGGCCTGCAGAGATCTGCATATTAAAAGCGTCGCGATCTACACCAAACCCGATGTCGATTGCTTGCACGTAAAAATCGCCGACGAGGCCTACGAGGTAAGCACCGATGCGCTAAAAGGCTATCTGGACGCCAAAAAGATCGTTGAAGTCGCCAAAGAGTGTGGCGCTGATGCGATACATCCTGGATACGGCTTTTTGAGCGAGAATTTTGACTTTGCAAGAGAGGTAGAGGACGCGGGTATTATTTTCATCGGCCCAAAGCCCGACGTTATTCGCAAAATGGGCAATAAAAACATCGCTCGCTATCTGATGCGCAAAAACGGCATCCCGATCGTGCCCGGCACCGAAAAGCTAAATCACGAGAGCATGGATACGATCAAAAAATATGCGCGCGAGATCGGCTACCCCGTGATTTTAAAAGCTAGCGGCGGCGGCGGCGGACGTGGTATCCGCGAAGTGTGGGAAGAGAAAGATATGCAGAGCGCCTACGACTCGTGCACGAGGGAGGCGAAGACCTTTTTTAACAACGATGAAATTTTTATGGAAAAACTCGTCGTCAAGCCGCGCCACATCGAGTTTCAGATCATCGGCGATAATTACGGCAACATCATTCACCTTTGCGAGCGCGATTGCTCGATCCAGCGCCGCCACCAAAAGATCATCGAGATTGCGCCGTGCCCCTCGATAAGCGAGCATCTGCGAAAGACGATGGGTACGACCGCGGTAGCTGCGGCAAAAGCGGTGAATTACACAAACGTCGGCACGGTGGAATTTTTGCTCGATGACTACAACAACTTCTATTTTATGGAGATGAATACCCGTATCCAGGTCGAGCACGGCATCACCGAGGAAGTTACGGGCGTCGATCTGGTCGTGCGCCAGATCCGCATAGCAAACGGCGAAATTTTAGAGCTTGAGCAAAGTGATATTAAGCCGCACGGCTACGCGATCGAGGCGCGCATTACCTCTGAAAATGTCTGGAAAAATTTCACCCCGGTCCCCGGCACCGTTAGTGATTATTATCCCGCGCTAGGTCCCTCCGTGCGCGTTGATAGCCATATCTACAAGGGTTATAAAATTCCGCCGTTTTACGACTCGCTTCTAGCCAAGCTCATCATCAAAACTACCGACTACGACCTGGCCGTCAATAAGCTAGAGCGCGCGCTGAAGGAGTTTCGCATCGAGGGAGTGCGTACGATCATTCCGTTTTTGCTCAGCATCAGCAAGTCGCGCGAGTTCCGGCTTGGCTTTTTCGACACGAGTTATGTAGAGAAAAATTTAGACAAAATTTTAGAAAACACTATGGACGATATGCAGCCGAATAAAAACGAAGCGATCGCCGCCATCATTGCTACGATGCGCAAATCGGCGCGGATTTAGGAAAGAGTTATGGATTTTTTAGATAGCCTAAAAGATATAAAAAAGGATATGCTTAAGGACAAGGCGGCAAGCTCCGCGCCCAAAAAGCCTAAAAAGAGGAATCCAAATCGCGACGAGTTTAAAGATATTTTCAGAGATGATGATTTAAGCTTTCAAAGCGGAAGCGGCTTAGACGGCGTCGCAGACGGGGAACTTGACACAGCCAAAGAGAGCATCGCCGCACGCGAAAAGCGTCTTAAAGACGAGTTTTTAAAATACGTGGACGCGGCAAATATCAAAAAGCTGAATGACTGAAATTCCATTTTGCACGCTGGATTTTGCCTGCCCCTATCTGGATGGCAGAGCCGCGCGCAGCGAGTATCTCTACATAAAAGACTGCGACTTCGAGTATAATTCAAGCTTAGTGCAGCACGGCTACCGCCGCTTCGGCAGGTATTTTCAAAAGCCTATTTGTGCGGCCTGTGCGGAGTGCAAAAGTTTGCGCATCGATGCCGCAAATTTTAAATTTAGCAGATCGCATCGCCGCGTCTATAAAAATAATCGCACGACCGCCTATGTATGGCAATCTCGCCCGCTTTTAAACGATGCGCGTTTGGAGCTTTTCGCGCTCTATCACGACTATATGCATCTAAAAAAAGGCTGGCCTTTGCAAGAGATCGATTTTGAGCGGTATGATGAAATTTACGTCCAGGGCCACGGCGACTTCGGCAAAGAAATTTCCTACTACGGCGAGGACGGGCGGCTTATCTGCGTCGATCTCATCGATATCGTGGATGACGGCATCAGCTCGGTGTATTGCTACTACGATCCGTATCTGCCGCATCTAAGTCTGGGTAAATTTTCGCTTTTAAAACAGATCGAGTTTGCCCAAGATCTGGGGCTGCGCTGGATCTATCTGGGCTACGCGGTGAAGCAGTGTCCAAGCCTGGCGTATAAATTTAGCTACGAGCCGTATGAAATTTTAAACTCATACGTAGAGCTTGACGCTCCCGCCGTCTGGGAGGGGCGCATAGAGGGGTAGGTTCCGCGCGCGGACGCCAGGAGCGGCCTAGACATAGGCGCTGCGTAGAATGGTAAGCTTCACGCGTCCGTACAGCGACAGCGCGCAGGAGCCAAGATCGTGCCGCCGCGTAAAATTCTGTCGCGCGCAGATACGACGAGGTATGTTAAAAGCACGCCTTGGCGTTAAATCTCGCGCTGAAATCTCGCGCGTTATAGTCTTTAAGGCTTTTAAGCCACGGCGGGCGTTAAATTTTGCGCTGAAATTTAGCGCCGCTCTGCCTGCGAAAATATCCGCGGCGATGGAATTTAAAAGGAAGGCAGATGGATTTTCAAATTTTACGGCAGGCTCGGCATTTGCATGTTGCAAGACGGCGCGCGCGGCTTTTGGACGTACTTGGCTCTTGAGTGCGCGCGAAAAAGGGCGATCGGTTTCGTAATATAACTCTTACGCTACCGCAATTAGCCTTGACGCTGCGACCGGCTTCGGCATTGACCTAGTTTAAATATCGCGATTGGCTCTGGTCCGTAACTGATACTGCTGCGCAAGTGGCGAAGCACAAAAAGATGGCTTATAAAGCATGATATTGCATATATTTTGTAAAATTTAAGCAAACTGCGAAGCCGCAATAAGACGGCCGGTTACGGCAAATTTATCAGCCCCACCTTGTTTTCCAGCGTTTTTGGGATCAATAAAACCTTGCCGTCGCTTGAGATATCCGCAGGTCTTTGCATCGCGCCGAGGTTTATTTTGCGTATCTGTCCGTTTGCATCGATACGCCAAATTTTACCGCTTAAAAGGTCCTCGCCCCAGTCGCTAATCAAAATTTCGCCGTTTTTTCCGCGCGCTATGCCGTAGAAAACCCCCTTCATATCGGCAAAGATCGAAATTTCGCGAGATTTCAGATCCATGCTTAACACGCGCCCCGAAACCTTTCCGCTAAGATCGAAGGTGGTGATCAGAAGCTTGTCGCCTTTAGCCAAAAGTCCGTTTGGGCTGCCTAGCGATGGATCAATGCGCGCAAACTCATCCGCGGTGCGCGAGAGCAAGTCGATGCGCCAGATCGTCCCACGCGCGGGATCGCTTGCGAGCAAAACCTCGCTACCGAGCGCTACGACGTCGTTTAAGGCCTGCGCTCCCTCGATTTTTAGATTAAAAACCTCCTGACCTTTGCTAAAGCCCCTGATCGCATCCAGATCGCACACGTAGAGCACGCCCTCGATCTGCGCCATTCCGCCAGGATTTACCAGATCGTCTATAAAATTGGTCTCAACGACGTTGGAATTTTTAACGATCCTGCTTATAAAGCCGCTTCTGCCTAGCGAATCTTCGTTTTTGCCGCGATTTGCGATATAAAAAGCGTCATCGGTAATGAGCGAACCACTAGGTGCGCTAAATCCGTCGATCTCTAGGCCAAAAAGCGCGCCCGCCAAGGCGCACGAAAGTAGAACTTTTTTCATAATCTCTCCTTGATCTCGCCAAAATTTTAAGAATTTTAAAATTTTAAGGGAAGCGACGAGTGCCGGGTTAAAATTTTAAAATTCGCAGCGAGCTTTAAGATGAGCGAAATTTAAACCCGCAGAGCAAATAAAAGTGTAATTTTAATTAAACAAGGCGGCTTAATCGGCAAAATTCTAACGGGTCGGAAGGCCTTGCTTCGCGCGTCGCTTTTGATTTGATGCGTCGAAGCCGAAGCGAGTAGGTTTTGTGCGCGCTTTGGTTTACGCCGCCGCTCGCTGAATTACGCCGTGAAATTAGACGGCATTGCGCGGAATTTCAAGCACCGTTGCATATGTAATTCATTTGCGGCTGTGTTCGTTTTGAAATTTAATTCTACGAGTGGATATTTTTTGCAAATTGTGGGCGTGATTTTGGTGCGCAGACGGCGGCGCCGTGTTTATAAAACGGCTCGCGCTTTAGAATTCGGCCGAATTTAAACAAAGCGCGATTAAAATACGATTTAAATTTTATGTACCGCGGGTGTAAATTTCGGTCGCGAAAAGCGAATCTGTCGCAAAAAATATTTAAAATTTGCAGCGTAAAACGCCCTTTGAAATTTAAAAATTTTAAAACGAACTTAGGTACTTTTCAAAAATTTAATACGCGAAATTCAAGTGCACGGCTAGTGCTGCCGTTTACTTGAATTTTAAATCGCAAAACTTAAATTATAGAATTTAACCGCGCGCGCCGAAGTGGGATCTGAAAATTTAAAACGCCCTTACCAGCTTAGATGCTAAAATCCTCGCCGAGGTAGAATTTGCGCACATTCGGATCGTTAGCTATCTCTTTTGCGGTGCCGCCTGCGAATAGCTCGCCGTCTTTGATGACGTAGGCGCGGTCGCAGATCGCAAGCGTTTCGCGGACGTTGTGATCGGTGATGAGCACGCCGATGCCAAGATCGCTTAAATCGCGCACGATGCTTTGGATATCGTTAACAGCGATCGGATCGACGCCTGCAAACGGCTCATCTAAAAGTAGAAATTTCGGCGTTATCATCAGGCTCCGCGCGATCTCGCAGCGCCTGCGCTCGCCGCCGCTTAGGCTCACACCTTTGCGCAATCTGATCGGCTCGATGTTGAGTAGATTTAGCATCTCATCGACCTTTCGTGAGGCTTCGGTCTTATTTTTATAGGTAATCTCTGCAGCAAGCATTAAATTTTCTTCAACGCTAAGCTCCTTAAAGATGCTGCTTTCTTGTGGCAGGTAGCCGATGCCGAGCTTAGCGCGTTTGTGAAGCGGAACCTTTGCAATGCTATTTTCATTAAGCAAGATATCGCCGCCGCTAGCGCTTATCAGCCCGCAGATCATATAAAACGTCGTGGTTTTGCCCGCGCCGTTGGGCCCTAGCAGTCCCACGATCTCGCCGTTGTAAAGCTCTAGCGAGATGCCCTTAATGATCGGCGTGCCTTTTATGGTTTTTTTTAGACCCCTGACTTCCAGTTTATGCATAGCTTACCTCGTATTTTCGCCCTTGCGCGTGCGGCGTGATCCTCACTACGCAAAAATCAAGCTCATATTTTTTAAGTAAATTTATCAAATTTTCATCCGCCCATTCGATCAGATGAAGCCCCTCTTCAAATAAATTTTCAAATAGTCCGTTTTTTAAAATCCCCTCACAGCCGCCGCTGTAGATGTCGTAATGATAAATTTGTCCGTAGTTTTGCATGATCGAAAACGTAGGTGAGCTCACGTGCTCGTCTAACCCGTGAGCCCGCACGATCGCGCGCGCAAGCGTCGTTTTGCCGCTGGCAAGATCGCCGATTAGCAATATTATGCCGCTTTTTGGCAGCGCTTGCACGAGGCGTGAAATTTCATCCTCGCCGCAGATGAGTTCAAAGTTCTTGGACATACTTTGCTTGCTCGCTTTTGGGCGTATTTTTCGCGCTAGGAAAGGCTAGGACCTTAAAGCTTTGCTTCCTATCCAAAAAGCTTATCGTGATTACGTCGCCGATTTTAAGCTCTTTGGCGGGCTTTGCTACCGCGCCGTTTACGGCTACGACGCCGCTTTTGCACATATCTTCGCTGATGGCGCGCCGCTTGGTGATATTGACTGCGTTTAAAAATTTATCGATTCTCATAAGCGTGAGTTTAGCGATATTTGCCTTAAAAGCAACTATTAAACTATTTTTGGTAGAATTTCTCCAAATTTTACGTAAAGGATTTGAGATGGCAAAAGATGTAAAAAAGGTCGTTTTAGCGTATTCCGGCGGACTAGATACTAGCATTATTTTAAAGTGGCTCGGCGATACTTACGGCTGCGATGTGGTGACTTTCACCGCAGATATCGGTCAGAATGAGGATTTGGAGCCTATCAAAAACAAAGCTGTGAAACTGGGCATCAAAAAGGAAAATATCTTCGTGGAGGATCTGCGCGAGGAATTTGTGCGCGATTACGTATTTCCGATGTTTCGCGCAAACGCAGTTTATGAGGGCGAGTATCTTTTGGGCACATCGATTGCCCGCCCGTTAATTGCTAAAAAACTAGTCGAAATTGCGAAAAAAACCGGCGCGGACGCCGTAAGCCACGGCGCGACTGGTAAGGGCAACGACCAAGTTCGTTTCGAGCTTGGCGCATACGCGCTAAATCCCGATATCAAGGTGATTGCGCCGTGGAGGCTATGGGATCTGAACTCTCGCGAGAAACTGCTTGCTTACGCTAAGAAAAACGGCATCGACATCGCTTCAAAGCCGGGCAAATCGCCGTATTCGATGGATGCAAATATCCTTCACATCTCCTACGAGGGCTTGGTGCTGGAAGATCCCGCCCATGCGCCTGAAGAGGATATGTGGCGATGGACCGTGAGCCCTAAAAATGCGCCCGATAAAAGCGAGATCATCGAGATTGAATACGAACGCGGCGATCCCGTAAAACTAAATGGCAAAGCGCTTAAGCCGCACGAGATGCTAGCCGCGCTTAACGAGCTCGGCGCTAAAAATGGCATCGGCAGGCTTGATCTTGTTGAAAACCGCTACGTCGGCATGAAGAGCCGCGGCTGCTACGAAACTCCGGGCGGCACGATCATGCTAAAGGCTCACCGCGCGATCGAGAGCATCACGCTAGATCGCGGCGCGGCGCATCTAAAAGACGATCTAATGCCGCGCTACGCCGAGCTCATCTACAACGGCTTTTGGTTCAGCCCGGAGCGCTTGCTGCTTCAAGAGCTGATAAACAAATCCCAAGAGCACGTAAACGGCAAGGTTAAGCTAGAGCTTTATAAGGGCAACGTGACCGTGCTGGGTAGGGAGAGTAAGAGCGATAGCTTGTTTAATACCGATTTCGTGACGTTTGAAGAGGACAAGGTTTTTAATCAAAAAGACGGCGACGGATTTATCAGACTAAGCGCGCTAAGATTTATCATCGCGGGCAAGAACGGACGCAAGCTTTAGATGAAATT
This sequence comes from uncultured Campylobacter sp., assembly GCA_963529625.1. Classification (GTDB taxonomy): domain Bacteria; phylum Campylobacterota; class Campylobacteria; order Campylobacterales; family Campylobacteraceae; genus Campylobacter_B. Next base: position 238,302 of record CAURZM010000002.1, on the reverse strand, counting down.
TTGCCTATAGCGGCAAGGTGTGCAGGCAAATTTCACAAAACGGAATTTTAAAATTTATCGGAAAAGTAGCGAGCGGCTGCGGGCAAATTTCATAAAATTTCACGAAATTTTAGATACGCCCGCGCCGCTTATAAAATTTTATAAATTTAAAGCTAAATTTAAAAGGATAATGGATGAAAGTATTATTGATCAAAGACGTTAAAGGGCTCGGAAAGGCGGGCGAGGTAAAGGAGGTCAAGGACGGCTACGGCAACAACTTCCTAATCGGTAAAGGCTACGCTAAAGCCGCTACGACTGAGGTTTTGCGTAAATTTGAAGCGGATAAGAAAAAGCAAGCCGAGCTTGAAAAATATGAGGTCGCAAGCTTGCAAAAACTAGCCGAGGAGCTAGCTAAGATCCGCGTAAAAATCGAAAAGCAGACGGGCGAGAGCGGCGCGCTTTTCGGCTCAGTGACCAAAGATGAGATTGCAACCGCGCTAAAAGAGCAAAAAGGGATCGAAATCGATAAGAAAATTTTGGAGACCGAAGCCATCAAAACGACTGGAATCTACGATGTGAATGCCAAGCTAAAGCACGGCATAAGCGCTAAATTTGAGATAGAGGTGGCTAGTGTTTGAAGCGACTACCATTTTAGCCTACAAAGGCGCGAAGGGCTCCGTCATCGGCGGTGACGGGCAGGTTACGTTCGGAAACACCGTCTTAAAGGGCAATGCGACTAAAATTCGAAAGATCGGCAAAGAGGGCAATGTTTTAGCGGGCTTTGCGGGCAGCACTGCCGATGCGTTTAATCTTTTTGATATGTTTGAGAAGTGCTTAGATGGCGCAAAAGGCGATCTTTTAAGGGCCGTGATAGAATTTAGCAAGCAGTGGCGCAAGGATAAATATCTGCGAAAGCTCGAAGCGATGATGCTGGTGCTGGATCGCAAAAATATCTTTCTGCTTAGCGGTACGGGCGATGTGGTAGAGCCGGACGACGGCAAGATCGCGGCGATCGGAAGCGGCGGGAATTACGCTCTTAGCGCGGCGCGAGCTTTGGATAAATTTGCAAGCTTAGACGAAGAGGAGCTCGTAAAGCAAAGCCTTAAAATCGCGGGCGAGATTTGCATTTACACGAACGAAAATATCAAAACATACGCAATTTGGGACGAAAAGAGATGATGACGCCAAAGCAGATCGTAGAGAAACTAGACGAATATATAATCGGACAAAATAGCGCCAAACGCACGATAGCTGTGGCTTTGCGAAATCGCTACCGCAGAATGGCGCTCGAAGATGAGATGAAAAACGAGGTGATGCCAAAAAACATCCTGATGATCGGTTCTACCGGCGTGGGCAAGACCGAGATCGCGCGCAGGCTTTCGAAGATGTTTGGGCTTCCTTTTATCAAGGTCGAAGCTAGCAAATACACCGAGGTGGGCTTCGTGGGGCGCGACGTGGAGAGCATGGTGCGAGATCTGGCCGCCGCGTCGGTAAATTTAGTGCGCGGCGAGGAATTTGAAAAAAACAAAGACAAGATCGATGATTACATCAAGCGTAAAATTTTAGAAAAAGTCCTTCCGCCGCTTCCGCGCGGAGCGAGCGAGGAGAAGGTCGCAGATTACGAAAAAAGCTACGAAAAGATGGCGGCCAAGCTCGAGCGCGGCGATCTGGACGATCTTAGTATCGAGATCGAAGTGAGCGAAAATGCGCTTGAATCAAATCCAAATTTACCGCCCGAGATGGCGAATATGCAGGAAAGCTTCATCAAAGTAATCGGAATTTCGACGCGCAAAAGCAAAAAAGAGATGAAGGTCAAAGACGCCAAGGTTGCCCTTAAAAGCGAGGCCAGCGAGAAAGTTCTCGATATGGAGAGCATCAAAGCCGAAGCCGTTAGGCGCGCGCAAAACGAGGGCATCATCTTTATCGACGAGATCGATAAGGTGGCGGTCTCAAGCGGCAATAGCGGCAGGCAGGATCCGAGCAAAGAGGGCGTGCAGCGCGATCTGCTTCCGATCGTGGAGGGCAGCAGCGTAAGCACGAAATTCGGCAATATCGACACCGATCACATACTTTTTATCGCCGCAGGCGCCTTTCATATCAGCAAGCCGAGCGATCTCATACCCGAGCTTCAGGGGCGTTTTCCGCTTCGCGTCGAGCTTGACAGCTTAGACGAGGCGGCGCTGTGCGAAATTTTAACGAAGCCAAAAAATTCGCTTCTTAAGCAGTACTCGGCGCTTTTAAAGACCGAGGGCGTCGAGCTAGAGTTTAGCGAGGACGGGGTCAAAGCGATCGCGAAATTTGCGGCAAGCACGAACGAAAAGGTCGAGGACATCGGCGCTAGAAGGCTGCATACGATAATGGAAAAGGTGCTTGAGGATATCAGCTTCGAAGCCGATAAATTTAAAGGGCAAAAGATCGTCGTGGATGAAAAGCTCGTAAGCGAAAAGCTTGCAGGCATCGCAAGCGACGAGGATCTGGCGAAATACATTTTATAAGGCGGCGCGGTAGCTACTTTTAGAATTCTACAGAGTCGCGGAATTTAGCGGTTTTGAAATTTGCAAAGCGTTAGAATTTTAGGTGCGAAATTTAGCGAAATTTTAAAAATGCGCAGAATTTCATCCTTTTAAATTTGGCGATACTTTGGAATTTTAAGTCTGTAAAATTTCAGGAATGATCTAAATTTTATGCAGTGCTGACTATATGTAATGTCGTCGTGGTATGAAATTTAAAATTTCGCAGATAATTTACGAAGCTGCAGAATTCGCGGCTTGGAGATTTAAAGTGAATATAATTCTGCGCCGAGACGGGTAAAATTTATCGCTACCGCGCGGCTTGAAATTTTAAATTTTACCCGCTTATGTAATGGCGGAATTTTAAAATTCCGCCCCTTGTGCAAGAGCCAGCCTGCGCAAAACTAGATTTTAGAATTTACCCGCAAGAGCTTAACGCTACGGTCGCAAGCAGGATAAAATTTTATAAATTTAAGGAAAATATGAAAAGCGGATTTGTAACGCTCATCGGGCGGACCAATGCGGGCAAGAGCTCGCTGTTAAACTATCTCTGCGGCGAGAAAATTTCGCTCGTTTCGCATAAAATTAACGCCACGCGCCGCAAGATTAACGGCATCGCGATGAACGGCGCAGATCAGGTGATTTTCACGGATACGCCGGGGCTGCACGAAAGCGCCAAGCTGATGAATAAGCTGATGGTCGAAGTGGCGCTCGGGGCGATTGAGGGTTGCGATTTGGTGCTATTTTTGGCGCCCGTGCACGATGATACCGCGGAATATGAAAAATTTTTAAATTTAAACGCAGGCGCCAAACACATCGTGATTTTAACTAAAATTGACGAAGCAAATGACGAAAAGATCGTGCAAAAGCTGCTGCAATATCAAAAATTTACCGATAAATTCGAAGCGATAATCCCCGTTAGCATCAAAAAAAAGGTCTATAAAAAGCAGGTTTTGGACGAAATTTGTAAAATTTTGCCCGAGCATGAGTATTTTTACGACCCCGAAATTTTAAGCGCGACCAACGAGCGCGAAATTTATCGCGATTTCATACTTGAGGCGATCTTTGAGAGTATGAGTGACGAGATCCCGTATTGCAGCGACGTCGTGATGGAAAAAATAGTAGAAAAACCCGGTCTAACCTCGGTATATGCGAGGATCATAACGGACAGCAATTCACACAAAGAGATACTGATCGGAAAAAACGGCGAGGCGATCAAGCGGATCGGAATTCGAGCCAAAAAGTTAATTTCAAATTTTTCTAAGGTCAAAATTTACTTAAAATTAACAGTTTTTGTAAAAAAAAGCTGGAAAAATGACGAATTTAGGGTAAAAACCGATTTTATCTATTGACATTTTATTTTATTTCTATTAGTATTAGCAGCGTAGAAAATTTCATTTGGAAGTGGAGTGTTATGGCAAAGAATAGTAAAAATGCTAGTTCGATTGTTGCGATTAACAAAGTCACGCAAACCATATTCGGTCTAAGCGAGAATGAAGTTTTCGAGCACGACTTCTCAAAAGCGAATCGTGCGAAGGAAACTTACGTCTCATATATTCCGTATAAGGATATAATGACTGCGACGGTCGAAATAAGCAGATCGGTAGAGGACGCGGATCTTTTAGATGCGATCGTCGTTAAGGTGTATGAGGAGCTGGGGCTTGACACCGCTTTGGATTACAAAATCACCTATAGTGAGGTAATAGGCGCTGGCGGCGACGATAGAATTTTCAATGTCTTTGTCGTAGATAATGCCAAACTCACTTCAGAATTCGATGCGATCGCCGCTAGGACGAACTACATCGACTATGTGGCTATGGCTCCGTTTTTATACGAGGGCTTGTATAATAGAGGCGTCCTAACTCGCGACGGAATCGACTGCTTCATATACTTGCAGCGCGACGATGCGTTTTTGGTAGTGTATCAAAACGGCGAATATTTTCAATCTCGTCAAGTAAGATACAACCTAAAATTCTTGCATGAAAAATATGTCGAGCTAGTCGGTAGCAGGGTCGATGAAGAGAGCTTTTATAGATTGCTCTCCAAACAGGGAGTAAATTTAGAAAATCCGACCGAACGCGATTATATGATCCAAATTTTTGACGATATGTTTTACTACATCAACGACGTGTTGAACGGTATTAGTAAAATTTACAACGTCAATATTCAAAACGTTTATATCGGAACGGATATCGGTAAAATTCCTGCGATCGAGGTTTTTGTAGAAAATAATTTAAAGCTAAGATACAAGGATTTTAATTTTAACGTTGCAATCAACGCAAAAGATTATCCGCTCACTCAGCTAGATATTTTGATGTTCTTGGTAGGTCAAGATTATTTAGTTACCAAAGATGACGATCACAACTACTCGCCGTTTATGAGACCTCCGCCTTTGACCCAAAGATCAACCGGCAAGCTGATAGGCTATATGTTGCTAGGCTGCTTACTTGGGGCTGCGTATCCTGCGTATAACTTCGGCTATGGATATTATAATAATATGGTGGCTAATGATAAAATCAACGAGTATGATGGATTAGAAAAACAAATGAGTCCCGCTAGAGACGAAAGTGCGCGTTTGGATAAAGAGACTAAAGAGGTAAATGCCCAGGCTGCTAAGAGTGGTAAGGAGCTTAACGATAGGCGCGAACTAATTAACGCTATCTCAGATAAGAAAAACAATTACGCTATGAAAGGCGTTTCTATTTTCGAGCTAACCAATATGGTTGTTAAAAATAAGGGCAATATGGTTAGGATCGGTGATGAGAATAGGACTCTAACTGTTCAGGTGCGCACCAAAAACGATAAGCAAATGACCGAACTTTTAGAGGATATCAGTAAAAAAGAGGTGTATGGCGTGGATACCAAAACAATCGCACTACAAGAGGGTAATAAAACCGTATTTTACGATAGCAACATCAGTGTGGAGGTTAAATAATGAAAAAGAAAAGTTCATTAGATCAACTTGATCAATGGTTTGCCTCCAAGGGAAATAGTGCAAATAACTATTTTTACATAGCTTTGTTGTTTGTAGGTTTGGTAGCTTACTTTATTTTGAGTAACTATGCGGATCCGTATTTAGAAGAGAGCGAAACAAATCTAAGTACTGCCACGACTAAGCTTGAAGGCGCACAAAGAGAGTATAACGAGTTTTTTGGCGGTGATCCTAAAGCTTTCGTTGATAATAAGCGCAATATCCTCAATGGTGCTAAGACCAACCTTAACAATATCATTGAAGAGCGTGGGTATCTAGACGACAAGCTAAATGAAATTTCAAAGCTTACCTATAATGAAAAGAACTGGGCTAAGTTTATGGATAGCCTCTCAACGATCGCAGAGAATAACAATATTAAAATTTACGCTATTCACAGCGATAGAAGAGAGCCTAGCATCAAACAAATTTTTCAGCCTGAAGCTTTGCTGGATATAGATGTGAAATTTGAAGGAGCATTTTCGAATGTCCTTAGGTATATCAACCTAATCGAACAATCGGAGATGATCGTAGATGTAAATAAGATGGATATCAATGCCACTAAAAATGGCAAAATCGGTGGAAGCATTGGTATATCTATCTGGGGAGTAAATTACTAATGAAAAAGTTAATTTTATGCTCTTTGTTGCTTTCTGCTACTCTGTTTGCCGTAGATAATAATCAGACGGTAGCGCCTAGCAATGGTGCCTATAAGGCTAGATACGATGCTATATTTGATAATCTTAGCAAACCTAGAGTAGGTCTTAGCGATGAGCAGATAGCTTCTTTGCAAGATCCGTTTTATCCTAAAGAAGCTAATGCACCTAGAGAAGCTAATCAGCAGGTGGATCTAGGTTATCAGCTAGTAGGTATTATGGGCGATAAGGTTAAGCTAAACGATAAGTGGTATGGTTTGGGCGAGTATGTAGGCTCATATAAGATCGTGCAAATAACGGGCAATAGCGTTATTATTACCAACGACGATGAAAATAAAGTCGAACTAACACTAAAACAAGGAAGTCAAAATGTCATTATTACATATAAGTAAAAAGCTTAGCATAGCCGCTATGCTTGCTTTGTCTGTTACGGCTATTAGTCTATATGCCGCTCCCGCAACTGCAGGTAACTGCGATAGGAAGGCGCTAAATATTAAGATTAACGATACCGTTACGCTAAACGAGATGCTAACTCAGCTATCCGATATGTGCCGTTTCTCGGTGGTAGCAAAAGATGCTATCGCTCAAGAGGAGATGAGCAAGCCGCTGCAAGGCGTAAGTATCAAAGACCTTTCTTTACGCGAAGTTTTAGATCTACTCATAAAAGAGAATAATCTAAGCTATGAGTATTCTCATGGCATATTAAAAATTTCAGCGCTAGAGACTAGGACTTTTAAAGTGGATTACATCACTTCTATTAGAGAAGGTACTGCTGTTACTAAATCTTCTGTCGATTCCGCACCTACAAAAGTGGATGATAGTGACGATAAAGAAAATAAAGAAGATAATAAGATCACTACCAAAGAAAAATTTGATTTTTGGGAGAAGATTAGCGAGGAAATCACCTCTGTTTTAAATAACGGTACTGAAAAATACGTCGCAGTCGCTCCTATTATAAATCAAAATGCCGGTTTAGTAACCGTTACTGCTATGAAGTCTCAGATAGCTCGCGTCGATAGATATCTAAGCGGTATGCAAAAACGCCTTAGTCGTCAAGTCTTGCTAGACGTAAATATCATATCTGTCGAGCTAAATAACGAATACACTACCGGTATTGATTGGAGTAAATTTCAACTAGGATTTAATACCTATGTAGGTGGAGATCCGACTAAGCTTTCAGGATATCACATAGATAACGGAAATAGAGGAAAGGCTAGCGATACTCACGGAACTTGGACGATAGGGGCTAATCTAAATTTTAATATCGACGGTTTAATTAACTTCCTAGAGACTAAAGGTAAAACCAAGATTATTTCAAGCCCTAAGGTAACTACGATGAATAATCAGCCTGCTATTATCTCCGTAGGTGATACCATTAACTATGTATTGAAATCTACTACTACAGGTGATTATCAAGGCGGAGATACCCAGTCGGATGATCAGTATTCGATCTTTGTAGGTATTCTTTTGAATATCTTGCCTGAAATTTCAGATGATAATAGGATTATGCTACGAATCAATCCGTCTTTAAGTTCTCTTAAATATGCAGAAGATAATGTAAGGAGAGAGAATGGCAGAAGAGATATCGCACCTGATACTTTGCAAAAGAAACTCTCGAGTGTAGTTTGGGTAGATGATGGTGATACTGTAATTTTAGGCGGTTTGATTGGTGCAACTAAGTCTAAGAATAATACTAGGGTGCCTGTGCTAGCTGAAATTCCATTAATTGGAAATCTTTTCAAAAGCACTGCCGATGTTTTGAGCACGTCGGAGCTAATCTTCGTAGTAACTCCACATATCATCGACAATACCGGCGCGCCGCTTGCTACTTCGCTTAAAGAGCTAGGTTACTCAAAATCCATCTACGAAAATGAGTAATAACTATACGGCGATCAAGGAGATTTTTATCGAGGATAACGAAGTCTCAGACTTCGTTAATCTCGATAAATCTACTCTTGCTTATCATAAAATTTTAAATGCTTTGCAAAAGCCGTTAAAACTTATACTTTTCTACGGCAAACCGGGCTGTGGCAAGACATTTTTGCTTAATAAAATCAAGGTCGATCTTGAAAAAAAGGTAAGAGTCGTATTTGTGCCGCAGCCGTTTTTTGATGAGAAAGAATTTTTCTTAGAGCTTTATTCGCAGATTTTTCATTCTACTCCTAGCGAGCCGATTGATAATTATGAAAATTTTATGCGGGTTTATAGAGAGAGATTTGGAATTTCTACGAATGTGGGAGCGGTAGAGCAGGTCGTTATTTTGCTTGACGAAGCTCAGCTGTATCCTGGAAATTTGATAGAAAAAATTCGCCTTATGGCAGATACTAGATTATTTAAATTTTTATTTACGGTGCATAAGACTGACGAGGAAGATCGCCTCGCAAAGGATTATTTTAAAACCAGAATTTGGGAGAGCATTGAGCTTCCTAATTCAAATTTAGGTGAAGTCAAGCTGTATATTGAAAAAAAACTTGTGCTTCATGGCTTTCAACAATACTATTTTATGTTTAGTGACGATAATTTCGATTTGATTTTAAATTTAACGGACGGCAACATGAGGAACATCAACAAGCTTATGTATAAGATGTATGAGCTTTTTGAGTATTACGAAGTAAATAAACCTACGGAAATTAGTTTTTCGCAGATTAATAATAAAATTATAGAGATGGCAGCGATAGGCTCGGGGATAATAAATGCTTGAATTTTACGAAGTAAACGAACTTGAAAAAAAATGGGAAGAGTATAACAAAAACAGAAAGCAGTTTTCTTTCCTGAAATCTAAGCCGAATTTCGTATTGAGATTCGACAAGACGATTTTGGGGCTTTTGATATTGATCTCGGTTGCGATCGGAGCGATATTCTGGCTGCTTAAAGATAGCGATAGCGTTAGCATGGCAAGCATCAATCAAAATATTGAGGATAAGGGCGGAGCTGCAAATTCTGCTAGTGATGCCGAGCAGCAGGCGGCAGATCTTGCAGTACAAAATAATATCTCCAAAGAAGATTATAATATCAGCGCTCCGAAAGTCGCCCGTACTTCTAAGCATGAAAAGGAACGCCCAAGTTTAAATTTAAACGATGTGGGTGTGCTATCCAGCGAGGATTCCGGTGGGTTTAAGATAACTAATAATTACGAAAATAGCGGAAACTATGGCGGGCAGGCTCAGGCGCAGAATTTCGGCGGTCAAAATTTTGGTGGACAGAATTTTGGCAATCAAAATGCTCCTACATTTAACGTACCTAATACCAATAACGCAGCTTTCGCAAATCAGCCGCCTAAAAACGAGGTTATAGATTTTGGACGCGCTCCATTGCCGCCTAAATCAAATTTCTCTGGAGGTCCTACAAATACTGCAAGTAGCGCTCCACTAAGTTCCAGGATTGAGATAAAAACTTCAAATTTAAGCGAAGATAAGCAGAGCTTGGAGAGTAAATTTTACGCGACGAATAAGATTGAGTATTCGCTATCGCTAGCCGAAGAAGCGTATAATAAGAAAGACTACGACAATGCGATCAAATGGGCTCTTACGTCAAATGAGCTTGATAAGGACAACGTCGCCAGCTGGATAATTTTTGCTAAAGCCAATTATAAAAAGGGTCGTAAAGAAGACGCGCTTTACGCTCTTGAGACCTTTAACGCAAAGGCGAAAAATAGCGAAATTTCTAACCTCATTTCAAAGATAAGAAGCGACAAACTATGAAAATTTTATATATTTTAGCTTTTGCGATCGCGTCGTTATTTGCAGTTAGCGCCGATGACGTGCGCAACTGGGATCAGATCGGTCAGTACAACCGTATCTGCCAAGAAAGCGTGCGAAATTTATTCATTGAAGAACAAAGCGAGGCACTTGCAAATATGTATGCTAAAGCGTGCCTGAAGATGGATAAAGTAAATGAGCTCGTCGTGCCTACGGTGATGCTTTATAAGACGAAAGAGGCTCGCGAGAATGCTTCTCTTTATTCGACTATAATTTTTCAAAAAAAGATGCTTTATTTAGCGCTTTGCGACGGCGTAGACATAAGCTATATAAGAACGCCCAAGATCAATTATATTTTGTCTGAAATTTTTGATAAATTTACGGAGAGAGCATACGTAAAAAAGAGTGATACGTATGTCTTTACCCTAGAAAACGGCGAGCGCGCCGAGCTTTTTATCAAAGAAGAGGAAGAGGTAAAAAAGATGGTAATTGCAATTTATGCTGGCGATAAGCTTAGCTCGATTAAAATTTATTGGTGATCGCGATGACAAAGATTGAAGAGCAGATCGTTGCGATTTTAATACGAAACAATATCCTTACTAGCACTGTTGTTCCGGAAATTAAAGACAAGATGGATATCGGCTTGACGCTAGGAGAGGTTTTAGTCGGAGATAACTATCTAAGCCAGGATGATTTTTGCTCGATTTTAGTTGAGTTATACAAGCGTCGTCAGATAGCATTTGACGATATAAGCGAAAAATTTTCGATGGATCCGAAGGAATTTTTGCAAATTCTAGCCAAGAAAATGAACCTGTCGTATATGAATTTAGACGATATCGACATAGACTTCAGGCTATCGGAACGCACTCCTACCGCACAGCTTAAAAGATACGGCGTGATACCGGTTAAAGCGGATGATCTGAATATTTACGTTGCTTTTTCTGATCCGTTTAATCTTGAGTCACAAGATAAAGCGCAAGCTATGTTTAGCAAGCAGCTGCTTAAAATCGTAGTAGCTGATCCAAATCAGGTAAATAAATATCTATCTAAGCTTGAGCTTTCAGAGAGCATTAAAGGGCTCGTAGCGGAGATTCGCAAAGAGCTTGCTAACACCGGCGGTAGCGGAAGCAGCGATGATACCTCGGCGATTTTGAAGCTCATTGAGATGATAATTAGTCAGTCTATTAAGATGCGCGGTAGCGATATTCACATCGAGCCTACCGAGAATAACTGCGTCGTGCGCACCAGAATCGACGGAATGCTCGCTGAAATTTTTATCTTTGATAAGGATATCTATCCACCGCTAGTAAGCCGATTGAAGCTACTTTCGAATATGGATATCGCCGAGCGTCGCAAGCCGCAAGACGGCAGGTTTAGTATGAAAATTTCAGGTCGCGAATATGACTTTCGTATCTCGACGCTGCCTATCATCAACGGCGAATCTACCGTTATGCGTATCCTTGATAAATCGAAGGTTATCATCAGCCTCGAAAAACTAGGCATGCACCCTGATAGCTTTAAGAAATTTAATAACGCCATGAAGGCTCCATACGGTATTATCTTGGTTACCGGACCTACGGGAAGCGGTAAGTCTACGACGCTATATGCAGCGCTAAACGATATTAAAAATATCGATACTAAGGTCATTACTGTAGAAGACCCGGTCGAGTATCAAGTAAATTTAATCCAACAAGTCCAAGTTAACGAAAAAGCAGGTCTTACCTTTGCTTCAGCACTGCGCTCGATCTTAAGACAAGACCCCGACATCATAATGATCGGTGAGATCCGTGATCAAGAGACCCTTAGGATCGCGATCCAGGCTGCTCTTACGGGACACTTGGTTTTCTCGACCCTACACACCAACGACGCCGTTAGCGCGATCCCTCGAATAGTGGATATGGGTATCGAAGCCTATCTCATAAGTGGTGCACTGATTGCGGTAGAGGCACAGCGTCTCGTGCGAAAGCTTTGCCCGCACTGCAAGCAGCCTACAAATCTGCCTAAATCGATGCTTGATCAGCTGAAGGAATTTTTGCCTGAAAAATACACATTTTTTAAGGCCGTAGGTTGTGATCAATGCGGTCAAACGGGTTACATGGGGCGTGAGATGATTAGTGAAATTTTACCTATTACCGATAAAATGCAGAGCTTGATCGCTAACGGTGGCTCAAAGGACGATATGAGAGCCTTGGCGAAGGAGGAGGGATTTATAGATATGTTTGAAGATGGTGTTATACGTGCTGCGCGCGGAGTAACTAGTATAGAAGAAATTTATAGGGTGGCTAAACAATGAAAAAGCAATTAGAAGTTGAATACAACGCCAAGGGCGCAAGAAGGAAGATGTTTTTGCAAGCCAGCGATAAGGTGCAAGCAAACAACCTCATGAAGCAGCGCGTAGGCGGGACGATCGTAAAAAGAGGTGAAACCCAAGTCGTAGCCAATACGGGCGGCGATTTTAAGGCGCAGGTTTCGCGCATGTTGGGTGGTAGCGGAAGAGTTAGAACACTGCCGTTAGTAGCGTCGATCAGGCAGCTTTCGGTTATGACAAATGCCGGAATTTCAATCCACGACTCGATCAAAGAGGTTGCAAGGGCGGCAGAGGATAAGACTCTAAAAGAAATTTTCAGCGCGATGAATGATGACCTTAATGCAGGTCTTAGCTTGACCGAATCTACGGAGAAATTTAGAGGTCAGCTCGGTGATGTCGTCGTTGCGATGGTAAGTCTGGGCGAAGCAACCGGTAATATGGCAGAATCTCTAGCTAAGCTTGCCGCTATGCTTCAAGAGCTTTGGGAGAACCAGCGTAAATTTAAAAAGGCGATGCGTTATCCGATGATCCTTATGATCGTTATGGCGATTGCGTTTTCGGTTTTGATGATGTATGTCGTGCCGAAATTCCGCGAGATTTTTGAGGATTTGGGCGCAGATTTGCCACTACCTACTAGAATTCTACTTGGCATCGAAAGTACTCTTAATAATTATGGAATTTTTGTTTTAGCAGGCATTATAGGCACTATCATAGCTCTTAGATGGGCATATCGCAATAATCCTGAGTTTAAAAAGGGCTTTGACAAGACGATTTTAAAAGTCTATCTATTCGGTAAGATCATATTTTTCTCGACAATGTCGCGATTTATGCTTATTTTTACAGAGCTCGTGCGAGCGGGTATTCCTATCGCTGATGCGCTGGATACATCTGTTTTAATGGTAGATAATCATACTTTAAAAGAGAAACTCTCTACCGTTAAAATTGCCGTGCAGCAAGGCGTGAGCCTAACCGAGGCGTTTAACAATACAGGGCTTTATGAGAGTATGCTTATTCAGATGATCAGCGCGGGCGAGCAGGCCGGTAACCTAGATAAGATGCTTGGCAACGTCACGGATTATTATAAAGAGAAATTTGACGACATCATCGATAATATCTCAAGTTACGTCGAGCCGATCATGCTATTTTTTATGGCAGGCATGGTTCTTCTTTTGGCTCTTGGTATCTTTATGCCTATGTGGGATTTGGGCAAAGCCGTCAAAAACTAACCCCTTTAATTCCGCGCCTGCGAGGGCGCGGAATTTTATCAAAGCATTAAAATTTCGTCCTTCAAATAAAATTTTAACCTTCGTTTGGCTAAAATACCGCTTTAAATTTAAGGATCAATCATAGTTAAAGAAGTATATTTTATCGTCGTATCGGCTATCATAATATTTTTTGGGCTTGCTACTATTGCGCCCGATTCCGCGCTTGTAGGCAGCGCCGGCAATGCCATCCGCTCATTTAATACCCAGCTATTCGGCTATTTTGCATACATCTATCCGCTATTTTTGCTCGCCTTGGCATACGTAGCCTATAAGCATTTTCGCGGTTTTGACTTTAGATTTTTTGAGTTTAGCATCGGCGCGATTTTGCTGTTTTTTACCATTTTAATGGTGCAGTCGAGTCTCTTTGGCGCTAGCGGCGGAGCAGTCGGCAGCTTCGCAGTGGACGGGCTTAGGCGAATGATCGGAAGCGTTGGCGTGTGGATTTTTAATATTACGATTTTTGTGCTTTCGCTAGTGCTTATATTTGAAGATCGCTTTACCGACATCATCAAAAACTGCTTTATTGGCTCAAGAGATGAAAGCTCGCAGGATGGAATTAGAGATGATTTTGCTAGCGATGCGGATGCGGCGCAAAGAGGCGGGCTTGCAAGGTATTCGTCTGCGCAAGGCTTGAGAGGTGCGGAAAATTTTAACGCTTTGAGCACAGAGGACAATTCGGCGAGACAGAGCGGTTTTGCGGAGCAGGGTGCAAACGGGAGTGGTTTTGAAGGCGAGCAAAATTTTCAAAATTTAAACGATACTCGCGAGCCTGAAAATGAGCAGAATTTTGGTGACGCGCAGGGTCCGCAGGCTTCCGCTGAACGCGAGCTTAAAATGCCGCAAAAGGGAAAGCCGAGCAGACTAAAAAGGGTCGAGCGCCTAAGCGAGGTCGCCGAAAACAAAAGGCTTTTGGATCAGCTCGATAAGGGCAGGGTGGCTAAGCCCAAGGATTTTAAGCTGCCGCCGCTTGATTTTTTAAACCCGCCGCCAAAAAAGAAAAGTAGCATCGATGAGAGCGAGATCGATCGTAAAATTTACGACCTGCTTGATAAACTGCGTAAATTTAAGATAGACGGCGACGTGGTGCGGACCTACTCGGGCCCGGTCGTTACGACATTTGAGTTTCGCCCCGCCGCGCATATCAAGGTAAGTAAAATTCTAACGCTGCAAGACGATCTGGCGATGGCTCTTAGGGCGCAGACCATCCGCATCCAAGCGCCGGTTCCTGGCAAAGACGTCGTAGGCATCGAGATCCCGAATCAAAATATCGATACGATCTATCTGCGCGAAATTTTAGAAAGCGACGTGTTTAAAAGCGCTTCCAGTCCGCTTACCATCGTGCTTGGCAAGGACATCGTGGGCCAGCCTTTCGTCACCGATCTTAAGAAGCTGCCGCACCTTCTCATCGCAGGCACCACCGGAAGCGGCAAGAGCGTGGGCATCAACGCTATGTTGCTTAGCCTTTTATATCGCAATTCGCCCAAGAGCCTGCGTCTCATAATGATCGATCCTAAGATGCTTGAGTTTAGCATCTACAATGACATCCCGCACCTGCTAACGCCCGTAATCACGCAACCTAAGCAGGCGATCATCGCGCTAAGCAATCTTGTTTCAGAGATGGAGCAGCGCTACTCGCTCATGGCGCAAAATAGGACGAAAAATATCGACAACTACAACGAAAAGATGTTGCGCGAGGGCGGCGAAATTTTGCCTTACATCGTCGTTATCATCGACGAGCTCGCAGATCTGATGATGACGAGCGGCAAGGACGTGGAGCACTACATCGCGCGTCTGGCGCAGATGGCGCGCGCTAGTGGCATTCATCTCATCGTAGCTACACAGCGCCCTAGCGTGGACGTCGTCACGGGGCTGATAAAGGCGAATCTGCCTAGCCGCATCAGCTTCCGAGTGGGCTCGAAGGTCGATAGCAAGGTGATTTTGGATCAGATGGGTGCGGACAGCCTGCTCGGGCGGGGCGATATGCTATTTACGCCGCCTACCGCGCCGGGGCTCATCCGCCTGCACGCACCGTTTACGACCGAGAATGAGATCAACAAGATCGCGGAATTTTTAAAGGCGCAAGAAAGCGTCGTTTATGACGAGAGATTTTTGATCGAAAACGAGGGCGCCAAGCAAGAAGGCGGCATAATCAATCCGCAAAATATCGTGCTTGACGAGCTTTACGACGAGGCGAAGGCGATCGTTTTGGAGGAGGAGAAGACCTCGATCAGCTACCTGCAGCGCCGCTTGCGTATCGGATACAACCGCGCCGCGACGATCATCGAGCAGCTCGAACAGATGGGCGTTTTAAGCGAGATCAACGCCAAAGGCCAGCGCGACATAATCAAGTAAATTTAAGATTTCGATGAAATTTAAGCGGCGAAATTTTAAAATTTATTGGATTTGCGGGCGCCGGAATTTTTAAAATTTAATCGATCTGCGTTGGTGAAATTTTAAAATTTATCGGATATGAAGCGGTGGAGTTTTAAAATTTTTTGATTTACATGGCGGATTTTAAATTTTAAAATTTGCGCGTTCTGCAGTTCGCGCTGTGCCTCTGTGGCTGCTGCAAGATGGACGGTTTATATGGATGCGAGGATGCGATCAAAGTTCTTTGCGGTGCGGCGGCGCTTTAAAAGTAATGCTCGGCGGGTACAAACAGCGCGTTTTGCAGCTTGTGTTTGCTACGCGTCCGTTTTAAGACGTATTGAAATTTGAGGTGCGGTTTAATCGCGTGCCATGCTCTCGGTGCTGAATTGAAATCGGGGCGTGAAATTTTAAGGCGTAAGCGGAGCGAAAAAGGCGCAGGATTTAAAATTCTAAAATTTGAGCGAAAGAGCTTCGAGATCTAAATTTTAAACGCTCGGCGATATTTAAATTTCATCTGCGACGCAGAATTGAGAGCTTGCCGCGCTGCCGATACGTGAGCGATAGGCGCTCTGCGGTGGATGAATTTCGTTCAAGGCACCGCGGCAATCCGCGACGTAAATTTGAAATTTCATCCGAAACTGCTGCATCCGGGGACGCCAGGCGGCGCAAATTTTGATTTTAAAATTTCGCCGTTTTTGGACTTTTGAATTTTAAAATTTGCCGCAGCGGACTTGAATTTTAAATTGCGTAGCGTAGATATGAGACGTTTTACGACTGCGCAAGCGGAAGAAGTTGTTGCAGACTTGGCTTACCGTGTGAGTACATTGGTAGAAAGATTTCATACTTTGAAAGTCGATGCGCAAAGTACTGAGGTCGTCGTTCGCAGCGACTGATTTCCAGTGCGAGTACCCGTGTCACACGCCAAAAGCCGATAGATCGTGAACGGCGCGACAAGCTGTTTGGCGCGCGGTGTTTTATGTGGGTATAATTCGCAGTGCGGCTGCATACGGCATGTTTTGCGAGCGAGTGTTTACAATGCTCTGCGGCGTAAAATTTTGAACGAAATTTGTGTTACTGCGCGCATAAATAAATTTGCGCTATAGCGGCAAATAAATTTAAAACGAAATTTCGCACCGTCTGCAAGTACAAACGCGTTTTTGCAGCGAAGTCGTATTTTGTAGTGTGGCTGTATTGTAAGATACGGCACGTTTTGCACCGCTGCGTGTTGAAAATCGATCGGCATGCTAGTAACGCGTAGCGTAAATTTGCAACTACCGCGCGCTACCAGTGCGTAGCGTTAAGACCTTGCGACTGCCTTTGTGTTGCTTGTGTGCGATTTTGCGTGGTTACGGTTTGTGACCGTGCTATCGCGTGTCGAAAGTCGCCACGATATGCCTGCTGGAGTGAAATGTGCCCACCTGTGTATTAAAAGAATAGTGTGGTTGCGTTCTATGGCGCGGTAGCGCGTGTCGAAAGGCTGCGCGATACGCAAGAGTAAAATGCACGCTTAAAAAGTGGCGTGGATTGCGCTTCGCGGCGCTCTATCCGCAGTGTGCGTCGAAAGTCGTCGCGATATGTTAGAATAGAGCGTACGCAATGCGCACTTGTGGGGGATAGCGCGAGATCGTACCTTGTGGCGTGCTACTCCGCAGCGTACGCCGCAAAGTCGCCTATGTACGAGAATAGAATTCTCGCCGCGCGTCAAAGATGCACGATCGTGCTGCGCGCCAAAAGACAATACGTGGTCGTGCCGTACGCTTTTTAAAAGGCGGTGCCACGATCGGCGCCGTGCGCCTCGGGCGCGATGCGAGGTTTGAGCCTCGCGCGGTAGACGAAGCATGGCGCGATGCACGTAAATACTAATAAATTTTAAAACGGAGAGATGATTGAGAACCGATAAATGGCTATATTACTTCACCTGCGCGCTCATTACGATCGGCATGATATTTTCGCTGTCGCTGAGCTCCTATACGGTGCTTCTGCTGGGTGCTACGCCACTGCATTTTTTTTATCGTCAGTGTGCGGTGGGGATCGCGTGCATCGCGGTGATGTGGATCGTCTCGCGCGCCGATCCCGATAAATGCCTAACGCCGGTGTGCATGTCGCTTTTTGCGATAATGGGGATTTTGATGCTCGCGATGGGCTTTTTGCCCAAATCCTTGGTCGCCGACGTAAACGGCGCAGCGCGCTGGATCAGACTGCCGTTTTTTAACCTCGCGCCGGTGGAATTTTTCAAAGTGGGCTTCATCTACTTTTTGGCGTGGAGCTTCTCGCGCAAGCTCGATCACTCCAAAAAAAGCATCGGGCGCGAGATCGCGACGCTGCTTCCTTACGTAGCGCTTTTCGGCTTTGTGGTGATCCTAGTCGCCATCGTGCAAAACGATCTGGGACAGGTCGCGGTGCTTGGGCTTACGATGATTTTTATGTCGCTTTTTGCGGGCACTAGCTTCAAGCTCATCGGCTTTAGCTTTATGGGGATTTTGGGGCTTGCTTACGTTTTTATCGTCACGAGCGCGCACAGGGTCGATCGCGTGCGCTCGTGGTGGGGCGGCGTGCAGGATTTCGTGCTGTCGTTTATGTCGCCGGAGACCGCTGCAGGACTGCGCATAGAGGACGCTAGCGCGCCGTATCAGGTCGGACACTCGCTAAATGCGATAAACAACGGCGAGTTTTTCGGGCAGGGACTTGGGCTTGGAAGCTTTAAGCTAGGCTATCTGAGCGAGGTGCATACCGACTTTGTGCTCGCAGGTATCGCCGAGGAATGGGGATTTGTCGGGATTTTGCTCATCGTGGCGCTATTTTATGCGATGCTATTTCGCATCTTTCAGACCGCGAGCAAGTCGCCGAGTAACGTAAATTTCCTCTTTTGCCTCGGCATCGGCTTTATGTTTTTCTTTTCGTTCATTATCAATTCCTACGGCATTACATCGATCTCGCCGGTAAAGGGCATCGCCGTGCCGTTTCTAAGCTACGGCGGCAGCCACCTGCTCGCGGCGTCGTTTGCGGTGGGGCTCGTTTTGATGGCGTCGAAAAGGGCAAAATTTTAAGGCTTTTGCGGGCTTTGGGCGAGTGCGATTTAAATTTAGGCGTAAATTTAGAGCCGAATTTCGCGTTTGAAATTCTGCGCCGAAGCGCGTCGAGGCTCAAATTTAGGGGCGAAATTTTATAAATTTAAAGGAAAAGTATGGTCATAGCAATCAGCGGCGGCGGCACCGGCGGGCATCTGATAATCGCTAAAAATTTAGCCGCCCGCCTTGCGAAGCAGGGCATCAGGGCGATATTCATCGGCTCAAACCGTGGGCAGGATCGCGCGTGGTTTGAAAATAGCGAGCTTTTTGCGCGTACCTATTTTTTGCAAAGCTCAGGCGTCGTCGATAAAAAGGGCTTTGCCAAGCTAGCCTCGCTGCTAAATATCCTGCGCCTTTCGCTTGCGGCGCGTAAAATTTTAAAGCAAAACGGCGTCCGCGCGCTCATCAGCGTGGGCGGATACAGCTCGGCGCCCGCATCCATCGCGGCGATCCTTTCTCGCGTGCCGTTTTTTATCCACGAACAAAACGCCGTTTGCGGGCGGCTCAATCGCCTGCTGAGGCCCTTTGCGCGCGCGTTTTACAGCTCCTATGAAAAGCCCGCGTTTGCTTATCCGATGGCGGATATTTTTTTCGAGACGGCGCGGCCGCGCACGGCGCTTAAGAGGGTCATTTTTTTGGGCGGCTCGCAGGGGGCGAGCTTTATCAACTCGCTTGCCGTGGAGCTTGCGCCTAAGCTTTTGGGTCTCGGCTACGGCGTGATCCATCAATGCGGCGAGCGCGAGTTTGAGCGCATCTCGCAGATCTACGCGCAGCAGGGTCTGGACGTACAGCTCGTGGGCTTTTGCAAAAACATGCACGAGCTCATCGCAAGCGCCGATCTTTGCGTCGGACGTAGCGGCGCCAGCACGCTGTGGGAGCTCTGCGCAAATGGCCTGCCTGCGATATTCGTGCCGTTTCCGTTCGCGGCGGCGGATCATCAGTTTTACAATGCAAAATTTCTTAAAGAGCGCGGACTTTGCGAAATTTTACGTCAAGAGGACGCGAGCGGCGAGCGGATCTTAGGCTTGATTGATAGCTTCGACGTGGCACGAGCGAGCAAAGGACTGCTTGAGCTCGCGGATAAAAACGGCGCGCAAGCGATAATCGACGATGTGATGAGTAAAATTTAAGGCGCCTCCGTTTTTTTATGCCCGTACTTTGCGCATAAATTTTGTCGTAGGTAGGCGAATAAAATTTTAAAATTTACTTTTTCGTGCGCTTTGCTACGCGCAAATACGGCGCAATAGGGCAAAATATGATACTTTTGGAACGGTTAAAGCGGCGCAAGGATCAGCTATGCAAGAGTGGCACAAACGAAAGTGGCGAAAATTTAAATTTGATTTGGGAAAATTTGAGAGGTTTTACCCGAGTTTGAATTTGGCTCGGGTAAAATTTGGATTATTTTAAGATATCATACATATCACAAGATTTTTGCCACCTACTTTTATACTCTGGGTAATTCTGCGTGCTGTAATCATCTCTGCCAAGATCGCAAGCTTTTTTAAGGTATTCTGCAGCTTTGCTTTTATCCCCATAGTTATAAAGATATGAAGCGAAATTCCGACATCCGCCAACGTCTCCTTTGTCGCAAGCTCTTCTATAATACGCTGCGCCTTTTACTATATCCCTTTGCACGCCTTGCCCCTTTTCATACATAAAACCGATATTTGAGCATGCTCCGGTAAGTCCGCCGTCGCAAGCTATACTATATAGCTCAAAAGCTTTTTTATAGTTTGGCTTAACGCCGAATCCATCTTGATACATAAGTCCAAGATTTAGGCAGGCTTCTAGAGAATATTCATCTTGCTTGATATTTTTATCTTCTTTACAAACTTTTTCAAAATAAAATTTAGCTTTTTTATAGTCTTTGTTCAAACCGGAATTTCCAAAACCAAAAAGATAACTATCTCCTAATCCAACGCAAATTGGACTATCTCCGCTCTCGCACTCTTTGTCTAAATATTCGATTTGAGTTTGTGTTAATTCTTCGGTAGAAAATGCTAAATTCGCCAGAACCACCAAAATCAAAATTACTTTCTTCATTTTTTCTCCTTTAAGATAATGCAAATGCTTATAGCTAGAAATACAAAAAACGCTAACCAAATTAAAATATAATTTCTATCGTTTATGTCATCGGTAAAATATATAGAGATAAGTCTGCTCGTCAAAGCTATCAAACAACCAAATACTAACTTTTTTCCAAGCAAATTAAGTATTTTGTTATTAATTAACTTATCAAAAATCTCTTTAACATTTATTTGCATTCTTTCAAATAAAAATTTAACGTATTCTACCCCCCCCCCTACTTAAAAATCTATAAATTTAATTATCGGTTTTTTAAGAGATAATTTTTTTGATTTTTTCCTCTCTGCGAGGGAGGGGCTTCGCTATGATGCGCCGAAATTCTTACCGAAACCTGCGATTGAAATTTTTGCGGCTTTTTCAGTTTTTGTGGCGGCGCCTTTGTGCTTGGCGCGTGTGGAAGCTAGAAGTTTGGCACGCCTAGAATTTTCCGCCGAGCGAGCGGCTATTTTGTAGGTAGCAAATCGAGCAAAATTCCACGCTAAATTTTAAAATACATCTCTAAATTTACAAAGCTTGATAGGATTCATATCAAGTTTATTTATTCTACTCTTGACAAGATTAGCACTCCATGATATAATCTGCTAAAATTTTTAAAAAGGACCGCATAATGGCAAAGAAAAAATTTAAGACCGAAGTGAATGATCTGCTAAATTTGATGATCCATTCGCTTTATTCAAACAAGGAGATTTTCCTGCGCGAGCTGATCTCAAACGCAAGCGACGCGCTGGATAAGTTAAACTACCTAAGCCTTACAAACGACGAATATAAGGCGCTTTCGTATGTGCCGCGCATCGATATAAAGATCGACAAAGAGGCCAAGACGCTAAGCATCGGCGACAACGGCATCGGCATGGACGAGGCCGAGCTCGAGAGCAATCTAGGCACTATTGCGCGCAGCGGCACGAAGGGCTTTATGGCGAGCCTTAGCGGCGATGCGGCGAAGGACAGTAACCTCATTGGACAGTTCGGCGTCGGGTTTTATTCGGCGTTTATGGTAGCGGACCATATCGAAGTTATCAGCCGCAAGCCGCTCTCGCAGGACGGCTATAAATGGAGCAGCGACGCGAGCAACTACGCGATCGAAAAGGCGCAGAAAGAGAGCTTCGGCACGACGATAATCCTGCATATGAAAGATGAGGAGTTTTTGGACGGCTACAGGCTTGAAGGCATTATCAAAAAATACTCCAACCACATCCCTTATCCGATCTTTATGGATAAAGAAGAATACATTCCTGCGCAAAAAGAGGGCGAGCAGGGACATAGCGAGGTTAAAAACGTCCAGATCAACCGTGCGAGCGCGCTTTGGCAGCTGCCGAAAAGCAGCCTAAAACCGAGCGATTACAATGAATTTTACAAGCAGATTAGCCACGATAGTGGCGATCCGCTGTTTTACATCCACACCAAGGCCGAGGGCACGCACGAATACACGACGCTTTTTTACGTGCCGAGCAGCGAGCCTTTCGATCTATACCGCGTCGATTATCAAAGCGGCGTGAAGCTCTACGTTAAGCGCGTTTTCATCACCGACGACGCCAAAGAGCTGCTGCCTAGCTACCTGCGCTTCGTGCGCGGCATAATGGATGTCGAGGATCTACCGCTAAACGTAAGCCGCGAAATTCTACAAGAAAATCGAATTCTAGCCTACGTCCGTGAACAAAGCGTCAAAAAAATTCTATCCGAGCTAGAAAAGCTTTTGCAAAGCGATCGCGAAAAATACATAAAATTTTACGAATTATTCGGCAAGGTTTTGAAAGAGGGGCTTTACGGCTTCGGCGCAAACAAAGAGGAAATTTTAAAGCTTTGTCTTTTCAAATCAAATCTGCGAGACGGGCTCATCACGCTTAGCGAGTATAAGGAAAAAATGAAAGAGGATCAAAAAGAGATCTATTATATCGCGGGAAACAGCGCCGCGATGCTTAAAAGCTCGCCTCTGATCGAAAAATTTAACGCCGAGGGCACGGAGGTGCTGCTCTGCGACGATGAGATCGATACGATCGTGATGCCTGGCATTTTTGAGTTTGATAAGACGCCTGTAAAAAACGCGACTTCGATCAAGCAAGAGGCTTCGAGCGACGATGCTGCGACGCCGCAAGCCAAAGAGATCGCCGCAAGGATCAAAGAAATTTTAGGCGAACGCGTCAAGGATGTTAAAATTTCATCGCGTCTAAGCGGCTCGCTTTCCTGCCTTGTTTTTGACGAGAACGATCCCGATTTTGCGACGCAGCAGCTGCTTAAACAGATGGGAAACCGCAATCTGCCGCCTGTAAAGCCGATTTTGGAGATTAACGCCGATCACGAGATCATCAAAAAGCTGCAGGCCGATAAACTGATGCTGCCGCAAGTAGCCGAGATAATCTACGATCTGGCGCGCCTTAGCGAGGGGCAGGAGCTTGAAAATCCGAGCGAGTTTATTAAAAACGTAAACGAGCTAATCGCAAAGGCTCTATAAATTTAGAGCTTCGATCCGCTATCTAAATTCCGCGCGGCTGCATAGGCTGTATAAATCTATGGAGTCGCGCTTTTAAATTTAAAAAGAAATTTCAGCTCGCAAGCTTCACCACTTTTTCTAAATTTTAAAATTTAAAAGCGGCAGAATTTCACTCTTTGATTTCGGTAAAAATTTTATTTTGCGGCTCAGTTTGACGTTTTGAAAATTTTGAGGTTTTGATCGCTTTTATCCGCGAGTCGAGGTTGGGACGCAAGCCAAAAATTTTCGTCAAAGCATAAAATCATAAATCGGGCGATAAATTTCACTATTCATTAATTTAATCTTTACAAAGTTGCGTAATTTTATTTTAAATTTCCCCCTTTTTATCGCAAACGGCGAGATTGTTTGATATAATTCATTTTATAAATATTTGTAAATCTTTATGAAAGTAGATTTCGAATGAAACTCATCAAATTAAGTTTAGCTGCGGCAGTTTGCGCATGCGCTGTATCCTCGCTAAGCGCGGCAGATAGCGTAGCCGAGGCGATTACTAACGGTAAGCTTGGTGGAACGGTAAAGACAACTTACGCCAATAAAACCGTAGACAATAGAGGCGAAGCCGCTACGGGCGATAACGACTACGAGGCATTCGGCATGGGTCTTGAGCTCGGATACGTTACCGATCCTCTTTACGGCTTTAGAATAGGGCTTACCGGGCAAGGCTGGTTGATGCCGTATCATGTAGGCTCAAGCAATAAGACCGCCTACGATAAGGAATGGTATACCAAGGGTGCGGTATTGTCTGAATTATACCTGGGATACGGCATAGGCAATACCGATATAAAGGCAGGTAGACAATATGTCGTTACTCCGCTGGTAGCAGGCAACTATACGAGGGCGTTTAAAGAAGCTTTCGAGGGCGTAGCGATATCTAATAAAGATATCCCCGATACTACCTTGTGGGGCGGATGGTTTTATAAATTCCAAGGAAGGAGCAAAACCGCTATGGGCGCTCCGGCAGGCGAAGGAAAGGCTTCTTTGTTTAAAGATAGGGTGATTCTGGGTAATATGACGGGTCCCGTCACCGTAAAATTTGAAAATATCTTCTCCGCATACATTCAAAACAAATCCTTGCCTTATACTACTTTAACCGGCGCTTACGCGGCAGTAACGGACGTTAAACCCGCTAACGCGTTAAAGGATGGCGACGTTAGCTTGTATCTTGCCGAGGCAAATGTAAAAGTGCCGGTAGGCGAGATTTTAAAGCTGGGATTTGATCTTAACTACAAAGGCTCGCGCGTAGACGGAGGGCTGGAGTCAAGAAGGCTTGACGGCGATATGTTCGGCGCAAGAGTCTCGGTTAGCGAGTTTTTCGGATTCGGTCTATCGTATGCCTATACGACCGTTAGCGACGACGATGCCGTTATTTTAGGCGTAGGCAACGGCCCGGGATCATACACCGCTCTGCCTATTAGAGGTCCGTTCGTCTTCACAGGATATGCGGGTATGGATACGCACAAGATCGTGCTTGATTACGACTTCGGCGCTATTGGCTTGAACGGCTTCAAAACCGCGCTGCACTACGTAAAAGGCGATCAAGACAGAGTAAGCGGCACGAATAATATCAATGCTAGCGGGGCTGCGGGCCAAAAGGTCGGCACCAGCATGGACGTAGAGGGCTGGGCGGTAACGGCAAACTACGCTCCTAAGGCCGTTAAGGGGCTAAGCTTGGGCGTAACCTACACTGCGCTTGAGAGAAGCGACCACTACGCTAGCGGCGTAAATAGAAAGTTTGACGAGAACGAGATATGGTTGCAAGCTTCGTATAAATTTGATCTAAGCGCCAACTAAAGCTTTAAAGAGCGGAGTATTTTCCGCTCTTTCTTATCCGTATTATTCTGCCTCATATATGACGCAAAAAAGGGCGTTAAACCCGAAAAATTTACTCTTTCTCATCTGCATTATCAAGCGAGCTCGCGCTTGATAAATGTTTCATCCAAACTCCTTAAATTTAAACATGCTCTTGAATTTTAAATGAAATGGAGGTGAAATTTATCTAAAATTTCGCCGCAGAGCTTGACGTACCGAAATTTAAATAAAGCTTGGGCGTTGAAATTTTGACGAGGATTTTGTTCTGCGCGCTTTATAGGAATTTTAAATTTATAAAAATTTTAGAGATTTCCTTACAATTACAAGAAATATACCTTTCTAGCGTTTTAAATCTTTTGATACGAAAGTTACTTGAATATTTTCTTTCGGGACAAATTTATTTAAACTTGCACCGCCCCTATACTCTTCTAATGCGTCTTTTAAAATTTTAACTATCTCATCCCTTGATATACCATAAGTATGGGTTTTTATAGACTTTAATTCATATAAGATTTTAAAAGGGTTGTCCGTAATTTTTGTGCTAGTATTTTTATTGTTTATATCTCTTAAATCAAGCTCAATATCTTGATCATCATAGTGCAAAACCCAGATCCGTTCCCCGCTCCATCCGTCTCTATGATCTGGCAAATGTAAATTAACGACAGATATTAGCCAAACGTCTCTTTGCCTATCAATCACCCAGCAGAGTTGATCAATTAAATAATCCGAGTATTCTTCTTCATTATACTTGCGGCAGCATGTATTTATAATGTTTATAATATCATATTTCTCCAAGTCCTCTTTAGAAATATATTCCGCTACAAACGCCATCGCTTCCTCCTAAAATTTTAATTCGATTATACCCTCGATAATTTATGCTAGCCTTATGCTCTCATAACGTGAGTATGAAATTTTAAGTTAGTACTATAGTAAGGCTCATAGAGATGCAATTGTAAGGGTTTTTGTGGATACTTTTCGTTTACGACCTGGCGAGTAAGAAGCATATAAACTTAAGTTGCGGGCGGTTGGTTTAAATATAGTCTGATAGATGAAATTTTAAATCGAGAATTCGGGTAAATTTTAAATCTAAAAGTCGATAAAATTTAACAAAAATTTCACAAAAACCTCGCCAAAATTTCAAAAATCCCGTCAAGGTCTCAGCTAAACCTAGGCGGAATTTTGAAATTTAGAAATTCTAGGATTTCAAGCGGCGTTATTTCTTCGCGCTAGAAGCGTCCATAAAGGCCTGCTCTTCGGGGCTCGGTTTATACTCGTCGCCGAAAAATTCCTTCTTAGCTTTGATCTTTTCCTGCATCATCTTCTTTTCGTAAATTTTATACGTCGGTCGCCAGTACTCTAGGTAGTTGCGAAGCCCAATGCCGTGTCCCGCGCTTACGTGGCAGCTCGCGCATTTGAGCTCGCGCTCGGTGCCTAGGAGCTTTTTGTAGTGCGCGTGCATGCGCTGTGCTTGCTCGGAGGTGATTTTGCTGTCGATCACGGTGGCGTGGCAGCTCGTGCAGCCGTTGTCAAACACATAGTGCTCGCGGTTTTCGCGCCTTTTATTCCAGTCGTATTTCTCAGGCTCGTCAAAGAAGTGCGAGTAGCCCTCCAACACGCCGTTTTTGGCCTTTTGATAGACGTATTTTACGATATTGTCGTGCGGTAGGTGGCAATCGACGCATTTGGCTTTGACGCCCGTTTTGCCCTTGCCCGAATGCACGTCGTCTTGATAGGCGATCACCATCGGATCCATCTCGTGGCAGACGTCGCAGAATTTATCGGTGCTTGTTTTCTCAAGCGCGTAATGCACCGGCACGACGACGAAAAACCCTATAATGCCGCTTATTAAGATGATAAGCGCTAGTAATTTTTTAGAAATTCTCATGGCGTCACCCCCATCCATTGCGGCACTTCGTGCTCGTGGCATTCGGTACACATATTCGTAGATGCCTTGTGCTCGTTGTGGCATTCGTCGCAGTATAGCGTAGGACCGTCGTGGACGGAGTTGTGCGGATTGGCCTTTAGCGTATCCATAAATTTTAGCCTTTTGGCGAGCTGCTTTTTGTCGCCGTGGCAGCTGATACAGCCTTTGTCGCCGATACTTTTAAATTTAGACGGATCGCTTCCTTGATTTACGTGGCAATCGACGCAGTCAAACGCCAAATGCTCGTGATGAGGTTTGATTTTGTATTTTGCCCGAAGCTCATCTGAAACGACTATGTTCGTGGCGTTGGCGTCGTTGGCAGACGGCGCGCCGAACAAAGTCGCGATGATACAGCACAGAAACAGCGCCGTAAAACTGAAATTTTTCATTTACAACCTTTTAGAAAACTGCCTTGCAGGCTCGCTTTAGCTACCTGGCAAGGCTTAAAAGAGCTTGCGCTCAGACCTAGTTAAGCGATCTGCTCGCCTGCGATCATTCCGAAAACTATGCAGTCGGTGATCGCGACGGTGCCTAAGCGGCTCGCGCCGTGAGTTCCGCCGGTGATCTCGCCTGCAGCCCAAAGCCCAGGGATCGGTTTATTCGTCTTAGATGATAAGACCTCGGCTTTGGTGTTGATCTTTAGACCGCCCATCGTGTGGTGAGGCTTCGGCGATAGGCGGATGACGTAGAAAGGTCCCGCTTCGTTGATCTCGCTAAGCGCGCTTTCTTGCTTGCCAAACTCGTCTTTTTTCGCCTTAACGCCTTCGTTGTATTTCTTAACGCTCTCTTTTAAAGCATCCGCAGGTACGCCGTATTTGCTAGCGATCTCATCTAGACTCGCGCATTCGCCCACTAGCTTACCGCTTGCCATGCCTTTAGAAATAACCTCTTCGCTTAGGTCTTTAAACGCCATTTTGGTATCGGCGAAGGTTATCGGATAGGCTTTCGGATCCTCGCGTAAAATTTTAAACTCCGCGTCCGCGCGGGTCTTGCGGTCTGCAAGCTCGTTCATAAAGCGCTTGCCGTTGCGAACGTCCACGGCGATGCCGTATTTAAAGGTACCTTGCTGAGTTAGGATCGGAGCGGTACCGAAGCCCTTCTCATCGGGGCTCGCCCACGGACCGAACTGGATCCAATCGACCTGCACCGGATACGCGCCGATCTCAAAAGCTTTTAGCAGCACGCCCGCGGTAGCTCCCGCGTGATTTGTGCTATCAACGTCATCAGGGATGCGCGGGTCTTGAAGCTTGCGGAAAATTTTATCGCGGCAAAATCCGCCCGCTGCGAGCACTACGCCTTTTTTGGCTTTGAGCGTCTTTTTGGTGCCGCTGGTGTTTTCAAGATCGTCGCTATAGAGATTTGGATCAAATTTATACTCCTCGCGGATCACGACGCCTGCCACGCGATCTCCGTCCATTACGAAATCGTCAAATTTTGCGCGGCGGCGAAGCTCGCAGCCCTTGTCTTTCAGCGCTTCAAATTTTTCAAGCATCGGCTGGATGTAGCCCGAGCCGCTATCATTTGTAGTTAGCATCGAGCGCGCGACGCTGTGTCCGCCGAAGTGCGCGCAGTGATCCATTTTAAATTGCACACCGTTATCTACGAGGAATTTAAACGCGTCTAAGCCGCGATCTGCTAAGGTGCTTAAAAGCTCTGGGTGGTTGATGCCAAGTCCTGCTTTTAGACAGTCGTTCATAAATAGCTCTTTGCTGTCTTTGATGCCCGTTTTTTCCTGCACGGGGTTCATCGGCACGCTCATACCGCCGCCGTTGATGACGGAGTTTCCGCCGATACGGCCCATCTTTTCGAGGATTAGCACTTTATTGCCTTTTTGCGCCGCTTTTAAGCCCGCCGCAAGTCCAGCAAAGCCGCTACCGATGATGATTACATCCCACTCTTCGTCAAATTTGACGTCCTTTGCGTCTACAGCACTTGCTTGCGCATTCACCGCGCTAAGTGCGAGTGCACCGGCTCCTACCATACCCATTTTCAGTATGTCGCGTCTCTGCATATTTTGCCCCTTTACTTAGAGATTTTTTAATCTTAAAGATTAATGTCGTAATTTTATATTAAATCTTTATGTAAGTCAAATGTTATTTGGTATATAATTTAATAGCTAAAGGCTATAAAATTTCAACCGAAGGGGCAAAAAATGAGCCTGCGACATATGGAATTTGCGGTAAAAATTTCGGAGCTTAAAAGCTTTACAAAGGCAGCGAGCGAGCTTGGAATCGCGCAGCCGTCGCTTTCAAAGAGCATTATGCTTTTAGAAAAGGAGCTCGGGATCGAAATTTTTGATAGAAAAAACGGCCTTGAGCTTACATACGCGGGCGAAATTTACATCGCCAGAGCGAAAAATATGCTTAGGCTCAATAAGGAGCTAAATAACGAAATCCGCGGGCTTTCGTCGATCAAGACGGGCAAGCTCGTAATCGGCGCGACCTCGACCAGCTTTAAATTTATCGAAAAGATCATTGCGATGTTTTACAGCAGGTTTTCCAAAGCTGACATCAGGATCGTGCACGCTCACTCCGAGCCCGCGCTCATCGAGATGCTAAAAAACGGCGAGCTTGACATCGTCTATGCCGCGCACTTCGGCGAGCTTTTTGCCGAGGGGCTTGAGTGCGAGTTTATAAAAAAGCGCAGGCTGCTTCTAAGCGTCTGCTCCTCTCATCCTGCCGTTTCGCGAGTGAGTATAAATTCTACCGAGAAATACCCTAAAATCGCACTTAGCGAGTTTAAATCCGATAAATTTGCAATTAGCAGTAAAATTTTAAAAAGCGAATCGAACTTCAAAAAGATCTTTGAAAACGCCGGCTTTACGCCTCAAATTTTCTGCGACACCTCATATTTTTACGTAGCTAACGCGATGGTCGCGGCGGGGCTTTGCGTGAGCTTCAGCTTCGCGCGGTACATTTTTGAGACGCAGAAGGACTACATCACGCTCTTTGACGTCGCGGATGAGCCGCTTTTGGACGTGTCGTTTTCGGTCGTGTATAAAAAGCCCTCCAAGCTTGCAAAGGAATTTATAAAGATGATAAAAGCTGGCAAAAGCGGCGAGTAGGACGCGCCGGTTTAAATTTAATAATGCGCTGCAAAGGTTTAAATTTAATAACGCGCCGCGAGGTGCTGCGGCCAAAGACTTTTAAAATTTCATCTTGCAATCTTGCTCTTTAAATTTAAGTTCTCAACTTGCTTGCTGAAATTTTATCTAAAATTTTATATTGCGCTAGTCGGTTAAATTTTATCTTGCGTCACGCCAGGCTAAATTTTATCTCGCGGCGAGTTAGATTAAATTTCATCCGCTGCGGCTGCGTAAATTTACGGCACGCTCTTTTATAAATTTTATCTGCAAGCGAGCAAAGAGCGTCTATTTTATTTATTTCGGCTCTTTGGCTCCGCTTGATTAGCTTTTCTTGCTCGCCGCCAAAACTTGCGCCAAGATCGCCGCTAGCGCGATATTTAGGCTGACGCAGAGCCCAAACAGCGCCACGGCTTTAGTGGAGCTGAAAGCGAGCGTAAAAAAAGAGATTATACTGGTTAAAGACGCGAGCGTGATGCCGAAAATTTTATCGCTAAGCACCATTTTATCGTTATTTGCAAAGATCATATAATCAATCCCCACGGCACCCGATAGGATCAGCGCAAAGATCGCAAAAATATTTACGCTCACGCCGAATGCGCTAAGTAGGGCCAGCACGGCTAAATTTGACGCAAAAACACAGATGACGATCAACCACGCCGTCCGCGCTCCGAAAAACGCCCATAGCAATGCGAGTGCGAGGGCGTATGCGGCGCATTTTAAATACAGAGCGTTGATTTTGATCTGCGAAAATGCCTCGCTTATGGCACTTCGCATGTTTAGATGCAGCGCGCCCATCTGCGCGGCAAGCTCGCTAACGGCTACTTTATCGTGCACACCGCGCAAAAAAGCGATATGCGGATCGATGCTCGGCATCGCGGCAAAAAGAATAGAGCTTCTGGCCTGCTCATAGCTTAAAATGGGTGCATCTGCGATCTTGGCAAAGTTTGCGTCCACGAGCTCGCGGCTGAGCCCGAGACGTAAAAATGCGCTTCTATCGTAGTTTGCAAAGGCTTGCTTGATAAAGCTCTGCGTGGCGGGATCCAAAATCGGCGCACCCGTGTACGAGTCCGCAAGACCGCGCGCTACAACCTCTTTGGCTACCGCGCTCGCGTTGTTACCCACTATCAGATCGAAGCTGGAGCCGCCGATGCTTGCGAGTTTGGCGCTCATCGCGATTAGGTTTTTATCCAAGCTCGCGTATTCGCTGACGTCGTCCTTAAACTCCATCTTAAAATACAAAAACGCAAGCAGCGCCGCGCAAATGATGGCGAGCGCTTTGAAGCTTAAGCTTATTTTGCAAAGCGCCTTTGCGTAGAACTCAAGAGCTTTTGCAAAGACTGGGGCGGGGCGAAATTCCGCTCCTTCAAGAAGCAGCGGCAGGGCAAAGTAGCTAAAGCAAAATGCCCCCGCAAGTGCGGCTATGGCAAAGATCGCGATCTCTTTGAGCAGAAAAAACGGGCTGAATAAAAATACGAAGTAGCCTCCGGCCGTGATAAAAAACCCTAGAAGCAGGATATTTCGCATGCTTTTTATCGAGCGAGCCTCGATTTTGCGCGCGATGTTTGCGCCGAGCCAGTGCACCGCGTAATCCAGCATCAGCCCTATTAGACTCGTCGAAACCACGGCGCTTAGGATGTGGATCGAGCTGCGGATCGCCATCGTAGCCGCTACGCCGCAGGCAAGCCCGAAAAGCGCGGGCAGTAGCAGGCAGAAGATCCGTGCGCGCGAAAATGCCGCCAGCAGCAGTGCCGCGCACAGGCTAAGCGAAACGGCGCCCGCGACGGAGCTTTCGCGCACGCCTGCGCTTTTGCCCATCGCGCTAAATAGGGCGGTGCCGGAGATTAAAATTTCGCTCTTTTGCGCCTTGCGCACCAGAGTGCTAAGCGCGTCGTCGTTTGCTTTCGGAGCCAATTTAGCCGTAGCGAGGTAGTGCGGCACGCCGTCAATGGTCGCGATGAAGCGGTTGTGCGCTGGATCGAGTCTGATAGCCCCGCGAGCGCCGAGACGCGAGTGAAGGCTGAGCGAGAAAAAATCCTGCGAGAGGCTAAGCGGGCGAAATTTTGAGTAAAGCTCACGCGCGCTACGCTCAAAAAAGGCCTGCGGATCGCTTTTTAAAAGCTCCACGCTCGCATCGTCTAGCATCGCGGGTGCAAAGCGCGCAAGCTCGCTCTGATACGCGCTCGCGTCCTTTACTTCATAAATTATGCTCTCAAAAAGCCCGCTTTTTTGCATATCCGAAATGAACGCGTCAAAGCTCGTCCTCTTTGCGCTTGCGACGATGATTTGTCGCGCGATCTCGCGGTTGAAATCTTCGACGCTCTGTTTTTGCTCGCCAGAAATTTCAATGCCGCTTAGCTCGTAAAAATCGGAATTTACGCGGTTTAAATTTAGCGCTATAAAGGCGCAAAGCGCGATAAAAACCGCGCCGAATACCGCTAAAACCGCACTCTTACTCATCTAGGCTCACGACGCCAGAAAATATGTTTTCGCTCACGTCGCCATTGGCGCTGTTAATTCGCAGCACCCTGACGTAGGCGCCGCCCTCGATCACGATATTTTTAAAGATATTTTGCAGCATCCCTTTGGGACTTAGCTCGGCGCGCCACGCATCTTTGCTGCCGCTTAGCGCGATCGAGAAATTTTTGCTAAGTCGCGCTACGTCCAGGCGCGAGATCGCCAAAAAGGTGTCCTTATCAAAAAGCGAATCGGCGCTTTTGATCCACGCTTCGCCGCTACGCTCAAAAACGCCGTCTGCGCCGATTTTTAGCTCGCTTCGCACCGGCTCTAGCGTCGTCCAAAACAGCTCGCCGCCTTTGATTCTAAACTCGCCGCTGCTTCGCACGGGCTCGGCAAAGCCCTCAATGCTGAGCGTTTCGCTAAATTTGCCGCCGATATTGTCGGTCTTAAGCGCAAGATCGCTTACTTCAAGCGCACTCGCAAGCCCTAAAATCGCTAAAAATAAAGCTAAAATTTTCATCGTAGTCCTTTAAAAATTTCATTGCCCGTTATCGCCATTTAAAATTTCATTCGCCGCGACGTTTAGAGGGCAGTCTTGCTCGGACGCGGATTTGCTTTCCGGTGAAATTTCATTTTCTGCCGAAATTTTATCTGCCGCCGAAATTTTACCCGCAGAATTTTTCTCTACTAAAATTTTATCCGCGCACGCCCTTAGCTGCGGCGGTATCTCATACAGCGTCCTTTTAGAATCAAGCTCCACCGCGGCTTGTGACGTGGTTGCCTTGGCTAAGAGCGCGCCTGACGGGCTTTTGATGCGGTATGAGAATTTTATGATCGTGTCGCACTCAAGCAGCTCGATGCTCACCGTAACCTCGTCGTCAAAAAGTATCGGTGCGATAAATTTAAACTCCATTTTGATAATGGGATATATAAATCCATCATCTCTCATCTGCATATATGTGTAGCCCGCGTCGCGCCAAAACTCGCATCTAGCGTCCTCGCAGAGCTTTACGTAGTTGCCGTGCCACATCACGCCCATCGGATCGGCGTCGTAAAATCTGGCGCGAAATTTATACTCTTTCATTTTTCTCTCCGCTATGAAATTTTTTGTCTTGCGCGGCGGATTTTGCGGCGGCTAAATTTGAATTGTTTAAATTTAGCGCAGTATCCGAACTCGCCGTACTTCTCAAATTTGACGCAGTATTTGAACTCGTCGTGTCGTTTAAACCCGCTGCGCCATTTAAATTTGACGCAGTATCCGTGCTCGTCCCGCCGAAATTTACGGCGCCGTCGCGCTTTACATCGCTCGCGTCTTTCCCTTGCGCCCAAAAATCAAAGAAATTATACCATTGAGAAGGAAATTCTTTGGCGTAAAGTTCCAGCTGCCGCACGTAGCATTTAAGCGCTAGCGCGACCGATCGCGCCTTATCGCGGCTCTTTATCGGCGCAGGTAGCGGCTGCAGCCGAAGCTCGCGCCCTTCGCGCCCTTCGTAGCACCATAGGCTAAATAGCGGCGCGTCTAAAATTTTAGCGAGCAGATAGCCGCCGATCGGGAAATTCGCGCTGCGCCCTAAAAAATCCTCGCTTTGAAATTTGTCTGAGCCCACCGGCGTGCGATCGCCCATTATCGCGATATGCTCGCCGTTTTGCAGCAGCTCTTTGATTTGCAGCATCTCGCCGATACCGAGCTCGCCGACGTAGAGAATTTTCACGCCGCCGCCCATTTTTTCGATAAATTTCATAAAATTTTCGCTGTGTTTGCGAAAGATCAGCACGTTGATTTTTATCTCTGCCGTGCTTGCCGAAAGAGCGCGCGCGATCTCGGTGTTGCCGAAGTGCGAAGTGATTAAAATTTTGCCCGTTCCGTCGCTTAGAAGCTCCTTCATGCCGCTTTGCACCCGTATTTGATCCAGCGCGATCTTGCCGTTCCAAACCGCGATTTTTTCGCACAGACTGAGGGAAAATTTATAAAAATTCGCATAAATTTCGCGGATCTTGGGCTCGCGATCAAGCGCGCGCCGCAAAAACTCCCTGATCGCGCGTCGCTCGTTTTTAAGCAGCGCAAAATAGATCGCCGAGATAAAAAGCGCGGTAGCTCGCATACAAAAATCGGGAGTGTGAAGCGTGATGAAGCGGGCTAAATTTAAAAGCGCCGCGCCCGCCTTTTCGTTGTTTTCGCTCCAGTGCCTAGCCATCGCGCCCGTCCTTTACGGCGGCATGTTGCGGCGAGGCTTTTACGAGCGAACTTTGCGCTGAATTTTCCGCCTGCGAGCTTTGCGCTGCGGCTTTGTCGCCGCATTTTTCGGTACCAGCTTTTTCGTCCGCGCCGCCGTCCATCTCCTCTTTCGCACCTTTGCAACTATCGCGCCGCGCGCCGCTGCAAAGGTTTTGCCCCGCTAGCCCTTGCAAAATTTCGTTCGCGCTCGGCTGTGAAGCCTCCCGTAAGCCACGCTTTTTAAATTTATCGCAGGCGCGCTTTAGCGCCCTTTTTGCAAGCCAAAGCGGAAGCTCGCAAAATAGCCTCGCGTGCATCAGCGAAATTCCGAAATTATCTCGAAACGGCGCAAAATGGCTCACCCCGCCCGCTTCGTAGCGCACAGTCAGATCGAGCCATTTTATCTCTAGCCCCGCCCGCACGGCTAGGATTAAAATTTCGGCATCAAAGCTCATCCTACGGCTCTTAGTGTGGGGCAGAAGCGGCACGATCCCCTCTAGCGGGTAAATTCTAAAGCCGCACATCGCGTCTTTTATGCGGTGCGAAAGGGTGTTGATTACGCACCAAAAATTCATTATTTTGCGTCCGTGCAGGCGGGATTTGGGCGCGCTTTCGTCATATACGGGCGCGGCGCAGATTAACGCAGCTGGCTTGCGCGCCGCAAACGTCAAAAATTCCTCGCATCTGCTTACGTCGTGCTGAAAGTCCGCGTCGATCTGAAAGGCGTGTGTAAATCCAAGCTCCTTCGCCCACGCTAGCCCGTCGCACACTGCAGCGCCTTTTCCGCCGTTTTGTGCGCGGGCGTAAATTTGAGCCGCAAGCCCCTTTAGCGCGCTTTTGCTCGCTTCGTCGCTGCCGTCGTCCACGATCAGCACGGGCGCGATGGGCGCCAGGGCGCTTACGAGCTCGGCGATGCGCGCGGGGTGGTTGAAGTATGGCAGCAAAAACGCGGGTTTAAAGGCAGATTCTTCCACTGGCGCAAACCTTGTCGTTTGAAATTTCAAAGCGGAGCTTGCCGCTTGCCTCGGTGATTTTGATTGAAATTTCATCGCCGGGGCGGATGAAATTTTTAAATTTTAAATTTTCTATCTTTTGCATGCCATCCAGCTCGTAGCCGAGGGCTTTTGCGCAGATTAATACGAAGCGAAGTTGCATAAACGCGGGCACCAGCGCAAATCGCGCAAAGTGTCCGTCAAAATAAAAGTCGCTGGCTCGCACCTTCGCGCGAAACTCATTCTCCGCGCTCCGCTCGAAAACGGGCACCTCGTAGCGCTGCAGGGCGCTTAAAAAGTCCTTTTTGCTTAGCTTGCCCTGCTCATTAAAAGGCAGCTTGCTTGTGATCTTGAAGTAGCGCAAAATCGCGCCGAATTCAGGCTTTAAAAAGGCCTTCAGCTCATCCGTGACACCCTTTTTGCCGCCTGCGCGAAACGCCTGCTCGCCGCACTCGCTAAGCTTGATAAGAGCTACGGCGCGGTCGCGCTGGGGGTGCAGATCGATCCTGCATTCGCCGATAAATTCGTGCGAGCGGAGCTTAGCTTCGAGCAGATCGAGGCTCACGCGGTTTTCGTTGATCTTTACGGTGCGATCGCCGCGCCCCAAAAGCGTGATCTCATCTGCGCATACATAGCCGAAATCGCGGCTTTCGAAGCGCTCGCACCAAGGCGAGCTGATCGTAAACTCGCCCGTTTGCGAAAAATTATCGGCGGGTTGCTTTGTCGTAAATTTATCGCAAAGCGCGCTCTCTTGCGTAAATTTATCGTCGTGTTTTGTCGCGGAGCTCGGTACGGAGCTGTTTTCTGTATCGGTCGCGGTTTTATCGACAGCGTCTGCATTAAATTTAGACACTTGCTCATCCGAGCGGTTTGTGTCTTGCCCGTCCGCATTTTGCTCGCCCACACGGTTCGTTTTGGATTTTGTCGCAAAATTTTCGCCGCAAGAACTTGCCGCAAGATCGAAGGGTTTGCCCTCGCGTTTCTCTGCGCCGTTGCTATCGATATCCGTGCGGATCTGCACGCTAACTGGAGCGAATTTTTTAAGCCCCGTGCCCTCGTTGCAGGCGATTACGCCCGTTTCGCTGGAGCCGTAAATATCGACGATGCGGGCACTGCTAAGCGCTGCCAACCTATCTCGGATCGCAGGACTTAGCGGTGCGCCCGCGCTAAAAATGGTGCTCAAAGGCGCTATATTTGCAGCATCTGCGTGCTCGCACAGCGCGCCTAGCACCGTGGGCGAGCTGATCAGCACGGCGCCCGCAAGATCGGCTGCGAGGATGATTTCAGGGTAGTTTAGGCCGCCTTTTTGCGTGCGCGAGCCGCAAAGCAGCGGCACGAAGATGCTAAAGGTAAGCCCGAACATATTTTGGTGCGAGACGCCCGATAAAAATCGATCGCTTGCGCGAAGACCGAATTTTTCTACTAAAAATTCCGCCTCCAAAACCATATCGCGCAGACTTTTTTCGATATTTTTCGCCTCGCCCGTAGAGCCCGAAGTTTTGATATAAAATTTTTGATCCGCGCGCAGTAGGTGCAAAGAGATAGCCTCTTTCTCGCACGGCGCGTGATTTTGCGGCGCGTTTTTAGATGAAATTTTAAGCGCGGATTTTTCAGTATCGCGAGACGAAATTTTTTCTAAATCATGGGGGCTGAATTTGTCTAAATTTTGCGCTGCGGCGAGATTTGGAATTTTTACGTCGCCGCCAAGATGAAATTTACCGCTAAATTTAGGCTCTCGCAGCAGCACCGGCGCAAAACCCGCAATCAGCGCGCCGAAAAAAAACGCAATGAACTCCGCCGCGTCCTCGCCGTAAATTTCGATCATCGGCGCGCGCTTTTGCTCTTGCGCCGCTTGCAGGGCGCGCGCGGCACCTGAGCCGCCGCCAGAATTTTCCGCGTATTTTAAATTCACATTTGCTGCGCTGCTTTGGAGTTTATCCGCGCCTTTTAAGTTTGCCGCTTCGCTCTGCTTGCACCCCGTTTTTGCTAAATCGCGCGCAAGAGCCGCCGCGGCAAGGATTTCGCGCTCGTAAGGCTTCAAAGAATTAATCAAATTTTTTAACATAAAATTTCCTAAAAATCATCTCGCCGCCGATCAGCGCGCCGATGAGGACGTATGAGATCGCGCCGCAATAAACGCTCCAATAAATTTTATCTCGCGGTAGCAGCAGCGCCGCGCTAAGCAGGCCGTTTAGCACGAAAAATCCGAGCCAAACCTCGGTTAGCTTGCGCGTGTAGGCGCGGCCGTGTTCGTTAAGGCCTGGCTGCTTCAAAAGCGCTAGGCGCGTGATCGCAGGCGTCGATCTTAGGCTGAGCGCGAAAAGCGCCGCGAGCGAGAGATTTATTATGAGCGGATACAGATACGCAAGCGTTCCGCTACCAAAAAGGGCACACAACGCAAAAAATGCCGCACTCGCGCCCTTAATAGCGCGATCTTTACTTTCAAAAACAGCTCGCGCTCCCCATAGCGCGCTCATCGCCACAAGCAAGCAGACCCGTGCGCCGCCGTGCAAAAAATAGAGGCCGAAAGGGTAAAACACGCTTAAAATTACGGTAGCTGTTTTTAAAAATATCGTTCGTCGCAATCTTTGCAATCCTTAAATTTAGCCGCGAGGGCTTGGCTTTTGCAGCGGCAGCTTTAGCTTCGTCACAGCGGTTGAGCTTTTTTCTGCTGCGGTTTTGGTTTTACCGCGGCTGGCTAGGCTTTTGCTGCTGCGATTTTGGTTTTGCCGCGGCGGTTTTTAGCTTTACCGCGGCGGTTTTTGATTTTGTTGCTAGCAGCTCAATCGGCGCGATTTGTACCGCGCCGAGATACTTTAAATTTAACCTCGGCGCCACGGTTTTGTACGCGATGCTTTTAAAATTTTAATTCAGCCGCGCCTACCGCCTTCAAATTCTAGCCGTATCTTAAAATTTAGCTGCGCTTTAATTTAGCTCGCGGCACTGCGCCCGCGATCAGATCCGCTAAATTAAATTTAGCCGAAATTTTAAAATTTTAAAATTTTACGAAAACAACGGTTGCAAAAGAAACGACACCTTTTAAAATTTCAAAATTTCACCCAAGCTCGCAGATTAAAATTTTAGAATTTTGATCTGCAAAGCGCTTTACATACTAGCTTAAAAGCGGCGGATAAGCGGGCTTTGTGCCGTGCCGCTTAAGCGCTAAGCCCGTAAAAGCCGCTCGCTCCACGCTCTTTCAATTAAAACGTTCGCCGCTCGCCGCGCACCTTTGATAATATTCGCCGCGTCTTACAAACCACCGTGCGCGTCGTCAAACAAACGCTGCCGCGTATGTATCTATCAAGTCAATCGCCGCCTCTGTGCCGCCGCAAAGTAACCTAACAAACCGCAATGCACGCGATCTTGCCGCGTCGCACGGCGAAATTTAACTCTCGCCGCCCGTAGTTTCTCTGCTCGCGCCTTGATCGAGCTTCGCCGCTACGACATCCACGATGTCGCCAAGGGTTTGGATATTTTTAAAATCATCGGGCATCAGCTTATAGCCCGTGTTTTTCTTGACGTAATCGACCAGATCGATCGCGTCGATGCTGTCGATCTGCAGATCCTCGTAAATTTTAGCCTCCGGCACGACCTTGCTCTCGTCGATCTCGAAAAGCTCCACGAGCGCCTTTTTTAAAATTTCAAAAATTTCATCTTTACTCATTTTTACTCCTATTTTCGGCGATGTATTGCGCCAAAGACGCAACGGATGAGAAAATTTGCTTTAAATTTTGGGTTTTTGAGTTAAGCACGATGCCGTATTTTTTCTGCACCAAAAGCCCTAGCTCCAGCGCATCGACCGAATCGAGCCCCAGCCCATCGCCAAAAAGCGGCTCATCGTCATTTATGTCGCCTGGCGCTACGTCTTCGAGGTTCAGCCCCGAAATGATCAGCTCCTTAAGTTCCAAAATTTCTTCGTTCACAGATTCTCCTTTTCATATAGATTTGATATTTTTTCGTAGAGTTTGCGCACTCGGATCGGGTTTGGGCGATCCGGCTCAAAGCCCGTTAGATCGAGCGCGCACAGCTCGTAGAGGTCGTATTTCATCCGAACCTCGGGCGTATCGTACCATACTTGTCCTTTTTTTAGGCTTTTAGGATCCATTTTTATCGCGACGCAATTCATATTTTTTGCAAAATTTATCGCGATGTAAAACGCCGCTTTGTGCATAATGATGCGATCTGCGGTGCGCGTGCCCTCGGGGAAGATGATTAAGCTTTCTCCTCGCTCAAGGGCGCTGCGACACGCATCTATCATCGCTTCCG
This sequence comes from uncultured Campylobacter sp., assembly GCA_963529625.1. Classification (GTDB taxonomy): domain Bacteria; phylum Campylobacterota; class Campylobacteria; order Campylobacterales; family Campylobacteraceae; genus Campylobacter_B. The sequence goes on along the minus strand of CAURZM010000002.1, from coordinate 198,159 downwards.
AGCCTGTGTTTGGGATGTAGCCTGCGGCTGCGATGGCAGCGGAGAGGAAAGGATTTTTGCACAGACTTTCCTTGACTACGCAGTTTGCGCGCCGCACGTGAGCCAAAAAGATCACCACGTCAAGTAGGCTAGGGTGGTTTGCGATGATGAGAGTGCCGCCGGGCGGGAGCTTGCAGCGCCAATTCACGCCGATACTGCCGTAAAGTCGCGCGAGCAGCAAAAATATGCGCCATGAGATCATTATAAAATCGCGCACGAAATTTCGCACGGCGCCTATGCGGTTTAGCCTCAGCAGAGCTACCGGGAGGAAGAGCAGGTTGCCCATCATACACAGCGCGCCGAAGCTTGAGAAGCACAGCGCGATGCCGATCTGCTTGATTTTGCGTCTTAACGGATTTGTCTGCTTCATCGCGCGGTGCCTCTTTCGGCGGAGATTTCGCGGCAGCTCTCGTTAGGGATTTTGCGGTTTTTAGCGGAGATTCTGTGGTTCTCGACGGGGATTTGATGGTTCATAATGCGCGCGATCTCGATAAAATTTCTACGGCTTGTCGCTCGCCGCACCGCATTGAAATTTCTGCGGTTCTCTGCGCGCGATATTTCGCCTTGCGGCATATGCTGAAGTAATAGAGCTTTCATGGTCTGAGCGGAGGCGATCTCGGCGCCGTGCATATGCCGAAGCAATAGAATTTTTGTGACGAGCGGTAAACTGCGATCTTGTAGAATTTTCGCCGTTCGCGGCATGTGCTGCCTCGGTGAAATTTCCGCGGTTTGCCGCATGTTTCGTCGCGCGTATTGCTGCGATAAAATTTCTATGTTTTGCCGCACATATCGCCGCAGTGCAATTTCCGCGGCTTGCCACGCGCGCCGCCGCGACGAAATTTCTGCGGAGCGCCATATGCACTGTTTTGGCGCCGCCATATGACGCGCCGTCTGATTAAATTTATAGCTCGCGGCGCCGCAAAATTTAAAATTCATCGCAACCGCCTTGTCGTGCGCATCTTGCCTGAGCAGCTACTCGGTTCATCGCGCGGCTAAATTTAAACTCGCAGCCCAAGCTTTGCTCTGCTGAAATTATGAAATTTGCAGCCTGTCGCGCGTGGTATTTCAGTGCGCCGCATCTGTCTTTATAGCGGAATTTTACGGTGCTTTCCACGCGCCGCTGCGGTAAAATTTTTATAGCCCGTGACTCGCACCGTTTAGGCGGATTTTTTTCAGTTCGTTGCGTATGCCTCGGCGGCTTATTTTCGCAGCGCGCCTCATTGTAACGCGATTTGGGGGCGTATGGCGCGCATTCTTTCGGCGTGCTTTCAAGATGCGCCGTTTGGCCGAGCTCGTATTTGATAGCGCGGCTAAATTTAAAACCTTCATTATATATGAGTTTGGCGGAGCGGCTAAATTTAAAGCTCATCGTTCGGGCTTTTGCGGCTTCGTGTAGCCTGAGATTTTGATCAAATTTGCTCGTCTCGCCGCGCTTTATCATGCGATCAAATTTTACTATTTTAACGCTCACGATTTTGCCTTAAAAAAGCTGCGATTTTAGCGGGATCTTTGACGCGCCAAAGATAGTCCAAAACCCCGTCGCTGCTGCGCCATTCGCGCTTGCCGGAGAGGATTTTAGCCAAAAATTCCACCGCGGTATCTAGCGGTATTTCGCCGCCTTCTTTAAAGCTTTGTAAAATTTCATTCTCGGCTCGCGATTTCGGATTTTGTGCCTCTAGGCTCTGTACCGTCGCGTCTGCAACGTGCGGCGAAATTTCGATCTGCACGTCATCTCCGCGCTGAAGCACCAAAAGTAGGGCGCAGGCGAAGTCGCAGCGCTTCAGATAATCGTTATTTGCCTCCTCAAAATAGCAGAGCAGGGCGATTTTATCGTTATCCGACTTGCATTCGCCGTTTTTGCCTGCTTCGTTCGCGTTCTGCGCGGAGTAGGAATTTTCCGCGCCTTCTTTCAGTCTTGCAGCGGCGATTATTGCGCCGTTTTCAAGCGCACACACGGCAGAGATCGTCGAAATTTCGGTGTTATTTTGCGTAAAAATAGCATTTTGCGCCGCAATCGCGTTAAGTACGCTGACGCAAAAGCTCGAAGGCGAGACGCTTTCCTCCATCGAGCCGAGCAGGCTAAAACAGCGGTTGATTTCTCCCAAGCGCGAGCAAAAAACGAGCGGCATTCCTTCGTGCTGAATCGCGGTATCATCGACTGTTTTTAAATTTTGCCTCGCGGAATTTAAGGAATTTTCATTTGAAAAATCCTGCGGCGTCGAATTTAAATTTTGCGGCATAGAATTTAAAGAATTTTCGCTTGAAAAATCCTGCGGCGACAGGTTTTGCACAGCGGTGCCGCTTTTATTCGCATCTAAATCTTGCGACGCCAGATTTAAGGAGCCTTTATCGGCTAAACTCTGCGGTGTATTTTGCGAAATTTCGCTTAAAAGCGAGATGCAAAGTTTTGCCCCAAGCCCCAAGCGGCGGCGCTGTAACGGCGGAATGTGCGCAAGAGACGGCTTTTTCTTTAAAGCTTCGAGCGCTAAAATTTCCTCTTTTAAGCGGGCATGAGCAGAAATTTTTAAATTTTCTACGGAGCTGTTTTGTAAAGCCTTGCCCTCGCGCGCGGCGAAATTTTTATAAAGCTCCGCCGTATTTTCGGAGCCGAAATCAAAACTGCGTGAGGGGTTAAATTTAGACGTAACCGCCTTGTAATTTAATTCCTGCTGCGAGCCGAATTCGGTAGATTTTTCATCAAAACCTTCTGTAGCAAGCTCGCGCCCCGCTTTTTCGTTATTCTCGCAAGCCGTAAAATTTGCGAAATTTATGAAATTCTGCTCGCAGTCCGGAATATCTGTAAAATTTTGCGTAGAATTTAACGCGAAATCATACGTAAAATTTTGATCCGTATCGCAAGCGGGATCGGAATTTCCGTCAAAATTTACTTCGGAAATTCCGTCTGAGCAAGCGGCGAGGTTTTTATAAAACTCCGCCGGCTCGCCCGAAATTATCGCGCTTGCGTAAGATATACCGAAGCTTAGTTTATTTTGCAATGTAGCCTCTTAGTGTGACACCGCTCATTATCGTGCCTACGCCGCATTCAAACTCTTTGTCGCTTACGAAAACGTTTTTGTAATAGTAGCTCGTGATGTTGACGACCTTATTGCCGCCCTCTTTTTTGGCGCGATCTTGAAAGCTAAGTAGCGCCGATAAAAACGCACGGTTGCATGCGGCTTGATCGCTCTTACCAACGCCGTTTGCTTTTTTATTCGAGCTTAGCTGCTGCGTGATCTTTCTGCCTGCGGATTTGTTGCCGAAGTAGAATTTTATGTTCGGATCAAGCTTGGCTTTAGCGTCGGGCTCTGCGAGTGCCGCAGCGATCGGGAAGCGCACGATATCGTTTTTGGCATAAGCCGAATTAGCGACAAAAAGCGTCGCAACTACGAAAAATAGAAATTTTTTCATTTTCTCTCCTTTAATCGATAAATTTTTTAAAAATCAAAGATGTGTTCACGCCGCCGAAAGCGAAGTTGTTATTCATAACGTAATCCGTCTCTATCTCCTGCGGCTGCGTGAGGTACCTAAGCGGCGCGCACTGCGGATCGATATCGCGCAAATTTAGATTCGGATAAAACAGCCCCTCATTCATCATCATCACCGAGATGAAGCTCTCTAGCGCCCCGCACGCGCCCAAAGTATGACCCAAATAGCCTTTATAAGAGCTCACTGGCGTTTGCGAGCCGAAAATTTCATGAGTCGCCATAGATTCTGCGACATCGCCCTGTCTGGTCGCCGTAGCGTGGGCGTTTACGTGCCCGATGAGATCCGGCGAAATCGCGGCATCTTTGAGCGCCAGCTGCATCGCCGCGCGCATAGTCTCGCTCTGCGGGCGAGTGATATGCGTGCCGTCACAGGTCGTGCCGAAGCCTACTATCTCGGCGTAAATTTTAGCGCCGCGCGCAAGTGCGCTTCCTAGGCTTTCTAGCACGAACATAGCGCCGCCTTCGCCCAAAACCAGTCCATCGCGCGCTATATCAAAAGGTGCAGGGCTGAGGGTAGGGGTGTCGTTTTTGCAGCTTGTGGCGTAGAGCTTATCAAATACGAATGCCTGGCTTGGGTGTAGCTCATCCGCGCCGCCTGCCAGCATCATATCCGCAAGGCCAAATTTTATCGCTTCGTAGGAGTAGCCGATCGCTTGAGACGCGCTCGTGCACGCAGAGCTCGTGGGGATGAGCCTGCCTTTTAGTCCGTAGTAGATCGCGATATTCGCAGCGACGGTGTGAGGCATCATCTTGACGTAGGAGTTGGCATTGAAGGTGCTATCCTTGCCATGCAAAATATCTATGACCTCGCCCGTAGCCTTTGCATCGCCGCTACAGCTACCCGCTGCGACGCCCATACGACCGTCTTTTATGCGCTCGTCCTCTAAAAGCCCCGCATCTGCCAGAGCTTCGCCCGCAGCATCGACGCCGAACATCGCTACCTTGCCCATCGAGCGGGTATCTTTGCGGCTCCAGTGCGCAGGCGGCGTGTAATTCGTTATCGGCGCGCCCAGCCTCGTATTTAGCTCCTCGCCGAAAATATCCCATTCGCTCATATAAACTACGGCGCTTTTTTGCTGCGCCAAATTCTGCTTCATGCTCGCCCAGTCCCGCCCGAATGCACAGACATTGCCAAAACCCGTAATAACTACTCTATTTAACATAATCCACCGTCTATTTTAATAACCTCTTTTGTAATGTATGCGGAATTTTCGCTTAGCAAAAACTCCACCAAATGCGCTACCTCGCTCGGCTCACCGATACGCCCTAGCGGAATCGCGCTTAAAATTTGCTCGCTCGCAGCTTCGTTTATACCTTCGCTCATCGCCGTTTTGATGAGCCCGGGAGCTACGACGTTTACCGTGATCTTGCGGCTTGCAAGTTCTATCGCTAGCGATTTTGCCGCGGCGATTAGGCCTCCTTTGCTAGCGGCGTAGTTGCTCTGGCCGCGGTTGCCTGCAATTCCACTAACCGAGCTCATCACCACGATACGCCCGCCCTTTTTGGCGCGGATCATCGGCATCAGCGCGGGCTTTAAGACGTTGTAAAACCCGCCTAAATTCGTATCTATCACTCTTTGCCAATCCTCGCGCTCAAACCATACGAAAGAGTTATCCCGCGTGATGCCTGCGTTTAGCACGATGCCCCAGTACGCGCCGTTTGCCTCTATATCTGCTTCGATACGCTCCTGCGCCGCAGCGGTATCTGCGACGTCAAATTTTAAAATTTGAACTTCCGCCGCGCCCGCGTCCAAGCAGCGTTTCGCTACGTCTTTTAGCTTTGTTTCGTTGCGCCCGTTTAGCGCCAAGCCGTAGCCTTTTTGCGCTAAATTTAACGCACACGCCTCACCGATACCGCCGCTTGCTCCGGTGATTAAAATTCTCTTAGCCATTTATACTCTTTAGCATTTCATCATTTGGGTTCATCACGCTTAGCGTGGCGCTTGCGATATGTTCGTCGCCGCAGCGGATCTCGCAGTCGAAGATATACAGCCCATCGCCGTCGCTCACGCTCTGCCTCGCCGTCGCGATTACGCGCTCGCCCACCTTCAGGCTTGCGCGCGAAATATCGAGGTTCCGCACGCCCAGCAAAAATCCGAGCCTTGCCTCGCCGCCGTTTCGGTGACCCGAATAGGCGCCTATGCACTGCGCCATGATCTCCATATACGCGTAGCTGCCGAGCTCGCCGTTTTCGGTAAACGGCGAGTCCTCTTTAACGCTAAACGCACAGCTCGCATATCCGTCGCTAATCTCTAAAATTTCGTCTGCAAAGACCATATATCCGCTCTGCGGTAGGATGCTAGAGGCTCTCATACGCGTCCTATTATGGTTACGGCGTTGTCGCCGCCGAAAGCAAAGCTTAGATTCATCGCGGTATCTACGCGCGCTTTTTTTGCTTCACGTGCAAGGTTGAATTTAGACAGCGCAGCCGGAATTTCGCTCGTTTGCGAAGCTTGATCCGCAGCGTCTTTTAAAATTTTATCTTCCGCACTTTGCAAAGCTTTAGACGCAGCCAAAATTTCATCCGCGCCGCTTTTTAAAATTTTACCCTGCGCGTTTTGTAAATTTTCATCGCCCAAGCTGCATGAAATTTGATCGCTTTTGCTATTTAAAATTTCATCGTTTCGCTCGCCATGCCGCGCCTGCGCGCCGCGAAAAATTTCAGCCTCCGTGCCGCCCCAAATTTTATCGTTCGTAAAATTCGGCGGGATCACGCCCTGTCTGATCGCCTCGTAGCACACGGCAAGCTCGATCGCCCCTGCAGCGCCCAGGGTATGTCCGGTCGCCCATTTTGACGAGCTCGCGGGTGCTAAGGGTAGGGCGGCGCTCATAGCCAAGGCCTCCATCGCGTCGTTAGCCGCAGTGCCCGTGCCGTGCAGATTTACGTAATCCACGCTTTGCAGCTGCGCCGATTTTAGCGCGGTTTTGATCGCTTTGATCTGCATGCGTGCGCTAGGATCGGGCTTGGTGATGTGGTAGGCATCGGAGTTTGCGGCGTGAGCTAAAAACGCAACGTCGCTTATGCGCTCGCGCGAAAGCACGAATGCGCAGGCTCCCTCGCCAAGATTTGTGCCCGCACGCGCCTCTGAAAACGGCTTTAGCGGCTGCTCGCTTAAAATTTCAAGCGCGCTAAAGCCCTGTAGCGTGAGCTCGTCTAATGCGTCGGCACCGCCGAAAACGACCGCGTCGCAAAGTCCGCAAGAAATGAGGCGCGAAGCTTCGATCAGAGCTTTGTTTCCGCTGGTGCACGCACTCGAAACTCCGATCGCGACGGATTTTAGCCCGAAGCGTTCGCGGATAAAATTTGCGGGGTTTGCGTGGGAGTTGCGCTCGAAGCAGAAGTTTTTAAATTTATCGTTTGCATTTTTTGAAATTTTGGCGAAATTTTTGCCGTTTGGAGTGGAAATTCCGCTGCACGGCGCGGAACCTTCGCCGTCTTGCGAGATAAAATTTTCCACGTCTTTGCCACAAGCGAAAAATTCCGCATAGTTTTCCTGCACGCCGGTATTGGTGGTTGCAAACACAACTCCTACGCGGTGCGCACCGAATTTTTGCACGGCTTGCTCTATTTGCTCTTGCACGCCGAGGCAGGCATAGAGCGCCAGGGCGTTCGTACGCGTGGCGTAGGCGCGATCTTTGATCTGCGGCAGCGGCGTATCCACGCGCCCAAAGATGAAATTTTTGCCACAGACGCTAAGCTTTCGCAGCGCAGATCTCTTCTCGCACAGCGCGCTAAAAAGCTCTGCGGCGCTGTTTGCGCCCGCGCAGATGAGACCCGGGCTACTTAGATACTGCGTCATATCGGCGCCCCTTTGCGTTTATGGTGAAATTCGGTTTATCTGCATTTTCAAGTAGGGCTAAAAATACTCGCTCGCTTTGCGAATCGGGCGGCAGGAAGCCGTCGTTGCGAAATTTCGCCTCGCCGCCTTTGATCGATAAAATTTTACGTGCGATCGGCGCGCCTAGCATATCGAGCCAGACGAGCTTGTAGCGGCTTTCCTCGCCGCTTGCGGGTGAAATTTGTGAGATTAGGACTCTGCTTTTTACGCCGAGCTCGTCCGTCAGGATGAACTGTTTTTGGCTAAATTCCGCTATCCGCTCGGGCGCTTTGCGCGCGCATCCGCCTATAAAAAACGCAGCGCAAAGCAGAACAAAAGCCGTTTTAGAAATAGCGTAAAAACGATAAACAGGTCTCAAAAATTCTCCCTAAAAACGAGCGAAATCAAAATCTCGCCCTCCAAAATATAGCTCTTGTAGGGCCACGCCCTGCCGCGCTCATCAAGCGCCAAAGCCTCACCGCCTGCGCCGCGCGCCAGCCCCACGCGAGCAAGCGCGTAAAAACCTAGGCTTCGCGCCTTAATCAGCGCCTCTTTGATCGTGTAAATTTTATAAAAAACGAGCGCTTTTTCGCTTTCGTCCGCCGCCGCCAAAAGCTCGCGCTCAAAGTCGTTGAAACAAAACTCGCTCGCCGCGGCAAAATTCCGCGGTTTTAAAATTTCAAGATCGAGCCCGAATTTTTGCCTCGCTAGAGCCACGGCGACGATCGTTTTGCCATCCGCGCTTTTGTGCGAGATGCAAAATTTACCGCGTTTTTTAAAGCGCGCTTTAAGTGCTCGAGAAACGCGAAACTCGCGCAGATGGCCTCGCGCGCGCGCCAGCTTCTTATCGCGCCTGCTCAAAAGCCGCCTCGGGGCGCACAGATCCTCGTCGGTGATTAAAATTTTTATCTCGCTCATAAAGCCCTGATTTTACTAAAATAGTCTTTATAAAAATATAAAATAGCGCCGTAGCGTTAGAATTTCGTTTAAAATTTATTTGATGCGATTGGGTTCAAAGGCGCACTAAAACATAAAATTTATCGCGTTTGCGCTAAGGCCTCGGGCGCGGTAAAATTTTAAAATTTAGTTCGTTTTCGATCTGCGCCGCGCGCTTTTTTTGGTTCGTCGCGTGTCGCTTTGCGGCGTCGGTTGCGTTCGTTGTGCTCGTCTTGTTCGTCGTATCTCGTGCGACGACCGTCATGTTTGGTTAATTTTAGTGCGGCTGTATCAAGAGGCAAACAGCGCAAGGTTTGAAAGCCTCGGCGTAAAATTTTAAAATTTCACGATGAAATTTTAAAAGCTCTTACCGCGGGCGGCGTTTACGCCAGAGCTTTTGCGGCGAAATCTAGATGCGTCGTGCGATGAAATTTTAAAATTCCGAAGCGAAATTTTAAATCGCGAGCAGTGCGCGGCGCAGCAGGCATCGTAACATAACAGCGCAAAATTAGCCGCATTTGAATAAAACGGCATAAAATTTAAGCGCTCCTGAATACGGCAGCTTGAAATTTAAATACCCTTAAATTAAAGCGGCACGAAATTCAATCGCGTTTAGCTGCCGCAACCGCATTAAATCCCGAGCCGAGCCGTGCCACACTAAATTTGCCGCCAAGCTGCATTAAATTTTATGTAAAAATTTCGCTGCTAAGCTACGACAAATTTAGATTCAAATTTCGCTAGCGTGCCTATCTGTGGTAATTCTTTACGAATTTTTCTATGCGCTCAAAGCCGCGTTTTAGATTTTCCATAGAGCACGCAAAGCTTACGCGGAAGTGCCCATCCATGCCAAATCCGCTTCCTGGCACCGTGGCTACGAGCCCTTTATCTAGCAGTTGCATGCAGAATTTCATACTATCAGGTTCTACCTGGGAGCAATCTATGAAGAAATAAAATGCGCCATCTGGTTTTACGACACTAAGCCCTGGGATCGCGCCTATCGCGTCCGTGCCAAAATCGCGCCTGCGCTCGTATTCGCGCCGCATCGTCTCGATATAATCATCCGCCTCGCCGCGCAGTACCGGCATAGTGCCTGCCTGGACGATACTTGCTACGTTGCTGACGCTTTGACTTTGTAGGCTTATCATCGCTTTATTCAGCTCATCGATGGCACAGGCGGTGTAGCCGAAGCGCCAGCCGGGCATCGCGCCGCATTTGCTTAGCCCGTTGATCGTCACGGTGCGCCCAAACATATCCTCGCTGATGCTTGCTGCGGCTATGAAACTCTTGCCGAAGACGATTTTTTCGTAAATTTCATCGGCAATTACTAAAATATCCGTACCTTTTAGCACTTCCGCAAGCTCTTGCAGCTCCTGCCGCGAATATACGGTGCCTGCGGGGTTGCTCGGGTTGAAAAGGCACAGCGCCTTCGTGCGCGGCGTGATCGCGGCTTTGAGCTGCGAGGCGGTGATTTTATATCGGTTTTCCGCCTTTGTGTTTACGATGACGGGCTTGCTGCCGCAGAATTTTACGATTTCGGGGTAGGTGACCCAATAAGGCGCCGGTATTATAACCTCATCGCCTTCGTTTAGGATGCAGTTAAAGGCGTTAAATAGCGAGTGTTTGGCGCCTACGTTGGTGATGATCTGATCAGGCCTGTAGTTTAGAGCATTATCACGCTTTAGCTTCTGCGCGATTAAATTTAAAATTTCAGGCGTGCCGGCAACCGGCGTATATTTTCCGCAGCCTTTAGCCATAGCCTCTATGACAGCCTTTTTGGCGACCTCTGCGGTATCGAAATCAGGCTCGCCCGCACTTAGGATTACGACATCTTGCCCCTGGGCTTTCATCTGTTTGGCTTTAGTGCTGATTGCGATCGTTAGGCTTTCGCCGAGCTTGCTTACGCGACTTGAAAGTGTTAATTTCATTGATGCTCCTTAGATTGGTTTAGACAATTTAAAATTTGATTTTTGACGCTAAAAGCCCTGCCGCTACTTGGGTCTTGGTTATAGATATCATCGATTTTATAATCTCCTCCGCTACGGACGAGTTTGTAGATTATCGTCTGCGCGCCGTAGGGGCAGGTCTGAGTTACTACGACGGTATCGCGTTGTCCTAGCTCAAAGTCATATTTCGCATCGTCGCAGACATCTTGACCGCCGATTATCGGATCATAGTCCAAGCAGCCTACCTCGCCTTCGCCAGCAGATGCTTCATCTTGCATAAGCACGGATCCGAAAGAAGCCGATAGGGCATTTTTGTGATCGCCGAAATAGGTATTCTTGATATATAGACTTTTTACTAGGCTTATTCTGGCGTCGTCCGCGGAATTTTTCGCGCTATTGGCATCGCTACCGCTTGCCGACAAAATAGCAAAAATTATAAAAAATAGAGCTTTTTTCACTTTAACCCTTATTATTTTAATGATTTTAGATACTCTTCGTAGAATTTATTTAGATCCTCATCCATTGCAGCGATATCTTTTCTGCCGCTGCAGATGCACTCTTCCAAAATTTCGATACGCTTGATGAGATATTTGATAAGCTCCTGGCTGATATCGGGAATTTTATTATGCGCCAAAGGATCGCTCTCGCAGCTTCCTAAAATTCTAGCGGGCACGCCCACGGCGGTACAGTTTGGCTCGACGTCCTTTACGACGACGGAATTTGCGCCGATTTTGGAATTTTCGCCGATGATGATGTTACCTAGCACTTTGGCTCCCGCGCCTACTACGACGCCGTTTTGTAGCGTCGGATGGCGCTTGCCGTGCTCTAAGCTCACGCCGCCGAGAGTGACGCCCTGATAGATCAGACAGTTATCGCCGATGATCGCCGTTTCTCCGATGACAAGCCCCGTGGCGTGGTCGAAAAATACGCCCGAGCCGATCTGCGCGCCGGGGTTTATATCTACGGCGGTGATTATACGAGTAAGTCCGCTGATCGCGCGAGCTATAAGCTTAAAACCTCGCTCGTAGAAAAAGTGCGCGAAGCGGTAATTTATCAGCGCCCAGACGCCGGGATAGCAGAAAAATATCTCAAATACGCTGTTGCATGCGGGGTCTTGGCGCAAGGGCTCGGTGAAGTCCTGTTTTAAAATTTGCCAAAAACTCATTTGATCGTCTTTAGATAGCTGTTGTCGTTTAAAAACAGATATAGCTCGCCCAGGATATGCTTTTTCTCTTTTGCGTCTATGAGGTCAGATTTTTCGATCCGCTCGTTTAGGCTTTCGCGGATATCTACTACGTCGTAGTCCATATCCTCCAAGATGTCGATGACCGATTGCGATTCGATGAAATCCTTGATCTCAAAGCCGCCGTCATCGCGCAAGATCACGGTAGCTTCGCTTGGATGAGCGAAAAGATTGTGATTCATACCCAGCACCTCTTGATACGCTCCGACAAGGAAAAATCCTAAAAAATACTCCTCCTCTTCGGGATCCACGTCGTGTAAAAATAGCGGGTTGATCTCTCTATCAAATCCGATCTCTCCGTCGCTATCGCAGGTGATATCCCAGATCGACGCCGATAGCGTGGCACGCTCATCCAGCCTCTCTAGCGGCATGATCGGGAAGTGCTGCTTGATGCCCCAAAAATCGGGCAGGCTTTGAAAGATTGAGAAATTTACCAAATAGCGCTCTTGAGCGTTGCCTAGGGAGCTTAAGAAATTGCTATACTCTTGCTTGTTGCCTAAAATTCCATACGCCTTTCGCATTATTAGATGAACCAAAATTTCGCCGTTTGAGCGGTCGATCAGATCGACGTAGCCCAGATCAAAAAGGGTAAGCACGCTCTCCATATGCGACATGGCGTCGTGCAGATATTCTAGCGCGTTGGACGGCTTTAGAGTTTTATACAGATCGTATAGTTCGGCGACTACCGGCGGATTATCCTTTTTTAAGGCGAGCTTTTCTTCGGCGTATTCTTGAGTAAAAAGCTCCAAAATCGGCGCCACGAGCACAGCGTGGCTGGCGGCTACGTATCTTCCGCTCTCGATAAAGATATCAGGCTCGGCCTCTTTTTTATCCTCTGCGATCGATTTTAGCAAAAAAACCACGTCGTTGGCGTATTCTTTTAGCGTATAGTTGCGGCTGGAGCTTTCTTTGGCTTGGGAGTATTCGATAGCAAGACCTCCGCCTAAATTTATGGATTTTAAATTTTTCGCACCCATTTTGCGAAGCTCGGTGTAGATATTGCCCGCCTCGATAAGGGCTTTTTTGAGCGGGTGGATCTCTGTAATCTGCGAGCCGATATGAAAATGAATCATCGTAAACTGCTCGATGAGATCGTTTTTCTTGAGTAAGCTTATCGCCTCTATAAGCTCGGTCGAGGTAAGACCGAATTTAGAATTTATCCCGCCGCTTTTCGCCCACAACCCGCTTCCCGAATTATGCAATCTGATGCGAAGCCCGATGAAAGGCTTTGGCGCAAACCGCTCCTTAGCCGTTTCGATGATGGTTTCAAGCTCGTTTAACCCCTCGATCGTAAGCGTTACGTTATGCCCCATCTCTGCGGCGATAAAGCCGATATTTATAAGCTCCTTATCTTTAAAACCGTTTACGGTAATCGGCGCGCCGTAGTTATTATACGCCATCGCTAGCAGCAGTTCGGGCTTGCTGCCGGCCTCGAGTCCGTATCCGTAAGGCTCGCCGATATCGACTAAATTTTTAACGAAGCCCGGGAATTGATTTACTTTAAGCGGATAGACGGCGTGGAATTTTCCCTTGTAATCAAACTCCTTAATAGCGCGGTTAAAATTTGAGTAAATTTCAACGATCTGCTTTTTGATGAGGTGCGGAAAGCGCAGCAGTATCGGGCCTCGCACGCCGTCTGCGCGGATCTCTTTTATTATATCCACCAAAGGCTGCTTGAAATCGGAGTTTAGGCATAGTTTACCGCCGTCTATCGTGAAATTGGAATTTCCCCAAATATTTAGTCCGTAATCGCTCATGCTCTATCCTTAAAAAATGCTTCGACCTCTTTAAATTTAATCGCAAAGGTGCTTTGATCCTCTAAATTTTTGCACCACACCTCGGCGCGGTCAAACTCGTCCTGCCCGATGCAAAGGCAAAATTTCGCCTCCGCTGCGTCAGCCGCTTTTAAATGCTTGGCTAGGCTCTTGGGCTCGTATGAAATTTGAGTTTTACAAAGCTTCCGCAGCTTTAATGCAAACGAAAACGCCGTGCTAACAAACGCCTCATCCAGCGCGCCGATATAAATCCCCTCGCGCTCTTGAGGGACTTCGCGCGTTTTTAAAATTTCGGCTATTCGCTCGATGCCGATCGCAAAACCCACGCCCGCCGTCTTTCTGCCGCCTAAAAACTCCACGAGTCTGTCGTAGCGCCCGCCGCCGCCGACGGCGCTTTGTGCGCCAAGCTCGCTTGAGACGAACTCAAAGGCAGTTTTGCAGTAGTAATCAAGCCCGCGCACGAGCTTCGCATCGATCTGAAATTTTTGTCCGTTTTGGGTTAAAATTCTTTGCAGCTGTGCAAATTCCGCGGCGCAGGCGTCGTTTAAATTTTCCGTTATAAGCGGCGCGGCGGCCAAAATTTTCTGGCAGTTTTCGTTTTTACAGTCCAGCACGCGGATCGGATTGGTGTCGATACGCCTTTGGCAGTCCTCGCAGAGCCTGTCTTTACGCTCTTGTAAGAAATTTACGAGCTTGGTTTTATACGCGGGCATGCACTCCTCATCGCCTAAAGAGTTGATTTTAAGCGTTGCGGCTACATTTAGCTCGCGTAAAATTTGAGCTAACATCAAGATCACGCTCGCATCCTCATAGACGCTACTTTGCCCGAAGCACTCGACGCCGAATTGATGAAACTCGCGCAGGCGCCCCTTTTGCGGGCGCTCGTAGCGAAACATCGAGCCTTGATAATAAAATTTATGCACGCCGCCGCTGCGGTCTAGCTTTTTTTCGATAAAGGCGCGCACGACGCCTGCGGTGCCTTCGGGGCGCAGACAGACGCTCTCGCCGCTTTTGTCGCTAAACTCATACATCTCCTTGCCGACGATGTCGCTGCTCTCGCCGACGCTGCGGCGAAATAGCGCGGTCTGCTCGAGTTTGGGAGTTTCGATGAGGCAAAAGCCGTAATTGCGCGCCACGCGCTCGCACACGCTTAAAATTTGCGAGTAGATGCGCGCCTGCTCGCCTGAAATATCGTTCATACCGCGAAGTGCCTTGATCATCTATGAAATCCTTTGTGAAATTTTAAAATTTTCAAATTTTTGCGGCGATTATAGTTAAATTTACCTAAATTTTAAGCCCTGCCGCTCGCAGCAACGTATCGGTTCTGCTTATTTGCATCGCGCGCCGCAAAATAAAATACGCTTCGTGATAAATTAAATTCGGCGATGTATGGCTAAAAAGGCAAGCCCAAAAGGTCGCTAAATTTCAATCACCTATGCAAGCTCAAGCGAAAGTATCTCCGTGACCTTGCCCGCTTCATCCTCGCAGCTTACGGCGATATAATCAAAGCCGTTTGCTTTAACCTCATCCCACGAGGCGGTCCCGCTGTTTATCAGCAGGACCCTGCCTCGCTCGTCCGTTTCGTATTCGTCCGTTTCGTCGTCGTAGTGGGTGCTGTAGCCGAATTTTAAGCGGATCTTGCACGGCGGTAGGTTAAATTTCACAAGCTTGCGGCGGGCTACTTTTTCTGCGTCAAGCTCGTCGCAAAACATCGCGTTGTAGCCGTGCGAAGCGCCGTCAAAAAGTAAAATTTCCTCGCCCGTTTTTACGCATTTGGCTACGAGCTTGCACGGCACGAGCTCGCCCTTGTCGTCGTAGAGATCGGCGATGTAATCGTTCGGCAAGTCGTCGTGAAAAAGCTCGCCGAAATAATAAATTTCAAAATATTCGCCGCCCGCGCCGGATCTGATTTGGACATTTAGATAATCGTCCCGGGTCACGTTAAATACGTTGTTTACTAGATAAGTAGGCACCCTCTTGTTCATCTTTGCTCCTTTAGCGTAAATTTTAAAATTTCGCGAAATTATAGCATATCTCGCGCCCGAGGCGTCTGCTTTGCGGGGTGCGTCTCATCTGGGCTCTACGTCCTACATCTACTTGCTACCGCTACAAGCCCGCTATCGCAGCGCGACTTAAAATTTCGCTTATGACACGACACGGCTTGAAATTCCAATTACGGCGCGGTCGCCGCTTGCGCTCGCACATACAGGCTCGTTGGCGAGCTAGCCTTAAGAGATGAATAAGCGTTGCCGCTCGCACTCTTTTGCACATACGCAGCCTGCGAGCACGGCTTGCAAAATTTTAATCTGCTCGCGCCATTTGCAAATTCTAATCCGCTTGTGCCATTTATAAATTTTAATCCGTTTGTATCGCACGCAAATTTTAATCCGTTTGCGCCATGCGTAAATTCTAATTCACTTATGCCGTTTGCGAATTTTAATCTGCTCGCGCGGCACGGCTTCGAGCGAACTTTAAAATTCTTTCGGGAGTGGGGGTATGTTTGCGAAGTGCGCTTCGTGATACCTCGCGCCTTACTTGCTTTGAGGCTACGAAAGCGCGAGTAAAGACCGCGTGCTTCAAGCGACGAGATAAATCTAAACATCGTGCGGAAATTTTAAGCCGCGCGCCGCTAGGTTTAATGTATCCCGCACTACGAAGCGGTTGGATTTTAAATTTAATTTGCGATGTGTCGCGCCAGCTCGCCGCACGCTTCGTAAATTTAAAGCGCTACGCAAAATTTAACGCATTGCGTAAAATTTTAAATTTTACCGCGGCGCAGATCACGCGCCGTTTCGGCTTGGGCGTCTATCTTAAACCGACTAAGCTTGGCCTTAAACCGACTAAGCTTGGCGGCAAAATTTCTACTTCGCCGCCTTGAAGCTCAAAAATTCCTCGTAGCGGCGATCGATGATCTCTTTGATCTCGGCGTAATTTTGCGGCGAGTTTTCTATGTAAAAATAGGCGTTGTCGAAGTTTTTATCGCCGAATTTGCGCGCGACGAAATCGTCGTAATCTTGCAAATACCAGCCGTGCGTTTTAGCAAATTTCGTGCGGTCCGTGGTGTAGTAGGCATTTGCAAAGGCCTTGCCCGCAGTGTTTAGCTCATCGCTGCCTAGCACGCCGTCCATGGCATCGAAAAAATACTGACGATAATCAAAGCTATCGTCCATCCGCGCTATATCGTCCGCGAAATCCGCCGCGAAGTCCTTGGAGTAGAGCTTGCGCTCCATGCACCAGCGGAAGAAGAACGCGATGTGCGTCGCGCCGTTTTCCTGTGGGATATCTGTCGGCGCATTTTTCGCGCCCCAGTGCCATTTTGCCTTGTCGTAGGTCACGTAAGCCATTTTGTTCTCCTTTTTTTGACTTTAAGTTGCATAAATTTTAGAAATTAAAAGCAAACGAGGCTTGGTAAAGCTCTAAATTTTATCCGATGCAATCTGCGCCGTGAAATTTTCAAATTTTATATCAGATCGCTCATTCCCTCATAATCGCATTCGCTTCGTAAAATTTTGCCGCGACTAAATTACGTTTAAATTCTATCGCATCTCGTAGAATTTCACGCACCCCGTCCTATGTCTTTCAGTCGCTGCTTTGCCGCAGCCGTCACGTCCTCTTCGTAATCATACCACGCAAACATCGCGCCGTGCTGCACCGAGCCGCCCAGCAGATCGCCTCCCTGGCGGTTTTTCAGATCGATATTTGCGACCTTAAATCCATCCAGCGTCGCTGCGAACTCGCGCAGGCGCTGCGGCGGGGATTTGAGCTTGGTGTAGAGGTAGCAGCGCCCCGCCTGGCCCTTGCGTCCGACGCGCCCGCGCAGCTGATGAAGCGACGCGAGCCCCATTCGCTCGGCGCCCACGATTAAAATGACGCTAAGCCGCGGCAGCGAGATGCCCACTTCGACGATCGTCGTGGTTATCAGCAGTCGCCCCTCGTCGCGGAAGCGGCGCAGGATCTCCTCCTTGTCCTTGTCGCTGCCGTGGGTAATCATCACGTCCGCAAACTGAGCCTTCCAAAACGGCGCCGCCTCCTCAAGGCTTTGATATACCGAGCTTTCACTTTGTTGCACTAACGGATAGACGATGATTGCTTGATTGCCCACGGCGAGCTCGCGGCGCAGATCCTGCATAAAGCCCGCAAATCCGTCGTTTTGTAGGATTTTGGTTTTGATCTGCTTTTCAAACGGCAGCTGTTTTAAAAAGCTGAAGCTCACGAGCTCGGATTGGATCATACTCAGCGTGCGCGGTATCGGCGTGGCGCTAAACTGAATGAAATGCGCTCGAAACTCGCCGCTCCCCGTGAGGCGCGCGATTTTTTCGCGCTGGTTGGAGCCGAAGCGATGCTGCTCATCGACCATTATTAGATTTGACGGCGCAAGCTCATGGTAGAGCAGGGCGTGAGTACCGATGATAAGGTGCGCGTCTGCGAAATTCGGCTCGCGATCGCCGCTTTTTACGAGCAGGACTTTGATCTGCGGCGGCAGCAGACGGAGAGCTTCGGCGTAAATCTGTTCGGCCAAGATGCTCGTAGGCGCCATCAGATAGCTGATGCGCGGATAGTTCATCGCCGCGCTCGCGAGAATGACGAGCGTCTTGCCGCTGCCTACGTCGCCCATGACGACGCGGCGGCGCGCTATAGGGCTTTGCAGATCGCTAGCGATGTCCTTTATCGCGCTTAGCTGATCGCGCGTAGGCTCAAAAGGAAGCGAAGCAAGCCAGTCCGAAATGTCGCGCAGCGGATAAATTTGCGCCGGGAAGCTCGTTTTTTTCGCGCTTAGCTTTTGCAGGTAGTTTAGAATTTCGACAAATTTCAGCGTGTGCAAAATCGCAGCACCGCTCATCTGCGTGACGGCTGCAGCCCGGGCGGCCTCGGCGGCATGGACAGTTCCGGCGTCGCTTGCATTTTGAACGCTTATAGGTATGGTGGTTGTAGCTTGGGCGGCTGCGGTCTGGATAGTTTCAGTTTGATAATGCGTAGGTTGGGCGGCACGATCGCGCGAAGCGCTCATCGGTGCGTCGAGCGCGTCTTGAATAGCCTCGGCGGCGCTTGCGGTCTGAGCGATCGTAGGTTTTGCGGTTGTGGTCTGCGCGGCTACTACCGTCTGAAGATTTTTGATTTGATCGCACGCAGTCTGCGCGCCCGTAGCTTGTGCACTGAAAGTTTGAGCAGTCGCGGCTTGCGCGCTCGCTACTCGGCTTAAAGTTTGGATTGCTGCGAGTTGGGCACTTGCGTCTTGAGTTTGGGCGGCTACGAGTTGCGAATCTGCGATTCGAACGTCTGAAGCTTGAACTGCTGTGGATTGCGTATCTACGTCTTGGGCGCTTAAATTTTGTTGGGCGGCTTGCTCGGCTATGGACTGCGCGGTTACGGCATGTTCTAGCATGGGTTGTGCGGTCGCGGCTTGAGCGTCTGCTGGCCGTGCTGCTTGCACGTCAGATATTAGGTCGTTTGAAATTTTATCGCCGCTTGCAGCCGCTTCATTATCGGCTTTGAAGTCGTCTGAAAATTCATCCTCGCGCGCCTCCGCACCGTATGCGGCAAGAAAATCTTCGTCGCTTTGAACGCTAAAATTTTCGTCGTTATGAATCTCTGCGTAGCGCACCTGAGGCTGATCGACGTCTAAAATTTCATCGCTCGCAATCTCGCCGCCACGGAGGCTTGTGGGGAGTGAAGTCTCTGCACCCTTTGGAATTCCGCCGCTTAAAATTTCATTCGCCGCACCGCGCCTTGCTTCGCAGGCAAGAGCTCCGCCGCTTCGCGGATAGTTTGAAATTTTACCTCCAAAAATTTCATCATTTTGCGATCTGCCGTTTAAAATTTCGGCGGCGGTGGAGCTTTGCGAGCTTGGAATTTCGCTCTTAGTTGAAATTCCGTCGCCATTTAAAATTTTATCGCTGCTTGAAATTTCGTCTCTTAAAATTTCACTGCCGGTCGGAATTCTGCCGCTGTTTGAAACGTCGTCGCGCTCGCCGAAATTTTCCGCGCCACCCTCTTTGAGCTGCCTATTTAGCGCGGCTAGCATTCGCACGCTGCGCGGCGAGCTCTCGTGTAGCGCAAGCAGTACCGCCGCCTCGTCCACGCGCAGTCCGCAGCCTAAAAGCGCGCCCGCGCTTAGATATTTTTTAATCAGCTTTTGCGTTGCCGCGTCGCTCAGCGCGGCTTTGTATTTGGGCGCGATCCTGCCTACTTCGCTTACGATTTTTGGGTTTACGAACTGCCACGAGCCGAAGTTTTCGTCGCATTTACCGTGGATGAAAAATTTTTTACCGCGCTTAAAGGCGCCGAAGTGCCAGCTTTTGGCGTTGAAGATCACGATTTTGATCTCGCGCTCCCAGCTGAGGCAGTGCGCCGTGACGATGAGCATCGAGCCGCGCCTGTGCTGGAAGAGGCACTCAACCTCCGCCGTGCTCTCGCCCGTGCACGGCGCATCCCCCACGCTCAGATCGTCGAAGCTTTTGGGTAGAAGCAGCGCCAGATCCAAAAGCGTCGTGATGCCCGCCTTTTGCAGTGCTGCCGCGTCTTTTGCTTCAAAAATCAATTTTCATCCTTTAAATTTTGATAGGCCTTTAAACCCTTGCGCTGTGAAATTTTATGCGCCGCATCGAACGCTTGCCTAAATTTGGCCTAAATTTCGCCCATTGCGGCAAATTTGCTCGCCGGCTGCGCCTGCAAATTTTGCCGCCTTGGGCGTGTTTTGTTTGGCGACCGTGTCTTTGCGGCGCGTACCTCGTTTTAAAACATAGCGCGAGCGCTTGAAATTTCACGGCGCAGTTTGTAAGCGGCGTGCGAAATCAGGCTTTGATTTTACGCGCTGAAATTTTACCGAGTCGTGCACGGCGCGCCTTTAAATTTAGCCACCCTTATAAGGCTTGTAAATTTATCCGTTTCTGCAAAGCCTCGCAAATTTTAGCGCGACGCAAGCGCAGTTTTAAATTTAAACGCACAAGCCGTCCGCAAACGGAGCGAAAAAGTAAAATTTAGCACCATTCGCGCCTTAATATCATTCGCGCCGCTTTACAAATTTTAAAATTTACCCAAATTTTAGGCCGGTCGCAGGTATGCACTCGCTGTGCCTCGACGGGCTAAATTTTAAGCCCCTTTTTCGCAGCGGCCTCATCGCAAATGACGGAAAAGCTTAGGTTCATAATCTCGTCGTGCGACTTGATGAAATCATTAAGCGCTCCTAGTTTTAGCGTCTCGATGCGCTTTAAATTTCGCTCGAACTCGCCGAATGCATAGCCCTTGTAATACTCGCTCTGTGCGATCGCCGCGCGCTTAAACATCGTCTCTTTTTGCAGCACTGCGCTTCCGATTAGGAATTTTTTAGCGCTTTTTAGCTCCGCTTCGCTCACGCCGGATGCGATAAATTTCGCGATCTCCTCTTTTACGAGCGCGGCGGCGTTTTGCAAATTTTCGTTTTTGGTCTGCAGATAGCCCCAAAACTCGCGGCGGCTAAGCTCGAAATCGCCGCGCGCATAGACCGAGTACGCAAGGCCGTGCTTTACGCGGATGCGCTCCATCAGCCTGCTGCCAAAACCGCTACTCCCGAGCACGAAAAGTGCGGTGTTTGCGATGAACTCCTGCTCCTTTGGCAACGCAAAGGGCGCGCCGAAGTAGATGTAGGCCTGCTGCGTCTGCTCCTTTTGGATCTTTATCTTTTTCGCATCGCTCGGCACGAAAAACGGCAGCTCGCGCTTTTTACCGCTTGAAAAGAGGCTTAAAATTTCTGCGATTTTCGGGTTTTTATCGCTCACGTCGCCGCATAAAACTACGTATAAATTCTCTAAACTCAGCGAGGCGAAAAACTCCCGCACATCCTTCATCGTGATCCGCTCTATGCTCGCCTCGTCGCCTATGAGCGGCTGAGCGAGCCTCGTGCGCGGATACAGAAGCGATTTCAGGTTGCATGTCGCGATGTAATCGAACTCGCTTTTTAGCACGGCGAGCTCGCCTATGGTTTGCATTTTTAGCTTTTCTAGCACCGAGGGCGTTAAATTGGGCTCTTTAAGCAGCTCTCGTAGCATGTCTAGGCCGAAATCGAAGTGCTCTTTTAGGCAGTTTAGCTGGATGCCGAAGGTTTCAAAATTGCTCGCAGCGCTGATCTCGACCGCGCGGATATCGAGCTTGCGGTGAAATTCGCTCACCCCTAGCGCCTTTGAGCCCTCGCCCAAAACGCCCGCGCAGATGCGCGCAAGCCCCAGGATCTTCTCGCTCACCGCGCCGCTTGCTTTAAAAATTAGCTTTAAGCTCGCCACCGGCAGCGAATCGTCGAACTGATACAAAAAGTCGATTTTAGCGCTTTTGCCGCCTTTAGTTTTAAGTGAAATCTCTTTTTTTTCCATCGTTTTCCTTTATAAAATTTTTAAATTTCATCGTTCTTGCAGGCGCGGTTTTAAAATTTTGGCACAGCCGCACCGCTTTTAAAATTTGCGCCAGGGCTTGTTTTTGAAATTTCGTTCAAGCTCGCTTTTAAATTTCGCGCTATGGTAGTTTTGCCCATCCTGCTCAAAATTTTAAAATTTAATCGCGCCGCACGTTTTTTTGTAAAATTTCAGCATTCCAAACGGCGCGTCGCCGCAACGCATTCTAGATACGAGGCGAAATTGTCACAGCGCATTTGCGGCATAAAACGAAATATCCGCGCCTAAACGGGGCGTATTGCCGTTGCCAAACACGCAGTTCCGCGGCGAACTAAACCGCAATATGTTTTGTCGCCGCAAACGCGGCAAGCGCCTTCACAAAACGCCTTCTGCGCGCCGTCTCCGCCGCATTGATCTCGCAGCGTAGAATTTCGCGTCCGAAAAATTCTAAGGCAAAATCCGCAGCAAAATGAAATTTTACCGTGCAAATTCCGTTTAAGCCTGTAAATTTAACCCGTACCGATATCAAAATTTTAAATTCCGTTGCAAAATTCCACGCTCGAGATCGAGAATTCGCTATCTGTTTTAAGACAAAATTCTACCGCTAAATTCTAGCCGCAAGCGAACAAAATTCCTGCTGCAAACACGCAAAAGCTCACGCCCTAAGCGTAAGTCTCCAAAATATCGTAGTTGGTGTTGCGCTTAGCGGGTATTTCGCCTATATCGCGGATCAGCGCTATCATCTCGTCCTTGCTCATCCGAAAGCTCGCGCCCGCGGCCTTTACGACGTTTTCCTCCATCATCGTGCTTCCAAGATCGTTCGCGCCGAATTTCAGCGCCAACTGCCCGATGTAGCTGCCCTGCGTGACCCAGCTGCTTTGGATGTTTTTGAAATTATCCAAAAATAGCCGCGAGACGGCGAGCAGGCGCAGGTAGCGGTTCGGGCTTTGCTTTTTGATCTCTGGATGCTCGCGCAAAAGGCGGGTGTTTTGCCCCTGGAAGCTCCATAAAATGAACGCTCGAAAGCCGCCCGTGCGGTCTTGCAGCTCGCGGAGCTTATCCCAGTGCTCTACGATCTCGCGCGTACTTTCCAGCGTGCCGAACATCATCGTGGCGGTCGTTTTCATGCCGATGCCGTGCGCCTCCTCGTGCACTCTAAGCCACGTGGCGCTGTCGCTTTTGCGCGGCGCTACGAGGTATCGCACGCGGTCGCTTAAAATTTCGGCTCCGGCTCCGGGCATCGAGTAAAGCCCCTTAGCTTGCAGTCTGCGAAGCACTTCAAGCGTGCTGATGCCGCTAAGGCGCGCGATATAATCGATCTCGATCGCCGAGAAGCCGTGGATCGCGATGCTCGGGTAATTTTTGCGGATGAACTCCACCAGATCCTCGTACCATTCGATTTTCAACTTCGGATGAACGCCCCCTTGAAATAAAATTTGAGTACCGCCCACGGCGATGAGCTCCTCGATCTTTTCGCTAATCTGCTCAAAGCTCAGCACATAGGCATCTGCGTCGCTTGCGTGGCGATAAAATGCGCAAAATTTGCAATCTACCATGCAGGCGTTGGTGTAGTTTATGTTTCGATCGATGATGAAGGTCGTGACGCGATCCGGGTGCAGCTCACGCTTGCGCGTAAACGCCGCTCGCCCAAGCTCGTTCAGATCGGCATGCTCAATTAAATTTAGGGCTTCATCTATACTTAGTCTTTTCAAATTTATCCTTCCGGTTTGCCTTTGCGATATGGTTTTAGTGCGTCGATGATTTTTTGATTTAGCGTCGGCAGATAGTCCTTGATGGCTATCTCTATCAGCTCAAAATTTAGCCGTTCGTATTCGTGCGAAGCGATATTTCTGGTGGCGTTGATAGCTCTTATTTCATCTTTGCTAAAGATCGCCAAAGCCTGTAAATCGTTGCTTTCTTGCAGCCCCTTTAGCAGGGCGTGGATATTGATGAACTGCATCATTATCGCGGGCTGCAAAACGTCCTCATCCGCAAGCGCCTGCGCTACGCCGCTCTCGCATTTATTTAGGATGGATGAAATTTTATCAGATATCTTTTTTAACCGCTCTACGCTTGATTTTTCAAACATAAATCGCTCCTTGCAAAAGCTTCATTTTTTCTTCGCGACTTAAAGAGGTAGTATCGCACAGATCGACATTTGCATTAAATTTACCGGAGAGCTTTTTTTTAAAATCGTCTAAAAAAACCAGCGCCGAAAAGGGGTTCCCTAGATTTTTTACCATTTTTGCCCCGTCGGTTTCGATCGCGATGTCGATGTCTGAAAATGCGTCGGCACTACCCTTGGCGTAGCTGCCGAAAAGCCCTAGCTCGGTAACACCAACCGCAAAAAGCCTCTTTTTCTGCGACGATAAAAATTTTAAAATTTCATCTTTGCTGTTGATCGTTTTTTTCGGTGCGGTTTTAGCGCTCACTCTACGCCTCTTTCGGATCTGCGGGCGCTTCTTGTTTAGCGCCAGAGCTTTGCGCGTCTTTGCTCGCGGCGGCGTTAGAATTTTTATCGTCGGCGCTCGTGCTGTCTGCGCCGCTTAAATTTGCGTCGCCGCTATTTAAATTTACGCCGTCTGCGCCGCTAGAATTTCGACTGCTATCTTTTTTAACCACGATCTGGCCGTTTTTTACGCCTAAAATTTCGACGCGGTCGCCCTCGTTCAGATCTGAAATTTCATCGCTTTTCCAAAACGTGCCTTTGAAATAGACCATGCCGTTTTTGACCGTGCCGGTGCCGCGCTCGTCTAAAAAGTTATCCTCATGCTTCTCTTCGGGTTTGAAAAAGCGTGATTTTAGCGGCTTTTTAAATGCGATTAGAAGCACGAACGAAAGCACGAACGAAAGCAGAATTTGCACGTCCCAATCAAGGTGAAAGCCGAAGCTCAAAAGCCCCGTGATAAAAAATCCGGCGCTGAAAAATATAAAGGTAAAATCCATCACCAAAAGCTCGACGATCGCCAAAATCACGCCGATTATGATAAAAATCAGCGCGTTCATTTGAGCTCCTTCGCGCCGTTTTTGCCGAGGAATTCTTTAAGCACGCTAAGAGAGCCGAGCAGCTCGCTCGTTTCGTAAGGGATCAAAATTTTATCCTTGCTCGGGTTTTTGGACAGCTCGCTGAAAGCGTTTACGCGACCTTGCGCAAGCAGGTATTCGGCGGCGAAGTGTGACGAGCCCATCGCGATATTGATGCTCTCCATCGCGTCCTTTTGACCTTGCGCAAGCGCGATCTGCTCGTATTTTTTCGCATCCGCCATACGCTCGATCGCCTCGGCTTCGAGCACTTTCTCCTGCTTTAGCGCCTCGGCGTTTCGGATGAGAGCCGCTTTTTCGGCCTCGGCTTTAAGCTCGATCGCGCGCTTTTCGCGCTCGGCCTTCATCTGCATATTCATCGCCTCTTCGATGCCGTGCGGCACCGAAATTTCGGAAATCTCCACGCGCATGATCTTTACGCCCCAGTTATCCGCGGCGTCGCCCAGAGCGATTTGCAGCTTGGAATTTAGCTGATCGCGCGAGCTAAGCGTGTTGTCTAAGCTCATCTCGCCGATCGCGCTACGTAGCGTGGTCATCGCTAAATTTGAAATCGCGCGGCGATAATCCTCGACGTTGTAAAGCGCCATCTTGCCGTCGATGACTTTTAAAAACACGATACCGTCGACGCTTATGTTGACGTTATCTTTGGTGATGACTTGCTGCTTGCTGATGTCCACCAGCTGCTCGCGCACGCTCATCTTCGCGCGCACCGCGTCAAAAAACGGCACGATGATGTGAAAGCCGCCGTCGAGCACCTTGTGAAAGCGACCCAGCCGCTCGATGATTAAAATTTCCGATTGCGAGACGATCTTGACCCCCATCTTTAGAATTGCCGCGATGAGGACGCAAAATACTATTACCGTAGTTACGAACCCTTCCATTTTCACTCCTGAATTTAAAATTTCGCAATTATAGCATTTTTAGCTTATTTTGGCTTTTAAGGCGCGTCGTGATACAATTTCGCTAGATTTTTTATATTAAATTTACAGGATAAAATTTTATGATCAGATACATCGTGCTGCTTCGCCATTCGCGCAACTACCGCCTGCTCTTTTCGGCGGGTTTTATATGTATGTTCGGCTTGTGGTTTTCGGTCGTCGGGGTCGCTACGCTGCTCATAGAGCTTGGCGCGCCGGTGTGGGCGATTACGGCGGTGGGCGTCGTTTCGTTCGTGCCGAACGTTTTTTTAGCGCCCATCAACGGCATCATCGTGGATAAATTTCAACCAAAGCCGCTGATGACGGCGATGTTTATAACCGAGATGATCAGTATTTTCATGCTGATTTTTATCGATAGCTTGGATTATTTGTGGCTGCTGCTTTTGATCGTGGTCGTGCGCAGCGTCGCAGGGACGCTGTTTTTTCAAACCGAATCATCTACGCTGCCGAAATTTCTAAGTAGGCCTTATCTTAAGCTTGCTAACGAGATGACGGGCATTATCTGGACGATCACATATACTTTCGGCATGGCGAGTGCGGGTATTTTTATCCACTATTTCGGCGTGAGAGCGGCTTTTATTTTGGATTTTTGTTTATACGTTTTTTCATTTTTCATCCTGTTGCGGCTAAATTTTAAAGACCTCGTAAGAAACGCGCCGGGGCCGGTGTTTAAGATGCTAAAGGAGGGCTTTTCTTACCTGCGCTCGCATCCTTTGGTGGTGCATCTCATCGTCCTTCACGCCTTCGTCGCCGTCACCAC
Organism: uncultured Campylobacter sp.; assembly: GCA_963529625.1. Taxonomy (GTDB): domain Bacteria; phylum Campylobacterota; class Campylobacteria; order Campylobacterales; family Campylobacteraceae; genus Campylobacter_B. The sequence continues at coordinate 171,821 of CAURZM010000002.1, read as the reverse complement.
CTACGACAATCTCATCGCGCTTCTTGCGAAATACCGCTACAAAGAAATTTTAAGCGCCTCGCTAGTCATCGGGCTTATGAATATGTCGCGCTCGACGGCAGCGTTTTTCGGACAGATATGGCTAAGCAAGATCGTGAATAAACATACGTTTTTTTGGCTATTGCTGGGGCAGTTTGCGGGCATCGCGCTGTGGGCGGTGCTGGAGTTTAACTACTGGCTTTCGTTTGCGGGCATGATCGCGGCGGGATTTTTCATCACGACGGTGTGGTCGTATTCTTTTACGCAGCTGCAAAGCCACGTCGATAGGGAGTTTTTCGGGCGCGTCATCGCTTACAACGACATGGCGTATTTCATCGTCGCGACGCTCGTGTCGGCTGCGATCGGATTTTTTTTCGAGCTTGGATTTTCGCTTTCGCAAATTACCTTCGGCATGGGCTTTATGTTTGCAATCGCGGCGTTTTATTATAAATTTTTGATCTACGAAAAAATTTAAAATTTTAAAGCTATCTTTTCGGCGCGATCTCGGGACGGAAAATAGCAAATATAAATAAAAAGCTCATCGCTGCGAAAAACACCCAGATAAAGCCGTTTGCGCCCAAAAATTTCATCATCGCGCCGATTATTAAAGGCGAACATAGTGACGCACTCGAATAGATAAAAAGCATCGCCGCTGAAATTTGCACGCGAGATGCGCCTTCGCCGGTGATGGAGTCGTTTGCACGCGCGATGGCGAGCGAATATAAAGGAAAAGCGCCAAATCCTAACATCAACGCAAGCGCGCACGTTAGGATGAAGCTTTTAGCAAAAAATAGCGCCGCGCAGGAAGTAAGACCCACGACGCAAACTATCATTATGGCGCGTTTGCGACCAAACTTATCTGAAATAGTACCGCAGACGAGCTGCGCTAAGAAACCTCCTGCCATCGCCGATCCCATAAATGCGCCCACTGAGCCCACTCCAAGCCCCGCGCTTAGCACGAAAACGCTCGCCATCGAAAAAAAGCCGTTAATCAAAATGCCCGCGCAAACCACCGTCGCAAACGCAAGCGGCGGCACGATCGAAATTTGCGGCATCGAAACTCGCATGCGAGCGGGAACCCTAGGAGGGTTGAAGCGGATTAAATTTACCGGTAGCAGCGCCAAGATGATGAAAAATGCGCTTAGTACGAAAACTTTCATCGTTCCGAAATTTAGCGCCAAAATTATAACTCCTATCGCAAACGCGCCGTAAAAAACCGCTTCGTAGATCGCGAGCACGCGGGATCGGATGGAGTTTGTGATCTTTGAGTTTATCCAGCTTTCGATTATCATCAAAAGTGCGTAGTAGCAAAAGCCCAAAATAAAGCGCAAAATCGCCCAATACACGAGGTTTGAGCCAAGATCATGCAGCATCGCCGCGATGCCAAAAAGCGCCGTAAAGACCGCGTATGCCCGCACGTATGAGAGCGCGCCGATTATCGAAGGCACGAAAAAGCCGCTAAAGATCGCCCCTAAAAAGAAAAACGCCGAAATTAGTCCGATCTCAAGCTCGCTGTGGCCGGATTCTTTTAGCATGATGCCCGCGCTTGCAATGACTAGCGCGTCGCCGATAAACATAAAGAAAATCCCCAGAAATAGGGGGCTTAGCGAGCGTGCCGCGCGCATGGATTCAAACAATGACTTTTCCTTGGAATTAAATTTGGCGTTATTGTAGCCTTTTATTGATTAAAGCTCGGTTTTTATATAAAAATATTTGAAAAATTTCGATTCGGATAGGGATTTTAAAAAGATGCGAAAATTTATAAAGGAAAATAAAGCCAAAATTTTATCTCAGATGCCAAAGATCAAGTGCAGGTAGCGCCGAAAAGCCCAGCGCGCGATAAAATTTTACCGCAGCGGTTTTAAAACGGCGCGAATGTTTAAATTTAGAGGCGGCTCGCAACGAAGCGCTGAAATTTTAAGATAAAATTTTAATCCAAACGTCAAAGCTCTAACGATCATGCCGCGGCGGCGCATTAAAAAGGCGAGCTTTACGAAAGCTGGGAGGCCAAGGCGGCGATCCGCGCGGCTAAATTTCAGCGCGCGATTAAATTTCAAGATAGAATTTCAATCTTCGCGGATAATCTCGGCGGCTAAATTTCAAAGATAAAATTTTAAAATTCCAAAATCCAAGACCGAGGGGCGGAATTTCAAAGATGAAATTCCAAAATACGGCGTAAAATGGCGTAGAATTTTCATCGCTAAAGCCCGGGCGCCATTTAGCCATTTTGCATGATCCCCTTTAGGCTGCGATACTCCTCGCATTCGCCCGTCAGCTTCGCGTCGGTGCCGATGGCGAGGATGTGGCCGTTTTTCATCACGGCGATATTATCGGCGCGCTCGATCGTGGAGAGGCGGTGCGCGATTACAAAGACGATTTTACTTTGTTTGATCTTTTCGATGACGTTTGAGATCTCCTTTTCGCTTGCGTTATCCAGCGCCGAAGTTGCCTCGTCGAATATTAAAATTTGCGGGTCCTTATACAGCGCGCGTGCGATGGCGATACGCTGGCGCTGCCCGCCGCTAAGATTTGCGCCGAACTCGCTAAGCACGGTGTAAATTCCATCCTTCGTCGAGCTTACGAACTCATAGGCGTTGGCGAGCTTGAGTGCTTCTATGACGCGCTGCTCGTTAAATTCCGCGCCGTAGCTTACGTTTTGCGCTATCGTATCGTTGAAGATATAGACGCGCTGGCTTACGAGACCGATGTTTTCGCGCAGGCTAGGGATGCTAAACTCGCCGATCTCGTCGTTGCCGTTGAATAAAATTTTACCGCTGCTTGCGTCGTAAAAGCGCATCAGCAGGTTCACGACCGAGCTTTTGCCGCCGCCGCTGTTTCCGACGAGCGCTAAAATTTCGCCCTTTTTAACGCTGAAGCTTATATCTTTCAGCGCCGCCTTGTCGCCGTAGTTTAACGACACATCGCAAAAGCTCACCGAGCCGATCTCGCCCATCTGCTTGCCGCCTCCGACGATCGTAGGCTCCAAATCTATGAGCTCAAACGTCCGCTCGCTCGCGGCGATGGCGTCTTGCATGTTGTTATAGAGCGAGGAGACCTTTTTTATCGGCGTGTAAACCATAAAAAGCGCCGTAAGGAAGCTGAAAAAGCTGCCGATGCTCATTTGACCCGCGATGACCTCCTGTCCTCCGACGATGATCACCACGGCGATACCCACGGCGCCTAGCATCTCCATGATCGGGCTTACCAGGCACGTCGTTACGACCGCCTTTAAATTTAGACCGAAAAATTTCTTGTTTTCGGCGTTAAATTTCTCCACTTCAAAGCTCTCGGCGTTGCTTGCTTTGACGATTTCGATGTTGGAGTAAATTTGACTGAGCGCCGAGGAGATATCGGAGGTTTTCTCTTGAGACTCGCGCGAAATTTTCTTCATCCGCTTTGCAAGGCGCGAGAGCGGATATATCGCGCACGGAAAGACCACGAGCGCGAAAAATGAGAGCTTCGGGCTCTGATAGATCACGACGCCTAAAAGCCCCAAAATCGTAATGATCTGCGTGAAAAAATCGGGGATCATATTCGAAACCACGACGCGGATACGCTCTATGTCGTTGATCGTGCGGCTGATGAGCTCGCCCGTGCGGAAACGGTTGAAAAAATCCACGTCCAGCCGCACGAGGCTTGCGACGAGCCTATCGCGGAAGCGGCGCACCGTGTCTTGACCGATGAAGGCGGTGAAGTAGTTTTGCATAAACGCGCCGCCGCTTTTCATCGCGAAAACCACGATGATCGCGATCGGAAGCGTATAGAGATACGGCTCGTTTTTTTCGACGAAAATTTTATTTAAAACGGGCTCGACCAGCTTCGCGCTCGCAGCAGTCGCCACGCTCGTCATCACCATACCCAAAATCGCCAATGCAAACTGCGGCTTGTAATCCCCAAAATAGGGCTTAAAGCGCGATAGTAAAGTTTTAAAGCCGTTCAAATGCTATCCTTTTTTATAAAATTTTTAAAATTTAAAATCCCAAAATTCATGAAATTTTAGAATTTATAATCCCAAAATTCTTGAAATTTTAGAATTTCGGCCGCGAGACAGCGCGAAATTTATGGGGCGGCGCGAGACCTATTTGCGCTTCGCAAGCTCGCTAAATCAACTCACTCGCATGCGGCGACCGCGCGGACGACGCCGAGATTTAGCTTTTTTTGTTTACCGCGTTCGAAGCACTAAGCGCTTAAAGCGAGCGAGTTTTTATTCATTGCAATCTTTCGCTTTCACGAGCCATTTTTAAAACATTGAACGCTTTGAGGCGTCATAAAGCGCTGCAAAATGCCGTATCGTAATTACATCGCGCGTTTATCGCGACTTCGCATCGCCGCGCCGCATTGCTCTTTTACTCACCGCGCTACCGAATGAAAATCGCAGTATGCCTTGTGGTTTTGCCGCCGCATCAGCCGTATCGCCAAATGAAATCGTGACTTTCGTCGCTGCGTGCACCCGCGTACAATATCGCCATAAAAATCGCGTGGAAATTCGCGCGTCGCCGCAGCACATTCCACTACACCTAGTCGCGTTAAAATTTACGCACAAGGCACGGCAGTGTTACTTTTACTGCGCTGCGGCACAACTCTGCATCGCCAGTTGCCATAAAATCACACTGAAATTTACGCACAGTCAGGCGCGTAGTGCTACCGCTGTACCGCGCTATATCGCGCCGCCGTATCAGCCGCGCCGACGAATTAAAATTACGATCCGCCTCGCGCTTCTGTCGCCGCGTCACGTCACACATCGCTCCTGCACCGTATCACTGAACAAAACCGCGCCGCCGTATTGCGATGCCGCAAATAAAAATCGCACTAAAATTTATGCGTGAATTAGCGTTCGGACTTACGTCTCGCATAGCAAAAATCATAAAATTTAACGTAAAATTTTGCGCTAAATTTTACGTTTTACTCCGCCGCGACCTCCCAAACGGTGCCGCCAGGCGTATCCATCACTTCGATCTTCATATCCGTAAGGCGCGCCCTGATGGCATCTGCGCTCGCAAAATTTTTTTCCGCCTTCGCCTGCGCGCGCTGTTCTATCAGCTCCTCGATCTGCGCTCTTTGCTGCTCGCTCACGCCGAAGCGAAAGTATTCGGTCTCATCTTCGTATAAAATTCCGAGCGTCTGCTTCGCAAATTCTAAATTTGCGGCGATCTGAGCCTTTAGCGCCTTGTCTTTCGGCGCTCGATCGAGCGCTTCATTCGCGCTTGCTACGAAGCTATCGAGCACCGCAAGCGCGCCTGAGGTGTTAAGATCGTCGCTCAAAAATTCCATCATCTCCGATCTAAATTTAGCCTCCACGGCAGGCAGCTCAGACGCGAAATTTTGCTCCGCAGCGGGAGCTAAAACGTCACGGACGCGCTTTTTAAGGCGGTAAATTTTATCTAGCCTCTTTTTACTCGCAAGTAGATCGGCTATCGAATAATTAAAATTTGCCCTGTAATGCGAGCTTAATAGATAAAATCTCAGCGCCTCGCCCGGCGCGATTTTTAGGGCGTCATTTACAAAAAAGGAGTTGCCCAGGCTCTTGCTCATCTTTTCGTTATTTACCTGCACGAAGCCGTTGTGAAGCCAGTATTTGCTTAGCGCTCTATGGCGGGCGCAGCGGCACTGCGCGGCTTCGTTTTCGTGATGCGGGAAGAGCAGATCGGCGCCGCCTGCGTGAATGTCGATGCAAAATTGCGGATCGCCGCTATCAAGGTGCGCCAAAATCATCGCGACGCACTCGCTGTGCCAGCCCGGGCGCCCTTTGCCAAATGGGCTATCAAACCAATTCTCGTCAAATTTCCACAGCACGAAGTCCTTTTCGTCGTGCTTGGCATCGTTTGAGGCGACGCGGGCGATGTTTTTGCCGACACCCTCTTTTTTGCCGCTAAGGCTTAGATAATCCTCGTCCTTGCGCGTGTCGAAGTAGATGCCGTCACCGGCGATCTCGTAGGCAAAGCCTTTTTGAAGAAGCGAGGATATGAGCTCGCAGATCGCAGCGATATTTTCGGTCGCCTTGGGCGAAATGCTCGCATCCGCGACGTTTAGCGCGCTCATATCCTGCAAATATCTGCGGGTATAAAATTCCGTGATCTCCTCCAGGCCTTTACCGCTCTGCTCCATCTTTTTTAAAATTTTATCGTCGATGTCGGTGAAATTTCGCGCAAATTTAACTTCATAGCCCTCCGCTTGTAGTACGCGGCGCAGCAGATCGAAGCTCACGGCGCTTTTTGCATGCCCAAGATGCGCGTCGTCATAGACGGTCGGACCGCAGGCGTAAATGCGCGCTAACCCCTCGCTAATGGGCTTAAAAGGGAGCTTCTTTTTGCTCAAACTATCATAAATTACCATAATACAAGCCTTTTAAAATGTATAAAATCGCCGCTTCGCCCGCACAAAGCGCCGCGATCGCAATAATTTTTTTTGCGCGGATTATAGCCAAAAAGTTATTAAATCCAAAAAAATAGAGGTTAAAGCCGAGCAGAAACGCCCCCGTTATCGTGCTTGCAAATGCAAGCCCCACCGCACCGAAGGGTTTAAAAAACAGCGCGCACAAAGCGACGTTTATAAAGACGCACCAGATCGAAATTTTCGCGCTTAGCTTCTGCTTCATATTCGCATACAGCCAGTGCGAAAAAATCCTAGACAGCCCAAACGGCACGAGCCCTACCATATACGCGCCCAGTACCGCGGCGCATTCGATGGAATTTTGGCGGGTAAATTCTCCGCGCTCAAATAGCAGCTGCGTGATCTCGTTTCGCAGCATCACGCCGCCTATAGCAGAGAGCCCGAGCAGCGTCAAAAGGAAGTAAAATCCGCGCTCGACTAGAGCTAGAGCCTGCGCGTCGTCGTGAGCTTTTACGAATTTGCTCATTCGCGGAAAGATTGCCGTGCTAAGCGCGATCGCAAAAAGCGCGAGCGGCAGCTGAAATATGCGGTTGGCGTAGTAGAGATAGCTGATACTGCCGCTAGCAAGGAAGCTCGCAAAGAAGGTATCTATAAACGAGCTTAGCTGAAGCGCCGACGCACCGAGCACGCCTGCGAAAAAATTTTTATAAAAGCCCTGCGTTTGTGCTTTATCGCCACGCGCGAGCCGCGCAAAGCCGCCCGTTAAGACGCGCAACATGCCGGTAAACTTCAGCGCATAAACGTGCACCGCAAGCTGTAAAAGCCCGCCCGCTACAACGCCGAAGCTAAGATAAAGCACCGCCGTAGCGCCGTCCTTGCCGCGAGCTAGCAGAAGCGCCGCGATCATCGCTAAATTTAAAAGTGCGGTCGAAAACGCCGTCGTAGCGAAGTGATCGCGATACTGAAGCAGCGAAGCAAAGAGCGTAACGATGAAGATAAACGTGAGGTAGAAAAAATTTATCCGCACGTATGGCACCGCAAGACCGATCTGCTCGGCGCTAAATCCGTATGCCAAAACCTTAGTAAAAACGGGCGCGGCGAGCAGCACGAGCGCCGTCAAAAGCGCGATGAAAATGCTAAATTTAATAAGCACCGCTGCGGCAAAAATTCCTTTTTTGCGCGCGGCGGTAAAACTAGGCAAAAACGCCTGCGTAAAGGCCCCCTCGCCGAATAGTCTGCGGAAAAGATTGGGTAGTTTAAACGCTACGAAAAACAGATCGCTGTAAATCCCCGCGCCCAAAACCGATGCGGTAAGCAGGTCGCGCACGAAACCCAAAACTCGCGAAACCAGCGTGCCTGCGCTATTTGTAAAAAAGCCTCTGAGCATAAATCTCCATTAAATTTTATAAAATGCCAAGGTTGATTATATTATAATTTCCCCTATTTTTTGATTTTGGAGAGAAATTTTTGCGGAATTTAGCCTTTTCGCTCGAAAGCTCGGGCGGGAAAAACACCTTATCGCTACGCGGGCAGTGGAACTACAAAAGCTCGCGATCGCAGCTGCTTGCACTAAAAAAAGCGGTAAAAAATCTAAACGAGCTGGAGCTAAGCTTAAGCGAAATTTCAAATTTAGACTATTTCATGGCGCTGATGATCAAAAACGCCCTTGCCGGCAAGCGGGTAAGCCTTGTGGAGGATAGCTGCAAAGCCGCCAAAATTCTAAGCTTTATGGATGATAAAACGATCGATTTTAGCTACGTACCCGAATCTCGCAGGCTAAATTTTTTAGCGCAGATCGGACTTTATTGTCATCTTGGAATTTTAGGCTTGCTAAGCCTTGCAAGTTTTTTGGGCGAGTTTTTTTCTAAACTCGCGGCTTTTATAATTCATCCGATGAAATTTCGCTTCAAAGAAACCGTAAATTTCATCAAAGATAGCGGAATAGACGCGCTTTTCATCGTCTCATTGACGGCATTTTTGATCGGTATCGTGCTTGCTTACATAGGCTCGGATATGCTTTCTAAATTTGGCGCTAGCATCTATATCATTGATATAATGGGCGCTTTGACGCTTCGTGAAGTAGCGCCCCTAATCGCCGCTATCGTTATCGCAGGTCGTTCGGCTTCGAGCTTTACGGCGCAGATCGGCGTGATGAAGATCACCGAAGAGATCGATGCGATGAGGACGATGGGCTTTGATCCGTTTTATTTTCTTGCGATGCCGCGCATTATCGCGATGGTACTAATCATGCCGCTAGTCATTTTTATCGCAGATTCAGTAAGTATTTTTGCTCAGATGATCGTGTGTGACGCGTATTTAGACATAGCCTTTAGCGATTATTTGGACAGATTTAAGGCTTCTGTAGAGCTCAGGCATTTTTTAGTAGGTGTGATTAAAGCGCCGTTTTTCGGGGCGTTTATCGCTATCATCGGCTGCATGCGGGGTTTTGAGGTCAAAGGAAATACCCAAAGCATCGGCGAATACACCACCATTAGCGTCGTAAATGCGATATTTTGGGTCATCGCGATCGACGCGGTATTTGCGGTTTTGTTTTCGGAAATTGGGCTATGAGCGAGCAAATGCAATCCGGCGAAAGCGCTAAAATTATAGTCGCGCGCGACGTTACTACCGCGTATGGATCGCGCGTTATGCACGATTGCGTAAGCTTTAGCGTCAAAAAAGGCGAAATTTACGGCTTTTTAGGTGGCAGCGGCAGCGGCAAAACGACGCTGATGAAAACCCTCATATTTTTAAAACGTCCGCAAAGCGGCGAAATTAAAATTTTTGGGCGTGATATTTGGCGCGCAAGCGAAGCAGGGCAAAACGAGATCCGCCTAAAATGCGGCGTGATGTTTCAGTTTGGCGCGCTTTACAGCTCGATGAGCGTGCTTGAAAACGTAGGCGTGTTATTGCGCGAATACTCTAAATTTAGCGAGCGCGAGATAGATGAGCTATCGATGTTTTGGATCCAAAAGGTGGGGCTTAAGAAGGAAGCCGCCGCGCTTAGGCCAAACGAGCTTAGCGGCGGTATGAAAAAGCGCGTGGCGCTGGCTCGCGCGCTAGCACTTAGCCCTGAAATTTTATTTTTGGACGAGCCAAACTCGGGGCTTGATCCGCTCAGCGCTAGAGCCCTTGATAGGCTTGTTTGCGAGCTTAGAGACAGCCTCGGCGTCACGGTCGTGATGGTGACGCACGACGTGGATAGCATCTTTGACATTTTGGATCGGTTTTTGATCGTGGATAATCAAAAAATCGCCTTTGAAGGAAGCATCAAAGAGATTTCAAGCCTAAAGAATAACCCGCTTGAAGAGCTATTTAAGATGCGGCAAAGGGATTGAACTTTGAAATTTACTGAGCCGAAATACGCATCGCGGCGGGTAAAATTTAGATAGGTAGGAGCTGAAATTTTAAAATAGCGGCGGGAAAATTTTGAATTTTAAACCTAGCGAGGAATTCCGGGCTCCGCAGGGTTTAAATTTTAAAATTTAGACCTTAGCGGCTCAATCGAAATTTTAAAATTTAGGCGGGTCGTATTTAAGGGCGCATTTAGGTGCATTTATTGGATAGTGCATAAATTTTAAAATTTTAACAAGCAAACGGCGCTAAATTAAATCGGGGCGATAAAATTTTACGCTAAAATACGGCGCGGCGATATTTTGAAATTTCAAAATGTACGCTAAGCTTTAAAATTTAAACTCAGATGATTCTGCAAATTTTGCGACTATTTGAGAAAGTGCTAAGTTTTAAAATTTAAGCTCAAATGGCTATTTTAAGGCATATCGTAGGGCTTAAATTTTACGCTCTGAAATTAGGAGAAAAGATTGGAAAATAGAACTTCATACACGATAGTAGGCGCATTTGTTATGATCTGCGTCGCGGCTCTTACGGCGTTTATGTGGTGGATGCTTACAAAGACCGACCGCGGCGAGAGCTACCGCTCCTACTATATCCACACAAAAGAGCTTCCCGTAGGCATTAAGGAGAATTCCGAAGTTAAATTTATCGGCGTAAATGCGGGCATCATTAAAAGCATCGATTTTGCCGATATCGAAAATGCGATCATCGAGATTGAAATTTCAGTAAAAAGCAAGCTACCGATCTCACAAGATAGCGTCGCTAAGGTAGAATCTCAAGGCATCAGCGGAATCGCGTTTATAAATATCACGAAAGGAAGCGGCAAGCTTTTCCCGCCGAATGATAAAAAGCCGATAATTGCGCTGGATAAAACGCTTCTTGATAAAATCGGCTCTAAAGCTGAAGTCATCACCGATAGCGTGAGCGAGATGATCTTTAAGATTAACGGGCTGTTGTCTAAGCAAAATACCGATAAAGTGGATAGAATTCTATCTTCGATGGATAAATTTAGCGCCGAGCTAAGTGATGAGAAAAAATTCCAAAGCCTAGACGCACTGCTTGCTAACGTAAATACTCTCATAGCAAATTTAAACGAGCGCGAGAAGGAGCTAGACGCGCTGCTAGATAATCTAAACGCTTTTGCCGTGAGTGCTGCCAATCTATCAAATTCACTGGATAAAACCGCAGGCATCATCACTAAGCGTATCGATCGCGGCGAGTACAATCTAAAAGCGATCTTGGATCCTACGCTTGAAGAGGCAAAAAACACTCTTGGCGAGCTAAAAAAATCGCTTAGAGAATTCCAAGGCGCGATGTTTAGGCTAGAGGACAATCCTTACGATTTCTTTTTCAAAGACACTTCTAAAGGCGCGGATCGCGACGATAAAAAGGAATAAAGATGAAAAATTTTATAAAGTTTACGCTTGCTGCGACGCTGGCGGCGATATTTTTAGGCGGCTGTTTAGCTAAGCAGGCTAAGCCATACACCTACTACGAGCTGCGTTATGATCAAAAGCGCTGCGTAAATCCTAGCGGCGCGCGCAAAAATATCTTTATCGACACCATCACGGCGACCGATCTCGTCGATAGGCGGGATATTTTAATAGTGGATTTTAGAAACCGAACGCGGTTCGCAAGCGACGCCAAATTTATCACGATGCCTAGCGAGATGGTATATAAGGCACTGCTTGATGCGGCATTTTCCACCTGCTCGCTAAATCCGATCTTTGTGCCAAAAGAGCGGGATTTGCGCCTAAAAACCAGTATCGTAGCGCTTCAGATCAATAACGATCAAGCAACCGTCACAATGGGATATGAAATTTTAAATTCTTTAGAAAGCATAAAATCAGGCATCGTCACTAAGCGCGTTTTCGTGCCAGATCCCAGCTCGCAAAGCATTTATAATGCTCTAAATTTAGCGCTTAATGAGAGCATAAACGAAATTTTAAAGGCTCTTAGATGATAGCGGCGATCGAAGGAATTATCACGCGCAAGGAGCCCACTGCTTGCGTCATTAAATGCGCTAGCGGCGTGAGCTACGCTCTTTCATTGTCATTAAATACCTCCGCGAAGCTCACGCAGGGCAAGCTGACCGAGCTTGCGTGCGTACAAATTCTGCGCGAGGATGCCGATTCGCTATATGGGTTTTTGGACGAGAGTGAAAAAAGGATGTTTGAAACCCTAATCAAGCTTAGCGGTGTAGGTGCAAGCACGGCGATGGCGGTTTGTTCGACGCTCGCTCCGCAGGATTTCGCGCGTTGCGTAGCTACGGGGGATGCTGCGACGCTAACTTCAGTTCCGGGCATAGGCCCAAAGACCGCTAGGCGGATCATTGCCGAACTAGGCGATGCGAAGCTAATGGAATTCGGTCCTAGCGAGACTTATAAAAACGAAGCGGCGTCCGCGCTACAAAGCCTGGGATTTAAGCGCGATAAGATCAATCAAATCTTAGCGGGATGCAGCAGCACAAATACGTCAGATCTTGTCAAAGAGGCGTTAAAAAAATTAGCGTAGAAAATAAAATTTGAAGGAAAGCAATGAAATTTGGCATAGTTTTTGGAGCTCAAAGCTACGAGCACGAAGTAAGTATCATCTCGGCAATTGCCGTTAAAAATGCCCTAAAAGGCTGGGACTTGGAGTTTGTATTTTGCGATAAAAATCGTAAATTTTACCGCATCGAGGACAAAAATATGCGCGCGGCATATTTTAAGCAGGGCGGCTATGCTAAAGCAAAAGAGCTTAGCATCGGTGCGGGCGGATTTTTTGAGAGTGGAATGTTTAGCAAAAGCATGCTAGAAGTCGGCACATATATCAATCTAATCCATGGCTGCGACGGCGAGGATGGCAAAATGGCAGCGCTATTTGAGTTTTTTGGCATCCCTTATATCGGACCTCGCATAGAAGCTAGCGTTCTAAGCTATAATAAAATTTTAACCAAGCACTTAGCCGCAATCGCAAATGTAAAAACCTTGCCGTATGAGATCGTAAATCGTACCAGCCTACCTAATTTTAATTTTCCGATCATTGTTAAGCCCGCTCATTTGGGCTCTAGCATCGGAATTTCGATAGCCAAGAACGAAAGCGAGTTTAGCTACGCGCTGGATCAGGCTTTTGAGCTGGACGACAGCGCGATCGTAGAGCCGTACTGGGAAAACGTAAAGGAATTCAATCTCGCAGGCACTAAAATAGACGGCAAAATCGTATTTTCGAATATCGAAGAGCCGAAAAAAGAGGGCTATTTAAATTTCGATCGTAAATATTTGGATTTTTCGCGTAGTGGCGCGATCGAGCCTGCTCATCCTGGCGCTTTGCTAGAGGGCAAGATGAAAGACGCCTTTACGCGGCTTTATAACGCAGGATCATTCGATGGCGCGCTCATTCGCTGCGATTTTTTTGAAAAAGAGGGCGAAATTTATCTAAACGAGATAAATCCGAACCCTGGCAGCCTCGCAAACTACCTATTTGATGATTTCTCCGAGGTTTTAGCAGCTCTTGCTTCGTCGCTGCCACCGATGAGGCAGATCCCTGTAAGCTACGAGCTGATCACCAAAATCACCGCTAATAAGTAGCCAATCGTTTAAAATTTTACGCTAAATTTTGCGTAAAATTTTACTCCAAAAGGTCGAGTTATGATAAATCAAGACGAAATTTACACCGCTACCGAGATCGTGCGCAACTTCAGCACCGTTTTAAACAAGATCAAAAACCAAGAGATCAAAAAAGCCCTAATCGTCAAAAATAACAAATTTGAAGCCGTGATGATCAGTATGAGCGAGTTTGAGCGGCTCGAAAAAGCAGTCGAGCTACTCAAAGCCGTTTACGCCAAAAGGAGCGGCGGTGGCGAGTAAGGAGCTCGTCTGCGGCGGCAAAAGCTACAAAATCAGCTACGAAATTTCAAATCTGCAGCGTGCCGAATATATTTTGGTGCTGCACGGTTGGGGCGCAAACAAGGCGCTTATGTCTAGGGTTTTTGCGGACAAATTTCGCCGTTACGCGATAGTGTGCGTCGATCTGCCGGGATTTGGCGCCAGCTCCCAGCCCGCACGCGCCCTTAGCAGCGAGGATTATGCAGAGATTATGCGCGCCTTTATCGCGGTTTTGGGCAGGCAGCCCGCAGCGATCATGGGGCACAGCTTCGGCGGCAAGATCGCTGCATTGCTAGCCCCGCGCAATCTCATACTACTAAGCAGCGCCGGTATCATCGAACCCAAGCCCTGTGCCGTGCGCGCCAAAATTGCGATTTTTAAAATTTTAAAAAGACTTGGACTAGCGGGTCTTTGGCGCGCGTTTGCGAGCAAGGATGCCGCAGGTATGAGCAAGACGATGTATGAGACGCTAAAAAACGTCGTAAACGAGGACTTCCGCGATATTTTTTCCGCGCTAAGCCCGCAAAATGCGCTCATCTTTTGGGGCAAGGACGATCACGCCACTAGCCTAAAAAGCGGCGAGCTGATCCACTCGCTCGTCAAAAACAGCAAATTTTATCCGCTAGAGGGGGATCACTTTTTCTTTTTGCAGAGCGCGGATTTTATAGGCGAGCAGATCGAAAAGGAGCTTGGCGACAGCTAAATTTAAAGATTCGGCGCCGCGCAAGGTTAAGACAAAACGCGATTTTGTGTAAATTTTAAAATTTAGCCGCGAAATTTTAACGCCGTTAAAAATCGCGCTTTAGATATAAAAACAGATCGTGCGAAAAGCGAGGTGGCAGCGAGTGCATTTTAAAAAGCGTTTCAATGCGGCACTTTAATATGGCTCGCCCATGTTTTAAAATTTTGCAATCTGTTTGCGTCAAAGATCGCCAACAGAAGCGTAAATTTAGATTATAAAGCCGCGCGTATGCGGCACATATTTAAAATTTAGCGGCGTAAAATACGCTCTTTGGGCGCGTAGTATAAAACGCAAAGCTCAAATTGCGGCGTGCCGCGTTGAATTTTAAAATTTTAATGCGGTAGCAGATCGTTTCCGCTTTGTGTTTGCGGCAGCCGTACAATAGACGACAAAACCGCGTGCGTGCACCGCAAAGCGGACGATTAAATTTAGTCGCACCGCGTCATGTATTTGCCGCGATACAAGGCCTATGTGCCGTAAATAATGCAAATCATCGCGCGAGATAGGGTGCTATATCGTAAGATACGCAGCGTACGAAAATTTCAGATCGCGAGAATAGGGCGCGGTATCGAAAACAGGGGCGGCGCGCGGTAGCGTAAATTTATCTAGCACGCGGCTTGCGCAGCTTTCGCGAGAGCGTGAATTTACGAGCTAGCGAAGTTTACAAAAATAGAATTTGCAAAGCGAGAATTCGTAAAATTTGCAAATGAAGCCGAATGTCGGTTAGTCCGAGCTCACCGCGTTTTTGCCCGCACAGGCTCGCAAAGCGGGCGCGCAAATTTATAAAAAGGAATTTTAAAAGATGAATATAATATTTTTGATCGCGCACGCGGCATTCGTCCTACTGCTGGGCTTTTATCTGATCACCTGCCTGCAGTGGTTTTCATACAAGCCCGCGCGCATCATCTTTCACTTCACTAAGCCTGCGTGGCACCTTTATTTTTTGATTTTGCCGCTCGCGGCGTATTTTGGCTGCGAGATCGCGGCGGGCCTCTGTGCGGCTAAATTTGGCGCCGCGCCCCTCTATGCCCTGTACGCCGCTAAAATTCTAATCGTCGCGGTCTATGCGCTAGCGCTTTATTTTTGGCAAAGAGGGCTTGATAAAAAGCTCGTCTTTACGCCGCGCGTGAAGCGATTTTTTGCGATTTTGGCGGTTTGTGTGTTTAGCTTTAATGCCGCGTTTTATGCCGCGGGGGGCCCGATTTTGCCGATCTTTTTACCGCTTGGCGCCGCTCTTGCGGCGAGTTTTGCTTACGAGCGGGCGCAGGCTGCGAGATTTAAGGCCGACGCACGCAAAAAACTAGTCCAGATGCCCTCTCTTACGATCATTCAGATCACCGCGAGCTACGGCAAGACGAGCATTAAAAACTTCTTGTATCAAATTTTAAAAAATGACTTTCGCTGCTACAAGACGCCGCGCTCGGTAAACACGCTAGCAGGGCTCGTGCGCGACGTAAACGAGGCGCTACCCGCAGATACGCAGATCTACATCGCCGAAGCAGGCGCCAGGCTAAGCGGCGATATCGCCGAGATCACCGAGTTTTTGGCGCCGCAGATCGTCGTCGTGGGTGAGATCGGCGCGCAACACATCGAGTATTTCAAAAGCATTGAAAATATCCGCAAAACCAAGCTCGAAGCGCTCACAAGCGCGCGGCTAAAGCATGCGTTTTTGCACAGCTCCACGCAAAAAAGTGCGGACGAGCGCGTCACGATCTACGACGAGGGGCTGGAAATTTGCGGCGCGGATCTGGACGGAATAAAATTTAGCCTTAGCTTGAGCGAGAATGAGCCCCTCGCAAGCGGCGAGAATTCCGCGCTGCATGCAGAAACATCCGCCGCAGAGGGCGAAGAGCAGGGCGATTTTAGCTTAGACGCAAATAGTGCGGCATACGCAGAAAAAGACAAAAATTCTAAAAATTACGGCGCCGATTTTAACGATACAAATTCCATATCCTGCGCCGAACGGAGCGAGCAAGAATTTTGCGAACAAACCGCCTGTGCCGCTAGTGACGATAAAATTTGCGGCGATAAAGAGCAGGGCTCGCAAGAGGCTGCAAACGAGCGTAAAATTTTAAACGGGCGGAGAGAGCTATGCGAGAGATATGAGTTTTTCGCGCCGATTTTGGGTAAATTTAACGCCGCAAATCTTGCCGCATGTATAAAGATAGCGCGATTTTTGGGGCTTAGCACAGATAAGATCAAAAGCCGCGTCGCGCACGTTGGCGCCGTCGAGCACAGGCTCGCGCGGCTCGATGCGGGCGGCAAGATCATCATCGACGATAGCTTCAACGGCAATCTAAGCGGCATGCTGCAAAGCTACGAGCTGATGCGAAGCTACGGTGGGCGCAAGGTTATCATCACGCCGGGCATCGTCGAGAGCACGCGCGAGGACAACGAGATGTTAGGCGCTAAGATCGATGAAATTTTTGATCTCGCGATCATTACGGGCGAGCTAAATTCCGAGGTGCTGCAAAGCAAGATCAGCCCCGCAAAGACTATTGTTTTAAAAGACAAGCGCGATTTGCAGCGAGTTTTGAGCGAAAATACGCATAGCGGCGATCTAATTTTGTTTTCAAACGACGCGCCGAGCTTTATTTAAGCGGCTTTGGCGATACAGCTTACTCTGCATGGCTGTACACAGAACGATTTAGCAGGCATGTTTTTTAGATAAAAGAATTTGAGCGAGTGCGGCGAGCGACTTAAACGCGATCTTATCGGGCGATTAGTTTGAGCGTGCGGCGCGATCTGTTTAAATAGGATGGCCTGTGCGGCGAAATTTCGGTGCGACGCGATCAGTTCGCCTACGGGTTGGTAAAATCCGCAATCAAAATTTAAAGGAAAGCTATGGATTTACGAGAAAAGATGCTTAAGCAGCTGCGAGAGCTAAGCGAGGAGAAGTTGGCAAAATTTTCGCAGCGCCTAATACCCGCGCCGCAGATTTTGGGCGTGCGCACTCCCGCACTGCGCGAACTTGCTCGCAAAAGCTTCGCCGCTTTGGGCGGAGCGGATGAGGCGCGGTGCGAGCTGCAAAAATATAAGCCGGTTTTTCACGAGGAGTTCGTGCTAAAAGGCTTTTTTATAATGCTTTTGAAGCAGGATGAGGCGAAATTTGCCCTTGCGAGCGATTTTATCAAAACGATGCCTAATTGGGCGGTTTGCGATATGTTCGCTCCTAAATTTAGAGGCGCCGCTCTCGCAGGCGCGCTGCTAAAACAGGCTAAGGGCGGCGCAGACGAGTTTGAGAGGCGATTTTTCTACGTTTATTTTATGCAAAATATGGACGCGATCTCGCCTAAAGAATTTCTTGAAATTTGCGCCGCCGAAAGCGACGAGCGGTACTACGTGCAGATGGGCGCGGCGTGGGCGATAGCGGAGATGTTTATCAAACAACGCGAGATCACGCTTGCGTTTTTGGCGAGCAAACGGGCGGTTAAATTTATCCAAAACAAGGCGATATCAAAGATCCGCGATAGCTTCCGCGTAAGCAAAGCTGACAAGGAGGCGCTTTTGAAGTATAAAATTTAGCCGCAGCAGAAAGTGGCGGAAGCAGTTAGAATTTCAGTTGCGCGCGGGACTTGTCAGCCAAAATCGCGAGCTTTAAAACGTAAATTTAAGGAGAAGAGATGTTTAATAAGGAATTTTTAGAAATTTTAAATTATGAATGCGCAGTAGGTATCGCTACCTGCGCGCACGGCGAGGCTCATATCAGCAACACGTGGAATAAATACCTCGTCATTAAGGGAGACCGCATCCTCATCCCCGCTGCGGGTATGAAAAAGACGCAAAGCAACGTGGAGGCTAATCCAAACGTCGAGCTTAGCGTCGCTACAAAGGAGCTAGCAGGCAGGTTCGGAGCGGGGCGTGGCTTTGTAGTGAAGGGCACGGCGCGCTTTATTGATAGTGGCGTGGAGTTTGAAGAAACGAAGGCGAAATTTCCGTTTGCTACGAGGCTACTTGAAATCACGGCTAGCAGCGTAAAACAGGTGCTGTAAGCCGTATGGCGCGCGGCTTAGGCAAAATTTTGCAGATGAAATTTTACCGCGAGCTTTACGATGGAATTTTGCCGTGAAATTTTATCGATGGAATTTTAAAATTATTAAAATTTTATCGACGAAACTTCACTTCGCCGTAAAATTTCAAAGCCTGTAAAATTTCGAAGTTTGCGAAATCCATAAATCTCGCTCAAATTTTTAGAGCATAAATTTACGCATTGAAAGGAAAAGTATGAAACGATTAGAGGGAAAAACTGCCGTAATTACGGGGGTGGCATAGGGCTTGGCATCGCAAAGTGTTTTGCCGAAGAGGGCGCAAATTTGATCCTGCTCGGCAGAAGTAAGGAGAAATTAAAAATCGCACAGGAGGCCTTAGGCGGTTACGGCGTGAAAGCTTACGCGATAGAGGCGGATTTGGCGCAAAGCAAAACGATAAAAGGTCTTTGCGAGCGCATTTTAACGCAATCTCCTAAGATAGATATCCTAGTAAATAACGCCGGACTGGGAAAATTCGTACCGTTTGAGGCGACCGACGAAGCGCTGCTGGACGCTCATCTAAACCTAAACGTCAAAGCGCCATATCTGCTTACTCAGGGGCTTTTGGGCGCGCTTGCGGCTAGCAAGGGTTGCGTGATCAATATCTCGTCGTATTTTGCAATGCCTGTAAGGGCGCACGAGGGCGGCGTATCAGGTCACCAAAGGCGCGCTAAATTCTTTCACCAAATCGCTTGCCTTCGAGGTAGGCAAACTCGGCGTACGTGTTAATGCCATAGCGCCAGGGAGCGTGCTAACGCCGCAGTTTGAGCGAAATTTAAGCGCGCTTAGCCCGCAGGGACGCGAGGCGTTTGAGCAGATGGTGCAAAATATCTATCCGCTCGGCAAAATCGGCAGTGCGCAGGACATCGGCGATGCGGCGGTGTTTTTGGCGTCGGACGGGGCGAAATAGGGGACGGCGCGATATTTGCGATAGACGGCGGACTTACGACGAATTAGCCGCGACCGGGCGAAATTTTGGGCGCGGGTTTTGCAATATAAAATTTTACAATGGCGAATTCCGCCGCGAGAAATTTGACCCAGTAGAATTTATTGCAGTGGCAAATTTTGCAATGAAAAATTTAACCGGGTAAAATTACGGCGACGAATACTGCGCGCGAAATTCCGCCGTGGCAAAAGCGCAAAATTCTGCAAGCCGTGCGAATTACAACGTAAATTTTAAAATTTGCGTTGTAAAATTTTACAGCGTACGGCTTTGGTGAAATCTTGCGGCGCAAAATTTCAAATTGCGGTAAAATGGCGCCTGCGGGGCTAAATTTAAAAAAGTGAAGCTAGCGAGCGGCTTTAGATAATTAGAAATTAAACGAGATTGGAGAGGGTTTGAGGGTTTGAGGGTTTTGTTTCTAGCGATTTTGGCAGTATTTTTGAGCGCGAGCGCGGTGCTTTTTAGCTCGTGCGCAGCTCCGCTGGCGCCCGCGGGCAACGCGCTTAGTGTATACGACATCTACTCCGTAGCGCGCGACCGCCGCAGTGTGAGCGAGGTCGCCAGCGACAAGCTCATCCAGACTAAAATCCAAAGCAAAATTCTATTTACCAAAGGCCTTAGCAGCTGGGATCTGGAGGTCGAGTGCTTCTACGGCGAGGTCTATCTCATCGGGCTGCTCGATAGCGAAGCGATGCGCGAGCCGCTGCTTGCTTTAGCTAGGCAAACCGAAGGCGTGCAGCGCGTACATACCTATCTGCGCGTCAAAAAGCCCGAATATCCGTGCAATTCGTTTGAAATTTTTACAAATTTAAAGAAAAATCTCTTTTCCGACACCGACGTTTCGGGCACTGCGGTGCGCGTGGCGATCGTGGGCTGCGACGTGGTATTTAGCGGCGTGGTGAGCGACATCGAGCACGAAAAGCACGCGATCTGGTATGCGACGCACGCACCCGGGGTGCAGGACGTGTATTCGTTCCTGCGCGTGGTGAAGGAGTAGGGCTGTTAAATTTGATTGACCGCAGCACGTTAGAATTCAACAGCTTGCGGCGAGTTAAATTTAAAAGATACGCTCGGTTTGTTTGAGCTCGTTTGCACAGCGCCCGCATGCATGAAATTAAAATTTTATCGGCGCGCAAGATAGCGGGGAATTTTAAAATTTGGCTCACGAGTGCGAGCATTAAGTAAATTTAAAGCCGCCTCAGACGATAATTTCGCAGATGAAATTTACGCCGCAAGCACCCGCCGTATTAAACGCTAGGTGCCTTAAAAAGCGCGCTGCGTTTAAATAGCGGCTAAATTAGAGGTGACGTGAGCGGGCAAAATTTTAAAGGGCTGCGTTTTTAAAAGTGCTAAATTAAAGCGAGCTGCCGAGCTAAATTTAAACGTCGCAACGCGTGCATTGCGAGTGAAAATGAGATAAATTTAAAGTCGTGCCGCCGTTATCGGCAAAATTTTAGCGCCACGGCGCGGGAGTTCGTATCAAAATAGATAATTAAAATGCCCAAGAGGGCGCAAAATTCAGTAAATTTAAGGAGAGAAAATGAGCCAAAGCCAAAAATGTACGCACCAAACCGCGTGCGAGCTGCCTAACGTGAGGCTGATCAAGCACCCGCTGATCGAGCATAAGCTCACGATCCTGCGCGATCGGGGGACCGATCCGTTTCAATTCCGCATGCTCGTCGATGAGATCAGCTACCTGATGATGTTTGAGGCGACGCGCGATCTGGCGCTGCGCGAGGTAAGCGTGCATACGCCCGTGGCGCAAACTAGCGCGTATAAGCTCGCCACAAAGATCATGATCTGCCCGATTTTGCGCGCCGCGCTGGGGATGCTAGATAGCGTATTTAAACTCATACCGGACGCTAGCGTAGGATTTTTGGGCTTTCAGCGCGACGAAAAGACCGCGCAGGCGGAGTTTTTTTACGCCAAGCTGCCCGCAGACGCCGCAGAGCGCACCGCAATCATCATCGATCCGATGTTTGCGACCGGCGGCACGGCGATCGATGCGGTGAAATTTTTGCTGAAAAACGGCGTCAAAAAGATCAAATTTATCTCCATCATCGCAGCGCCCGAGGGGCTTCATAGATTTAACGAGATCTACCCACAGGTCGAGGTTTTTACCGCGGCGATCGACGAGAGATTAAACGAGCAAAAATATATCGTGCCGGGCCTTGGAGACGCAGGAGATAGGGTGTTTAATACGATGTGAATTGCCTGGCAAAGGACTTTGCGCTGCGTCAAATTTGCGCTATAGTATTTTATGCGGCGATAAATTGATCGGAAGCAAACTTTACCGGCAATGGAATTTTACGCGACGCGAAATCTATTTATCAAATATACGGGTTGCCGCCGCTCCAATAAATTCGGTAGGGCGCGTATTTTTTACAGCGCGCGCAATACGTAGTGAAATTTTAAATTTCGCAGCGCCGTAAATTTGATGCGCTTTAAAATTTTAACTCGTCGTGGAATTTGCGGTATTTTGAAATTTATCAAATAAAATTTGAGCTCCGCGATGTATAGAACACGGCGGCGGAGCGTAATCGAAATTTCAAATTTTAGCCCGCTACAAAATATTGCTCAACGTCCGCATCGCAAAAATTTACAAATCGCAAAATTTACAAAAATCGCGCAGTGAAATTCTTACCATAATAATCCGTCAAAGAAGCCTGGGCGGCGCGTCAGACGTACGCGAGGAGCAAAATTCTTACCCAAACAATCCGCCCGCGCTAAAATGAAATTTCAAATTTAGCGAGCAAAATTCTGCCTTATTTCACCAGCCCCGCTTCCCTTAAAAAGCAGCTCGGCTCGTAGCTAACTTTTCTGATCTTATCGAATTTAGCGTAGCTTAGCACCAGCTCGTCGCGCGCTCTGGTAACCGCCACGTAAAATAGCCGGCGCTCCTCCTCCAGGCTGCCGCCCATCGCCATTAGTTTGAGGTTCGGGAAGCGATTTTGCGCCAGATCGATGAGATAGACACTGCAAAACTCAAGCCCCTTGCTTGCGTGCACGCTGAGCAGATTCACCCCCTCGCCCTCGCTCATCTCCTTTGCGCCCAGAGTTATGAAATTATAAAAGCTCTGCGGATCCGCGTATTTACCGGCGATCTGCTCTAAAATGCCGCATTTATCGTAGATGCGGGAGATCTCGTCCTTTTTGCGCTCATCGTCTATCTTGCCGTTTTTTAGCGTCGCGCGCTTTGTCGCGATAAAATCCGCCACAAGCGCGAAAAGGCGCGAGTCTTTGATCTGCGAGATTAGCGTAGCGGACCTTGCAGCCGAGCCGCTTTTTTTAAAAATTTTATAAATTTCGTGCAAGAATACGGCCCCGCCCTCGGTAATTTTATTGTGTTTTAGCACCGGATGCGAGCGAAAAAACTCGTCAAATTCCAAAGCTTCAAAGCGCGATACCGAGCCGATAATATCGACATCGTCAAAAAGTCCGAGCTGGTAGTTTTTCCTCTTTTTTTCAAAAATTTTAACGCTCTCGTCGGGGCGCAAAAGACCTGCGTGAATGCTTCCGTGCCCAAGCGCGATTAACGCGTCGAAAAGCTCCTTGCTTAGCGCGCTACCGACGCCTCTTGCGTATTCGCACGTGCTCATAAAGGCCATCATATCTTTTGGGTTTATTATCATTGCGAAAATGTCCGTAAAGGCCTTGATTTCGCGGCTTTCAAAAAAGCTCACGCCGCCTTTTCGCTTCGCGCCGATACCGAGCTCCTTAAGTGCGACCTCGACGCCGTCGGCGCTGGAGTTGTTGCGAAAGATAACGGCGATCTTTTCGCGCGGGGTGCCGCTTTGCGCGATCTGTGCGGCTACGTGGGCGTATTGCGCCGCCGTATCGTCGTAAATATGCAGCCTAGGCGCGCTAAATTTTCCCTCGCGGCCCACGATCAGCTTCTTTTCGTAAAGGCGCGGATTGTTCGCGATGACGCGATTTGCAAGCGCCAAAATCGCCGAACTTGAGCGGTAGTTGATGTTCAACGCGTAAATTTTAGCGTCCGCAAAGCGCTTGCCGAAGCTGCCGATGATATCGATGTTTGCGCCGTTAAAAGCATAGATGCTCTGATCGAAATCGCCGACGCAAAAAAGGCTTTTCGTCGCGAAGGCATCGATGAGGCTTCCTTGCAGCGAGTTTGTGTCCTGATACTCGTCCACTAAAATTTCATCAAACCGCAGCGGTGCGCCCTTTTGCAGCTCACGGCGCATCTTTAGCAACACGTCGTTGAAATCGGCGTAGTTAAATTTCGCCTTTTCCTCTTCAAACTCGCGCAAAATATCTGCATAAATTTCGGCAAATTCCGCCTGATCCTCGTAGTTTTTGCTAAACCACGTCGCAAAATCCGCGCTCATCTCTTTGTTTTGATACAGAGAGTACACGTCGTACAGATACGCCCCGCCGTAGGGGCGCGCGTCGCTTACGTGATAAAATTTGCGCCTTTCTACGAGGCTTTTTAGCAGCGTCTTGAGCTCGGCGGGCTGCTTTAGGATCACGCCTTTGCCCAGCTCGCGAAGTAGGGCGTAGGATACGGCGTGGAAGGTACCCGCGACGATTGCGGAGGTGATTTTTTTATCAAAATGCCGCTGCAGCCTCGCTATCATCTCGCTTGCAGCCTTGTTCGTAAAAGTAAGAAGCAAAATTTTTCTAGGGCTCGTGCCGAGATTTAGCAGATGAGCGATGCGCGCGACGATGGTGCTGGTCTTGCCCGTGCCTGCGCTTGCGATTACTAGATTGTGCCCCGCAGGAGCGGTTGCGGCGGCGTATTGTTCGGTGTTTAGCTTAGCTAGAGCATCCAAGATTATTCCTTTACAAAAAGGTGCCATTATAGCCTAAAATCATTAAAATTCTTTGATATAATTGCGCGATGAAAATTTTAAAATTTATGGTAAAAATTGCGCTATTTTGCGCATTTGCATTCGCTCTATTTTTGATCTTGGACGCGCTTTATCCGCTAAATTTGGATATGCTAAATAAGCAGAAGAGTAGAATTTTATATGACCGAAACGGCGAAATTTTAAATATGCAGATCAGCGACGATCAAATTTGGCGCTTCTACGCAGCCGCAGACGAGATACCGCCGCGGCTGAAACAAAGCGCGATCTACTTTGAAGATCGGTATTTTTACTACCATTTCGGCGTCAATCCAGCCTCGATCCTGCGCGCGGCTACGTATAATTTTACGCAAAATTTTACTAAAAAAAGCGAGGGCAACGTCGAG
This sequence comes from uncultured Campylobacter sp., assembly GCA_963529625.1. GTDB lineage: Bacteria > Campylobacterota > Campylobacteria > Campylobacterales > Campylobacteraceae > Campylobacter_B. Next base: position 147,325 of record CAURZM010000002.1, on the reverse strand, counting down.
CGCGTCGGAGCTTCGACGATTACGATGCAGGTCGCGCGTATGATGCGCCCCAAACAGCGCAGTTACAAAAACAAAATCATCGAAATTTTCAACGCCTTTCAGTTGGAGTGGCACTTCAGCAAGGATGAAATTTTAGGAATGTATTTCAACCTCGCCCCATACGGCGGCAATATCGAGGGGGTCAAAACTGCGGCGTATTTTTACTTCAAAAAGGACCTGCGCGAGCTTAGCAACGCTCAAATCGCGCTTCTTAGCGTGATCCCAAAAAACCCGAACAAAAACCGCCTAGACCGCAGATCAAACATCAACGCGCTTAAAAACCGCCTAATTTCGCAGCTACGAGAGGGCGGCGTGATCTCGCAAAGCGAGTATGAGCGCGCTCTTGCGGAGCCGTTTTCGCCCAGGCGCTACGCAGCGCCCAATTACGCGCCGCATTATGCGCTGCTAGCGTTTAGCAATTATAAAATGCAAAATTTTACCGCCAAAGATGACGTAAATTTCACTCAAAATTTTGATTCTAACGGAGCGCCCGGCGGGGCAGCAGGGCAAGCAAGCTCGTCTGCGTACAGAGCCGCGGCGGCAGAGTTAAATTTTTCGGGCGCGGCTGGTGCCGAATCAAATTTTACGGCTGCGGCGAAGGTTGGGACGAATTTATCTAGCGCCGTAAACGCGCAGGCGGGAGTGTATTTGAAAGAAATAAATCCCAAAGAGGCGGATTCTAAAACTAATGCACCGAAGAGTTCAAATTTAGGTGGAACGAGCTTAAATTTAAATGAGCGCGAAGTCGCAGAGTCACAGACAGGCGCAAAACCGAATGAACCAAAAAGCGTAAAACAAAATGAAAGAGAGGGCGCAAATTTGGATGAGTGGCGAGATTTAATTAATGCCGCCCATCCGTCGCAAAACTCGCAAAATCAGCAAGGTCTAAATTTAAACGAACAACGAAGCGCTATGCGTTTGCCGCAGAATTTTAGCGTGGATACAAATTCGGATAAAGGGCAAACCGAGTATTGGCCGCAAAATTCGAATGCGGATATAAATTTAAACAAGCGGCAGAATGCCATCGGTGCCGCACATCCGCACCAAGACCCGCAAAATTCGCAAGATCTAAATTTAAATAGTCGGCAAGATACCGCGCATTTGCCGCAAAATTTGCAGACAGATGCAAGCTCTGGCGAGCGGTCGCGTGTAAATTTCATTGCGCAAACAAATTCCTCTTCGGATGTTAGTATGCAGACGGATTTCGCTTCGTCGAACGTTAATGCTCAGACAGATTCTGCTTTGGACGCTAAAATGCAGACGGCTTCTGCTGCAAGCGCCGAATCGCAGGCAAATTCCGCCCCCAACGCCAAGGTACCGCAAAATTTCGCCTCAGGAGCCAAAGCGCAGATAAATTCCTATCCGAACGCCAAGACGCAGGAAAATTCCGCAAACTCTAAAGCGGGCGCGCAGCCTCAGGAGCAAACTGCGCGAGCGCAGGAGCTTGCGCGCCTAAGCGAGGGCAAAATTTATTCGAGCTTGGATCTAAAAACCCAGATCGCGCTTGAGGGCTTTTTGAAAAGCGAGATCCTCTCCCTGCGCGATAAAGGCGTTAGAAACGGCGCTGCGCTGCTGATCGACAACGAAAGTATGAGCGTGATCGCCTATGTCGGCAGCCACGATTTTAGCGCTAATGAGGGGCAAAACGACGGCGTGCGCTCGCAAAAAAACGTGGGCTCTACGCTCAAACCCTTCATCTACGCCAAGGCCCTACAGCACGGGCTCATTACCCCTTCAAAAAAGCTAATCGACGCGCCGATAATCTTCGCAGGCTACGTGCCGCGTAACTACAACCAGGGCTTCATGGGCGCGGTGAGTGCGACTGACGCGCTAAGTCTTAGCCTGAATATCCCCGCGGTGAAGCTAAATTTGATGTTGGGCGACGACGGGCTGTATGAGATGCTATCAAATGTGCATCTGGCGGAGTTTAGCAAGGATTATTACGGCGCGGGTATCGCACTGGGAAGCATTTCGATGAGCCTAATGGATCTTACTCGCCTTTACAGCGCGTTCGCAAACGGCGGAAAGCTACGAAAGCTCGAAATAGCGGGCGTAAAGATCGGCGACGATGCTAAAATTTTAACCCCGCAGAGCGCTTACATCGTAACGCAGATGCTAAGAAACGCGCCGCGCTCCTACCTCGGCTCGGTGTGGCAAAACACCCTAAACGCGCCGCCTCTGATGTTTAAAACTGGCACGAGCGCCGATGCGCGCGATCTCTATACCGTCGCTCTGACGCCGAAATTTACTCTCGGCGTCTGGCTAGGAAATTTCGACGGCTCCAAGACTAGGGATCTTAGCGGCGGCGTGAGTGCCGCAAAAGTGGCGTTTAATATGTTTGCCTTCCTCGATAAATCGGGCATGCTGGGCGAGGTGGAGTTTGCGCGCCCCGCGGGCGTGAGCTTGCGGCGGGTATGCACCGACGCGTACCGCGAAAAGGAATGTGCGCAAAGCGCCGATGATCTTACGATAGATGGGGTTGAGCCCAACGAGGAGTGCGAAATTTACGGCACGAGCGAGCTTTTTTATCTGCTAAAACACGGACTAGTCGATCCGCAAAAGGTGCGCGCAGGAAGGTGTGCGGCTAAATTTGCCGCCGTAAAACCCGTGCTAAACGACATCAACGCCAAAACCTACGAGACCGGCGAGGACGGCACGCTGCGGCTAAAGGTACAGTGCACGGCGGTTTTCGGCGAGCGGGTATATATCAGACTAAGCGGCGGTTCGTGGGAGTTTATAGCGCTAAATTCCACCGCGTTTACGATGGAGAATTCCGCGGATTTGGATTTCAAGCATTCTAGCACGGCGCAGCAAGATAATTTAAAGCAGAATTTAGCACAGCAAAATTTTGCAGAACAGAATTCTACAGCACAAAATTCTATGCGACAAAATTTAGCGCCACAGAATTTAAAAGCACAAAATCTTACGAAGCAAAATTCTGTAGAATGGAATTTTATAGCTGAAAATCCAGCCACACAGAATTTGGCGTCGCAGAATTCTATCTTGCAAAATTCCACAGAGCAAAATTTTGCGCAGCAGAATTCGGAGGCACAAAATTTCACAGCGAAAAATTTCGCGGATCAAAATTCCTCGCAGCAAAATTCCGCGGCACGAGATTTTACCACGCAAAGCCTAGCGCCTGCAAATTCTAAAGTTAAAACGGGAGAATATTTTGCGCGCACTAACGGCGAGGCTTTTACGCTAAGTCTTGGAGCAGGGGATTTTGAGCTTGGCTGCCTGGACGAAAATGCAAATTTCGCTAAAGCAAATTTTAGAGTAAATGAAAGAAAATAAAAGGTTAATTTGTATATAATTTCGTAAAATTTTTGCAAAGGAATTTTATGAAGACAAAACTACTAAGCGCAGCGCTATTTTGCGCTTTGGCTAGCTTTGCCGCGGGCGTAGAAATCAAATACGCTAGCGGGGCTTACGAGATTAGCGGGGTGGACGGCAGTGGATTTAGCGTCACACAAAAGCAGATCTTAAAATGCACTCCCAAAATCACGGGCACCTACGAAAGCGTGAGCGAGAGCTCAATCAGGCTCTATCCAAAGCCGATGCTTAGCGCCGGGGTTAATTATTCGTGCGAGGCGCGTGGGGTACGCTTTGAGTTCGAGACAGAGCCTTTTAGCACCGAGCATATCACGCTTCTGCGTCCGGGGTTAGTGGCAATTAAATTTAACGATGCGGTTAGCAAGGACGCGCTACAGCAAGCGACTAGAATTTACCGCGCGCAGAATTTAGCCCAAAACGATATATCCTACGAGCTTAGCTCGCACGATGATCGAAATTTTTTATTCAGCTTCGATCCTAAGGTGCAAAACGTCGTATTGCAAATAGAATCCCTCATCTCAAAAGCGGGCGCAAAGCTACAAAATCCGGTGGAGCTGCGCACGGACGAGGAGCCTTTTAATGACAGCATTAACGCTTCAAATTTAAGCGGCGTGCAGATCCGCCCTGCGGCTCTAAAAGACGGCTCGCTCACAGCTAGAGTGTGTTTTCCTAACTATATGGACGAGCTGTCCGCCAAATACGTAAGAATTGCAGGTGTGAGTAAATTTAGCCTCACTCAGCCGCGATATTATTATTATGACGAAGATGAAGAGGGCGGCGAAAGCGACGATCCTTCATGCTACTACTATGCAGATATAGTAAGCGACGAGTTTATGCCGAATAAAAGCTACGAGATCAGGCTGCTAAAGGGCTTTGGAGATAGCTCATATATTTTGCGTGACGAGATAAAACAAAGCGTAAAAATGGGCGACAGGCTGCCTTTCGTAGCCTTTAGTGACGAGAAAAATTTTATCCCAAAATCCGCTTCGTTAGCTTTTAAAAGCTCAAACGTAAATGAGGTTAAAATTTCGATTGCCAAAGTCCCTGAGCAAAATTTTAGGTATTTTTTAAACTTTGAAAGCAACGAAGATAGCGTAGGTGGGCTAGCTAGCGAAATTGCGGTTAAGAGCTTCGATATAGGAGGCGCTAAAAACGCCGTTGCAGAGCATAAAATCGCGATGGATTTTAAAGGCTATGAGGATGGAATTTATAAAATCACGGCGTTTTACAAAGTGGGCGAAAAGATGCAAGAGGTTTCGCGCGTAGCCTATCTTAGCGACATTACGGCTCAAGTGGTGCTGCTTGAGCGCGGCGCGCTAATTTATACTTCTAGGCTTAGTAATGGCGAGGAGCTAAGCAGAGCAAAGGTTAAAATTTACAGCGATAAAAACGAGCTAATCGTAGAGGATAAAACGGACGGAGATGGAATTTTAAGATTAGGAAATATGGAAATTCTAGCCAAAAATCCGCGCTCTATCGAGATTAGCAATGGGGGTGAGCATGCGTTCGTGCTATTTAATAACGCCGTAGCAAGCGTCGAGAAAACGATTACTGCAAAGCGTCCGTTTGTTTATCTTGCAAGTGAGCTGATAAGCCCGAATGAGCGGCTTTTAGGCACGATCGTGATGAAAAATCGCGATTTTAGCTCTTTAAAGAATACACCGATTAAATTTAAAATTTACGATCCTAGCGGCACTGTGGTCATCACGCGCGCGCAAAATACCGATGAGTTCGGCAGCGTTAAAATCGATGAGCTGATGGGCGAGAAAAGCGGCACTTACCGCCTGGATCTCATCTATGAGGATAAAATCATCGCTTCTAAAAGCTTCAGCGTAGAAAATTTCGTCCCAAACCGCATTAAAAATGAAATTCTCACTGCTAAAGACGAATATGGCGCGGATGAGATCATCACACTAAAGCTAAGCTCAAACTATCTTGCAGGCGCGCCGGCTGGAGATTTGAAAGGCTCGCTGGAAGCAAACGCCTATGAAAAAGAGCTGAAAATTAAAGGCTACGAGGGTTTTTCGTTTCTAAACGATCGCTTAAAGAAAAAGGGCGCTACGCAGCTTCGCAGAGCGGAATTTACGCTAAGCCCCGCCGGTAAAAAGGAGCTTGCACTCTCGCCGGCAGCAGCTGATCTTAATGTCTCTAACGCCATAAATATTCTACTAAATTTCAGCGTAACCGAGGAGGGAAAAAACGTAAACGCATATCGCAGCCTGAGCTATCTGCCTTATGATCGTATCGTAGGAATTCGCGCGAGTAAGGATTTCATATCAAGCGGCGATAGCGTAAAATTTGGCTTTGCGCTACTAGATTCCAAAACCAAAACCGACGTCAAAGGCAAGATCGACGTTGAAATTTACCGCGACGATTTTACTTACGTTTATGACGGCAACAGATACGTCGAGCAAGAAAGCTTTAATCTCGTAAGCGCCGTTAGCACCGATGCGCGCGAGTTTGAGTACAAATTCCAAAACGGCGGCAATTATCTAATCGTCGCAAACGATTACTCAAGCGGCGCAAGTGCTGGCGTGCGCGTGGATGTAAGCGGCTGGGGATATTATGGACGGGTAAATGCCAAAGACGTGCAAAGCGCTAAAATCAAACTCGCAAGCGACAAGGTTAAAGCCGGAGATAAAATTAAAGGCGTCATCAATTCGCCGGTAGAAAGCGGCGTGCTAAATATCTCGCTCGTAGGCGAGCAGGTTTACGACTATAAAATTCTATCCATCAAAGGCGGTAGCGCGGAATTTGAGCTTAGCGTGCCGGAGAATTTCGTCGGAGGACACATCAACGCTGTAATCGCGCGCGCTGCGACACCCGCTGCGATGCCGCTTAGAGCCTATGCAAACGTGCCAGTGGCGCTAGATGCGAGCTCGCACAAGGCTAGCGTGCAAATTTTAGCCGAGAAAAGCTACAAAAACGGGCAAAACGCGCAGATTAGCGTAAAAAGCGAGCCAAATTCCAAAGTCATACTCTATGCGGTTGATCTTGGAATTTTAGATATCGTCTCACAAGAGGAGCTCGATGCATTTAAGGCGTTTGACGTTAGCGCATATTTTGCGATGCGGTACTTCGACATTTACGACGATCTTAGCGTGTATCAAACTACTGCTAAAGAGCTAAGCTTCGGCGGCGACGGCGTGATGGCGAAAGCTAAACGAAATTTAAGCCCGGTCGAAAACAAAAAGCAGAAAAAATTTATCAAAATGCTGATCGCAAAAGCGGATGCAAACGGCGAGGCGAAATTTGAGCTTGCGATGCCGAAAAATTTTAACTCCACGATCCGTCTAAGTGCCATGGCTATCGGAGAGGCGGCTACGATCGGCTCGGCAAACGTCGAAGCCAAGGTCCGAGACGACGTGATCATAAAGCCTGCTGATCTAACCTACATGGTACGCGGTGATGAAATTTCCGTGCCGTTAACGCTCATCAATACCACCGACAAAGAGCAAAAGGCGGTCTTAAAAATCAGCTCATCTCCTTCGGTCGCTATAAGCGGCGGTGAGGCAAATTTCACGCTCAAACCGCTTGAGGTCAAGCACACGAACTTCACCGCGAGCGCGCTTGATATTGCAGATGCAAATATTAAATTTAATCTTGACGCAAACGGGCAGAAATTTAGCAACGACGTAGAATTTGACATAATCAGCCAGTTCCCGCGCTCGAAGCTATTTCACGTAAGCTATGGCGATAAGCCGGTAACGCTCAAAATCGATCCGAGCTATAAAGAAATTTATACTCACATCAGTGCTACGCCTAATGCTTTTAGCCTAGCGGACGAGCTATATCTCTATCCTTACGGCTGCACCGAACAGCTTGCTTCAAGAATGATAGCGGTTGATTATGTCGCACGCAAAGACTCCAATAAAACCTTAACCAACCGCGTAAACGAGTATGCAAGTAGAATTTTATCTCGCCTAAAACCTAACGGCGATTTCGGTTACTGGAGTGCTCACGGCGTTACTAACTACTATGCTTCGATTTACGCAAGCGACGTTTTGCTAGAGCTTGACGCGCGCTATAAATTCCTTAGCAATAAGCAAAGATCGCTAATTTTTAGTGCGCTAAAATCAAGCTACAAAGATCAGGATACGCTCCGCATATACGCGGATTTCGTGCTAGATCAATATGGCAAACTCGATGATGATGAGATAAATTTCATTTACGACAACGATCTTTATAAAGACTCGCCTATGGCTAGCATCGCCTTGGCTGCGATACTTAAAAAGCACAATATGACGACTGAGTTTGAATTTATGCTCGAAAAAATAGATGAGGCGAATTACGATTACGCTGATAACGGAGCGGGTTTGACATTTGCTAGCGATGTAAGAGATGCTGCCTTTAAGCTCTATGCATTCGGCAAGGCTGGCATCAAAGATGATAGCACGGCTCGCACGGTCGATGCGATCATTCGCGATCTAAAAAATATAAACAACACGCAGGAGCGAGCAAGCGTAATACGCGGATTTGATGCGTATTTTAAGGACTCGAAAAAAGAAGCCCATTTTGCATTAAAATACGACGGCGAGGCGAAAAATTTCAATTCACCGCTAGATACCAAACTCGCAGTAAAAGACGGCGCGATAGAATTTACGCCGATGAGCGGAAATGGCGAGCTATTTTTTACCGCTCTTGGCTTTGGATATGAAAGCGCGCCTTTAAAGCATGAGGCTTTGAGCATACAGAGTCTAAACGCCCATTCTATGGATAGTAAGAGGATTGAAATTTATCGTGAATTCATAGATGCTCGCGGCAACATAGTCGATCTAAATAGGCTTAAAGTAGGGCAGAAAATTTACTCTAAGATCAGCTGGCGAGCGAATTATTATCTTTATAATTTCGTAATCGATGAGGCGATGCCTAGCTGCTTTGAGGCGGTCAATGAGCGCCTAGGCTCAGCTGCGCAGGCTAGAGTCGAGGGTATGCAAGATAGCGTGGCACTAGAGCACACGGAGTATCTGTATGACCGAGTGCTTCGCTTCCCAAAAAGCGGCTATTTCTATTATGATCCGCGAGATGGAGAGAATAGTAGCGGCGTCATCTATACGCCGATAAACGTGATCATGGCGGGCTCGTGCGCGCTTCCTGCGATCTCTATCGAGGATATGCAATACGAGCAGGTAAACAACTACGATCTGCAAACGCTTAAATTTAAAGTCGCTCGCTAAGGCGTAGCGATTTTAAAGCTCGGCGCGGATTTTGCATTTATTGCGATTTTCGCGCCGAGCGCTTTTATGCTCGACAGATATTTATAAACGAGCGCTCGATAAAATTTTAAAATTTTAATCCCGCTCGCCCGCCGAATTTCAAAATTTTATATTGACGCTTATATTTCATAGCTTTTTACTATCTATTTATAACGTTATTCTATTTGACTTACCTTTAAATTCGAGTTATCATTTCTTTTAAATATATACTTTCAATTAAAGGAGTTGCAAATGCAAGACGTATCAAGACGTAGTTTTTTAAAGATTAGCGCAGTGGGTGCGGGGGCACTTGCGCTGGGGGCTAGTAGCGCAAGTGCGGCGCAAAACGCCAAGGACGTCAAATTTGACGAGGAATACGATATCGTCATCATCGGCACCGGTTTTGCGGGACTTGCCGCGGCGATTAAGGCTAGTGGACGCGGTAAAAAGGTGCTTATATTAGAAAAGATGGGTCGCGCGGGCGGAAATTCCGTCATCAACGGCGGAAACATGGCTGCTCCGATGAATAAATTTCAAGTCGCACAAGGTATCAAGGATAGCAAGGAGCTTTTTATCGCCGATGCCGTAAAAGACGGACTCGGGCTTAACCACACTGATCTTTTGGGCGTAATGTTTGATCGCGCAAACGACGCCGTGGATCTTTTAACTAGCTGCGGAGCGGAATTTAGCGATAAGCTGATCTTTGAGAGCGGTCATAGCGTCGCAAGAAGCTTACAATCGACCAACGGCTCGGGCTCCGGTTACATCCAACCGATGATGGGTAAACTTCAAAACGATCCTAACGTCATGATCAAAACCCGCACGAAATTTGACGATTTTATCGTGGATGATAGCGGCCGCGTCGTGGGTGTAGAAGCTCGCGAGGAGTATAAATTTGATCCGAAACTTTTTAGCGACGATCTGGAAAACAAAAGCGGCGAAAAAAAGAGCTACAAAGCCAAAGACGGCGTTTTGCTGGCTTCGGGCGGATACGGACGCGATCTATGGTACCGCCAGATCCAAGATCCGCGCGTAGTGCCTAGCATAGACAGCACCAACCATCCGGGAAGCTCGGCAGGAGCGATGCTAGCGGCAAATAGAATCGGCGCATTTACGCTTCTTACGTCGTGGATTCAGTTCCTTCCATATTGCTCGCCCGATGAGAAGGGCTTTGGCGCTGCGGTAAATTTCACCAACCACTGCTGCAACACCTACGGTCTTACCGTCGATCCAAAGACGGGCAAGCGCTTTATGGACGAGCACGCAGGGCGCAAGATTAAGGCGGATGCTTGCTTTAAGGTCATCGCCGAAAGCGAGAAAAACGATAACTATCCGGTAAATGTCTGCGACTCCCAAGCCGTCGCCGCGCGTAACCCGGTTTATACTTCAAGGCCTCTAGAAGCGGGCGTCGTGAAAAAATTTGACACGCTAGAGGAGCTTGCAAAGGCTTACAATCTGCCGCTGGAGCCGTTTTTAAAGACCGTCGCGGATTATAACTCTTACGTCAAAGCGGGCAAAGATCCGGAATTTGGCAAGGTTGTCGATAAGCTGGACGGCATCGACGTTTCTAAGCCGCCGTTTTACGCAAGCCGCACGATGCCGAAAGTGCACCACACGATGGGCGGACTCGAGATCAACACCAAAGCTCAAGTCATCTCTAGCCTTACTCACGAGCCGATCCCGGGGCTTTGGGCTGCGGGCGAGGTAACCGGCGGCGTGCACGGCGCGAGCAGGCTCGGAACCTACGCGATACTTGATTGTATGGTTTTCGGAATGATCGCTGGCGAAACAATCGGGGCTTAAATTTAGCGCCCGCGAAATTTCGGCGCAAAGCGGCGGCGCGCACTTTCTTTGCATATTTGCGCAAAGACGCGCGCCGCGCGCCGAAAGTTTTATATAAAACGTCGCTGCGCCGCAAAATTTAAAGCGTTTTAAATTTTAAAATTCTGTGTCTTGAAATTTCGCGGCGGCGCGATATTTAAATACCGCGCACTTTAAAATTTTATATCGGCAGTAAAATTTCGCAACGGCGGCGAGCCAACTTGCGCAGCGTAAATTTTAAAATTTACGTCCAGATTTCGGCGGGTAGAGCAGAATTCGCTCGCCTCCAAATCCTACTAAAATTTTATTCCCAAAATTTTTAAAATTCCATTCCCGAATTCCCCGTTAAATTTTAAATTTCGCCGCCTCGGTGTATAATTTAAAAATTCTAACGCAGAAAAAGGAAGACGCAAGAGATTCTTGGGAGAAATTTATAAAAACCTGCGCGCCTTGGCTCTAGCCGCAAATAGCGCAGACGCGAGCGTGCCGCAAAGAGATGAGCGAGCTTCGTTTTGCGATTAAATTTAATGCGCGCGAAGCTTTAAATTTAATGCATATCGCTTCTTGCGGTTTTTAGATAAAATTTTTAAAATAAAGGAAGAGAGATGCTTTTTAAAATTTTGATTTGGCTTGCTGGCATAGCGCTATTTTTATGCGCGGCGACGTATGCGGTTTTGAACTTTTACCCGTCCTTCGGCGGCGAGCCCGATGAGCAGAGCATGGCGCGCATAAAAAATTCGCCCGCTTGGGACGGCCGCAGGTTTGTAAACCCCGAGCCCACGGTCATTCAAACGGGCGATAATATGCCATCGTTAGGGGAGTGGGTTTTGACGATGATCTCGCCGCCTGCGGGCAAAAATCCGAGCGCGCCGCTTCCTGGCGTAAAATTTGACGCCGCAGCGCTGCAAAATGCTAAATTTGCATGGTTCGGGCATTCGACCGTCATTTTTAAGCTTGATGACAAGGTCATTCTGACCGATCCCGTGTTTTACCGCGCTTCGCCGCTTCCGATCGGCGGCGCGCCCTTTGAATATGAGTAAACGCCGATGATTTCGCAGCTGCCGCACATCGATGCGGTTTTGATCAGCCACGATCATTACGATCATCTGGATTACAAGGCGATCCGCGAGCTGGACGATAAAGTAGGCTTATACCTCGTGCCGCTGGGTGTACGTGCGCATCTGCTACGTTGGGGCGTGCGGGACGATAAGATCATCGAGTTTGATTTGCGGCAGAGCGAAAGCATCGGCGGGCTTAAATTTACGCTCGAGCCCGCGAGGCATTTTAGCGGGCGCAAATTAAACAGTGACAATCCTACGCTTTGGGGCTCTTGGGTCGTGCAGGCGCCGGGGTTTTCGGTATTTTTCGGAGGCGATAGCGGCTACGGCGCGCATTATGGACCCATCGCCGAAAAATACGGCGAGTTTGATCTCGTGATGCTCGAAAACGGCGCATACGACGAGAGTTGGGCGCAGATCCACGCCTTCCCCGAGCAGACGGCGCAAGCCGCCGCGCAGCTGCATGCAAAGGCGCTGCTGCCGATCCATTGGGCTAAATTTGACCTGGCTTATCATTCGTGGCGCGAGCCGATACAGCGCCTTTACCTCGCTGCGCAGGAGCAAAACTATGTGCTCGTGGCACCGAAAATCGGCGAAGTGTTTGATCTGCAAAATCCGCCGCAACAGAAGTGGTGGGAGGATGCGAAGTAAGTTTTTGCGGTGCGGCGGCAACGCGTTATGGCATATCAAAAGCGTGCCGAAAATGCGTTGAAATTTTAAAATTTACGTCAAAAGGAGCAAAGATGAAAGAGAAGATACCGACATATCTAGCAAAATACGCATTTAACGTATCTCGAGGCGATTATCTAAACATGCAAATAAGATCCTGCGCGGGCGGCGAATACTTTGAAATTTATTATTTCGGCGAGCTTTTTCGCAGCGAAAATCTACCAAACGACTACATTGCCGATTTTTACGACGAGGGCGAGCTCGTGCCGTGCAAACTCGTAGCCAGATGCATAAAAACGGGCGAGGAAATTTTACTTTTTGACAGCGCTTCGCACGGCTAGAGCGCGATGTTTTGCGACGAATATGGCGCAAAAAAGTAACTCGCCGCGAGCTAGTGAAATTTAACCTGCCGTCGTGCAAGATCCTCGTAAAATTTGGCTACAGAAATCACTACGACGACTAAATGGACGAATACGAGACCGACGAGCGCGGTAGGGTCATACTAATAAACGGCGGGCGAGGTAAGGCAAACGGCTATATCGCCGTAAGCTACGAGGACGAAGGAGGCAAAAATACAAAATTTCGCTTATGTAGGCGGCCTTAAATCTCAGTCCGTCTTTTTTGCTCCGTATTTAAATTTTACTTGGTTGCTAGATACTCCTAAATTTAAATTCTCTAGAGCCGAATGTGGCGTCTTAGAATTTTAGCAAAGGTTTATTCTGCAATACTGCGCCGTGAAATTTCAGCGAAGGCTTATTTTGCTGCATATCTCAAAATTCTTAAATTACCCGCGCCGGCCCACCTAAGCTCTAAAGCGCTTGCCTTATCACTTCGTCCAAGGGCAAAATGCTGCGCCTTGCCTTATTAATTCGCCGCGGAATTTCGCGGTAAAACTAAATTTTAAAATTTGGCCCATTTAAATTTAAAAGTGCATGACTATCGCAAAAATCATCCGATATTATTGGCGGCCGGCCTAATTTTTAAATTACACCATCGCCCCTATATACGGCTATAGCCGTTAAATTTTAAGCAACGATAGGCGATAAAATTTTAAGAATTTCGCCGCCCAGCATTTCTTTACGCCGCCAAGCCCACAAAACCGCCTAAACCTTCTTAAACTTTACGCTAAATTTGCTTCCGCGTCCTACTTCGCTACGCAGCGAAATCTGCGCGCCATGGATTTTTGCGATTTGTGAGGCGATGGCTAGCCCGAGCCCCGCGCCACTATTTTGCTCGCGATTTCTGGAACGCTCGATTTGATAGAGCTTATCCCAAATTTTATTTTGCAAAGCAGGCTCGATGCCCTCTCCGTCATCGCTTATGCTAAGTTCGCACGCGTCTGCGCTCACACAAAGCTCTAAAACGACGCTGCTGCGCGTAAATTTTAAAGCATTGCTTAAAAGATTGTTAATCAGCCTGATCAAAAGCAGCTCATCGCCGTTTACGCGCACGCCCTCGGCTATCTGCGAGCTAAAACTTAGCCCCTTTTGCGCGCACAAAAGTTGAAAGTCTTGCGCGCACTCGCTTGCGATTTTGCTTAAGCTTACGGGTGCCAAACGCACGCCACGCTGCAAGCGGGCAAGCTCTAAAATTTGCTCTATTAGCGCCGAAATTTTACGCGCTTGATTGTTGATGACCGCGAAACTCTCCTTCGCCTCGCTCGCGTCTTGTTCGTAGGCTAGGGCGTAGTCGCTTTGAGCCAGTATGACGGCGGCGGGCGTACGCAGCTCATGTGAAAGATCGGTGCTTAGCTGCCGCTCGCGCTCAAACGCGCTTTGCAGCGATGCTAGCATTTCATTAAACGTAGCTGCGAGCGCGCTTAGCTCATCCTTGCCTCGCGGTAGTTCTATTCGTCGCGTAAAATCGCCGCTAGCTCCGATCTCGCTAGCTGTACGCGACATAGTGCGCACGGGCTTAAACGCTCTTTTTATGATTGCGTAGCCGCCGTAGATGATAAGCGCCACAAATAGCGGCGATAGGATAAGAGCGATCAGCATCACGCGCTTCATCGCAAGCTCAAACTCGCTAACAGCGATTACGCCGCGTATCCATGCGCTGCGCCCTTTGATCTGCGCGTCGTAATAGAAAAACTCATCGTCGTCAAGCTCCACCTCGCGCGCGCCTTGAGGCGAGAGCGGCAACGCAGGATCGAAGCCTTTAGGCACAAATCCCGCGATCACGCCGCCTTGTCCGTCATGTTCGTAGAAAAATACACCGTCATCAAAGCTTTTAAATTTTCCATCGCGCGCGGCTTTTTGCACTAAGTGGGCAAGCTTTTTTTGGCTGACGGAGCTTCCTGATACTTCGTCTAAAATATAGCCGCAAATACCGATAATAGCACCTGCAAGCACCAAAATAAATACGCTGTAATAAAGAGTCACGCGCAGGCTGATAGGTAGCGCGCGCGAGCTAAAATTTTCTTTAGCGGTTGAGAATGCAAATACTAAGGCTTGAGTAAAATTTCTTATCGAGATTTTAGCCGAGAAATTTTGTTCTTGACTTTGCGCGAGGACGCTATTAGAATTTTGCGCTAGATCAGGCGTTGCGCTTGTAGCAGAAAAATTTGGCGCGGAATTTGATGCCGGATTTTGCGTGGAATTCCGTTTAAAATTTGACGCCCGGCTTTGAGTAGAATTTAGAACCCGGTTTAACTCGATATTTTGCGTGGGATTTTTCTTGCAGCTCTTCTTTAAACGCGTAAAATTATGCGTAAAATTCTGTTTAAAATTTCGCACGAATTTTAATATGAAAAGCGCCGTAGCGGCAAAAATCTGCTTCGCAATCGCCGAAATTTTAATCCAAATCTTGCTATCTTGCCACGACATAGCCAAGCCCTCGTTTCGTTTCTATTATATCGCCGTGCTCGCCTAGCTTTTTGCGGATATTTTTGATTAAAACATCGATGACGTTTGAGCTTGCTTCGTCGCTAAAATCCCAAATGCTTTCGCCGATTTGTTCTCGGCTTAAAATCGCACCGCGATTTAGCATCAAAAGCTCTAAAATTCTATATTCCTTTCCCGTTAGCTCCACTACCTCGCCCGCGCAGACGACCGATTTTTTGCTTAGATTTAGGCGCACTTGCCCTATGATAATTTCGTTATCAGCAGTAGCGTTTTTACGCCTGATAATTGCGCGAAGCCGCGCCAAAAGCTCACGAAAATCAAAGGGCTTAACCATATAATCGTCTGCGCCCAGATCAAGCCCTGCGATGATATCTTCTTTGGCATCCCGCGCAGTTAAAAATAAAACCGGCGTTCCCAGTCCGCGCGCCCGCGCCGCCTTCAAAAACTCAAAGCCGTCCATCACGGGCATCATCGCATCAAGCACGATAGCGTCATATTTTGCGACGTCCAAAAACTCTAGCGCTTCCTTGCCGCAAAAGGCGCAATCTACGCTGTAGCCGTCCTTTTTCAGACATTTTGCAATGATTTGATTTAGATCTTTTTCATCCTCGACAAGTAAAATTTTCAAAGCGCTCCTTTAAAATTTTGCTAATTCTAATCCGCCATTTTAGCCAAAAACGCATAAATTTTGCGGTGCTTTGGATGTGTAAACTCGCTCGCTTTATGCACCGCTAAATTTCAGTAGCGTTGGGAGCTGCGCTAATTCGCAGGCGCCTTTTGCCTAGCTCTAATCTCGCTTGCCTTTTTATCCGCTACGCTTCCTAATCTCCCTAAAAAATTTAGCGCACCTGCTGCGATATTTAGCGCAAAAAGCCCAAATCCTACGCAGCCAAGCTTAAAATTTTGCTTAGCGATTTCGCGTTTGCAGCGGCTGCAAAGCACTGGCTTGCAAGAATTACAAACCTCCGCGCAGCTTGCTGCGCTGGCAGAATCTCGCGCGCTTGCGAAATTACTTGTATCAGAAAAATTTTGCGTATCGGCTAAATTTTGCTCGCTAGCGAAATTTTGCGCACTTGATAAGTCTTGCGTCTGCGAAGAATTCCGCCCGTCCTTATAATCTTTCGCTTCCGGAGAATTCTTTCGATTTTCGCAACATTCCATGCTAGAAAAATCTTTAGAATTTTGCTCGCAGGACGCGAGATTCCGCCCGCTTGTTTCGCTAGTAAAATTTGCCGAAAAATCCTCGCATTTTCATCTAAATTTTTAGCCGCGTCTGCATTTTGGGCGCCATAGTCAGCGTTTTCGTTTACGCTAAAATCCCTAGCGTCCAAAGCCTCGCTAGTTTGGGCGGAGTTGTCCGCTCCGCTCTTTAAGCTTTGATTTTTCATCTCACGCCTTCGCTTATTTTTGACGCTGCGAGATCTGCTCGCCCGTAGCGGCGTCGATTAGCACCTCTTTTTTGCTCATGCCTTGGTGCAGTTTGACTTCGTATGCAGGCTTACCGCCGTTACTTTCTAAATCAACCTCGCGAAAATCCCAGCCGGCGTTTGCGCTAAGTGCTTTGGCGCGGGCATCTGCGGCACTGATTTTGACCTGCGAATAATCAATTTTACTAGGCTTTAGCTTCTTTTGCGTTTGAGTCTTTAAAATTTCGCCGCTTTGAGCGTCGATTTTGATCTCGCTTTCGCTACCTTCTTTATATGACTCGATCTCATAGACGAGCCTTCCGTGCTCATCGTCGATTTCTACGCTTTTTATAGTCGCGTCACCAAAGTTTTGTTGCGCGATCCCTATCGCTTGATCGAATGAAACTTTAGCGTCTTTTTCGCTAAAACTTCCTGCGTTTAATGCACCCACAAGGGCGAATGTAGCGGCGAGTGCGCCTAAAGCTTTAAGATTTTTCATCTTTAATCCTTTTAATTTTATTTCCAAATTTTATTTTGGATGGCGCAATTTTAAAATTCCAAGATGAAGCTAAGATGAATACGCGCGGAATTTTAAAATTCCACAAAAATTTTGCTGCGATTTGTGAGATACTAAGCGCGAAATTTCCGAGCATTTACTAAAACGCCGTAAAATTTCAACTTGAAATTTTATCTCAAGGAACGCTTCGTGCCTAGCATTTTTAAAAATCCGTCGCAGCAGAAGCTTATTTTTCTAAGCTCGCTTGCTTTTGTGGCATTTTTTAACTTCTCGTTTTTTAAAAATATCATAAATGCCTACGGAATCTCTGGGCTAAATTTTATCTATCTCGTCTGCGACGCGGCAGCTTTGATCGCTTTTTTGACGCTATTTTTTACAATTTTTAGCTCGCGCTATACGACCAAGCCGATTTTGATGATATGCTTTTTTATTTCGTCGTTTACAGCGTATTTTATGGATAGCTATAACGTCGTAATCGATTCTGAGATGATACGTAACGCAGCCCAGACGAACTTTGCCGAGTCCGCGGATCTTTTCAGTCTGCGACTGGTGATTTATGTGCTGGTGCTGGGCATTTTGCCCTGCGTGCTGATTGCTCGCGCGCACGTTAGCTACCGTCCGCTTAAATTTGAAATTTTAGCCAAACTCAAAACAGTGGGCATTTGCATAATAATCATCGCGGCGCTGCTTTTTGGATTTAGCAAATACTACGCGTCGTTTTTCAGAGAGCATAAAATTTTACGCAGCTACGCAAATCCCGGATATTGGATCTACAGCGGCGTTAAATTTGCCGCGAAATCTAAAAAGCATGGCTCGCAGCCTCTGATGCAAATCGCTATGGATGCGCATATCGATGAAAATTCTACAAGCCCAAAAAAGCTCGTCGTCGTAGTCGTGGGCGAAGCGGCGAGAGCGGATAGATTTTCGCTCAACGGCTACGAGCGAGACACTAATCCGCTGCTAGCAAAAGAGCAGGGCGTCGTAAGCCTAAGCAATACCCATTCTTGCGGCACTTCGACGGCGCAAAGCGTGCCGTGCATGTTTTCGCTGCTAAATCGCGAGGAATTTAGCGTCGAAAAGGCTGCGGAGGAGCAAAACGTATTAGACATACTAAGCCGCGCTGATGACATGGCGATTTTGTGGCGCGATAACAATTCCGATTCCAAAGGTGTGGCGCTGCGCGTGAAATATGAGGATTTTAAAATTCCGCAAAATAATCCGATCTGCGACGTGGAGTGCAGGGACGAGGGGATGCTCGCGGGGCTTGATAAATTTGTCGCCGAAAACGCGGGCAAAGATGTGTTAATTGTACTACATCAGATGGGCAATCACGGGCCTGCGTATTTTAAGCGCTATAAGAAAGAATTTGAAAAATTTAGCCCCGTTTGCCGCGATAACGAGCTTGAAAACTGCTCGCAGCAAGAAATTTCAAACGCCTACGATAACGCGATTTTATACACGGATTATTTTTTAAGCAAGGTTATAGAATTTTTAAAGCCGTATTCTAAGACGCACGAAACGGCGATGATCTATATGAGCGATCACGGCGAGAGCCTCGGCGAGGGCGGCGTTTATCTGCACGGCATGCCCTATCTTTTCGCTCCAGAGGCGCAAAAGCATATCGGCGCGATCGTTTGGCTAGGTGAGGGAAAAATGCGCGAAAGATACGATCTAAGCGCACTTAAATCACATAAGAACGACGCTTTTTCGCACGATAATCTTTTTCACACGCTGCTTGGGATTTTTGAAGTAGATACCAAGGTGTATAACAAGGATTTGGATATTTTAAGCGGAGTAAAAAATTAGAATTTCGCGCTAAATTTTGTCGTAAATTGTGAGTGAAATTTTAGCAATAAAAAATTTTATTGGCAAAATTCTAATTTAAGCTTAGTTTGAAATTTTACCTAAACTTGAGCAAAATCTACTCTAAAAATTTTTATGCAAAAGCTAATGTAGAGGCAAAGTGCTGCAAAAACTTAATCTCTTATTTATCGTTGCGAGCTATGAATTTTAAATTTCATTAGAAATTTTACGTGCAGTTTTGATAAATGCCTGCGCTAGATGGTTTAGATGTTTGCCTTTTTTGTAGGCGATTATCAGCGTATTATCGAGCTCGCGCGCGCCTACGTCAAAGAGCTTTATCCTGCCTGCTTTATCCTCTTTTATCATCTGCGGTATGCTAAAGCACGCTCCTGCGCCGCTTGCGACGATAGCATTGGCGATATCAAAGGTCTCCGTGCGGCACAGCACTTTCGGCGTAAAGCCTGCGGCAGAAAAGAATGCATCTATCTGCTCGGCGCTTCTTAGGCTTTGATTAGGCAGGATGAATCTTTCCTCTTTTAAGCTCGAAATGTCAATTTTAGGAACAGATTCGTTTTTAAACTCAAGCGAGAGCGGATGGGTGGAGCTTAGAGCGACATAGGTTTTTTGCGTTAGAATTTTAACCCCGTCAAGCCCGCTCATATCGATGGGCAGTATCAGCATACTGACATCAAGATCACCTTGAAGTAGCATTTCACGAATGCTAAGCGCAGAAGAAAATTGTGTAATTTGCAGATCAGAATCCTTAAATTTCTTGCAAAACATCGGTAGCAGCGACGGTAACAGATTATAGCCGTTTTGCGAAAAGCCGATGCGAATTTTATCGTTTTTTACGCCGCTTATTTCAGAAATATCGCTTTTTAGGTCGTTTATGGCGTCAAAAATGACTTTTGCTTTACTAGCGTAAATTTTTCCCGCGCGCGTAAGCGAAATGGGATTACTCGTGCGGTTAAAAAGCTGCGTTCCAAGCTCGCGCTCCAGCGATAAAATGCTCTGTGATAGCGACGGCTGTGGGATTTTAAGTGCCTCGGCAGCCTTAGTAAAGCTACCTAATTCTGCCACTTTTAATACTAGCTCCATGCGATGCAAATTCATTTAGCCCCTCCAATTGATAACTCAATTCTTATGAAATGATACACTAAATAATATTTGACTTATGTTAAAAATGAAACTAAAATTACGTTTTTAGTTTAGAACTTTAAACTTAAGCTAAGAATTTCTCAAATGGAGAGGAAAATGAGTGAATCAAATTTCAACAGACGCGATTTCTTAAAATCCGCCTGTATCAGCGTCGGCGCGCTTAGCCTTAGCGGCTGTGTGGATACCGACAAGAGTAAAAGCGCAGACGGCGGCAACGAAGGCGGCCTTCCTAGTGTGGACGTACTCGTTATCGGTTCAGGAGGCGCGGGTTTGCGCGCAGCCGTGGCGGTAAGAAAGAGTAATCCAAATCTCAGCGTAGTCGTAGCTACGAAGATGATGCCTTCGCGCAATGCCACCTGTATGGCGGAAGGCGGTATCAACGGCGTTACGAGCTTCAGTGGCGGCGATTCATACAAACTTCACGCCTATGACACCGTAAAGGGCGGCGCATATCTCGTAGATCAGGACGCCGCGATTAAATTTTGCGAGCTTGCGGGCCCTACGATTGCCGAGATGGATTACATCGGCACGCTGTTTTCCAGAAATGCTAGCGGCGGCGTGGACGGCAAAGAAAGTGGCGTCCCGGGCGGCGTAGCGCAGCGCTTTATGGGCGGTGCGTCTAAAAAACGATGCAACTATTCCGCCGATAAGACGGGTCATATCTTGATGCACGCCTGTTTTGACGATGCGGTCAGTAACGGCGTGAAATTTTTAATCGATCACGAGCTGCTTGAGATCAGCGCGCCTGAGGGCAAATGCGAGGGCGTCGTGCTTCGAAATATCCAAACCGGCGATTTTTATCCCGTACTTTGCAAAGCCTTGGTAATCGCTACGGGCGGATATACGAGGATGTTTTACAACCGCACCTCGGTGCCTTATATCGCTACCGGCGACGGTATCGCGGCAGCACTTCGTGCGGGGCTTGGATTTAGTGATCCCGAGATGGTGCAGTTTCATCCCACAGGCATCAAAAGCGGCGGCGCGCTCATTACCGAAGCTGCGCGCGGCGAGGGCGGATATCTGCTCAACAACAAAGGCGAGCGCTTTATGAAAAACTACCACGAAAAGATGGAGCTTGCGCCGCGCGATGTCGTAGCTCGCGCGATCGAAACCGAGATTCGCGAGGGTAGGGGATACGGCGAGGGGCTCGGCGCATACGTACTTCTTGACGTAAGACATCTCGGAAAAGATAAAATTTTAAAAGCCCTTCCTAAGATCAGACACACCGCCATTTTATTTGAGGGTATTGATCTGATCGAGGAGCCGATTCCGATTCGTCCTACCGCACACTACTCGATGGGCGGCATCGAAGTGTCTAAATTTGACGATATGAGCACTAAAATTTCGGGGCTTTACACCGCGGGCGAAGCGTCTTGTATCTCGATTCACGGCGCAAACCGCTTAGGCGGAAATTCTTTAACCGACGCCGTCGTAACGGGCAAGCTTGCAGGGCTCGGCGCAGCGGATTACGCTGCAAAACAAAGCGGCTTCGGCTCGGGCAAAAAAGCGAGCGAGCTGGCGCAAAAATGGCAAGCTAAATTTAAGCAGATCGCAAACGGCTCGGGCAAGGCAAACGAGATGTATGAGTTGCGCGAAGAGCTAGGCGCGCAGCTTTGGGACAATATGGGTATCTTTAGAACAGGCGAGAAGCTCGATCTGCTTTCGCAAAATTTAGAGGGCATTAAAGCGCGCTACGACGAGCTGCACGTCGCGGATGCAAATCTAGTTATGAATACCGCATTTACCGACTACGTCGAGCTTGGAAATTTGATCCTACTTGCGCGCTGTGCGTGTTTGGCTGCGCAAAAGAGGCTGGAAAGCCGCGGCGCGCATACCAGAGAAGATTATCCGAAGCGCGACGATAAAAATTTCTTAAAGCACAGTATCGTGACGATGAACGACGTAGGCGAGCTAAGCTTGGGCTACAAAGAGGTCGTCGTTACGGAATTCTCTCTTGACGGAAGGAAACCTCAATGAAATTTATCATAGACCGCTTCGACGGAAGCAAAAATTATAAGCAAGCCTACGAGTTAAGTTTAGAGCAGATCAAAGCAAAGACCCTGCTTGGAGTTTTGCAATTTATTAAACAAAATTTAGACATCACTTTAAATTTTACCGCAGCGTGCCGTATGGCGATATGCGGAGCCTGTGCCGTGAGGGTAAACGGACACTCATATCTCGCCTGTGATACCAAGATGGAGGCTTTGCTTGCAGAGTATGAAAACCCAGATAGCTTTACGATCTCGCCGCTAAATAATTTCCGAGTGATTTCGGATCTAGTAGTGGACTGGGAGCCTAGTATAGAGAATTTAAGAAAGATCAAACCGACCATTACGCCTAAGAAAGGATTTAGCGCCGATAAGGGCTGTAAGCAAAGCCCCGAGCAGATGGAGCGCGTCAAAAAGCAGTGGGATTGCATACTTTGCGGCTGTTGCGCTAGCGAATGCAATAAGCTTGGAGCCGATGCGAGCGATTATATGCAGCCTTTTGTTTTCACGCATGCTAACCGCGCCGCGTTTGATTCAAGAAGCAGAGACGCTATGCCTCATCTAAAGCCTGCGGTACTAAACGGATTATGGCTATGCGTGCACTGCCAAGAGTGCGCCGATCGCTGCCCTAAAGGCATAAGCGCTCAAAGCGATATCACCGCACTTCGCGCCCTAGCGATGAAAAAGGGCTTAACCGCAGGAAGCGGCCCTGGTCATGCAGAGGCGTTCCTACTAGATATCGTAGAGGGAAGCGGAAGGCTAAACGAGATCAAGCTTGCTTTAAGAAGCGAAGGCGTATTTGCAAATATGGGCAAGATGGATGTAGCGGCAAATTTGATGATGGCGGGCAAGATGAATCCTCTTCATGCTTTCGGCGAAGAGGAGATCGAGGGACATGCAGGACTCGTTAAGATGATAGAGGCCGCGCGTAAGGCTCAGGCTAGCGGCGAGATAGAATAAGGAGGAGATGATGAATAACAAATTTGCATTTTTCCCGGGTTGCGTTTTAAGTCAAGCCGCAAAGGAATCTAAAATTTCACTTGAAGCGATCGCTCCGGTGCTGGGTATTAAACTTCACGAGATAAAAGGCTGGAGCTGCTGCGGGGCTAGTCAAGCTCAATGCGTCGATCCTATAGCAAGCCTAGTAGCCAATGCCAGAAATATCGCGCTAGCCGAGGGTATGAATATGCCTCTGCTAACTACCTGCTCCACCTGTATGCTAACTCTAACCAAGGCTAAACTTACTCTAGATAAGGGTGCTAAAAGCTATATCAATACCTTTTTAAAAGAAGGCGGTATGCAGTATCAGGGAAGCACCGAGATAACTAGCCTACTTTGGGTGCTATATCAAAGCTTAGATACATTAAAAGCTAAAGTCGTTAGACCGCTAGCAAATTTAAAAGTAGCGCTATTTTACGGCTGCCACTCATTAAGACCGGAGCGAGAGCTTAAGAAAGAGAGCTCAACCAATCCGAAAAGCTTTGAAGCGGTAGTTAGCGCACTTGGCGCTCAGATAGTGCCTTTTGAAAAGCGCCTTGATTGCTGCGGTTTTCACGCTAGCTATCCAGCGGTAAAGTCTGTTCAAAAGATGTCAAGCGAGATCGTAAATAATGCGGGCGAAAACGGAGCCGACGTCGTAGTTACGCCTTGTCCGCTATGCCAGATGCAGCTTGATATCTATCAGGAGCGATACCAAGAAGCGATGAACTCCAAGGCAAGAAAGCCGATCATCCACCTATCTCAGCTGGTAGGCCTTGCACTTGGGCTAAGCAACGAACAGCTCGGGCTAAACATCAATATCCAAGATGCAACGAGATTAGTATCCTGATCTTTGGAAAATTTTCTAAAGATTTAACGGATGATTTTGCAAAAATACTTCGCTGTGGCGCACAAATAGTGCGCCCGCTAGTATCGCACAAAATCATCCGACCTATGCCTACTTTATCCTAAAATACTTTTCGCTACTATAAAATTCTTGGATAAAATTTCATTGCTTCGTAAATTTAACGCTTCGTAAAATTTAATGCTTCATAAAATTTAATGCTTTCTCTGCCGTAATTTAACGTTTCGCCCGCCGCGCTAAATTTTAATCCGCCTTTTATTTTTAAATTTAAAACCCGCTAGACGATGAATAAATATAAAATTTTAATTAAATCTAACGAAATTTAAGGTGCATGAATTCTAAATTTTGATAGAATGCCATTTAAAAATATCCTAAATTTCAGGAGGACATTATGGTTGATTTAGCTCAAATTTCGGCTAGACTTGATGCCGTTGAGCGTTTGCCGCGAATAAAAGCGGATGAGAGCATACAAGAAAGGCTTAAGAGCAAAGGTTTTTCGCGTCGCGATTTTATGAAATGGAGCGGAGCGATGACCGCGATGCTTGGTCTTCCGGCCGCATTTGCACCGAGCGTGGCACGAGCTGCGGAGCTTGCGGATCGCCTGCCGGTGATCTGGCTTCATATGGCGGAGTGCACGGGCTGTAGCGAGAGCTTGTTGCGCACCGACACGCCTAGCATCGACAGCCTCATATTCGACTACATCAGCCTCGAATACCATGAGACGATAATGGCTGCCGCAGGCTGGCAAGCTGAGGAAAATTTAGAGGGCGCGATCGAAAAATACAAGGGGCGCTATATCTTAATGGTCGAGGGCGGAATTCCAAGCGGCGAGAATGAATTTTTCCTAACCGTGGGTCCTGAGGGCAAGAGCGGAGCTCAGCACTGCAAACACGCAGCCGAAGGCGCTGCGGCAATATTTGCGATCGGCACCTGTTCGAGCTTCGGCGGTATCCAAGCTGCAGCTCCAAATCCGACCGGCTCCGTAGGTTTGGATAAAATCATAAACAAACCCGTCATCAACGTCCCGGGCTGTCCGCCTAGCGAAAAAAATATCGTCGGCAATGTGCTAAATTTTATCCTTTTTGGCACGCTTCCGAGCTTAGATGTTTATAACCGACCGAAATGGGCTTACGGGCTACGAATACATGATCTGTGCGAGCGCCGCGGACATTTCGACGCGGGCGAGTTTGTAGAAAGCTTCGGCGATGCGGGCGCGAAGGACGGATACTGTCTTTATAAAGTAGGCTGTAAGGGTCCTTATACGTTTAACAACTGCTCGCGCGAGCGCTTCAACTCCCACACTAGCTGGCCGGTACAAGCGGGTCACGGCTGCATAGGCTGCTCAGAGCCTGATTTTTGGGATCATATGGGGCCTTTTGAGGAGCCTTTGGCGGATCGCCTTTACGAAAGCGTTTTCGGCGGGCTCGGCGCTGATGCTACCGCAGATAAGATAGGTGTCGGAATTTTAGCGATCACGGGTGTTGCGGTAGCGGCACACGCGGCGATTGCGTCATTTAAGAAAGATAAAGGGGAATAATCATGTCGCAAAGAATCGTAATAGATCCGATAACCAGAATAGAGGGACATTTAAGAATAGAGGTCGTAGTAGACGACGAAAACGTCGTCCGCGAGGCTTATAGTAGCTCGACGCTATGGCGCGGGCTTGAGACCATAGTAAAAAACAGAGATCCGCGCGACGCGGGATTTTTTATGCAAAGAATTTGCGGCGTCTGCACCTTCTCGCACTACAAAGCAGGCATCGTCGCGGTAGAAAACGCCCTTGGTATCACTCCGCCGCTAAATGCCTTGCTGACGCGCACGCTGATGGCTAACGCGCTGTTTTTGCACGATCATCCGGTGCATTTTTATCAACTTCACGGGCTTGATTTCGTAGATGTAGTAAGCGCTCTTAGCGCCGATCCTAAAAAAGCGAGCGAAGAGGCGTTTAAATACTGCGATACCCCTTATGCGTGCGGTGCGGATAAACTAAAAGAGGTGCAAGATCGCGTGGGCGCTTTCGTTAAGAAAGGCGCTTTGGGACCTTTTGCCAATGCCTACTTCGGCCATCCTACATACAAGCTTAGCCCGGAGCAAAATTTAATCGCTCTTTCGCACTATCTTGAGTGTTTGCGCATTCAGCGCACGGCGGCTCAGATGATGGCGATATTCGGTGCGAAGCAGCCTCATCCGCAAAGCCTTACCGTAGGCGGCGTCACCTGCGTGATGGATATCCTAAGTCCTGCGAGACTTGGCGAATATATGTCTAAATTTAAAGAGGTCGCAGACTTCGTAAATCGCGCCTACTATCCTGATCTAGTAATGGCCGCCAAAGCTTACGGTAACGAACCTAGCGTGCTAAATGATATCGGCGTGGCAAATTTATGGACTCATCAAGAATTTCAGCTTTCAAAGAACGAATGGCTATTTCAAAGCGGCATGATTATGAACGGCGATATTAGCAAGGTTTTGGAGCTTGATGAGAACAAGATTACCGAGGAAGCAACGCATGCGTGGTATAAAAATGATGCGGCGCTCCATCCTTACGACGGCGAGCAGGAGCCGAATTATACGGGCCTTCGGGACGGGCAGAGCATCGACGCGCACGGCAAAGAAGCGCATATGAAAGTGCTCGATACCCAGGGCAAATACACCTGGATCAAGGCTCCGCGCTACGACGGCAAACCGCTTCAAGTAGGACCTCTTGCAAATATCGTAGTAAATTACGCTAAGAAAAATGAGCGCGTAGTAAAGGTCGTGGATCAATTCCTAAAAGACGCCGGCTTGCCGCTTGAGGCGGTATTTTCGACGCTTGGACGAACGGCGTGCCGTATGATCGAGGCTAAAGTCGTAGCCGACAACGGACTGATTGCGCTAGAAAATTTGATCGCAAACATCAAAAGCGGCGATACGCAGACCTGCGCAAAATATGTAATCGATAACTCCAAAGAGTACAAAGGTCGCTATATCGGTCACGTGCCGCGCGGCGCACTTAGCCACTGGTGCAGGATCGAAAAGGGCGTCATCAAAAACTGGCAGGCGGTCGTGCCGTCTACTTGGAACGCCACGCCAAAGGACAAAGACGGCGCTATGGGCGCTTACGAATCCTGCTTGATCGGACTTAAGCTTGCCGATCTTTCCAAGCCGCTAGAGATCATCCGCCGCATCCATTCATTCGATCCTTGCATAGCCTGCGCCGTGCACGTGATGGACGCTAAAGGGGCGGAGCTTGGCTGCTATAGGGTAGATCCCAGCAAAGGATAAACGATGAAAAAAAGATTTGCGGAATACGAGTTCTCAATCGGTCTTAGGCTCACGCACTGGCTGCGTGCGCTTTGCATTACGATTTTGGTGATCACCGGATATTACATCGCCTTTGTTTTCACCGCGCCCGAGGTGAGTCCTGAGCCGGTGCTTTTTATGCAGGCTAAATTTAGATTCGTGCATCTGATCTTCGGCTTTGCGATGATCGGCGCGGCGATCTTTAAAACCTACCTTTTCTTCTTTGATAAAAAGAGCAGAAAAGAGCTTTTGAGTATCAAGGATTTTTTTAGCCCGCGCGTCTGGATCGCTCAGATCAAATACTATATCTTTTTGGGCGAGCACCCGCATCTTCGCGGCGTTTACAATCCGCTACAGTTCATCTCCTATCTGGGCTTTTATCTAGTATTGTTCGTAATCTGCCTAACGGGTATGATCTTATATGTGCATGTCTATCACGAGGGGCTCGGCGGCGCGCTATACGGGCTCTTGCGCCCGCTGGAAGCTGCGATGGGCGGTCTAAGCGAAGTGCGAATGATACATCATCTTTGCATGAATATCATCATAATCTTCGTGCCGATCCACGTCTATATGGCGGTCTTTAACGCCGTCAAGGGCAGAGACGGCGCGATGGATGCGATCGTAAGCGGTTATAAATTTAAAAAGGAAGAGCACGCTTGAGGGTGCTGGTACTGGGTATCGGCAACGTCATCTACGCGGACGAGGGCATAGGCGTGCACTTCGTCCGCGCGCTCGCGCAGAACTATAAATTTTATCCTAAAGCCGCCGCACGAAATTCTACGGCGGGCGAGGATTTCGCGGCGCAGAATTTTATGCAAAATTCCGCCCAAGCCTCTGCGATACAAAATCCTACCTCGCAAAATTCCATAGAACGAGACTCCTTGCAAAATTTTGCGGATGAGAATTCTATCTTTAAGCAAAATTTCGCGGCAGCAAATTTAGACCGAAATTCTACTTCAGAAAATTCCGCAAAGCAGAATTCCGCTTCAAATTTTACTTCGCAAAATTCCGCAGCGCAAGACTCTATCAATGCGAACCTCGTTGCCGAAAATCCCGCCGCGCCGGGCCGGAGCGCGGATCAGATCAGCTTTATCGACGGCGGAACACTGGCTAGCTTTTTGATGCCTACGATGGCGGAATTTGATGAAATTTTGCTCGTAGATTGCATAGACGCGGACGGCGCGGAGGGCGGCGAGGTGTATTTTTTCGACTACGACGCGATGCCTAAGCAGATCATCTGGAGCGGTTCGGCGCACGAGGTCGAAATGCTTCAAACCCTGCAGATGATGGATCTTTGCGGCGATCTGCCTCACGTTAAAATTCTAGCGGTCGTGCCGCGCCGCATCGAGGAGGCGAGCTTTAAGCTAAGCTCCATGATTTTAGAGTCCTCAAAAATCATGGAAAAAACGGCGCTTAGGTACCTATCGGATCTTGGTTTTGCGCATGAAAAAATCGCCGATCTTAGCGCCCAAGATATCGCGGATCGATTTGCAAAAAGGGGGCGAGATGATAGTAGCATATGAGTTTAACTACCTTAATGAAAACGCGCTGATAGCGCACTTCTTGCTGTTTTATGCTCGCAAAAGCGCACTTGAGTTTTGCCTAAAAAAAGAGGCGAGCTTAATAAGCCTTTTCGTGCGCGGCGGCGAGGATGAAATTTTAAAATTTAGCGACGAGGCGATGCCGCTGATTCCAAACTCCATATTTTTGGCAAAATCCTCCGTGCGCGCGGTGGACGAGGGCGGTGCCGAAGCGAAAGAGCTGAAATTTAACGGCACATTTGAAGGTGCCTCCTCGAGCGATTTAAGTAAATTTTTAGATGATGAAATTTCAAACGCCCATAGCGCAGCTAAATTTAATAACTTTACCCCGCGAGTGATGAAGGAATACCTCGCTCGCGCCGAGCCGTCTCAAAACGAATTCGGAGTAATGAGCGGCGCTAGCGTGCTTCATGAGGGAAAATTTGAGGCGGTAAGTAGGGAGAATTTTGCCCGCTTGCTGGAGTTTTGCCGCATAAACTTATTTCATGCTCAGCAGGTGCAGATTAAGCGCGGCGGCGCAACTTTCACGCTCAAGGCAGACGTGGATTTTAGCGCCGATTTTTTGATAGCTGCAGGAGTGGGGGCGCTGGATGGGATTTTTGTGAGCGATGAAAAGAGCAAAATCGCGCTCGCGGCCTTCGAAAAGCCGCTCATAAGCCTAAAAACCAATGCGATCTTTAGAAAAAACCACGAGGACGCGCCTAAATTTTTTGACGTAAAGCTTGCGGGCGACATATTCGTGTTTGCGCTGGTGCGCGCTTTGGCAAGCGATGGGATCTATTTTTTAAGCGCAAAATGTGAAAATGCGGCGCAAAAAGATAAAATTTTTAAAGTCGCGCCGCTTCAAAACGGCTTTTTGATCGTGCAAAACGAGGATTTTTTAAGTGGCAGCGCAAGCGCTTATCTGAAAAACTCAAACGACAAAAACTCCGCTCTTTTTGCGCTTACGTGCCGCGAAAAGGGGGTTTTGAACGACTCCAAAAAACGCGTTTTACGCTGCTTTTTGGGCGTGGGCGCAGACGATGAGATCGCAATTTATGGCGAAAGCTCTAAAAAAATTCTGCTGAAATTTAATCTGCAGCGCAATTTTGACGAGCTTAAAGCTCAAATTTGCGCGGACGAAACAGGCGCGAAGCTGTTTGAAAATTTCAGCGCCAAATTTAGCGTAAACGCCGCAAAAATCGATGAAATTTTAAAAAGCGCAAACGCGGGATTTTACAGCATCTTTAGCGTCGCCGCGCAGCTTATCTGGGGGCGCGATGCGGCGTTTTTGATGGCGGCTGCGGAGGATTTTGCGGGCGGCAAAGGGGTGCGACTCGATTTTTGCACGGACGAGCGCGGCTGCGTGCAAGCGGATAAAATTTTGCGCTCAGCGATGAGCTATGCGCTCGCAGGCGCCAATGAAAAGCTGTTTGCGTTCGGATTTTTCGATAGTTTGGGCTATTTTTTAAGCGATCTGGCGGATGAGCACAAAAAGGACTTTGACGTTTTGATCTTCGGCGGAGCGATGTTTAGCGGGCGCAAATTTGCAGATTTGATGCTTAGGCTTTGCAAAAATTTTGACGCGAGCTTTAGCGACAGCGTCGCGCTTCAAGCCCGCTAGATTGGGCATATATGCGAATTTTCGGCAAAATTCCTAAGTCTTATCCGCAAAATAGCGAGTTGCGCGGACATTGCGGCGCCGATAGCCGCGTCATACGGGCTAAGCTTAGCGCAAACGGGATCGCGCGGGATTTCAAAAAAGCGGCAAAGGACGCGGGCGTGAAGGATCAAATTTTATTAAATTTAGAGCATATTTTGAGGCGCCCGGTACGTTTTATCCGCCCACTGCGAGCGCAACTTGCTCGCAAAACAGCTCCTGCGGCGCGCAATTTATGAAAGCACGTGCATGAAAGCGGCTAAATTTGAGGTTTTCGGAGCAGTGCAGGGGGTCGGATTTCGCCCGTTCGTCTACAAACTCGCCGTGGATTTGGGGCTAAAAGGCGAGGTTTATAACGACGGCGAGGGCGTTAAAATCATCGTTTGCGCAGAGCTTTCCGAGCCGCAAAAAGGCTTGATTGATAAAAATTCCGCCCCTTTAAATTTAAGTGAGCCAAATTCTAACGAAATTCAAGCGCAGAAAGTATCGTCATCGGCTGCTCGGTCTTTAAATTCTGCCGAGTCGGATTCTAACAAGGCCGCGAACTCATCACTAAATTTTGTAAGTTCAAATTTAAACGAGAGCTCCTTTTCACCGCAGAGCGCACCGAACTCGCCGAGTGATTTGACCGGCTCGCCGCACGATTTGGCGAATAGTTTAGCTGGTATGTCTGATTTGACGAGCTTGCCGCATTATTTGACGAGCGATTCGCAAGCCGCAGCGAGCGAGAAATTTTTACCAAACTTATTCGAGACCGATCTAAACGAGCAAGGCTCCATTTTGCCCGCTTCGTCGGATCAAAATTTCATCGTGCAAAATTCGTCGCAGCAGCGCGGTATGTCGCAGAATGAATCGCCGCAAGGTTTGCAAAATATTAAGCGCGACTTACAAGGCGCGAAGGGTGATTTACAGGGCTTTAAACGCAATCTGCAAAGTGCCGAGCAAGATCTGCACGAAGAAGAAATTTTAAAAATTTTCGAGCGGCGACTTCGTAGCGAAGCGCCGCCGCTTAGCCGTATCGATAAAATTATCCGCACCGATCTAAATACACAAGATTTTACGCAAAATTTTACTGATTTTAAGATTACACAATCCAAAGAGGGGCGTAAATTTAACCCGATCCTGCCCGATTTTGCGATTTGCGATCAGTGCAAAAAAGAGTTTTACGACCCCCAAAATCCGCGCTTCCACTACCCATTTATCAACTGCACGGATTGCGGCCCGCGCCTTAGCATCATCGCCGCGCTGCCGTATGACCGCGCAAATACCACGATGAGGGCGTTTGAGATGTGCGAGTTCTGTCGCGGCGAATACACGGACCCGCTCACGCGCCGTTATCACGCCGAGCCGATCTCCTGCCCACACTGCGGTCCGCAGCTGTTTTTATGCGGCGCGGGCGGTGAAATTTTATCAAGCGGCGAGGAGGCGATAGCGCGTACGGCGGAGCTTTTGCGGCGCGGACAGATCGGCGCGATCAAGGGGATGGGCGGCTTTCACATTGTCTGCGATGCGACAAACGAGCGTGCAGTACGCATGCTACGAACGCTCAAAAAGCGCCCAGACAAGCCCTTTGCGATCATGTGTCGTGACGTAGCGCAGGTAGGGCGCGCGGCAAGCTTAAGCGCAGAGGAAGAGGCGCTGATAGATTGCAATGTCAAGCCGATCGTGATTTTAAAAAAGTGCGAGTTTGTTTGGCACACGGCAGCGGGTTTTGCAGCGGATTTCGGCACGCAAAATTTAAAGGCGCAAAGCAAAAATTCCATATCGCCGAGATTTGCAGGCGAGCAAGAAAAATCGGCGCAAGGGCAGGGCTTTGCGCTACAAAATTTACGCAATTCCGCGGCGCAAAATTTTAGCACGCAAAATGCTGGAGTCTACGCGGAGCAGGGGATATTACAGAGTGCGCAAATTCTTAGCAAAACGGCGCACCGTAATTTCGCCTACGA
Source organism: uncultured Campylobacter sp. (assembly GCA_963529625.1). Lineage (GTDB taxonomy): Bacteria > Campylobacterota > Campylobacteria > Campylobacterales > Campylobacteraceae > Campylobacter_B. The sequence continues at coordinate 115,247 of CAURZM010000002.1, read as the reverse complement.
TACGCTAGCGGCAGACGACTCGCAGTGTGCGGCAAACGAGCTAGAGCGCACATCGGACAGGTCTGGTTCGCAGTGTGCAGCTAAAAATTTGAGCTCGCCGCAAGCAGAAGGCGAGCCGGAGCTGCGACATACAACTGATAAGTTAAATTTACAACCCGCAGCGGATAGCCAAGACTTGCGATGCGTGGCGAATGAGCTTGATTTTCGGCTTGCGACAGACGAGTCTATTTCGCAAAATTCGGCGAATATTCAGGTTTTGCGACATACTAAGAATAGAGTAGACTTACAGCGTGCGACGTGCGAGTCCGGTTTGCGGCAAACGATAAATTCGCAAGGCTCATGCTCTGCGCAGGCGCGTGTGGCGGAGGCGCATGGCGCATATTCCGATAACGGGGGCAGTTTCGTGCGTTTGCCTGCGAGCTTTTCAGCGATTTTTAAGGCGGGTACGATTTTTATCGCTCCAAGCGTGGCGCCTAATCTTAATAAAATAGGCATTTTTCTAGCCAATACCGGCGTGCATCTGCTGCTTTTTGAATACTTTGATCGCCCGATCGTCGCCACAAGCGCCAACATTAGCGGTGAGCCCATTATTTTTAACGCCGAGGAGCTGCGCGCGAAGCTGGGCGGTGTCATCTCGTTTTACCTGGATAACGACCGCGAAATTTTAACGCCGAGCGACGATAGTATCGTCTTTTTGCCGCCATTTGAAGCGCGAGCTTTGGCGCCTGATTTAAAAACGGCTTGCAATTCGAGCACAATCGCCGCGTCGCTTCCAACTTATGCCGAGACTAAAAATTCCGCGCAAAATTTAATCTTAGCGCAGAATTTTACGGTTAATTCTGCAACCCCTCAAACCCTTACCGAGCCTCAAAATTTTAAGGAAAATTTCGCAGATAGGCGAAATTTCGAGAACTCGCAAAGACCTTCCGATACGGATACAAGTTGCGACGTCGCAGATTTCACTTCAAAAAACAGCCGCGACTCCGCAAATTCGGCGTCTCAAAAAAACCAAAACGATGCAAATTCTGCCGCCGAAGCGGACGCTTTAGATCGCGCGCTGTTTTTGCGAACATCTCGCGGAATGAACCCAAAAATTTTCCCTAGCAAATTCCGTGCCAAAGGCACTTTTCTGGCGCTCGGAGCGGAGCTTAAAAATCAGTTTGCAATCTACAAAGACGGGCAAATTTTCATCTCGCCCTACATCGGTGATCTTAAAAACGTCGCCACGAATGAGCGATTTTTCGCGCTTTTGGATATGTTCGTGCGCGCCTACGAGCTGAAGTTCGACGCCGTCATCGCGGATCTGCACCCGCAGTTTTCGCATACGCGATTTTTCGAGCGGCGCGGATACCCCGTAGTTCGCTACCAGCACCATTTCTCGCATCTGGTTTCAAATTTAGCGCAAAATGATCTTCTTTTTAGCGGCAAAAAATACCTCGGCTTTTGCTTTGACGGCACCGGCTATGGCACGGACGGCACGATCTGGGGAGGCGAGGTGATGGTGTTTGATCTGCATGGCTACCGTCGCGTCGCAAAATTTGACGAGATCGCGCTTATCGGCGGCGAGAACGCGATCAAAAACATCTACAAACTTGCGCTTGCTCTCGTGTTTAAATTTAATGCAAAGGACGCTGCGCGCGAGTTTTTGGCAAAATTTAACGCGAGCGAAGTCGCGAATTTAGAAAAAATCGCGCCGCGTGCCGTCCGCTCAAGCTCGCTAGGGCGGCTGTTCGACGCGTTTGCTGCGGTCATTTGCGATCTACGAGCCGTCAGCTTCGACGGCGAAGCGGGCATGCGACTTGAGAACCTATATATCGACGGTTACGAGCAGAGCTATAAATTTAGGCTGAAAAAAGCGGGCGAAAATTTTATCCAAAACGTGCCGCAATCCGCTTCGCAGCAGCGGAGCGCCGATGATTTGGCGCGCGAAGCGGAGCAGGGCGGTTTAAATGCGCAAAATCATAGCGGTATGAAAGATAGCTGCGCGTTGCAAAGCGATTTTAAAGAGCTTGCGGATGATACGGCAAGTAAAAAAGAGCTTGGATCGACGGCTCAAAACATCGCCGAAGACAGCGACAAAAAGAATGAAAGTATCGCCGCAAATTCTACAAGCCAAGCGTCCGCCCTGAATTTAATAAATTCTAAAAGCAAAAATGCTTCTAGCGCCGATCAAACCCCGCAAAACAGAGCTTGCGCGCCGAGCCTTGGCGGCGAATGCTACGTGATCGATTACGAAGAGGCGTTTTTGCAGGCTTTGCGCGATGAGCCGCGCTTGGCCGCAACGAAATTTATCAACGCCATCGCAAATTTCATCGCGGAGTTTGCGGAGGGCTTCGGGCTCGAGGTCGCACTAAGCGGCGGGGTCTTTCAAAACGCGACGCTTCTAAATCTTACGTGCGCGAAGCTGCGCGAACGAGGGATAAAATTTCATCTAAATCGCGCCGTTCCTTGCAACGACAGCGGCATCGCATACGGGCAGCTCGCGGCGTATCTAAGCGAAATTTCGCGCTAAACTCGTCCACAAAAAACGCAATTATAGCCGTTAAGCTCGCTCTTTTTAAAATTTATTAGTCTCATCTCGCCGCTAAATTTATGAACTCTGCGCCCTGCCTGCTCTTTGCGTAAATTCTAACGCTACGGGCGATAAAATCCACCGCGGCTAGCTTTTCTAAAATCGCAAAATCAGCGAACAAATTTACGCCTTGCCGTCTTCATATGTCGTAGCCGAAACGTTAAAATTTTAAAATTTAACGGCGCGCCGTTGCCTGCCATAGCGTCACGGCGCACTACTATGGCGATCGATGCAAAATTCTACTGCGGCGCGCGGCTAGATACTGCGCAAACCCCAAGCTAAGACGCTATTTAGCACCTGATTCTTAAAATTTGAGCGCATAGCAATAGAATTTTAATAACATAGCACCGGTAAATTTCATCGCGCTAGCACTAAAATACAACGCGAAATCGCGAGCAAAATTTCAAAATACGCACGATGCTTTGGAGCTTTAAATTTTAAAGAATAAGCCAAATTAGCGCGAAATTCTTACTATTTGAGCGGAATTTCGGTAAAATTACATTCAAAATACGCGAAATAGGGGGAAACTATGAAAAAAGAGGAAAAAGAGAGCGCCGTAAGATTTAGCATTTCGCTGCCGACGAAGCTTTTTGAGGATCTCGATGAGATGGTGCGCGCCAAGCAATACCTAAGTCGCAGCGAGTTTATCCGCGATCTCATACGCGAAAAGATGGTCGAGGGCGTGCTTCACGGAGATGGTGAGGATGACTGCGTGGGCGTGCTTTGCATCGCTTACGATCATCACCAAAGCGATCTGATCGAGCAGCTCGTAGAGATCGAGCACCACGCAAACGTCACCATCGTCAGTACCAGCCACTTCCACATCGACGAGCGCCACTGCTTCGAGGAGATCACGATGCGGGATAAAATTTCAAAGATCGAGCGGCTTAGCGCCAAAATCGGCGCGCTAAAAGGGGTGAAATTTTCCAAGCTCGTAAAGGCGGTCATCACCGAAGCGTAGGGCTTTTGCACGTTTTTAAAAAATAGCGCGTCGCGCTAAATTTACGCGCTTTTAAATTTAAACGCAGCTGCGGCGCGACTTTTGCGAGTTGTGCAGCGCGATTCTCGATCGAGTGGAGAATTCGGGTGGGGCGGCTGCGCAAGGCGTACAAATAAAATTTATTTAAATTTACGCGGCAAATGAAAGCGTAAAATTTTAGAAATTTTGATCAAAAAGCATTCTTGCTGCGGGTTTAAATTTACGCACAGGCACGAAACAGGCGCAGCAGCTCGATCTATAAATCGCGTCGCGCTTTCGTGCCGCATTTGCAAAGCCGAACTAGCGCAAAATCGATATTAAAATGGTCTCTGCATTGATGTTCGGCACGCTAGAGAGCACGCGCGAGATTGTAGAGTACCGGGGGATAAAATCCGCTCGCAAGCTCTGAATTTCACGCTCCCGTCTACGGCGATCTTTAGTTTGTTTGAGCCGTTGCGAGCTACGATATCTAAATTTACGGCGTACGGCTCTGCAATCTGCGAGCAGGCGATTAAATTTAAAGCAGCGCTTTACTCGCGAGCTTTAAAATTTTACGTCGAGCCTTCGCAAATAACGCATGAAATTTAGATAAAACCAAAGCGCATAAATTTCCAAGCCCGTTAAATTTCATAAAATTTCGCGTCTTGATATAAAATTTATCAAATTTACGCCATTTAAAGCAAAAACGTGGTATTTTACGCGCAAAATTTATTATCCAAGGAGAAAAAATGTGTAAAGATTGCGGCTGTTCCATCGGCCACACTCACGAAGCGGGCGCCCATTCGCACGCAGATATGACACATGAGCATGTCCACACCCACGCGGACGGCACCGTCCACTCCCACGCCCATATGCATGAGGCGGGGGTCGATCACGAGCACGACGCGCACGATCACATCCACGCAAATGTCGCTATCAGCGATGCCAAGACGATCGAGGTGATGAGTAAAATTTTAAGCGCCAACGACGAGGAGGCCGCTCACAACAGAGCCCATCTGGATGAGGATAAAATTTTATGCCTAAATTTGATGAGTAGCCCCGGCAGCGGCAAGACGACGCTGCTTGAGGCCACTATCAAAAGCGGCAAATTTAAAATCGGCGTCATCGAGGGCGATTTAGAGACTAACCGCGACGCCGATCGCATCATAAAAGCTGGCGCGCAGGCGCATCAGATCAGCACCGGCGAAACCTGCCATCTGGATGCCTTTATGGTTCACGAGGGGCTTCATCATATCGATACGAAAGGCTTGGATCTGGTTTTCATAGAAAACGTCGGAAACCTCGTCTGCCCTGCGGCATTCGACGTGGGCGCGCACCTAAACGTAGTGCTTCTAAGCGTGCCCGAGGGTAGCGATAAAATCGCAAAATACCCCGTGATATTTCGCCGCGCAGACTGCGTCGTAATCACCAAAACCGCGCTGCTACCGCATTTTGACTTCGATATGGATGAAGTGGTACGCGAGGTACACAAACTCAATCCGAAAGCCGATGTCATCGCGCTTGATAGCAAAAGCGGCGAGGGCGTGGAGAAATGGCTGAAATTCCTACAATACAAGAAGGAATTTCGTTAATGTGCCTTTCAATCCCTTCAAAAATCATCTCGATCGATGAAAATAATTTCGCGACCGTGGAGACTCTGGGCGTGCGCCGCGGCGTGAGCTTGGATCTGCTCCCCGAGCCCGCGGCGGTCGGGGAGTACGTGCTGATCCATGTTGGCTTTGCGATGGAGAAGATCGATACGCAGCGAGCGAAGGAGAGTATCGAAATTTACGAGCAGATTGCAAAGCAGATGAGGGTGGAAGAGGGCTCCGTGTATGAAAGCATAGAGCCGAGAGCCGGCGCAGAGAATTAAAACGGCCTGCAAACCCGTAAAATTTAAGGTAAATAATGGATCTAATCAAGGATTTTAGAGATAAGGAGCTGATTTTAGCGCTTAGCAAGCTGATAATTTCTAAAAGCAAAAAGCCGCTAAACATCATGGAGATTTGCGGCGGACACACGCACTCGATCATGAAATTCGGCCTTCCGAGCTTGGTCGGCAAAAATATCAAATTTATCCACGGTCCCGGCTGTCCGGTGTGCGTGATGCCGCGCAGTCGCATCGACGAGGCGATCAAGCTTGCCGCGATGCCGCAGAGTATTTTTTGCACTCTAGCAGACATGCTGCGCGTACCGGGCTCTCGCACGAGCTTACAGAAGCTGCGCAGCGAGGGGCACGACATCAGGGCGCTTTATAGCCCGCTTGATTGCATAAAGATCGCGCAGGAAAATCCGCAAAAAACGGTGATATTTTTTGCAATTGGCTTTGAGACGACGACGCCGATGAGCGCCGTGCTGATCGATAAAGCGCTGAGTTTGGGGCTAAAAAATCTTTTTTTTCACATCAATCACGTCACGGTGCCCGCTCCCGTGCGAGCGATCTTAGACGACGCGGACGTGCAGATTGACGCGTTTTTAGGGCCTAGCCACGTAAGCGTGATCACCGGCGCGAAGGCCTACGAGAGCATTGCACAGGATTACAAAAAACCGATCGCCGTAAGTGGATTTGAGCCGCTTGACATAATGGCGGGCGTGCTAAATTTGGTGGAGCAGCAAAACGCCGGCACCTACGAGGTTTTCAACGAATACGAGCGCGTCGTAAAAGAGGGCGGCAACCAAAAAGCACAAAATTTGATAGATAAATATTTTGAAATTTGCGATTTTCCGTGGCGAGGGCTTGGCGAAATTCCAAAAAGCGGCATGAAGTTGCGCCCGCAGTACGCGGCGCTGGATGCCAGGGTGCAGTTTGATTGCAGCGTACAAAGCGTCCCCGAGAGCAAGGCCTGTATCTGCGGTGAAATTTTGCGTGGCAAAAAAAGCCCGTATGATTGCAAGGTTTTCGGCAAGCACTGCACTCCGCAAAACCCGATAGGATCGTGCATGGTCTCAAGCGAAGGGGCGTGCGCGGCGTACTATAAATACGGCGACGTCAAAAACGCGGGCTAAATTTTGCGCGCGGTATCCGGCTAGCAGAGCGTAAATTTTAAAAATAAGTCATGCTTTAAAATTTTAACTGAAGCAAAACGTCGGGCTAAAATTTAATTTGAAATTTTACGCGGCGCCGTAGCGGCACGGCTTGTTCGGCTGCGGAATACGGGCTTTAAATTTTGAAACCGAGTGAAAAGGAAAAATTTGAACGAAACTATACTTTTAAGCCACGGCGGCGGCGGCGAGGAGATGAATAGGCTCATCAACGAGACGATCTTTGCGGCGTTTGATAATGAAATTTTACGCGCCAATAACGACAGTGCGATATTAAATTTAGACGCAGGGGCTGGTTTTGGTCGCGCGGCGGTGAGCTCTGCTTTGAATTCGGCGGCTAGTTTCGGCGGCGAGCTAGCTTTCAGCACCGATAGTTTCGTCGTCACGCCTCTGTTTTTTAACGGCGGTGACATCGGTAAAATCGCCGTTTGCGGCACCGTCAACGACCTTGCGATGGTAGGCGCGAAGCCGCTGTTTTTAAGCTGCGCGCTCATCATCGAAGAGGGGCTTGGCCTAAGCGAGCTGCTACGCATCCTGGACTCGATGGCGAGCACCGCGCGAAGCTGCGGCGTTCGTGTCGTTTGCGGCGATACAAAGGTTGTGCCGCGCGGTAAATGCGATAAAATTTTCATCAACACTAGCGGTATCGGCCGTGTTTTGCGACCTGCGCGCGTGCAAAACATCAAAGCAGGCGCAAAAATCCTGCTTAGCGGCGACATCGGGCGGCACGGGGCAGTGATACTCGCAGCACGCGACGAGATCGCGCTAAGCAGCGAGCTACAAAGCGACTGCAAACCGCTTTGCGCTGCGGTAGAAAAGCTGATCTTGCAAGGCGTGAAGATCCAAGCGATGCGAGATGCGACGCGCGGTGGACTCAGCGCGGTTTTAAACGAATTTGCAAGCTCCAGCGGGCTTGAATTTTTGGTTCGCGAAGAGGATATCAAAATCAGCGACGAAGTAGTGGGTGTGTGCGAGCTACTGGGCTTTGAGCCGTACGAGCTTGCAAATGAGGGCACTTTCGTAATGATCGTAGAAGATGACGCCGAGGCGAATAGGGCGCTTGAGATACTGCGCGAATTTGACGCAAACGCCGCAATCATCGGCGAGGTACGCGAAGTAGGGCGCGGTGGAGGTAAATTTCAGGGCGCTTTGACGCCTAAACTTGGTACGCGGGACGAATCTACGGGTGCGAGCGACGCGGGCGCGGTATCAGAAAATAGGGCGGGGCAATTTCAAACTCCGCATGCGGCAAAAGGGCGAGTGATTTTGCAAAACGCCTACGGCTCGCAGCGATTTTTGGAGCTTCCAAAGGGCGAACTGCTGCCGCGGATTTGTTAAATTTGCGTGTAAATTTGGCAAATTTAAGCCTAAATTTCAGAGCACGTTTTAAATTTACAACAAAATTTCGTATAAAATACGGCGCGGCCGTAAAATTTAGAGGGAAAAATGCATGAACTATCGATCGTGGCGGATCTTGTGGCGCTATGTGAAAAGGCGTTAAGCGCCGAAATAGCAAAGAAAAAAGGCGCAGCCGAGCAGGGCGATAAAAATCGCTGCGACATCGCCGATACCGCCAATGAAAATACGGATTTCGCAAATACCGACATAGACACTAAGAATACCGAAAATACGGGCGCTACGAATACGAACTCGAACGGCAAAAACGGCGATTTTTATAAAAATTTAGATGCAAATTCGCAGGCGCCTTACGATACACTTGCTTTAAAAAGTCCGCAGATAAGGGAGCTGCACGTAAAAATAGGGCGACTAAGCGGCGTAGAAGCGCATTACTTGCAAAACTGCTACGAAGTCTTTCGTACAGGCACCGTCTGCGAAAATGCGGATCTCATCATCCATACCCAAGAAATCGTCGTAAAATGCAAAAACTGCGGTTTTAGCGGAGATTTGACGCAGAACGACTTTTCTTGTCCGAGCTGCAAAAGTTCCGAAATCAGCGTAATCGACGGCGAGGATATGTATCTAATGCGCCTGGTTATTGAATAAAAGATGGCGTTTTTTAGGGGCATAACTTCCCATATTTCAAATTCAAACTCCTTACCATAAGCAAAATTTCATTTCCGCCCAATTCAGATATTTACCTCTATTTCATTCTTGCAATAATACTATCCATTATCCTGCTGATTTCATTTGAAATCACAAAATTATGAAATGTAAAAATTCTTCTAAATAGCTCTGAATGTATTAAAATACATGAAATTATTCATATAATTATACGTTAATTTCGTATTAGATTTTTACTTGAAAATTATAGTTTTCAATATAAAATATCTAAAACTATGGGGATTTTGGCGCTTTTCAACACTAATTATCGTATATCGTCTAAAGAACCCAAAAGATTAAATGTAAATTTTCTATCATTAGGTTTTATATTCTGCCTTACTTATCGTTCCATTTAGCTTTTAAATTTAAAATTAATTACTTTATGATATAGACACGCCGCGCAGGATAAAATAAAATTTCATAATTTATAACGCAAAAACCAAATTGCCCCACGTTTACTCGTAAATTGATAATTTGCTGCCCCTATTTTGGAATTCAACCTTTTAAGGCAAAATAGATTAAAATTCCATTCAAATTTTAGCTTACGCCCTCCCCCTCGTATCGCTCTTAGTAAATTTATCGCACTCGGCGCGAAATTTTAAAATTTGGTAACGCGGGGTTTCTAAAATTTATCTAAATTTCAAACCCCGCAAGTATAATCCGCCATAAATTTCAAAAATCCAAAGGCAAAAAAATGAAGCGTGATACTTTAAGCGCCATAAAATTTCGCGGTATAACCTCTAGCGTTTTGGCAATCTGCACTTATCTGATCATTTGGACTTGTTGCGAGTTTTGGCATGACGTTGAAATAAGCAAATTTTTAGGCGTTGCCGCCGTAATTGTTGCCATGATTTTCACCTCGATGATTTTTAAACTCTCGGCAACCAAAATGATCTCGGATATCTCCGATAGTAAGGTCTTTAGAGCGTATTTAATTACCTTTATTGCTCGAGTGCTTTGGACTATCATGGTTATCGCATTTTTATTGTATGCTATAAATATCACGAGCTCGGAAACTCTCAATTACTTCTTTCATAGCCACAGAGAATCTTTTGTAGATACATTCTATTCTGTTATTAGAACAACTCAAAATATAGGGTTTAGTTATCAAAATGAAGCAACGCTGATTGCCATATGGAGCAATATCTTTCTTGTTGTAATTCCAGCACTTAAAACTATTAATTACGTAGTGTTGATACTAGTGTATTATAAACTAGGCAAAGCTGCTACAAATAAGATTTTTTACTTCTGTGGAGGATTATATTTTCTGTATTGGATACTTCTAAATATTATGAATGTATTCGTTAATCTTCCGAAAATAAGCAATGTAACAGCGGTATGTATCATACTTATAGCGATTTTTTTATCTGAAATTGTAGAACTTATCGCCTGGATTAGGATTAAAGGAATTCCGGGCGCGGAGCTTTGGAATAAAAATTTATGGACGACGCCTGCAAAATAAATCAAAAAACCAATTTGAAATTACGCGCAAACCATTTAAAATTTCATAAATTTACTTACGAATTCCATATCGCACCGCAAAATTCATATGCCGATGTAAATTTTTAAATTCGCCCTACTTTAAAATTTCATCTTTTACCTAAAATTTATCATTAAAAATCTATAATATTCCAAAATATATTTTCTAAACGCAACTGCCTATAAAGCATGCACAAACGGGCGTATTAGAAAGTATATAATATAAATTAAAGGATAGAAAAATGAGTAAGCCTCACTCTTTCGCGCTGGCTCTTGCGCTGTGCGCGAGTTCGCTTTTTGCAGACCGCGTCGTAACCGATCAGCTAGGCCGCGACGTCACGCTGCCTGACGAGGTTAAGCGCATAGTCGTGCTTCAGCACCAAAGCCTAAACGCGCTAAATGAGCTAAACGCGCTGGATAAGGTCGTCGGCGTGCAGGAGTCGTGGGAAAAGTCGCTCGGCAAAAACTACATCCGACTAGCGCCGAGCCTAAAAGATATGCCCACACCTGGCGATCTAAAGGCTATCAACTACGAGGCGGTGCTTAAGCTAAAGCCCGATGTCGTGATCGTCACGAACTACATCCCGCAAGAATACATCGACAAGATGAGCGAGCTCAAAATCCCCGTGATCGCCGTTAGCTTTCAGCGCAGCGACGCCGCCGATAAAGGCAAGCTAAATCCGACCTTCAAAGATGACGAGGCGGCCTACACCGAGGGCTTTTACGACGGGATCGAGCTTCTTGGCAAGATTGCAAACCGCGAGAAAGAGGCCGCCGAGCTCATAAGCTTCGTCAAAACCTCGCAAGAGCAGCTAAAGGCTAAATTTAGCGACTTCATCGTGGATAAAAGACCTAAAATTTACATGGCAAATCCCGATCTCACGACCTACGGCAGCGGCAAGTACACGGGCATAATGTTTATGCGAGCAGGCGCGCAAAACGTCGCGGCGGATAGTATCAAAGGCTACAAGCAGGTCTCTGCCGAGCAAATTTTAGCGTGGGCGCCGCAGATGATCTTCGTGCAGGATCGCTACCCGCAGGTGCCCGCCGAGCTTAAATCCAACCCTCAGCTTGCAAATTTAAGCGCGGTTAAAGAGGATAAAATTTACATGATGCCCGAATACGCCAAAGCGTGGGGCTATCCGACCGCCGAAGCCATGGCACTTGGCGAGTGGTGGCTAGCGATGAAGCTCTATCCGCAGCACTTTGACGAGGCGGAGTTTGACAAAAAAGTGGAGGAATTTTATCAAAAATTCTACCGCACGAGCTATAAATGAAATTTTCCGCCCTACTGCTGCTCTGGATCCTGCTATTTGCGGTATCGCTGGGTACCTGGCAGTATCCGGTTAGCCTAGAGGAGACGGGTGGAAATTTTTAATAGCGAAATTTTGCGTAAAATCGCAAATTTCTGCCCTACGAAAGCATCTGAAATCCCCCACGACAAAATGAAATTTATATAAAAATTTATCTGCATTTTATACCGATCGGCTATAATTCCGCTATTCTAACCCCGCATATTTTGCGGAATTTTCAAGGAGAAAAAATGCTTAAACTTCACTCAATCCTTCTTGGTGCAGCGCTTTGCGCTAGCCTGGCTTTTGCAGATCGCACGATTACCGATCAGCTCGGTCGTAAGGTCACGATCCCGGATCAAGTAAATCGTATCGTCGTGCTACACCACGAAGCGCTCAATGTCTTAAACGAAATCAACGCCCAAGATAAGGTCGTAGGCATCCTAAAAAGCTGGGAGCAGCGCCTAGGCAAAGAGTATAATCGCTTGGCGCCGAGTTTTAAAAACCTACCTAATCCGGGCGATATCAAAGATGTCAATTACGAAGCTCTGCTTAGTCTAAAGCCCGATGCGGTCGTAGTGGTCAACTACTTCCCCAAAGAATATATCGCTAAAATGGAGGAGTTAAAAATCCCAGTCGTAGGCATTTCATTTTTTAGCTCTGCACAAGAGGAAAAAGCCAAGCTAAATCCGACCTTTAAAGATGAGCGCGATAGCTTCGCTGCTTACGATGAGGGCTTTTATGAGGGGGTTAAAATTCTAGGCGAACTAAGCAATCACGAAAAGGATGCCGCTGAACTAATAGATTTCGTTAAAAAATCACAAGCTGACTTAAATGCCAAATTTAGCAATTTTATCGTAGATAAAAGACCTAGAGTTTATATGGCAAATCCCGATCTTACGACCTACGGTAGCGGCAAATATACTGGCGTAATGTTAGCAAGGGCGGGCGCGACAAACGTCGCCGCTGCGGATATAAAGGGCTACAAGCAGGTTTCGCCGGAGCAAATTTTAGCATGGAATCCGCAGATTATCTTAGTACAAAACCGCTATCCTCAAGTACCTGCCGAACTTAAAGCAAACCCCGCGCTAAAAGGTCTTAGCGCCGTGAAAGAGGATAGAATTTATCTAATGCCCGAATTCGTTAAAGCATGGGGTCATCCGACTGCCGAAGCGATGGCGCTTGGTGAGGAATGGCTTGCGATGAAACTTTATCCGCAAAATTTTAAGGACGCAAACTTTGATAAAAAAGTAGAGGAATTCTACGAGAAATTTTACCGCGTCAAATATCAAAAATAATGCTGAACCTAATCCTGCTTCTTTTTTGGGTAGTGCTGGCGCTAATCTCGCTCGCTAGCGGGCAGTTTCATATCCCGCTAGAAGAAATTTTTAAAATTCTCTTTAGCGGAGGCGGCGATGAAGCCGCCAAGAGTGTGATGATGGATGTTAGAATTCCACGCATTCTACTCTCCAGCCTTTGCGGTGGAGCGCTTGCTATCGCGGGTTTGAGCTTACAGGCGGTATTTAAAAACCCACTCGTTGGCCCGCACATCGTAGGCGTTAGCACTGCAGCGGCATTCGGCGGCGCGCTTTGTATTTTGCTAGGATTGAGCGGCTTATGGCTTGCGGGTTTTGCATTTTGCTTCGGGCTTGCGGCACTATTTTTGCTCTATCTTTTGGCAAAATTCGTAGCACGCGCAGATATTTTCTCACTCATTTTAGCAGGTATAGTCATTAACGGCGTATTTGCCGCACTTACGAGCTTAGTGCAGTATCTAGCAGATGATGAGGAAGTGCTGCCTAATATCGTCTTTTGGCTACTGGGAAGCTTCGTAAGCGCAGGATATGATAAGGTAATTTTGATGTGCGCGATCGCCCTGCCCGCTTCTGCAGTCTTAATCTCGCTGAGATGGAGGTTTAATCTACTCAGCCTAAATGATGATGATTTGCGCGTGCTAGGCGTGGATGTTAAATTTCTGCGCTGCACGATCCTAGCGCTTTGCACTGCTCTGATCGCCGTACAAGTTAGCGTCAGCGGAAATATCGGCTGGGTAGGTCTTGTAGTGCCACACGCCACCAGGCTTATCGCAGGTAGCGATCACGTGAAGCTAATGCCTGCCTGCTTCATCGCAGGAGCGATCTTTATGCTGGCAATCGACGATCTATCTCGCTCGCTAAGTAGCGCCGAAATTCCTTTAGGAATTCTATCCGCTCTCATCGGAAGCCCGATCTTTGCCCTACTTCTAAAAAGGAGCGCCAAAAATGCAAAATCTAATTGAGGTAAAAAATGCTGGCTTTTACTACGAGGCGGAAAAATTCTGCTTTCGCAACTTAAGCTTCGAGCTTGCCAGCTCTCAAACATTAGCGATTTTGGGCTTAAACGGGCAAGGTAAAAGCACGCTAATGTCGTGTATGATGGGGATTTTGCAGCCTAAAGAAGGCGAGATCGTGCGCAAGGCAAAATTTGCTTTCTTGCCGCAGAGCTTTAACGTCGCGTTTGATTACAGCGTGCTTGACATCGTACTGATGGGGCGCGTGCGTGAGATCTCGCTTTTTTCAAAACCGGGCAAAAAGGATATTCAAATCTGCCTTGACGCTCTGGATACGCTAGGCGTCGCCCATCTTCAAAAGCGCAGCTTTAACGCCCTTAGCGGCGGACAGAGGCAGCTCGTGCTCTTTGCTAGAGCCCTAGCTAGCGGCAGCGATGTGCTGTTTTTGGACGAGCCTGCCAGCGCGCTTGATATCAAAAACCAAGACCGCGTGCTAAGCCTCATCGCAAATCTACGCTCAAATAGCGATGCGAGCATAGTTTTTACCACTCATCAGCCTAACCACGCCCTAGCAGTCGCCGATCGCACACTGATCTTGCGAAATGATCTTAGCTACAACTACGGCGCGAGCAACGAAATTTTAACCGAAGCCGCGCTTAGCTCGCTCTACGGCGTACAGATCAAAACGGCGGAATTTGACGTTGCGGGCGAGCAAATTCCCAGTATCACGCAGATTTTCAGCGCGCAGGTGAAATAGTGCGAGTGGTGCGACAAAGCAACTCATCAATCGGCGCGAAATTTTAAATCGCGGGATTTTATCTTGAGTAAAATTTAAATCGCGAAATTTTGTTTTGAAATGCCGTCTTGAAATTCTGATTAAAATTTTATATCGAGGTTTTGCCATAGAATTCCAGTCTAAATTCCATAGTGAAATTTTACCGAGAAATTCCGATCAGAAATCTCATGGCGGAATTTTACCTGCGGCTTTCCGGTTTTAAAAGCGTACAATGAAAGTATGCCCGATTGCGCGACGCGCAGGACTTCATGCGCGAGAAAAGTTTTAAAAGCGTACAATGAAAGCATGCCGTGCTTGAAATTTGAAATTCCGCCGAGAAATTCTACCTCGCAAATCCATAGATGGAATTCCGTTTTAAATCTCGCGGCGGATTTTATTCTCGCCCCTGTAAAATTCCGAAATTCCGTAGTTTGCAAACTTGCCGCGATGAAATTTTAAGATTTTAAATTTAGCTATTTAATTCCTGCTTTACATCGATTTATGTATACTTCGAGATAAATTTTAAAAAGGCTTATTATGCAAGATCTCGTATCTCAGGCAAGAAAAGAGGGGATGATCAGCACCGGCATCGATCTGTTTTTATCGGCGGTGCCTGCGACTTTGGTTGCGCTAGATATTGCTAAGGGCGATATGCTAGGGCTTAGCGGCAACAAGACGGCTACCTATATCACTGGCGGAATTATTTTTGCTCTTTTGTGTGTTTCGGTATTTTTCAGGCTAAGAGCGCTCCGCAAAATTTCAATGCTTAGCGGCATAAAAGCGGCAGCGCTTTACCGCAACTGCGTAATGATCTGCATCTGTGTCATTGCCATAACAAGCATCTTTTTATCGATTCCTTTATCGATCTCACACAAGCATTTGGCAATGATATTGTGCATTTTGATAGCGTTTGCGGGCGCAATCTACATGATCGTAGCGTGGTTTTGCATAAATTTTGCTCTAGCGCGTGTAAGCGGCGTGGGGATTTTTGAGACATATGTGTGGCTCTGCGTCATCCTTTTTTCGTTAAATGCACTATACTATTTGATATTCCCCATAACCCTCACAATAACTAGCATCGTGCACCTACTAGCATGGAGCAAGATAGAAAAGATAAGCACAGAGGTTTAAATTTTAATTTCATAAACCTCTTGTCGCGATAGAATTCCGATCTTTTCGGTTTAATTTATATTTTATGTTTGTTTATATATACTTCGGGTCAAATTTTTAAAAAGGGTTTATATATGCAATTCATTGTATCTCAGGCAAGAAAAGAGGGGATGATCAGCACCGGCATCGATCTGTTTTTGGCGGCGCTACCCGCGGTTTTTATCGTAGTAGGCTATGTCTCTTTCAGCGAGCCATGGCGCCTTGACGACGAGATGATAAATTATATCGCTAGCGGAATTTTGATCGCTTTTATTTGTGTTTCGGCATTTTTCAGACTGCAGGCGCTCCGCAAAATTTCGGCGCTTAGCGGCATAAAAGCAGCGACGCTTTATCGCAACTGCATAATAATCTGCGTCTGCTTTTTTGCGCTAGCGCTCGTGCTCAATTACCTTTATCCGAGGGAGCCTGACGCAGACGGCGGGCAGAGCGATAATCCATTTGCGGCGATATTTGGACTAGCGCTTTTCGTAGGCGTTATTTACATAATCGTCGCATGGTTTCGCATAAATTTTTCTTTGGCGCGCGTAAGCGGCGTGAGTACCTTTCGGACTTATGTGTGGCTCTGTGTGGGACTTTTTGTGCTAAATATACTATGCAATGCAGCGATTATTGCTATAGCTATTTCCTCCGAGCCGCGGACCGAGCAGGTCTCGGCTTTAGCTATTGCTGTCGTAATGCTTAAACTGCTCCTGCCGTTTGCCGCTCTCGTAATAACCGGCATCGTGCACCTGCTAGCCTGGAGCAAGATAGAAAAGATAAGCGCGGGGGTTTAAATTTTAAATTTCATAAACCTCTTGTCACGATAAAATTTCGCTCTTTTCGGTTTGATTAGCGTTTTACATCTGCTTTTTGTATATTGAAATAAATTTTTAAAAGGAGTTATACGACGTGCAAGACACCATATCTCAGGCAAGAAAAGAGGGGATGATCAGCACCGGCATTGATCTATTTTTAGCGGCGCTACCGGTGGTTTTGATGGCGATAGACTTTGTTTTTGAGGGCATACCGGGATATCCATATAATATCGTGATCATAGGTGGAATTTTTATCGCTCTTATCTGTTTCTCGGTGATTTATAGGCTAAGAGCGCTCCGCAAAATTTCAGCTCTTAGCGGCATAAAAGCGGCGGCGCTTTACCGCAACTGCGTAATTGTTTTCATCTGCCTCGCGGTGTTTTCATTATTTCATCCGATAAGTTCTTGTAGAGAAGAGATGATTAGAGAGACAATAGAAGAGACGATATGGAATTTAGCGGTGCCCGCAGCCGCAATCTACATAATCGTAGCGTGGTTTCGCATAAATTTTTCTTTGGCGCGCATAAGCGGCGTGATGACCTTTCGGATCTACGTGTGGCTCTGCATCTTCTTTTTCGCGCTAAATTGGCTATGTGGCGCAGGACCCTTCGGTTTGGCTGCCTCCAAGCCGCAAATTGGCGATTCTGCTGCGGTTTTAGTCGCCACATCATTTAAGGAATTTTTGCCGTTTGCTGCCCTCATAATAACTAGCATCGTGCATCTGCTAGCTTGGAGCAAGATAGAAAAGCTCGCCTAAGCCGAAGCGTTTTCGTTTTGCAGCGACCGCCCGCTTTTGCAAGTCTAAACCGCAACATCCAAGCCGCGCTATCCGGCACAGCATCGCCGCACGCAGCAAAGCCGCAAGATAGCGCATAAATTTAGAAAATTCAAAGGATAAAAATGAAAGAAATTTCAAAGCAAGATCTGCTTCGCAAGGCGAAATTCCGCGGAGTTTTAGGCGCCGTGATTTTGCTAGGCATCGGCGTAAGCGGCACGGTGGGCGTAAGCGGCATAGACGAGGACGCGGTTGCGATTTTTAGAGTTTTAGCGCTACTAGCGACGCTAGCGATATTTTACGACTGCTTCGTTTGCCTAGAAAAGGCACTAGGCGTGCGCTTCGTTAAGACCTATAGGCTGATAGAAAGTATCCCAATCGTCGCGATTTTGTGCTATTGCGCCATGGTAGTAGCGCTAAAAGAGGGCGCGATGCTCGATCTGCTCTACACCCTGCTCTACGTCCTTTCGACGTGCGCGGCGGTGATAATCTGGGGCGTATTAAACTGCCGCCTAGCCACACTTAGCGGCGTGGATTTATTTAAAATCTACGGCATAGCAGTGTCCGTGGCGTGGCTCTGCGAAGCGATATTGGGCGCGCTAGCTAAAATAGGCGTAATCCTCGCGCTGCCGTATCTAATCGCAGCGTCGCTGGTAACAGCGTTTTCGGGGATTTTGCTAATCATAGCGTGGATAAAATTCAACCCCGCAAGGTTATGTGGCGCGGAAAATTCTAGTGAGCTTGACGGCGCCAAGCTAGGCGCGGACGGCGAAAAACCGAGCATTTACAGCAAACTCGCTGCTTTTAAAAAATCAGACGCGGACGATGCGAAAAAGCCCGCTTCCAAGGCGAGCGTAGATACCGCAAATATGCCTTGCTTCAGCAGTGAGCGCAGATGATACGACCGCCGCAAGACGCCCGGGCAACCCCGGATTTAAATTCTAACTCTACTCGCAAGATGGAATTTCGCAAAATTTTTAAAATTTAAGGCGCGGAATTTTATCGCGACGCGCGGCGCATCAGGCGGAAACGCGGAATTTTGATTTAATTTTATCCGCTACGAACGCGCAAAATTTAGGGCAAAATTCCAAGCCGAAATTCGCGATCAATTTAAAATTTTAAGTAGAGGTTCAATCCAAAAATTCTGACGAAGCAAAATCCAAGCCAAAATTCCAGCTGAAATTCTAAAATTCCGATCTAAATCCCTAATCCAGCTTATTTCTAAAAAGCGACGCCGCAAAGCTCAACGTGCCTACGCCGATCAGCAGCAGCGGCACGATGAGATGCCACAGCTCGCCTAGGTCCGCGCCCTCCAGATAGATCCGCCACATGCAGTTGTTGGCATAATACATCGGATCTAGGTGCGCGATGTAGTAAAACCACCGCGGCATCGCGTCCGCAGGCGTTATAAGCCCGCTTATCATAATGCACGGCAGCAGGAACAAAAACGAGCTCACGACCGATTGTAGCGAGGTTTTGCAGACGGTCGAGATCACGAGGCCGATGCCTACGTTGCAGGCGCTAAAGATCGCGATGATTGCAAAAAGATCCGCAAAGCGCCCTCGAAACGGAATTTCGAAGTAAAATACGCAGATCAAAAACAGCGCGAGCCCCTGCGCGATCGCGATCAGCACGGGCGGCACTGCTTTGCCGATCAGCATCTCAAGCGGGTTCGCGGGCGTCATCAGCATCATATCGAAGCTCCCCTCCTCGCGCTCGCGGGAGACGCTAAACGCCGATAGCATCAGCACCTGAATCATCGAAAGTCCCAAAATCATCCCCGTCATGATCGTGTAGCGCGTGATCGTGTTTTCGTTAAAAACATAGCGCGGATTTATGCTGATTAAATTCACAAAATGCTGCGCGTTGTATTCCCCCGCTATGGCCTGCACGAAGCCGATGACGGTGTTTGCCAAGGTCGTATTGCGCGAATCCGCGATGATCAAAAGCTCGTGCGTATCCTTAAAATCGCTGCCGAAATAGATCCCGATGATCGCCTCGCCCTCGCTTACCGCGCGGCGCAGGCAGGTTAGGTCTTTGCAGCCGAGATCCGTTTTAAACATCGGCGTAGCGGCGATCTGCTGTACCAGCGTGGTGGACATCGCATCGCGGGCGTCGTCCAAAATCGCGTAGCGCACCTGCTCGGGAGTGAAATTCGCGCCGTAGCCGAATATGATCGCCTGCACCAGCACCGGCACGATCAGCACCATACGCGTGCCCTTGTCGCGAAACATCGCCAAAAATTCCTTTTTTATCAGCGCGCGAATTCGAAGCAGGGATTTTCGCAGAGCGTTCATCGCGCGCCCCTTTTAAATTTAGCGACACCTTTAAATTTAACGCCATTTTCAAATTTAGCGGCGCAGGCGTGCGGAACGGAATTTAAAGCGAAATTTAAACGTATCGCGGGCATCGGTTTAAATTTGCGCACCGCGAGCGTAAAATTTAAAATTTCAGATCTACTATGCGACGGCTCGGGCGTAAATTTTAAAAGCGCAAGTTTAAACCTGCACGGCAACAAGGAGCTAGAATTTAAAAGCTCTGCCGCTTGCTTTTGCGGCTCGAAGCGGCGTTTTAAGCGTTTTGCGGCGCTAAATTTTAAAATTTCAAACCCGCGCCCAACCGCCGCTTGCAAGCCGAAGCGTCTCGCGCCTAGAAATTTTAAAAATTTTATCGCATGCCTATTCAGAGCGTAAAATTTCATTCTTTGCACTCCCCGTGAAAGCGAAGCATTCGTCGCTTGCCCTACTTCATAGCGCGAAATTTTACCGCTTGCGGCTCGAATCAAAGCGGGGTACTTATGCAAGCAAACGGCGTAAATTTCGCTACGCCACGCTTTGTAGTTACGCCGTGTAACCGCGCTGCAAAGCTGCATCGTAAAGCGCGATGTAAAATTTAAAAGTGCGCCCGTGAGGTCAAATTTGCTAAGCTTTTCTGCACGCCCTACTTCGTAGCCGTGCTGTGCAGCTGCGCTACGAAGCGCTATGCGGCGCTGCGCGGAATTTAAATCGCCCGCATGATTAAACTTAACCGTGCACCGTTTTTCTGTCGCATCATGCGTATGCCGCGAAGTAAGCCGTGCCGCGTGCCCTACTTCGGCTATATCTGCGCTCGGCAAAGTACGACGCGAAGCACGCGGCAGCGCGCGAATAAGCTTTAAAATTTTAAATCCAAGCTGCGATATAAAATTTTGTGCTGTGTCCGCAAGACGCGCTGAAGTGTGCGTAAATTTTAAAATTTCAAGCCCATTACGCAGCTTGGGCGCAAAATTTAAAATTTTAGATCTATTACGCGGCGGCTCGGACGCAAATTTCAAAAACTCCGCTGCCTGTTTATGCGAGCCAAAATACCTCGCGCTAAGAAATTTTAAAATTTCAAGCCCGCGCTCCGCTCGCTTTCGAAAAAATTCTAAAATTTTCATCGCGTCCTCTCTTTTGGCGGCGTGAAATTCCGCTATCGATGCCTCGGGCGAAAGCGGAACATTAATTGCGCCGATTTTTGCGGCGCGAAATTTCTCCGCGCAAGCGTAAAGCAAAAATAAATTTTTCATCGTGCGCCCCTTTTTACGCTAAGCACGCACAAGCTGAAAAACAAAACCGCTCCGAACGCCTGAATGGCGAGGTTTACCCACAGCGTCACGCTCTGTCCGCCCGATAGGAAGCAGATGCGAAAGGACTCGACCGCGTATGTGGGCGGCAGCAGGTGCCCGATGAAGTTGACCGCCGCGGGCAGTCCGCGCAGATCGAATATCATGCCGCTAAGCAGCGTCACGGGCAGGTAGCCGATGACGATGGCGTATTCCTGCGCGAGGAATTGATTTTTGCAGATCGCCGAGATCAGCATGCCTAGGCAGGTCATCTCCAACACGAAGACGCAAAGCGTCGCCAGCAGCATCGCTATGCTGCCGCGGATCGGGATGCCCAAAAGCACCTGCCCGTAAACGAGCGTCATCGCGCCGCCCAAAAGCGCTAGAAAATAATACGCGCCGACCTTGGCAGTGACGATCTCAAGCGCGCTTGCGTTGGAGTTGTAAAGCGAGGCGATCGTGCCGCGGTCCCATTCGCGCGAGATCACGACCGCGACCATAAATAAGCAGATGAGCCCCAAAATCCCCACGTACTCGGCGGATACGAGATACCACGTCGATTCATTGGCTTCGTTGAACCAGCTGCGATAATTCACGCTGACGGGCCTTGCGGCGGCGTTTAAATTTGCGTTTAAAAAGCCGTAATCTTGCGCCAAAACCTGCTCGATCACGCCTGCAACGTAAACATAGCTAAGAAGCGCGAGCTGCGACTGCGTGGCGTTTTGGATAAGAAAAATTTCGGCGCCGTCTTTCTCTGAGCTGCTCGCGCCGCCTGCACCATTTGAGCCGCCGCCGTTATTTGCAGCGCCGCCTGCGCTGCGAGCGCCGTTAGCGGAAGGGCTCGCATTGACGCCGCCGCTCGTATTTTGAATATCGCTTGCGCCGCCGATAAGACCGGCATTCGTATCTCCTGCGCCGCCGATTAAATTTACATTGCCTTGATCTGCGTCTATGTCGCCTGCGCTACCGCCGGAATCTACTCCACTGCCGCCGCCAAAAGAATTTACGTTGCCGCCCGCTTCCGCACCGTTGCGATGCGAACTATCGCCGCTTGCGCCGGTGCCTCTCGCAGAGGTGTTTATGCCACTCTCGGTGCTGGTGCCCGCATCGCCGTACTCAAGCGGACGGACATTTTCGCCACCGCTAGTATTTCGGATATCGCTTGCGCCGCTCGTGGAGGAGCTTTCGTCGATAGAGAGGTTTAAATTTATGCCGCCGCTCGTGCCGCCGAGCCCGCTCAAGGTGTTTTGAAATTTAGCCGCAAAGCGCGGATCAAAATACAAAATGCTCTCGATCTCGTGCGCCCTAAAATCTCTCCTCGCGCTCTCTAAGTCCGTGTAAACGCGGGTTTGCAGGTATTTTGAGCCCAAAAATCCGCCGAGCAGGTCCCGCTCGATTTTTGAGCCCAGATCGCTTACGAAGCCCACCTTGACGGGCTTTATGTCCATTCGCATCGCGTATCCGTAGATCACGACCAAAATGAGCGGCATCAAAAACGCGATTACGAGTGCCGATCGGTCCTTTGCGATCTGCGCGAACTCCTTTTTTACGAGGATTTTTAAAAAGGTAAAGTTCATCCGCCCTGCCCCTGTGCTCGGATTTTATGGCACTGCGCCGCTTGCGGCAAGCCTTTAAATTTTGATCGCGCAAATTCGGCGACCGTGGCTACCGCGCCCTGAAATTTTAGCCGCGTGATCGCATTTAGCACGCCCTCAAATTTTAATTGCGAAAGTGCGGCAACCGAGATTTGAAATTTTAACGGCACAGACAGACCGCCCGCGCCCATTTCGCTCATCGCGCCCTGAAAATTTAATCGTGCGAGCACATACGGCGAGCTTTGAAATTTTATGCGGTTGCGCAGCACGGTCTCGCCGCGAGATTTTTGACGCAAAAGCTCTACGGCGGCGCAAGATCCGCGATGAAATTTTTGCATTGAGGCTTTAAATTTACAAGCTGTTCGCAGACTGGCTGCCTTTTTAAATTTGCGACCTGTTTGCAGAACAACCGCCCTTTTAAATTCGCGATCTGTTTGCAGAGCGGTCGCCCTTTTAAATTTATAATCTGCTTGCGAGCCGCTCACGCTTTGAAATTTACGGAGCAGATGAAGCAGGCTCGCTTCGCCGCAGAGCTCGCGCAGTATCCGTCTACTAAATCCGCGCCGTGTCCTGCCGCGTGATGTCAGATTTAAAATTCCACTGCCACTCAAAATTCCGCCGCCTTTCAAAATTTTATTATCGATCCAAATTCGGTCGCTCAAAATTCCGCCGCCGCTTAAAATTTCATCGTCCCGCAAGACCCTTTCGCCATTTAAAATTTTATCGCTCGGGTGCGCCGGTTTTCGCCCGCCCCGCATAAAATTCGGATCAAAAATCCTCGCGGCTCGCGCAAAATTTCGATCAAAAGCCCTCATCGCCCGCCTCGCTTCTAAATTTTTGCACCTCGTTTATGAATGCCTGCTGCACGCTAAGCCGCCGCCCGTCCTGCACGCAGACTTCATCGGGGCTGCCTAGCGCTAGGATTTTGCCGCGATCTTGGATCAAAAACCGATCGCAATACTCCGCCTCTTCCATAAAATGCGTCGTCACGACCACGCTCACGCCGGTGCGCGCCAGCGCGTTTATGCGGTTCCAAAAGAGCCTGCGCGAGAGCGGATCGGCGCCGCTGGTGGCCTCGTCGAGAAACAAAATCTCGGGGCGGTGGATGAGCGCGCATGCCATCGAAAGGTTGCGCCCCGCGCCAAAGGGCAGATTTTGCCACGTCTCGTTTCGCAGCCGCTGCAAGCCAAACTCGCTCAAAAGCTCCTCTATGCGCCGCTTCAGCGCTACTCCACCGATGCCGTAGCTGCGGCCGAAATACTCTAAATTTTGATAGCAGCTTAGCTTTTTATAAAGCGAAAATTTCTGCGAGACGTAGCCGATGCGCGATCTGATCGATGATTTGGCGTAGCGCAGATCCTCGCCCATGACCGAGATCTCGCCTCCGCTCATCCCCAAAAGCGCGCAGATCATGCGAAACGTCGTCGTCTTGCCCGCGCCGTTTGGGCCCAGAAGGCCGAAAATCTCGCCCTTTTTGACCTCGAAACTCGTATTTTCCACGGCGGTGAATGAGCCGAATTTTTTACTCACGTCGCGCACTTTGATGACGGTTTGAGCCGCATCGAAGCTCTTTTTTTCGTAGCCGAAGTTTGCCGCGCCAATCTCCGCTTTATTTAAAAAAATATACGCATCCTCCAGGCTCGCCTCACGCGGGCTCAGTTTAAATTTAGCGCTTTGGTTTTCATCAAATTTAGCGCCTTTGTTAAATTTCATGCTTTCGTTTGAAATTTTAAAATTTTCGCCGCGCCCGTTTTCGCGCTCCGTGCTTTCGTCGTTGCCGCTGTATTCGTCGTTGCCGCTGTATTCGTCGTTGCCGCTTAGGCTCGCGTTTAAAAACCCCTGCAGATCGCGCAGGCTTATCGGCTCTTCGCTTAGCAGATCGATGCTGCCGTCTCTGGGGCAGATATCGATGAGCGGGGAGTTTTTTAGAAATCTTTGCGTCTTAAACATAAGGCGGCGCGCCAGGCTCTGATAATCCTTGCTGCATATGCGAAAGGTGCGGTCCCGCAGCGCCGCGGTGATCTTTGCGGCGCGCTCCTGCGCTATGATCTTGCCGCCGAGTAAGATTAGCGTCAGATCGGCATCCGCCGCCTCGTCGAAATACGCCGTCGAAAATATGCATTTCGCGCCGCTTTGATCCAGATACTCACGCACGATCGCCCACAGCTCCCTGCGCGAGAGCGGATCGACGCCGACAGTGGGCTCATCGAGCACCAAAAGCCGCGGACGAGCTGCGATAGCGCACGCAACGCCAAGCTTTTGTTTCATCCCGCCGGAGAGCGAATCCACGGCGTAATCTTTAAAGCTCAAAAGCCCCACGCGGCGCAAAAGCCCGCGCAGATACTCCTCGCCGCTTTTTAGATCGAGCCCTTTTAGGCCTGCGAAGATGTTTAAATTTTGCCAGACGCTAAGCTCCTCGTAAAGCCCCAGACTCTGCGACATATAGCCATTTGCGCGGACGAATTCTTTATTTTCGCCGCTAGGCGTGAAGCCGGCAAATTTTATCTCGCCGCAATCGGGCGCGATGATGCCGCAGATGAGCTTTAAAAGCGTGGATTTGCCCGCGCCGTCGGGGCCTGTGAGGCTGATGAGCCTCGGCGCATCGTCAATTCGCAGATCAAAATTTTCAAAAACGACGTTTTTGCTGCGATCCTCTCGCAGGTAAAATTTCTTTAAATTTACGATATTTAGTAGATCCAAGCTTAGCTCCAAATTTTATTGCTCGACCCGTCGCTTGGCGCGACGAACGAGACCTACGCACGCCGAAAAGGCGCTCTTTGTCGCGACGCCTTGCTTCTGCAGCCGCCGAGACGTCTTGATTTTGCGGCAGCTACGGCGTCTTAGTTTTGTGACAGCCGCGGCATCTCGGTTCTACAACCGCCGCGCGCTTTAAATTTCGCGACGCACGCCTAACAATTTCGCCCAAACCTCGCATAAATTCGACGCAACTTACCGCAAGCGCGCGAAACCAAGCCCTATCGCGCCGGGACGCCCTGCAATCGCCCGCTCGAATTTGAGTGCCCGCACGATCGGCGTTGCTTACGGCTCGCGCCGAATATTTCGCGCGCCGCCCGATCCGTCTTGAGCGTGTGCATATCGCATCGGCTAGCCGCGCCGCTAACGATGCGCACACAACGCGCATGAACGGGGCGGTCTCCAAAACATGAAGCGATCCGCAAGCACTCGCGATAAATTAGCTTCAAAACGCAAACAAAAGCGAGTTTTCAAACACCTAGCGAGCTGTGAGCGCCGAGCTCTTTATCTGCGCTGCGCCTCTTTTGGCGAAATTTTACCGACGACGCGCCTTTTGGGGCGAAATTTATTGCCACCATGTCTTTTGGCGAAATTTTACCTAATCTCGGCTTTCTTTAGTATAGTACCGATTTCAGCTATCGCGTCCTTTGGGCGAATTACCGCTACTTGCAATCGGTATTTAATCGCGCCGTTTGTTTAGTAGCGAAATTTTACTGCCGTCCACGCTCGGTTCAATCACCGTTCGTTTATCGCAAAACGCCTGCTAGAAACGAAGCTCGCTCCCGCTCTACCGCCCGGCTTTTACCTATTCTCCGCCGAGCCGTAAATTTTAAAATTTACCTGCGCTGCTTTGCGCCAAAATTTCGCCGAAATTTTACTCGCCGCGCTGCAGAATTCCGATCTTTTATCCAAAGCTGCCGCCTGCTCGCGCAAAACCCGCGCGATAAATTTTACGCCGCCTTTGTACGACTTCGTTCTAAACGCGCAGCATTTTATCGCCGCCGAGACGATGTATTTTAGGCGCAGCAAAAATTTATCGCCCTACCCTGCCGAACAGGCACCGTTTAAATTCCGCCTCGAAGCGCGTTTTTAAAATTTCATCAGGTTCACACCGTATGCACGGCTCGCGCGGTATTGCGTAAAATTTTGTCGGGCAGCGAGCTTGGCTATCCAAATTTCGCCCGCAGGTGCCGCCAAAATCGCTCATAAATTTCGCGTCGTTATGCCGCTAAAATTTTATCGCTAAGGCAACCGTTTAAATTTCAACTCGCCGTACCTGATAGCTTTGGACGTTGCGCCGCGATAAAATTCCATCCGTGGTGTTCCTGCCACCCGCACCGCGCTTTAAATTTCGCCCTCGCTCGCGATACCTATGCGCTGCCAGCCCGTTAAAATTCCACGCTAATCGGCTGTCCTAGGCGAAAGCTGCCGTCCTCGTCGCTGAAATCGGCGCGCGCCTCCCACACGAGATCGGCGCGCAGCTCCTCGGTCTGCACCGTGCGAGGCGTGTACATCGCGGTTTGGCTCACGTAGGCGACCTTTGCGCTCGCGCTAGAGCCGTCCGCGGCGATGATCCGCACGCTCTGTCCGGCGCGCAGGAAACGGAGCTGATTTTCGCTTAGATAAAATTTCGCGCGCTTATTTTTTACTTCGCTGAGCTCAAAAACGCCCACGCTGGGTATGCTGATGTCGCCAAGCTCCTTAAGGCGCGCTCTGATCTGCCCGCTAAAGGGCGCTTTTAGCACGCTTTGCGTCTCGATTTGGTAATTCAGATATTTTAGATTTTCCTCGCAGCTTGCCAAATTTGCGCGGGCGGCGCCGACATCCTCGCCGCGGTAGCCGCTTTGAAGCTGGCGCAGATTGGCCTGCGCGCTTTGCAGCTGGGCTTGCGTGCGCTTCATCGAGTAAAACGCCTCGTCGATCTGCTGCTTGGACGCGGAGTTGCTTTTGCCTAGGCTCTTGAGGCGCTCGTTCGTCAAAGTAGCGAGCTGTAGGGCGTTTTGCAGCGCGCTTACGTTCGCCCCCGCCATCTCGATCTCCTCGCTACGAAAGCCGCTTTGCAGTTTTTGCAAGCTAAATTTGAGCCCGTCACACCTCGCGATCTGAATACGCCTTTGATAGCTCAGATCCGCCGTATCCAGAGCCGCCAAGACGTCGCCAGCCTGCACGAAATCGCCCTCGTCGCGATAAAGCGCTCTTATGCGGCCGCTGCGCTCGAAGCTAAGCGAACTCTGCCTGATGTCGATGATGCCGTAGGCCTTGTGCGCGACCTCTTCGCGCCTATCGAGATTGAAGTAGATCGCCGCGGCGAGAGCGGCCAGCGCAAAAACGACGAAAAATAGAAGCCTTTTCATAGATCGCCTTAAATTT
The DNA here is from genome assembly GCA_963529625.1 of uncultured Campylobacter sp. GTDB lineage: Bacteria > Campylobacterota > Campylobacteria > Campylobacterales > Campylobacteraceae > Campylobacter_B. The sequence continues at coordinate 87,758 of CAURZM010000002.1, read as the reverse complement.
TGATATGCGGTTATTATAAAATAACTTTTCTAATGCGGCGCTGATATTTGAGGCTCGGACGGTGATTTTATAAATCGATCGCATTAAATTTGCCGCATGAATTGACCGCTGCATTGGCGAGCGAGATTTTGAGTTTGGGCGGATAAAATTTAGCCTATCTGCGCGATTTCAAGCGGAACGACTTGTAAAACACAGCGACTTTTTGAACTAAAAATTTTAAAATTTTAATAAGGAAGCTTCGCTTGGAAGCGGAGCGTGAAATTTTGACGGGTGGGTGCCGCGCTAGTACTACGGGCGGAATTTTGTCGCAAAAGCGAAAATTTGTCGCGCTAGCGACATCAAGCATCGCAGGCGAAATTTATCGTTTATTGCACGAATAGCGCGCAAGTTGCCGCGAACTAAATTTTATCGCGGCACCTATAGCTATCTGCGCGGCGAGTTGGAATTTACGGCTCCCGCTAGCGATAAAATTTTACGCGGCATGAGCAGGCGGCGCTTGAATGCGGCGGAAATTCTAACGCTGTGGCGAGTGAAATTTAAGAGGGCTCCGCTTTCAAGCGGAGCGTGAAATTTAATGGGGAAATTTAACGAGCTTTAGGCTCGATGAGCCCAAATCTCGCTCGGTCGCGCAAAAGTTGAAATATTTAAAACTCGCCTCCAACTGCGGCGATCCACTTATCAGCCCTTGCCTGCCAGTGCTCGTCGCCCTTAAAATCAATCGTAAGACCTACGAATTTGCCGTTTATGAAGGCGCGCGAATGTTTAAATTTATAGCCCTCCGCGCCCCAAGCGCCGATGAGATCGGCCTTTTTAAGCACCGGCAAAAATGCACTCATGCCGCTGCAAAAATCGCTGCCGTGGCGCTCGACGTTACCGACGCCTATGAGCGCGACCTTGCGTCCGTAAAGATCGGTTTTGTTCAAAAGCTCCAATTTGTCGTCAAATTTAGCCTGGATCTGTCCGTCACCGTGCGTCGAAGCCGCAAAAATAAACGCGCCCGCTCCTGCCAAATCCTCCTCATTTAGCTCTTTGGCCTCCTTTATCTCAAAGCCGAGCTTTGAAGCGATGTATTCGCTCACGACCTTCGTATCGCCACCTTTGGTGGCGTAAACTAATAGTTTTTTCATTTTTTCTCCTTAAAAATAAGAATGATTCTAACAAAATAAGATAAATTTTGAGTGAAATAAAAATTTTATAAGGCACCCAGATACGGCACGATGCCTCGTATCCGGATAATTTTTAAGCGGCAGCGAGCCAGCAAAATTTTAAAACTGCTACTTAACCGCTCGTATAAAAATCCATAGTATAATGCCGCCCGTAGCTCATTACAAAGGAGAAAACATGAAGAATTTTACATTATGTTTGATTGCAGCGATCGCACTTTGTGGCTGCGCGACCCCGCAGGATCGATACGGCGGCGATGTTTATGATGCGAGCGAGACGAACCGCATGAGGCAGAGCGATCGAATCGAGATCGTCGATGTCCTGCCTGCCAAAATCAACGTAGAGCGCTCCGAGGGCAATACGGGTAAAATTTTAGGCGGCGTCGCGGGCGGAACTACGGGCGCGGTCATCGGGCATAAGCTCGGCAAACATAGCAGCAGCAGGCGCTTAGCCGAAACTGTGGGGCTCGTGGGCGGCGCGGTAGTGGGCGCGGTCGCCGGAGATGCGATCCAAAACTCCCAAAAGACGGTGCAAGGCTCCAACATCATCTACAAGCTAAACGGCAAGGAGTACTCATCCGTGAAAGCCGATCCGCCGTGCAGATTTAGACGCGGCAAAGCTCTGCTGATCCACACGGGCAGCGAAACGCGGGTGCAGCCGAACTCGGGATGCTAACAGAACTCGGTATGTTAAATTTAAAGCCGCCCAAAGCTTGCGGTGAAATTTTAAAATTTTACTGCGACGTTTAAAATTTAAGAGCGGCGAATTCACGAAATTTAAAGCAATCTATGAAATTTTAAAGGGCGCTAGTTTTGTAAATTTGCGCCCTTGAAATTTTAAAATTTTAAGGGAATAAATTTGAAAAAGCATAAATACATTTTATCGCTACTGGCTCTGCTTTCAATCGTTTTCATTTTGTATTTTACGGGTTTTTCTTTTAGCAAATTTAGATATTTAAGCGATGGTGCAATTTTAAAAAATTACCTAGATGCCTCCTTACTTGATAGTGTTAGGCGCGATGACTGGTACGGAACGCGTCCTAAATTTTATATCATAGAAGAAAATCCAACTACGGATGAGATAATGCGAACCTTAAAATTAGTGGTCGAAAATGATGTAAATAAAACCGTAGTTATATCGAAACATCAATATTTTGAGGGCGGCGGACTGATAGAAAACGTTTCGGTTGAGAGGCTAGAGCCTTTCGAAGCTTTAAAGAAATATTACACTATAAAAGAGGCTACGAACGACATCGTTAAAGGGGGAGAATGGGAGGATGGTAAACCAACAGAAGAATATGTGGATATACCAATTGGGCAAGCTTTCGCGATTCTAAGTGATGACAAGTACTTTGTGGATATCTACGCAAGGGATAGCTTTCTTAATAAAGAAGGAAGATATTTTGCATATAAATTAATTTCATTTTATGGCTCTTACAGTAACTATGAAGAATACCATAATAAGGTTTTATATAATAAAAATTATGCAGTAAATGGTTTAAAAAGAGATATAGACGAATATATCGGCAGTTCGGATAGGAACGATTTAGAAAACTATCTAAAGAAAATTCCCCAAATAGTTTCAAAATATTATGGAACAATAAGATGAAGATAATTTTAAGTAGTTGCGGAGAAAACCGCCAAAATCTATAAACACAAATTTTAAGATACCTAAGGAGGATATTGTAGGAAAAAATAAAGATAACGCCAAACAGAATTTATCGCAAGATTAAGACATATCAAATACTCTATCTAAATTTAATCCAAAATTCTATTCGAGCCTTTAAATTTGCTCTAAAACCTCTCTCGCGTATTTCATCCCCAGATCATATGCCTTTTCATTTAGCGCACGGGTTTTTTCGGGCACAGAGCGGAGCATTTGCTCTTTTACGAGCCCTGAGTCCATACATCGACTAAGCTCTACTGCGATCGCTAGAGCCACGACACTTTGAGTGATGATATTTCCGACTTCGTATTTTGCGATGGTGATGATCGGAATTTCATAAATTTTAAAGCTTGCCCTATCCTCATCGCTCGGCGCTACTAAATTCGGCTCGATTACGATCACGCCGCCTTTTTTCACGCCGTTTTTGAAAGCATCGTAGCTGCTTTGCGCCGTTGCGAGCATGAAATCGATCTCGCCCTCGCTCGCGTAAGGATATAGAATTTCTTCATCGCTTAAGATAATATCCACTTTCGTAGGTCCGCCACGTACCTGAGAGGTATACGTAGATGCCTTGATTCCATAGCCGCCGTGCGCGATCTTTGCCGCAGCTAGAATCTCACCTGCTAAGATCACGCCTTGACCGCCCACTCCCACAAATCTTAATTGATTCATCTTAGTCCTTCAAAATTTATCGCTTCGCCGCTTTGTGCCGCATCTATCACCTTTTGATACGCCTTTGTGTATTCGGTGTGCTCATTATCTTCATGTAAAACCCCAAGCGGAAATAGCCCCGCTCGCTCATCCTCGCTAAGAGCGTCAAATTTAGCCTTGGAAATCGTGCGCGAATCAAGCCACTTTAGCATTTGCACCGCCTCGCTCATTTTATTTTTACGACCCAAATTTACGTGGCAGTTGCTAAAAATATCAAAAAAACTATAACCATCGTGCTCAAAGCCCTTGGCTAGAAGTCGCTCGATTTTTTCTGGATTTGTCACGCTTTCGCGTCCGACAAAAGTTGCTCCGGCAGCGATTGCAAGTTTTGCCGCATCAAAGCTGGGATCGACATTGCCGTATTGCGCCGTAACCGTCCAAAACCCGCGCGGCGTCGTAGGACTAGTCTGTGAGTTTGTAAGCCCGTAGATGAAATTATTTACTAAGATATGATTTAGATCGATATTGCGGCGGCATCCATGGATCGTGTGATTGCCCCCTATAGCAAGCCCATCGCCATCGCCAGTAACTACGATTACGTGTTTGCCTGGATTTGCAAGCTTGATACCCGTAGCATAAGCTATCGCGCGTCCGTGCGTCGTATGGACGGTATTGCAGTCTATGTAACTCGACATCCTGCCGCTACAGCCGATACCGCTTACCACGCACACATCGTCCATACTCCAGCCTATGCGGTCAATCGCGCGGATGATCGCTTTTAAGATCACTCCGTCGCCGCAGCCCCAGCACCAAAGCGTAGGCATCTTGTCCGTTCTTAGATATTTATCGTAATCAAACGCCATTTAAAGCTCCTTTACTTTCTCGATAATCTCGCTAGGGCTGATCGGTCTGCCGTTTGCCTTAAGAAGCGTCTTAAAATCATCTCTCAAGCAAGCGCGCTGCACCTCTAGTAGATACTGCCCTAAATTTAGCTCGGCGATCAAAATTTTATTAAATCTCTCCCCTAGTTCCTTTAGCTTGCGCGCTGGGCTTGGCCATAGCGTAATCGGGCGAAAAAGTCCCACACGCACGCCTTGCCCTCGTAGCTTTAAAATCGCGTCTTTTGCTGCTAAGCTAACGCTGCCGTAGGCGATAATACAAGCATCGGCGTCATCTAGCATAAATTCCTCATATTGCACGATCTCATCTTCATGCGCCGAAATTTTATTAAAAAGCCTTTTTATAGAGCGATCCACGATCTGCTCATTTTCAGTTGGAAAGCCCTTCGCGCCGTGATGCAACCCCGTTATGTGATAGTGATATCCCCTAAAAAAGGGATTTAGCACCGCAGGCTTATCGGGCGCAGCATCGTAAGGCTCATAATCTTTCGGACTACCTTTAAATTCCGCCCTGCGCTCGATTTTTAGATCCGAAATTTCAGGTAGCACCGCCTTAGCCTGCATATGCCCAAGCGTCTCATCAAGCAGCAAAAATACCGGCGTCATGAACCGCTCGGCCAGATTGAAGGCGCGCACGGTTTGCGTATAAGCCTCCTTTAGCGAGCCCGGACACAGCGCGATGCTTTGAAAATCGCCGTGAGTGGGGTTGCGAGCTTGCAAAATATCGCCCTGCGCCACTCGCGTAGGAAGCCCGGTGCTAGGACCTCCGCGCATAACATTTACGATTAAAAGCGGAATTTCAGCGATGAAGCCAAGTCCAATCTGCTCTGATTTTAGCGAGATTCCAGGACCGGAGCTTGCCGTCATCGCCTTTGCACCGCTCATAGATGCGCCTAAAGCTACCGAAATGCCCGAAATTTCATCCTCCATCTGGATAAATTTGCCTCCGACCTTAGGCAGCAAGCGACTCATCTCGTGCGCGATCTCGCTACTCGGCGTAATCGGATAGCCGCCAAAAAAATTACAGCCGCAATCAATCGCCGCACGCGCAATTAAGGCGTTGCCTGTGGAAATTACCTCTCTCATTATGCGTCCTTGGGTTTCATAAAATTATTATTTTTGATCTTTTCAGCCATCTCTCTAGCCTGCGAGCTTAGACGAGCGAATTTAAAGCCTTTGGGCGCAACGAAAATCGCAAAATCAGGGCAGTGTAACTCGCACTCCCTACAGCCGATACAGGCGCCCTCATCCACCACGTCGATCATCATGCCCTGCACGGCGCCCTCGTCCTGTCTCATCGCGATCGCGCCGCTAGGACAGACGCTTACGCAGATGTTGCACGCCTTACAGCGGCTCTCATCCGTCCAAACGGCGCGCTGGCTCTCATTTTCGCTCATATTTTCTCCTTAATTTATCAAAATCTGCACCAAATCCCGCTTTGCTATTTAAAATTTGAAATTTTGAAGCGCAAGCCTGCTTTGATCGCATTAAAGTCCTCTCGTTTTCAAATTTTGCAGAGTTTAAATTTTAAAATTTTGTGGCTCTCAAAAATTTCACGTCACGCAGAATTCTGCGCCAAAGTAAAATTTTAATCTACGAAATTTCGCAGCGGGCAAAATTACGCAAATTTTAAAATTCCATAGCGAATGAAATTTCACGCTGCAAAATTCCACGAGCTTAAATTTCTTGCCAAAGTGAAATTTAATGCCGCAAAATTCTACTGCAAGAATTCTACGCTTTGAAATTTTAAATCTACGAATCCCGCTTCTGCATCGCACCGAATTCGCTCTATATCCACTAAAACTTCAGCTCCGCTATCCGCTCACGCATCCGCTCAAGCTGCTCATAAAACTCGCCCGAGTAGGCGAAATTTTTCTCTATCGCACCCATTTTACCGACGCTTACGAAGCGCCCCAAAGGCACTCCCGATCTATCCGCGACGCAGCAGGCGAGCGTGCCGCAAGTATCAAAAAGAATGTATTTTATGATCTTTACGATCCCCGCAGCGGGCGCCAAATGCGCCGACGTACCCAGCAGTTCGCCGATCTGCGCGCCGGCGCGTTTTGTGTTTTGCACCGCGCGCTCGAAAATTTCATCCGAAATTTCACATCCAAGCTCGTTTTTAAGCGCGATCATCTCTTCGCTATGCGGGCCCACGATCGCGCTTCTCATCGATGAAATTTCCTTACCGCTTGCGCGCGCGAGTTCAAATTTAAGCCGCGCGCCGTCTAGCTCGCCCGCCATGCCGATGACGCGCTCTTTTGCAAACCCGCTAGCCTGCAGCGCCGCATAGACCATCATATCAAGCGGATTGGTAACGACGACGATGATGGAGCTAGGCGCGTATTTTGCGGCATCTCGCGCGCATTGCGCGACGATGGCGGCGTTGCTACCAAACAGCTCCTCCCTGCTCTGCCCCGCCTTTCTTGCGCGCCCCGCGGTGATCACGACGATGCCTGCGTCCGCTATGTCGCCGGGCTCCGTGCTGCCGCTTATGCGCAGGTTGCGCTCGTAAACCGCCGCCGTATGGGCAAGATCGAGTGCCTTGCCGCGCGCGATCTGCTCTACCGCATCCACAAGCGCGATACTATTTAACTTTTGGCTCAAAGAATCGCTTACGATAAGATCGTTTGCTACCGCCGCACCGATGTTTCCCGCGCCGAATATCGCTATTTTCATTGTTATCTCCTAAATATCAGCCCGCATTTTTATAACTGCGGGGGTTAAATTTTAAAATTTAAAGACGAAATTTCATTTTTAAATTTTAAGCCCAAACAGCCTTAAATTTTATCTTTGCGCCTTTACGTTGCGCTCGTGCTCGGCTTGCGTGCGCGCAAAATCGTGAAGCCCGGTTTTTTTATTTCGCATAAAATACAGATACTCGCTCTTTGCGGGCGCAAAAACGGCGCTTATCGCGTCGCGAGAGACCACGCACACGGGCTCTTTGGGAAGTCCGTCGTTGAGGTAGGTGTTGTAGTGGCTGGTGTCGGTGCGGATGCGCTGCGGAGTTATTTTGACGTGCGAAAACTCGCCGTAATTCAGCGTACCGTCCATCTGAAGGCGCATATTTTTGGCCAAGCGGTTGTCGATGACGGAGGCTACGAGTGGCATCTCATCTGCGTTTGCGGCCTCTTTTTGAATTACAGAGGCCTTGATCAGCACCTGCTTCCACGCCGTGATGTTATAGTCGCCGATAAGCTCGCGCGACAATCCTTCGTGGAATTTTTGCGCGCTTGAGACGAGGTGGTCGATGATATTTTTTTCGCTTTCGTTTTTGCCTATTTTATAGGTTTCAGGCACCAAAAAGCCCTCGTAAAACGGCGCCGTGGCGTTGTATTCGCGCTCAAGCTCGCTAAAGCTTAGCCCGCGATCTTTCGCAAGCTGTTTTAAAAACACGATCGTAGTTTCTCCCGGGATCAGCTTGATCTCGTTCATCACGGGCTTTGCGACGCTTAGCTCATACAAAAATTGATATTTGGGCAAATTTTCGCCGCTAAGCTCCAGCTCGCCGGTTTTTGCGCCACCGTAAAAAGAAAGCAGTCTCGCGTCGAATTTGCTAAATTTAGGATAACTCTTTGAGAGTTGCGATAAAATTTTCGTTGAGCTGCCCTGGCCTATCTGCACGGTTTTCGCGTTGCCGACGCGCTCGTGTAGATCAAAACCCACGGCCAAAAGAACGATAGCCGCAAGCTCGATACAAATGCACGCCGCTTTGATGAGCTTTATAAAGAATTTCATGCGTTCCTTTCAAAATTTAGTTGAAATTATAGGCAAATAAGCCAAAATTTTGAATAAATTTCATATTATAAGCGCAGTTTTTCGGCACGCTCGATTTGGTTTTGGGCGTAGCTTTTTAATGGGACGATGATGTATAAATTTTTAGCTAGATTTTTTCTTACTCTTACTATACTTTTTATAATCTGCGCGGTAGGCCTAAAGCACGGTATTGCGATTTCGCAGCTGGACGTGGGCTTTGCAAAGCTTGAGGGGTTTTATCTCAAGCTAAATAAAAGTCTCGTGCTGCGCATCAAAAATCTCGAAGTTACGCAAAATAATACACAAAATTTAGAGCAAAATTCCACCGATCTGCGCACGCAAAGCGAGAAAATTTTAGAATTTAGCAAAAAAATCTCGCTCATCAACTCCTTTTTTGAAGAGATCGACGTAGACAATATGAAAATAAAAGGCGAAAGCCTGAAACTAAAATACAAAAGCGACGTTTTTTATGCAGATACGCGGTTTTTTAGGCTAAGCTCAAAGATCACGCCGGGCGCAAACGGACTGAGCTTTGATCCGATCGAGCTTGAGCTAAACGATTTTAATCTCACTCTGCACGGCACGGCACGGGCAAATTTTAAAGCCGATACGTATGATTTTAACGGCACCTTCGCTTCGCACGAGATCGCGGGCGAGCTTGACGTGCACAATATCGACTCGGAGCTAAATATCGAGATAAACCGCGCCTCGGCATCTAGCCTTAAAAATTTTATGAATGAGCTGGGCGCACTTACGGGGCTAAATCCTCTTGCGAACGAGTGGATCTACGGCAAGGCGGTCGCGCAAAACTACTACATCGAGAATCTGCACGCCAAAATCGATCTGAAAGATCCGCGCCCGATCGCCGAAAACGTCAGCGCCACGGCTTACGCGCAGGATCTTACGATAAAATTTCAACCGCAAATCGAAGCCGTAACGGTAAAAGACGCCAACATCACGCTTAAAAACGATTTTCTAAGCTTCACGCTGAACGAGCCTAAATTTAAAGGCAAAAGCCTGGAGGGAAGCGGTGTGCGTATCGGCGGGCTTTTTGAAGAGAAGCCGATCGTATATCTGGATCTGCGAACCAAGGAGAGTTTGGGCAAAGACCTTATAGCGATCCTGCAAAGCTACGGCATAGACGAGCCCGTATATCCGCTGAGCGGCGGGATCGATGCGCGCGTGCTTATAGACGTGGACGTCGAAAAGGAAAGCGCCAAGGTAGATGCAAACGTGACGCTAAAAGACGCCGATCTAATGATCTCAAAGGCAAAATTTCACTCTAAAGCCGCGCGGGTGCATATCACAGAAAAAAAGATCGACATCAAAGACGCGAATCTGCAAAATGAAATTTTTAACGCTACAGCAAGCGGCAGCATCGATATCGCCACGCGCAAAGCTAAATTTAACGGCATAATCCATAGCTTTAATCTCTCCCCGAACGGCAAAGAAATTTTAAAATTTGGCGACGCGCGAGATAATATGAGCCTTGATTTTAGCGGCAAAGCGCCGGTGCTAAGCTCGCAATTTTTGGGCGCGAAGATGAGCTTCGGCGAGCGGATCGAGATTAGCTCGCCCGATATTAGCGGAATTCTGCCCTTTTCTAAGGCGCTTAAAAGCGCGGGCATTAGCGGCGGAGATCTTAAAATTTTAACCAGCGATTTTACAAATTTGGATATCAGCAGCAACAATCTTATCTTTGATTTCGGTCTGCTAAACAAAGACGGCAGTCACTACAAAAACGATTCTTTCGCGCTTCGGGTGCGTGGGGGCGATCTGGACGGCTCTAGCGGAAGCGGTAAAATTTCTCTTAAAATAAACAAAGGCGGTAACTTCGTCGCTCTAAAAGACGTGGACGTCGCGATCAATACGAGCGTGCAAACCAGCGAGTTTAATAGCGGCACGAAGGAGCGCTCGCCGATAAATTTCAGCGGGCAAAATTCCGCGATCGTGCTATCCGATCTTAATAAGACGCTTAAATTTACGCATTTTAACGGCGTACTGGACGGCAAAAATATGAACCTGAACGCGAATTTCAAACGCGGCGACGTGAAGTTGATCTTTAAAAAGAGCCTGCTTCAAATTTTTGCGCAAAACATCAGCGGCGAGGCGCTCAATCAATTCCTAGGCTCGCAGAGCTTCGACGGAGGGGTATTTACTCTAAAAGCAAGCGGCATCGATCCGCGCAACTACCGCGGCGAGATCAACGTGCAAAACACCTATCTTAAGGACTACATCATCTATCAAAGGCTGCTTAGCTTTATAAACTCCGTGCCGTCGCTACTTACGTTTAAGACGCCCGATTTCAACGATCGCGGCTTTAGCGTGCAGAAGGGTAAAATTTACTTCCGCCGCAGTGGCGATAAAATTTACATAAACGCGATGAACTTTACCGGCAGCAGCGCAGACATCGCGGGCAACGGCGAAGTGGATATGAAAAGCGGCGCGCTGAATATCGATCTGGAGCTTAAATACCTCAAAGACGCAAGCTCGATAATCTCAAAAATCCCGCTGCTAAATCATATCATCTTAGGGGAAAACAATACAATCTCCACGATCATCGAGATTCGCGGCACGATGAAAAAGCCTACCTACTCTACCGGCGTTGCGACCGACGTGCTAAAAACGCCTTATAATCTCATCAAAAACACGCTGATGCTGCCTTTTGTGATCTTCGGCGATAGCGAGGAAAGCAAATGAAATTCCCGCTCGATTATAAGGATAGTTTTGAAAAATCGCTGCTGTTTTGGCTCGTAAAATTCGTGCGCTATAAGCTAAGCGCGCTATCGAATAAGGAGCTGAAAAACGACGCGCTGTTTCGCCGCGCGAGCCTGGCGCTAAATCACGAGGTCGCGAATATCAATGAACTCGAGCGGCTCGCAAAAGATGCGCGAAATGCAGGCCTTACCGGCATCAACACCTATTTTAATCCACTTAAAAAATTTTACGAAGCGATCGTAGAATATAACCTTGAGAGTATGAAAAATATCGACGAGGAGCTTTTGAGCGAAATTTTAGCCTCGATTACGGGCGGGCTGAGCGATGCGAGCAAAAAAAACTACCGCATCGCGCTGATAAATTTTTTCGGCTTCATCGACCGCCAAAACGAGCAGGACGGCACCTCCCATAACTTCGGCATCGAGCTTAAGCACTGGGGCGGCGTTAGCGGCAGCCGCGGCACGAAGCTTCCGGAGTTTATGAGCGAGGAGGAGCTGAAGCGGTTTTTGGATGCGATAAATCTAAGCGAGTTTCGCTCCTTTGCGCATCGCAACCGCCTAATCGTAAAAATCATCGTCTACACGGGCATCCGCGTGGGCGAAGCGATAAATTTAAAGCGCAAAGATATCGCGCCAGAGGGCGATCTTTTCATCATCCGAATCCGCGGCAAGGGCAACAAATACCGCATCGTAATGATTAAACGCCACCTGATCGAGGAGCATCTAAACGCGCTGGAGACGAACTTTGCCAATAAAGAGGGCTATCTTTTCGTCACCAAAAACGGCGCGCCGCTCACGCAAGCATACGTCAGCGGCATCGTGGAGAAAATTTTAATGAACGCGGGCATCCGCAAGGAAAAAAACGGCGCTCACATGCTGCGCCACACCTTCGCGACGATGCTTTACAAAAAGCAAAAGGACCTCGTGCTCGTCCAAGAAGCTCTCGGCCACGCGAGCCTAAATACTTCACGCATCTACACCCACTTTGACAGCGACAAACTGCGCCTTGCAGCGAAGGTCGCGGAGGAATTTGAGGAGTGAAATTTTAAAATTTGAGATAGCGCGAGGCTTACTTGAGCGAGATTTTTTGAATTTCGTTTTGAGGCGGCTTTAAAATCGTTTTTTATGAAATTTATTTTCTAAAAAATTTGGAATTTTATTTTGAAAAATTCTGAAATTTGTTTTTCATACTCGCATAACAAAGCCCAAAATTCTACCCTGCGCACTTTAGAATTTAACTCGGCAAAATTTAAAATTAACGCGCGAGCCTTAGAGCTTGATTGCAAAAAATCTAAAATTTTACTCTTTTGGAGTATAGAATAATTTACTTTTTAGATTTTCTCATATGATTTCGCCTAAAATTCCAGATAAATTTAGTGCAAAATTTAATTTACATTTTTACGATAGGAATTTTATCCGAGGATTTTATAAGCAAAAGATAAACGACATATTAAGAGATAGTAGATATAAAATTTATCTGTAAATTACGCAAGGATGGAATTTCTGATTTAAAATTTAAACCCTCAAAATTTTATAGTTTGATTTGCTTTCGAGTTCTCATCGCACCGAATTCTCCTTAAAATTTAAAGACGCAAAAGATTGCCATCAAAGTTTGCTACGAAATTTATCGACGCGAAGCTTGTTTCGTAAATAGCGTAGGAATCATATATAAATTTCTAATAAAATTTAAAAAGATAAAATCATCGGCATGACTATTTTTAGATTTATTTTACGACAGAAATCCCGCTCTTGCGAGCAGGATTTCATTTCTTAGGGGGATAAGAAAAGGAGTTTAGGCTAAATAAATTTAGCCCGAGATTTCGTCTAGCCACGGAGTCCCGCGGCAAAAAGGAGCAAAAAGACGAAATCTCGCGCAAAATTTTAAGCCAAGATTTAAGCGATCGGCTCGCGACAATAAACGAGATTTGCGACGGCTTCAAAAACTATCGCACAAAACGCCGTGCCGCAAGCATCAAAATTAAACAAGCCTTTGTTTTTTAAAATACTCACGTGGAGCTTTGCAGAGCGGACAGGCGCCAGGAGCTTTCTTTCCGCGATGAATATGCCCGCAGACCTCGCACACCCAAACTTCTTCGTCGAAACTCTCGAAAAAGCCCTCCTCTAGCAGGATCTTTTGAAGCTCGTTGTATTCGCGCTCGTGCTCCTGCTCAACCTTGCCGATAGCGTTAAAAAGGCGCGCGACTTCTTTTTTGCCCTCTTCGGTCGCGATTTTAGCGAAGCTCGGATACATGCTCTCGTGCTCGTAACGCTCACCGGCGGCAGCATCAAGCAGATTTTTATCCATCTTATCAAGCGGAATACCTGCGGCTGCATGATGCGCCTTTAGCTCGGCTCTGGCGTGCCATTTTTCATTTTCGGCGGCCTCGTAAAAATGTCGCGCAATTGCGTGAAAGCCCGCCTCTTTGGCCAAATCGCCGTAAAGATCGTATTTATTGCGTGCCTGGGACTCGCCTGCGAACGCCTTCATCAAATTTACCTGCGTCAGATCCTCGGTGATGCATTTCATCGGCTCGCCGCAGCAGCTAAGCGCGCCGCCGCCTACTTTTTGCACCTCGACCTCCGCGCCGCATTTGTCGCATCTGTAAGTTTCGTACTGTCTCATTTTAATTCCCTATCAAAATTTTTAGGGAATGATACCACGGCTACTATTAAATTTTACTTAATAAATTTTATTCTTCTCAATAAATTTATGTTTTTGAGAAAATTTTGGCACGAAATTTCCATCTGCAAAATCTAAACTTAAGATTTTACAAAGCAACTAGAATTTCAAGCAAAAGCGCTAACGACCGATTATCTAAAAATATAAAATTTAGTTTTTTGACTCATTTAGTCTGCGATTTTCAAGGCGAGCCACATCATCGGAAATTTTTTAAAATTTAAAGTTATCTCAAAGTAATTTGCTATTTTGCCATATGGTCTTATTTACGAGTATATAACAATGCTCGGCAAAAGCAGCTTTAAATGCAGCAACGAGCCGCCCGATTGTAATTATGAAGCGTTAAAAGCGTAATTAAGGGCATCGTAGCATTACCATTTTGCCGCTATGATCGGTAATATCTGAGAATTTATGAATGTTAAATTCTAAGCCGCAAATCGAGCAAGGAGGAAATTTATCGACTTCCTTCTCGCCTAAAAGCGAGCAAATTCCGCCTATTGCTGGATTATGTCCAACGATAAATACGCATTCTGCGCTAGCTGTATTAAAATTTTGCATAACATCAGTGCTAGAAATTTCCACATCATTGGAATATATCGCATTATTTTTGCCAATGCTAGCGGGAATTTTAGCGCTCTTAAAAGCAGAATTTTCAGTGTTTGCGTCGCGATGTTTTTCGCCACTCAGACCGACCGCATTGTATTTTTCCACATTCACACTGCACCAAAAAAATCGTTTCTCATCCAAGCTGCGAACAAACTTTGCCAAATCCCATAAGCCTATGTCGTATAACTCTCGCAATGGCACTACCCTTTTTGTCGCGCCCAGCGCATTAGCGATAATTTGCGCCGTATGGAGTGCGCGTATAGCCGAGCTTGTAATAATCAAATCAGTCGCAAGTCCCAAGCTACGCAGCTTTTCTCCTAGTTTATTTGCACAAAGTTCGCCCGCATGGCTTAATGCCCGCTCAAAATCGCTTCTGTTGCCACTTTGCGCCTCAGCATGTCTTATAAAATATATCCGCTTCATCTGCATCCTTTCATAAAATTTTATGTATAATTTAGCGTTAAATTCTACAAAATTCTAAATTTTTTCTGGATCATTCCAAAGCCATAACCGACCACAAATCCTGCTATGTGCGCATACCATGCCACATTTACGCCCATTAGCATCGGTGCAAAGCTCATTATCAAAATCGCGATAAAAATCCCGCCCGCATTGCGTTCATCAAAATAAGCAATCACGCCCAAAAGCACGCAAATAGCGCCACTAGCGCCTACGATATTGACGATTTCTCCCATGCTCATGGCATACCGGATATAAATCAGACATAAAGCGCCGCTCAGCAGCCCACCTACGATGTAAAGTAGCGTAAATTTTATCCCACCAAACGCTCGCTCTAAAATCCCACCAAATTGATATAAAACCGCCATATTCATCGCTAGATGCATCACTCCGCCGTGCATAAAAAATGAACTTAGTAGCTGCCACGGCATCCCCTCGAAAAAATATGGATTGAGCCCAAAAAACAGGTAGGACTTAAAGCCGAAAAAATATTCTAATGCGAATGAAATCACGAAGAATAGGACATTCGCCACAATGATCGCGAGAGTAAATTTGCCTGTTTGCATGAAGCTCCTTAAATTTTTCACACATAGTAGCGAAATTTTGATTAAATTAAAGGCGTAGTCTGATTTTATAGGCTAGAGATAAATTTATGGATAAGTGCTAGCATTAAAATTCGCTAATAGTTTTAATTGAAAGCGCCTTAATAAAAGGGCTTGCAACTAAAATTTAGATATATAGCTTTAAAGTAAAATTTTTACGATAAGAATTCAGGTTATAAATCTTTTTGAAAGCTTTACGTAATTTATAAAGTTTATCTGATATCAATTAAAAAACAAGCACGCTGCAAATTTAATGACGATAAAATTTCAGTTATATGAAGCTATTTTGTAGAATTTTATATAAAATTATAAGTATAATTTTACTAAGAATAACAAAATTTGAGTTCAAATTAATTTCAAAATAAATTTTAGAGTAAATATTTTAAATGCTTGTTATATATGATTACGCGTTAAAAATGCTAATTTGACTTGCCATAACAGCATCAAAATGAGTTTTTATTCATAAGTTTTTGCTGCAGAGTTTAAAAACCATAAAATTCTAAAATTTGATTAGAATTTTAGGAATTTAATAAGTTCTGCAAAGCTAGGTTACAGACACAATTCCAAGCGATTTATCTGCAAAATTTTACTTGAAATTCTAGAGCATAAATCAAACCGCCGCGAATTTTTAAAAAGTCTAACAAAATCCCATAAATCTAACAAATTTCAAAAGTTATGAAAAGATTTTCAAAAAAATATGGCGAAAGAATTTTAAAAATTCTAGTTATTCACCCGTCCGTATCCTGCGAAGCGATTCGATGCTAGGCAGCTTATGCGGTCTTTACCGCAGCGCACGATATAGCTATTTTCCATCTTTTGCCCCGCTACGTGGACGTTTTTCTTATTTAAATTTACGAAGTCCGCTTGATTTCTACCACGAGTATTGTGGACGAATTTCACGCGACCATCGGCATAGATCTCGCGCACGATACCGATATGACTGATTTCGTTATTGACCTTGCCTTTGTTAGAACGCAAGGTGTTTTGAAAAAACACCAAATCCCCCACTCGCGGCGTATTGCTGAGTAAATTTTTACGGCTGTAATAATTATATATTGCTTGGGATTTACGTCCGTTTGTGAAGTATTTCGGCAGATCTTTTGAATTGAAAAATAAATCATCGTATTTATCATTTAGCACGGTGATAAATCCGCTGCAGTCCCCTCCAGCGCGAGTGCCGGTGTAATCGTCTACAGATGCGATTAGCGGGCGATTAAACTCGCTTCCTGGCACCGAAGTTATTCCCTCTTCATGATCGTTTAAGACATACGTTTGCTGGCTGCCGGCAGACGGGGCTTTTGAGGAGCAACCGACCAGCAAAAACGCACCCAAAGCGCAAATAATTAGTTGTTTCATATAAAAATCCTTATAAAATTATGTAACTATTAAATTTGGGCGTAATTTTAGCGCTCAGTGGTAACAAAATGGTAACTTTAAAGCTAAATTCTGTATAATAGCCGAAATTTTACACGGAGAAATTATGCATTATCTACGAATTAACGGGGGCAAGAAACTAAGCGGTAGCGTCAAAATAAGTGGCGCAAAAAACGCCGCATTGCCGCTCATAGCCCTATCTATCCTTTCAAAAAACGAAGTCGTAATTAAAAATTTACCCGCAGTTTCCGATATCCACACGCTAATTCAGCTGCTTTCAAATTTAGGCGCAAAGTGCGAGTTTCTTGACGCCAATACCGCCAAAATCGATACGCGCGAGGTAAACTCGACCAAGGCGATCTACGACATAGTGCGTAAAATGCGCGCTTCGATCCTGGTACTGGGGCCGCTTTTAGCGCGGTTTAGGCATTGCGAGGTAAGCCTTCCCGGGGGTTGCGCGATCGGCGCCAGACCGATCGATCTGCACCTTAGCGCGCTTGAAAAGATGGGCGCGGAGGTTAAGATCGAGCAGGGTTACGTCGTTTGCACCGCAAAAAAGGGGCTTAAGGGCGCGACTATAAATTTTGACAAAATTACCGTCACCGGCACCGAAAATATCGTAATGGCGGCTGCCTTAGCAAGCGGCACCACTCATATCATAAACGCGGCAAAAGAGCCCGAAGTAATCGCCGTTTGCAACGCATTAAAAAGCGCAGGCATCGACATAGAGGGCATCGGCACGAACGAAATCCTCATCAAAGGAAGCGGCGGCGAGCTTTTAAGCTTGAACGAAATTTCGATCATTCCCGATCGCATCGAGGCGGGCACCTATCTGTGCGCAGGCGCGATCACGGGCTCTCGTATCACGATCACGCACGCTTGCGCGGCTCATCTTGGCGCAGTGCTTGCAAAATTTGAAGATATGGGTTTTAAATTTGAAATTTCAAACGGTGGCGACGAGATCATGATCCTACCCGCCTCAAAGATCAAACCAGTTGAGATTATCACGAGCGAATATCCGGGCTTTCCTACCGATATGCAGGCGCAGTTTATGGCGCTTGCGTGTATCTCCTCGGGCGTCAGCACCATCGACGAGAGGCTTTTTGAAAACCGCTTCATGCACGTAAGCGAACTTTCAAGAATGGGCGCAGATATCCGCCTAAACGGCCACATCGCGACGATCAGCGGCGGCAAGCTAAACGGCGCGGACGTGATGGCTACCGATCTGCGCGCCAGCTCGGCACTCGTTTTAGCCGCCCTTGCGGCGCGCGGCGAGAGCAAAATACATAGAATTTACCACCTAGATCGCGGCTACGAAAAGCTGGAAGCTAAGCTTGGTGCGCTTGGTGCGGACATACAGAGGCTGGAGGAATGAAGACTTCGGAATAAAAATCTTGCGCAAGCAAGCTCGCGGAATTCTACGAGCGATACGTTTTGAAATTTTAAGCAACGCTCGCAGTAAAATAAGGCAATTGAGCTCATAAAATTTCGCGCATTTATTTGGGCAAAATTTAGCCTTGCAAGTTCCGGTGCAACATAGAATTCAAGGCTACGCAAGGTCTTAACTGCGCGGATTTTAAATGTAAAAAATTATAAAAAGGACTTAAAATGATAGGAATAAATGAGGCTATAAATTTGGCTACGGCTAGAATCACATCAAGCAGGCGGAACGAAAAGGTGCCTCTTCCCAGCGCCCTAGGCCGCATTCTTTCTAGCGATATTTCGGCGCTTAAAAACCTACCCTGCTTCGATAATTCGGCGCTTGACGGCTATGCCTACGCGGCAGAATTCAAAGACGAAGAGCTAAAGATCGTAGAGCCTACGATTTTTGCAGGAGACGAAAAATTTTATGAAATCAAGGCTGCGCAGGCGCAAAAGATAATGACCGGCGCGCCAATGCCTGCAGGCGCGGACTCTGTCGCGAGGCTAGAGGATGTAGACGCGCAAGGCGGAACTCTAAAAATCCCTGCTTCCGTTCATGCTCACGACGGCTTTCGTAAAAAAGGCGAGGAGGTGCGTGCGGGCGAGCTTTTATTGCGCCGTGGCGAAATTTTAAACCCTGCTAAAATTATGCTTCTTGCCGCGCAAGGAATTTACGAAGTGGATGTTTACGCGCGGCCTAAAATCGCCCTATTTTCCAGCGGAAACGAGCTAAAAGAGCCGTGGCAGAGCGCAAGCGAGCGCGAAATTTATAATGCCAACTCTAGCGGTATTGCTGCATTGCTGCAAAAATACGGCTTGCAAAACGAGTATTTAGGGATTTTAAAGGATGATTTTAGCGCGGTGTGCGAGGCGCTAGATGATGCTATACATAAATTTGACGTGCTAATTACCAGCGGTGGAGCAAGTGCTGGGGAGGCGGATTTTATGCAAAGCGCTATGAGTGAACTTGAATTTTTGCAGGTTTTCGATCACATTGATATCAAGCCCGGCCGCCCCAGCAAGTGCTTCGCAAAAGACGGCAAATTCGTCTTTGCAATGGCGGGCAATCCGATGGCTGCTTTCGTGCTTACGCGCGCAGTCATACTACCGATACTATTTAAGCTTAGCGGTGCAAGTGAGGCTTTTAGCGCAGAAGCGGCGATCTATGCCAAGCTCGCAAGCGATCTGAAGCTAAAAAGCGGCAGAGTAAATTTAACCGTAGGCGCATACGAAGGCGGAGTTTTTACGCCTATGCCGTCGCCTTCTGGGCGCATCAGACCGCTGGCTGCGGCATCGCATTTTTTCTTGGCTGATCCCGAATGCGACAAAGTTCGCGCTGGAGAAATCGTAAAAATTTATGAAATTTAAGCGAGAAATTATTGACAAATGAAAATTTATAGGCTACAATCGCGCTTTATTTTTACCGCATGCGGGAATAGCTCAGTGGTAGAGCGCAACCTTGCCATGGTTGATGTCGCGAGTTCGACTCTCGTTTCCCGCTCCATCTTAACTTCAAATTTTAAAATTCCTTCCGTTCAGCTCGCTTTTAAAGCACAAAATTTCGATATGAAAGCCTTGAAATGAAAATTTTAGTTTGCCTAGGCGGCGCGAGTTTTTGCGAGATCGGGCTTGATCTGCTTAAATTTCTTGCCAGCTCACCGCATGAAATTCACGCCGTGCTTACGCAGGGTGCGCGCCTCGTCCTGAGCGCCGAAAGCGGCATAGACGCGGACGAGGTCTTAAAATCTGTGGAATTTAAGAGCGTAAAATTTCATCTCGACACCGATCTGGGCGCGCCGCCCGCTTCAGGATCCTTCGGCATTGACGCCACAATCTTTGCGCCCTGCTCTATCGGCTCTTTGGCTAAAATTTACGGCGGGCTTTGCGACAGCCTAAGCACTCGCGCCGCCGCAGTCGCGCTAAAAGAGCGCAAGCGGCTGGTCCTAGGCGTGCGCGAGATGCCGCTTTCTGCGATCAGCCTGCGACAAATGAGCGAGCTAGCCGCGCTCGGCGTTATCATCGCGCCGCCCGTGATCGCAGGCTACTGCGGCGTGCAAAATTTAAAAAATTTCATAATCGGCAAGTGGTGCGACGCGCTGGGCGTGCAAAACGAGCTATTTAAAAGGTGGCAATAATGCAAAACTCAAGAAAATGTATCTATCCGGGTACCTTCGATCCTATCACGAACGGCCATTTGGACGTCATCAAGCGCGCGCTGGGGCTCTTTGATGAAGTCATCGTGGCAGTCGCGCTAAACGAGAGCAAAAAGCCCTACTTCAGCCTAAAATCCAGACTAGAGATGGCGCGAGCCGCGACGCGCGGGCTTCGCGGCGTGCGCGTGCAAAGCTTTGATAATCTACTCGTGGATTTCGCCAGATCCTGCGGCGTGCGCTTCGTTATCCGCGGACTCCGCGCGGTCAGCGACTTTGAGTACGAGCTGCAGATCGGCTATGCAAACGCCTCGCTATGGGAGGAATTTGAGAGCGTGTATCTGATGCCGACGCTCAAAAATGCCTTCATCTCAAGCTCGATCGTGCGCTCCGTTTTGAGCCACGGCGGCGATGTCTCGCACCTCGTGCCGAGTGAAATTTTAAAATTTTTAAAAAAAATGAGCTTGCAAGCGACGGAAATTTAGCCCGCAGGCGCGGCTAAATTTAAAATTTGAAGCTGCATGGGAGATAAAATGAACGAAGCAATGGATGAGATAGAAAGGCTGCGAACGTTTTTAAAAAGCGTGAGAGATGAATACAAAGCCTTAAATAAAATAGCCGAAGCGCAGGCCGTAAGCAGGCGCTGGGCGTCGGGTAGCTATATCAATTTAGAGCCGTTTTATTTCGAATATAACCGCTTCTCAAAGGGCAAAATTTTAAAAACTAAACCGAAAAAGATCGTAAACGCCTACGAATACGGCTTTGACGCGCAAGATCGCGTCGTTTTTGAAAGACAACATGACGGCAAAAAACATTTCTTTGAAAGCCTTTATTTTTGGGGGCGGGACGAAGTTTTAAAATATCATTTCGGTTGCTACAATAGAAGATGCGTAGGATGCTTCAATATAAAAAGATTTATCTATGAAAATGGCGAGCTAAAGTCCATCTACTCGGCCTTTGACAACAACGCCTATGGGATAGAAAATTTTACTTACAAATGCGGCAAGCTCGCACAAAGACGGGAGTATGTAGAGCACCCTCGCGCAGGCAGAAGAAATGACGTAACAAACTATGAATTTGACGCAATGGGCGAGCTGAGCTTAATAACCGAAAATGGTTATGTGCGCTATCAAAAGCCCGATAAGGATATGAGCTATAAAAAGCTCTATGAGCTCGCCGCGCAAAGGCTGCTGCCCGCGATTAAAGAGACGATAAAAAAGCGCACGCCCGCCTGTAAACTCTACTGCATAAATTTAGCTTGCGACAATAGGAGTTTACCGCCGATCATCGGATTCGGCTCGCAAGAGCAGCGCGCGCAGTGGCTTGCACGAAAGGACGGCTGGCTTCTTTGGCTCGTTCCTGATTACGAGTTTCGAGCCGAGGTCGAAGTAGACTACGAAACGGCGAAAATTTTTGATCTTTTCAATCAAGAAACGCAGCTAAACGATAAATATGCGCAGGCTAAAAAGCTCATTTGGGGGTGCGTGAAGCAGCTTAAAGCAGATCTTGGCGAATTTGCGCTCGATATGACGGATGATTTTACGATCACGGCTACCGATTGCGATCTTGGCGATCTACGGAAAGATTTCATAGCGATAAATCCCGAGCTTGCAAGCACATATAAGGGTAAAATTTAAAATTTCATCGTCGCGATTTTATCATTGCGCGCAGCGTTTGCCCGCCCGCGCCGCCTACAACATACCCTACTCCGAATGACGCCGCCGCCCTGCTCCGCCAGAAGCGCCGTTCTTTCCGTCTAGCACCATACGCTTCGCAAAGCACATATCCTGCTCTGCATGATGACGCCTTGCTTCGCCCGACGTGCCATCATATCCGCACGCGCACCGTCTTTATCGACTGGCGCCCTTCTCCGCTCGGTACATGTCCGTAAGCGCAAAATTTGCTCGCTCGCTGTTTATGCAGCTCATCCCCGTCCGAGCGATAAATTTAACCTCGAGCCGTGCCGCAAAAAAACAAGAACCAAGCAAGGCGAAGCGCCCGATAAAATTTTATGCCGAAAAAATAAAAATCGGCTCGCACAAGCTCGCGCAAAAGCCCGATTTTGAGGCAAAATTTTACGCCCCGCTGTTTAAAAAAGCCGCTATTTAGCTATAAGCTTGTAAAATAGCGCACAAATTTAAAGGCGAAAAATGTATGTAATATTCGAAGGTATCGACGGCGTGGGCAAAAGCACGCAGATAGCGCGGCTGGCGGCTGCTTTTCCGCAAGCGATCGTGACTAAGGAGCCGGGCGGCACGAAGCTCGGCGAGGCGGTGCGAAGCCTCGTTTTGGGCGAAGATTTTAAGTGGGCGCGAGGCAGCGTAAATCTGCGCGAGGTCTGCGGCGAAATTTCAAAGCGCGCCGAGCTACTTTTGTTCCTCGCAGACCGCGCCGAGCACTACGAGCGCGTGATAAAGGGCGGCGCAGACAGGCTCGTGCTAAGCGATCGCGGCTTCATCTCGGGGCTTGCCTATGCGCTGGCAAACGACGAAAACGTGGATCTTAGCGAGCTTATCGCGCTTAACAAATTTGCGCTTGGGGGCAAATTTGCGGATAAAATCGTGCTGTTTTCGGCGGACGAGCAGCTCATCGGGCGGCGGCTTAAAACGCGCGCTAGCAGCGATATAATCGAGGCTCGCGGGCTGAGATACCTAATGCGCGTACAGGAGTTGATGGCGCAGGCATGCAGGGCGTGCGGTGTTGAGACCCTGAAAATCGATGCCGCGCAGTCCGAAGAAGCGATCTGCGATCAGATAAAAAATTTCATACTTTCTTAAAATTTTAAGACGTGGAATTTTGCCGCGGGAAAGAATTTCTGGGTCCTGCCGTGAAATTTTAGCTATGGAATTCCGCCGATAAAATTTCATCTTCGAATTCCGTTATGGAATTTTACAGGCGCAGTTCTAGGGAAAATTTCATGGGCGGAATTTATTTTATAATTTCGCAGCAAAATTTCGCCACAGAATTCTGTCTTAAAATTCCGCCGTAGTCCGAAAAGGCGCGGAATTTCATAAGCGAAATCCTGCGCGGAATTTTAATCTGCGGATTCGCAGGCGGAATTCCGCTTAAGCTTTAGATTGAAAGGATAGCGATGAAAACATTGAAGTTCGTTTTACGTAAGGTTTTTAAATTTATATTTCTGTTTTGGGTGGTCATAAGCTCGCTTTTAGGCACATATATGATCGCCGATAAATTTTTTGGCCGTACCGTCGTATCATGGGCGCTCATCCGTGATTTTAGCAGCGCTTCGCTGGATCTGAAGGATTTTAGCGTCAGCGCCCGCTTAAGAGCTACCACTATCGGCGGACGATCATGGCGCGATGAGCGCGAACCTGAGCCCGACTTCTCGGACGACAACTCCACCGGCGCCCCGTATGAACTAAGTATAAATTTTGAGCACGTGAGCGCGCCCGGGATCGTGCTGAAAAACATCAAGCTCGAGCAGGTGCAAAGCGGACGCGTCGTGTTTGAAAAGGATGAGCTAGAGGTGCCGATAGAGATGGGCTATAGCGGTTACAAAAGCGGCGGATTAGAGATACCTGATCTCGATTCTGCGCATGTCAAACACAGACTGAGCGTCGAAATATGCGTGTCTGGGGGCGCTTGCACAAACTTCGTGCATTATTTCTTGCCATACAGGCATGTAGAGGGCACAGCGGCTCTGCGAGGTATCTTTTAGCCGCGAAAGATTCGGCGCGAAATTTTAAAACATAAAATTTGCGGCGGTATGGGTTAATTTGGCTGAATAAACGAGTAGATTATCGATGCCCGTAACGTGGCGGTATAGTTTATTTATGTGGTGGGATTTTGCCGCTCGCCAGGAATTTGTGATTTCGGGGCGCATAAAATTTATAGCGCAGCGTGAAATTCTACCCGGCAAAAATTTATGCCCTATTCCGGCACCGATAAATAGATCTGCTAACAAATCCTGCGAGACGACAATCTATAAAATGATAAATTTACAATGCAGCGATTGGGTATAAAATTTTAAAATTACCGGCAAAAATATCATGATTTAAAAGTGCGTTACATATTATAAAATGCGCTTTATTATCATTCGCCCTTTTATAATTTTCAGTATTTTTGCTAGTCGTTTCAAAAACGCTTTGCAAAATTTAGGCTATATTAAAGCTTAAAATACGCCTATTACGCATTTCTTGACTATTCGAAATTTTTTACTTCTTAAAAATCAAAATTTTAGCCATTTAAAATTTATACTTGAATTTAAACTGCAATTTAATTAAACATTAAAAATCTTTGTATTATTATTCGCCGCGTTAATAATCAATTCTATAATCATTAAGTAAGGAAATATGAATGTTTAGAAGATTCTCTCTCTCTCTCTCTATGTCTCGCTGCTCTTTTATGGTTCGCTTTACGCGGAAGACCAGGCAAATTCGCAAGAATTAGGAACCATCCAGGTAACGGGCAATGTCGATTCGCAAAGCGTAGCCGAGCAAAAGGTCGGCGAAACTAAAACTACTGCGCAGACTATTAAGAAGCAGCAGATCACCGATAGCAGAGACTTGGTGCGATACCAAACGGGTATCACAGCGGTCGAGACGGGCAGATTCGGCGCTAGCGGATACGCCGTTCGCGGCGTGGACGAAAACCGCGTGGCTATCACGGTGGACGGGCTTCGTCAAGCGGAGACTCTAAGCTCGCAGGGCTTTAAAGACCTCTTTGAGGGGTATGGAAATTTTAATAACACAAGAAACGGCGTAGAGATGGAAAATGTCAAAACGGCCAATATCACCAAAGGAGCCGATTCTATAAAAGCAGGAAGCGGCGCACTCGGCGGATCGGTTATGTTTGAAACCAAAGACGCTAGGGATTTCTTAACGGAAAAGAACTATCATTTTGGCTTTAAGCAGGGCTATCAAAGCGTCGATAGTCAAAATTTTCACTCCTTCACCGGTGCAGCTAGATACGACTGGTTTGATCTTTTGGTTATAAACACCGATAGACACGGTCATGAAAGAAAAAACTATTTCTACGACATATATGATAGTAAAGAGGACAAACTTCATATAGGTAAAACTCGCGAAAAGGCAGATCCATACACCATAACCAAAAAAAGTACGCTCGTAAAGGTGGGATTTCAGCCGGGCGATGAGAATAGATTTTCGGTCGCGATAGATGACTCGAAGCAAAATTCCGACGGCGAGGATCTATCTTATACGTTAAGAATGGGTAGCCGTCCGGATGCTTCGGAACGATATGGAAATAGGACAAACCACGATAGCTCCACTAGAAAAAACGTGCAATTTGCCTATGAAAATTTCAGCGAGACGCCGCTTTGGGATCACGTTAAAATTTCATACTCAAAGCAGAGTATTAAAAACCGCGCGATCAATAGAGAGGGCTGCCAAGGAAGCGCCTGCCAGCAAACACAAAATCCATCGGGAATGCATTTAGACTCGAGCTCCGGCACGCATAATTTGGTAGATAAAAACAATAGACCAATAGGCGTAGATCCGACTACGGGCACTATTCAAGACGGCTCGGGAAACAACCTAACGCTAAATACCGAGTATAGAATTAGAGAGGGGGTTTATATAGACTGCTCCAAATTTGACTGCTCTAAAAAGCTAAAGGTGCTAAAAGAAACATATGATGCCGATACTTGGGACTATAATTATCAAATGGTCGAAAGAGAAATCGAGATAAACACTCTCCCTGACGGCAGACAATACGGCACTATAAAACGAGATGCCAGCGACGAAAACGAACAAAGGTGGAATCCACTAGGCTGGTGGGAAACCGTAAAAGAGCACAAGCTATCCTTCGTAACTCCTGGCACTAGAGGCTATGAGGAGGTCCAATACACAGACAGGACGCTAGATACCGACACTCAGCAATTAAATTTAGATTTTGAAAAGGAGCTTAGCCTTTTTAACGTCATCGAAAATTCTATATCATACGGCGGACTTTTTGATAGAACGGATAAATCTATGACCAATAGAGACGGATTTTATGCCGGTGATGCACAATGGTGGGATAATATATTTTTCGGTAGAACCCCGGGAGCCGGTGTACCCAATCCCGATTACCATATGAACGGTCAGCTCAGAAGCAATACTACAACGGTCAGCACCTATCTGATCCCCGTGCAAACTACGACTACGGCGGGCTACATCGGAGATGAAATTCAAATAACCAAATATGTTGGCTTTGATCTTGGCTACCGCTACGATAAGGTAAAACATAAGCCTAAATATACCGGCTATCCCGAAGTGCCCAGAGGCATCATAACCGGTTTGTGGGTGCCGTATCCTTACAACCCCTATGACGGAATACATGGTTACTACACTCCTTATGGAGAGGAAAATTATCAGCAAAATTTAAAATTCCTGCTAAGAGAGAAGGAATACAAAAGCGGCTCATATAAACTAGGTCTAAATTTAGACCCACTGGATTGGATGAGGATACAGCTAAAAAGCTCTAAGGGTTTCCGCGCTCCGACATCGGATGAAGCGTATATGACCTTTAAGCATCCCGATTTTTCTATCCGTCCTAATATATTTTTAGAACCAGAAATCGCAAGGACGAAAGAGATCGCTCTTACCTTTTATAATGAGAGAAGCCGCATAACCTTCGATGTTTTTAAGACGGATTATAAAAATTTTATCGATCTTGAATTTTTGGGAAATTTACAAGTCGTAGATCAGCAGATACCGTATCCGTTTTATCAAAATGTAAACCGAGATAGCGCCAAAGTGCATGGATTTGAGATAAATACCCATCTGGAGCTCGGCGATGTATCGGAGAGCCTGGAGGGATTTAGGCTGGGATATAAATACAGCAGACAAAAAGGCAGAATGTCGTGCGCCAGCAACGGCTCAAACGCCAATGATTCAAACTCCGGATGCAGCAGGGGCGAAGAGGTACCGATGAATGCGATCCAACCGCCTACTTCCGTTTATAATATCGGCTATTCTACGCCCGGCGACAAATATGGCATTGATCTTTTCATCACCGACGTAGGAGCCAAGAAACGCAAAGATACCTACAATATGTATTGGAAAAGCCAAGTCGAAAGAACGGATCCGTATTGGGGACATATCGATGCTTCTATAGTAAACGGAGAGCCCGTAACCGATAATACCAAAGGTTGGCGAAGCGGCGATTATACGGTAGTGGACGTTATCGCTTATGCTAAGCCGCAAAAAAATTTTAACTTTAGTCTAGGAGTTTACAACCTAACCAATGCCAAATATATCACTTGGGATAGCGCGCGCTCGATCAGGGCTTTTGGAACGGTCAATATGATCGATCAGGCGACGGGTGCGGGCATCGGCAGGTTTTACGCGCCGCGCAGAAATTTTAGATTTAACTGGGAGATAACGTTTTAGGTCTTGGGTATGTTTCGATCCAAAATTTAAAACGAATTTTGGATCGAAGGCTCGATTTGATCGAATTGAGCCCTGCTTTGCAATTTACGCTTTAAATTTATATCCAATGAGCCTTTACAACGCAAGAGCAAGATCGCTTCGTATTTTTGGCATTTCGATAAAATTTTTAGCGATATAATTTTCGCCGAACGGTAACATTTTGCGTGCGCATTAAATTTGTATATCGCCGCTTTCGTTTATGCGGTTTTGGCTCAGAACCTACCGCCGTGCGGTATAAATTTTACATTTCTATCGATAAAGCCTTTTTTTATTAAGGTCAAAGGCAAACTTTCATAT
This sequence comes from uncultured Campylobacter sp., assembly GCA_963529625.1. Classification (GTDB taxonomy): domain Bacteria; phylum Campylobacterota; class Campylobacteria; order Campylobacterales; family Campylobacteraceae; genus Campylobacter_B. Next base: position 59,925 of record CAURZM010000002.1, on the reverse strand, counting down.
CACCAAAATTTGCGCGCCATACAATCTCAACAAAGATAAGTTAAAAACACTGAAGGCGTTTGGCAACCGCATGCAAAAACTACGGCGGCAGAATGAGACCTACGATAAGGCGCACAAGACGATGCTTAAAACAAATGATTTTTTATTTATGCGTTAATACGCGGAAAAATAAAGACGAATTAGCCTCTATTTTTCTCGATTTCATATAAAATTTTGATTTTTTTACAAGCTCTTTGTAAGATGCAGAACCCTAAGGCAATATATAATAAAATGGACAACTTACTAATACCGTAAAACCATATGGGAAACGTTACGATTAAAAAGGCTATTAATATAAAATCCCAAATTATAGCTAGAGCCTGTTTCACTCTCATATAATTTGAATACTTAGCTAAAATCGAAATATGCGTTATGCTGGGCGACTCAGGGGAAAGATAACAATACGTTACCTCGACTATATCGCCGTTATCAGCAAACCATTGATCGGGATAGTCGAAAAATCTTATTCCTTTTACCTCAAATGTTATATACAGTCCGTCTCGCCCCCAGTCTGTTTCTAAGTTTTCCATCTTGCCGATAATTGTGAAAAATTTCAATTCACTTGAAGCTTTCTTTTTTAAATACCACATTATTTTCCTCCAAATTTCGGTAAAAATTCGTAAAATCCGCGCTACTTTCTGTGGTGTTCGCACTAAAATTTTAATTTTTGCACACCTGCGTCAAGATAGGCGAGAAGTCCCATCAAAATCAATGTTAACGACACGCAATCATAGAAATTCGCTAAAACCGAGTGAGCCCTTTTTTTTGCGAACGCAAAGTATATTGTAAACAGTATCGCAGACACGGCAAAAACAAAGCCAAATGCGATTACTATATACACACCTGAATTATCCGATACAGCACATATAGCGCAAAGTCTTAAGCATTTGGGCGAGCCGCACTTCTAAAGCCGTAAGCATATCCAAATACCTATCTTTGCGAAAATGTACGCGCCCGCGATCACTCTCGTTTAGAGTTAAAGGCTTCACAGTGTATGCGAAAACATACGCCCTTAATCTCAAAAAGCGCGAATGTGTCGATACTTTTCGCAATGCATGGACGCTCAAATTTTCGATTCTGCCCGTGATTTTACTTTTAGCTTCAGATTTTGGCAGAAGGTTCATATCTATAGTCCGCTCGCCGAAAGGTGTAGCGGATTAAAATGCATAGAATTGTAAAGTTGAGCTTACTTACGATAATGTTTAAAGTCCCGTTCTGCGCGAGTTAAATTTTATATAATTTTAAAATCGAGCCAAACCCGAGCATACATTCGATCCCGGGGATTTTTTATAAAATTTCAAAATTTTAAATCGCTGCTTTCAACTAAAATTTTAAATTTCCGAATTCTCACACGCCATAGAAATTCAAATTTCGCAAATTTAAAAATTTGAATCGGATGTGCAAATTCGGCACAAATTAAAACTATGTAAATTTTAAATTTCGCTCGAATGTAGCGCAAATTTTAAACGTTAAATCTAAAGTGCATCACATCGCCGTCTTGCACGACGTAGTCCTTGCCCTCAAGGCGCATCTTGCCCGCTTCTTTCGCCCTACTCTCGCCGCCGCACGCGATAAAATCATCAAATCCAATCACCTCGGCGCGGATGAAGCCGCGCTCAAAGTCGTTGTGGATCACGCTCGCGGCCTTCGGAGCCTTCCAGCCCTTCGTGATCGTCCACGCGCGCACCTCCATCTCACCGGCGGTAAAGTAGCTGATGAGGCTGAGCTTCGCAAAGGAGCGCTTGATGATGAGCTCCAGCCCGCTTTGCTGCGCGCCCAGGCTTTGCAGCATCTCGTGAGTCTCCTCGTCACTTAGCCCTATGAGCTCCTCTTCGATCTTGGCGCAGAGCTTGATCACCTCGGCGCCGCGGGCATTTGCGTATTCTCTTACGCGCGCGACATATTCGTTATCCTGCGCTATGCCGTCTTCGTCCACATTTGCGCCGTAGATTACATCTTTGGCGCTAAGCAGGCGCAGCTCGCGATTTAAAGCGATGTAGCTTTCGTCCTCTTTGAGCGCAAAATTTGAAGCGGGCTTGCCGTCGTTTAGATGCGCTAAAAGCTCGTTTGCTACGGCTAGCGCCTCTTTAGCGCCCTTTTGATTTGCTTTGGCTTCCTTGCCGAGGCGCTCGATCTTGCGGCCAAGCTGCTCGATGTCCGCTAAAATAAGCTCGGTTTCGATGATCTCGATGTCGCGGATAGGATCGACGCAGCCTTCGACGTGGGTTATGTCGCCGCTTTCGAAGCAGCGCACGATATGAAGGATGATCTCGCATTCGCGGATATTTGAAAGAAATTTATTCCCCAGCCCCTCGCCCTTGCTTGCGCCACGCACGAGGCCCGCGATATCGACGAACTCGATGGTCGAATGCACGATGCGACCGGGCTTAACGATCTGTGCTAGCTTACCGAGCCTGGCATCGGGCACGGGCACGACCGCTTTATTGGGCTCGATCGTGCAGAACGGATAATTTTGCGCCTGTGCGTTTTGCGCGCCACTAAGTGCATTAAAAGTGGTGGATTTACCGACGTTCGGAAGCCCTACGATCCCTACTGACAGCCCCATCTACGCGTCCTTCAGCTCTTTGGCTAGAGCCTGCAAGAAATATAAGTTTGCTCTCACGCCCGCGCCAGTCGCGCCCGCGGCGTAATAGCCCCACGCCTTTTCCAGATATGCAGGCCCTGCGATGTCTAGGTGCAGCCACCTGTCTTTATACTCGTCTTTTATAAATTTATCCAAAAACAGCCCCGCGGTTATCGCGCCGCCGTACCTGCTGGAAGCGCAGTTGGAGACGTCTGCAATACTGCTTTTAATTAGCTCGCGCAGATAATCGTTAAATTCCAAAATGCTAAATAGCTCGCCGCTGCAGCCGCTAAGATCTTTAAATTTACGTTTTAACTCCTCGCTGTTTCCCATTATGCCGCTAGTGTATTCGCCTAGCCCAACGACGCAAGCGCCGGTAAGCGTCGCCATATCGATTAGCAGATCAGGCTCAAGATCTTGCGCGTAGCTTAGGCAGTCGGCGAGCACGAGTCTGCCCTCCGCGTCGGTGTTTCGCACCTCGATACTCACGCCGCTGCGGCTAAGCAACACGTCGTCGGGTTTATACGAATCGCCGCCGATCATATTTTCGGTAGCGCCGATAACCGCGTGTACCTCAAACGGTAGCTCAAGCTCGGCAGCGCCCTTGATGATACCCATCGCAGCAAGCGCGCCGCTTTTGTCGCTTTTCATCGTAAGCATATAATCGGCAGGCTTTAAGCTTAGCCCGCCGCTGTCGTAAGTAAGCCCTTTGCCGACGAAAACAACGCGCTTTAGGCAGCGCTGCGGCTTATAGATCAGATGGATTAGGCGCGGCGGATGAGCGCTGGAGCGGTTGACCGCCAAAAACGCATTCATATTCTGCTCGCGCAAAAAGTCCTCGTCGTAAATTTTAACGCTCACGTCGTCGTAGTTCGAGGCTAAAATTTCAGCCTCGCTCGCCATCTTTTCGGGCGTGTAAATTTCAGGGATCTCATTGACGCCGTCGCGCGCAAAATTTGCAGCGTTTGCCATCACGATACCCTGCTGCACGCCGTAGTTCATCTTTTGCACGTCGGGGCTACCGCCGCCATACTCCTGCGTAGAGATTAAAATTTCATTCAAGCTGGAGTTTTTCTTCTCGCTTTTGTATTTATTAAACTCATAGCCGCCCAAAAGCACGCCTTCAACCATCGCCATCGTGCTTCTGCGATCGCAGCCGCATTTGTAAAAGGCGATTTTAAAATTTTTGATCGCATAGCCCTTAAGCGCGTTGTATGCGCTCGCAAGCGCCGCTCGCAGCCTATCGAAGCTAAGCTCTTTGATCCCCACATACAGCCGCCCGCTCTCGGCTAGCAGCAGATTGCCCTCGCCTTTGTAGTTAAAAAGCGCAAACTTATCCGCATCTTTAATAAATTCGTGATTTAAATTTTTATCTACGACTAAAATAACTTCAAAATCCGCCTCTATCTCGTTAATTTTACGATCTAGCAGTTTTACTTTCATCTCGTTCCTTTCGTGAGTTCATAAAGTGATTTTCCATACGTTTAAATAATCTAAAAAATAGATATAAAATTCCGCCTATGATAGGTATCGCAAAATACCAGTGTTGCTCGATTAGCCGCAGCCCGCTCCAGATCTCCTCGCCAAAATACCACGCCAAAACCATCGTCGCACCCGACCAGCACCAAGCGCTAAAAAGATTGATAATCGCAAATTTCTTTGCGCTGTAGCGAGTGATGCCGATACTCATCGGGATGATGACGCGAAAGCCATACATATAGCGCTGCATTAAAATTATCGGCCAGCCGTAGCGTTGCAAAAGCAGGTGGGCAATCGCAAATTTTCGGCGCTGCGCCGCGAGCTTTTTACTGATATATTTTTTGTTGTAGCGACCGATATAAAAATAAAACTGATCGCCGCAAAATGCCCCAAGCCCCGCGACAAAGATACCTAGCGGCAAATTTATGTGCCCCTCGTGCGCCATGATACCGCCCAAAATCAGCGCGATTTCGCCTTCTAAAATACACCAAACGAAAAGCACGATATAGGCGTATTGGTGGTATTCTTGCAGTAAATTTTTAAGTAGCTCTTCCAAAATCACGCCTCTAAAACGCAATAAACGTTTGTGCGACGCGAAAACTCGCCTAGATCGTTTAACTCGCGCAAATTTAATAAAAAGCAGGCTTCGACGCACTTAGCCTGCGTCTGCGCGATGAGATCCAATGCCGCCCGTGCGGTGCCTCCGGTGGCGATAAGATCGTCGATTAAAAGCACCTTGGCATCCTGCACGCCGGAGAACGCATCCACATGCATCTCGACTTGATCGAAGCCGTATTCAAGGCTGTATTTTTGTGAAATCGTGATATACGGGAGTTTCTTTGGCTTTCTAATCGGCACAAAAGCGACCCTCAACCTCGCAGCAAGCGCCGCTGCAAAAATAAATCCGCGACTTTCTATGCCTACTATGTAATCAAGTCCGTAATCGGCATAGCGCTCGGTTAGATGATCAAGCAGGAAATTAAACGCCTCGCGATCGCCTACGAGCGTCGTGATATCGTAAAACAAAATACCGGGCTTTGGGAAGTCACGCACGGTGCGGATCGAGCGAAATAAATAGCTTTTTTGCTCGCTGCTTAGGCTTTTCATAGCTTACCTCTTTTCAATCTTGCGTTTTGGATTTTTAAGCTGCAGTTTTCGCTCTCCTCGTTTTGCAGAGCCTCGATGCCGAAGCGAAGGGCGGTTTTAAGCTTTTCGTTATCGCTTTTAAGCTTTGAAATTCTTTCTTCACTCTTGCGAAGTAAGGCGTAAATTTTAGAATTTTTTCGGATCGATAGAATAAGTAGCGCTGCAAAAAATAGCGCTAAAACACCCAATGCTACGCTCATTGCTTGCCTCCTTCATTTGGATTTGCAAAGCGCATAGTAGCGATTGTTGCGCTAAAATAGGCAGAATTTATGCTCCTAAAATGCGCACTAGAAAGATTTGCGCCCTTTAAATTAACGCTCGTAATAGCAAAATTCGCATCTTTTAAACCTGCGCTAGCGCAATTTACGTTTTTTGGCTTAACGCTCATGCAAACAGAATTTGTAGCCTTGAAATTTATAATTGCTGGGTTCAAGCCGACAAAATCTTTGCGGCTAACTTTTTGAGCGAAATTTTTCTCACAAACATTCTCACGCGTAAAATCTAACGCAAAATTTGCGCTAGTGGAATTTTTATCTAGCGGATTTTTCTCATTAAAGATTATCTTTGCGTGCGTAGAATTTAAATCTATATGACGTGCAACGCAAAAGCCTATCAAGGAATTCTCGCCGGTAAAGAAGGAATTTTTATCGTTAAGGCTCCGCGCAAAATTTAATGCAGAATCCATGTCGATGGGATTTTTGCTAGAAGGGCTTTTGCCGGCGAAGCTTAATTTAGAATTTCGTCCGTTTAAATTAGCGCCACAGCTTTGTTCCGTAAAATTTTGAGCGGAATTCTGCATGGAATTCTCTTCGTCAAATCCAAGCATGCAATTCGCACTACCGCAAGTACCTAGCTTTGCGACGCGCTTAATGTGCCTACCGCCCGCAAAATCAGTGCCGAAAAACGCCCTAATCATATCTTCGATCACTAGCGCGCCCATTAATCGCTCGCCAAAGGCTAGGACGTTGGCGTCGTTGTGCTCTCTGGCTAATCTAGCGCTCGTCGCGTCATGGCACAGCGCGCAGCGGATGTGAGCGTGGCGGTTTGCGGCGATGCTGATACCGATGCCCGTACCGCAAATCAAAACGCCGTAAATGCCGTAATCGGTGGAATTTAAAATTTTATCTTTGCTCGCATTCTGGCTTACGGCTGCGTTTACGCAGGTAGTCATGCTTTCGCTAGCGTTAAAATTTTGACGACTAGCGTTTTTTATAACGTTAAAATTTTCATTTTTCCCGCTACATTGTACGGCGTCGTTAAAATTTCCGCAGCCGTTTATACTTGCGACAAAATTTTCGTTACCGCCCGCTTCGGAATTTTCCGCGGCTGCAGCGAAATTTTTATCGTTATTTTCTTTAAAATTTTCGCTCCGCGCGCAAGCTTCGCACTCGGCTAAAATTTTATCCGCCAACGTACCCGCAAAATCGGGATAGTCCACGCTCGCTTCGGCACTATGCGTGCCAAGGTCGACCGCTTCGTAACCTAAAGCGGCGAGCGCTTTTTTAGCTTGTTCTTTGGCGCGAAAGCCCGCATGATCGCTCGCTATGAAAATTTTATTTATTTGCATTGCCACTCCTTATTTTTGCTCATAGATCAGGCTCTCGTCGTTTTGCAAGGTATCTACGAAACGCCCGATTCGCTCCCAGCGGATCTTGCGATCGGCATCGATACTAAAATATGTAAACCACGGCTTGCCAACGATCAGACGATAAGGTACCGGACCCCAGAAGCGGCTATCGGCGGAATTATTTCGATTATCACCTATCATAAAATACTCATCCTGTGGCACTTTGATGTAAAAGGCATTGAAGCTTATCCCCTCAGCTTCGAAGCTGCGAGGAATTTCGCTTAGACTAATGGGCTTCATAGAAAATTCACCCTTCTCAAGTGCGATTTTGACATTTGTTAGCATTGAGTTTCTAGCATTAGGGTCGTAGTGAATGCCCTTAAATTTATACGGCTCTTTGACATATTTTTCGCCGCCCAAAATCACAATGTCGCGAGCATCATAGTTTGCGGCAATGAACTCGTCGCCTTCATGTGGACGAAGGTAGAAATTATTCAGATCAAATATCACCTCGTCGCCGCCTACGGCAAAATTTCGCTTTACAAAGTGCATTTTTTCATTAAGCGGATAGCGAAAGACCACGATGTCGCCGCGCTTCGGACCCTCACCACGGATGATATGCCCATCTCCGTCGCTATCAGGAGCTACCTGCCACTCTACAAAGGGAATATGTGGAGTCGGGATGCCGTAGCTAAATTTTTTAACGAATAAAAAATCACCCTCCAAAAGCGTAGTGCGCATCGATCCGCTGGGGATCACGAAGGCTTGCGCAACAAAAAGAATGACGAATAAAACGACGATGACCGTCCCCGTCCAACTCGATAAAAATTTATAAATTTTGCTTAGTATTTTCATTTAGGCTCTTTGTCTTAAGCGATTTTTCGCCGATTTTATCGTATTGCTCAAAAGCATCGCAATCGTCATCGGCCCCACGCCTCCGGGCACGGGCGTGATGAACGAGCATTTTGGCGCGACTGCATCAAAATCGACGTCGCCTCTTAGCTTGCCGTCCTCGCCGCGATTTATCCCTACATCGATCACTACCGCGCCTTGTTTTACCATATCGGCGCTCACAAAATGCGCCTTGCCGACCGCCGCGATCAAAATGTCGGCGTCTGCACAAATCCGCTTTAAGTCTTTCGTCTTGCTATGAGCAATAGTGACGGTGGCGTTGGCATTTAGCAGCAGGCTCGCCATCGGCTTTCCGACGATGTTGCTGCGGCCCAGCACGATGGCATTTTTACCCGCGATCTGCACGCCGTATTCCTCAAGTAGACGCATCACGCCAAGCGGAGTGCAAGGCACAAAACCGTCCGCAAGCCCGCTAGTAAGCTTACCTACGTTTATCGCGCTAAATCCGTCCACATCCTTTTGCGGGCTTATTTTTTCTAAAATTTTATTCGTATCGATATGTTTTGGAAGCGGCAGCTGCACCAAGATGCCGTCGATGCTTTCGTCCTCGTTTAAATTTTCTATCAGTTCTAAAAGCGCCGCCTCGCTCACATCGGAGTTCAAGCGGTGCGCTACGGATCGGATCCCACAGGCGGCGCAGGCTTTTTCCTTGCTCGCGACATAGGTCTTGCTCGCCGCGTCCTCGCCTACCAAAATCACCGCCAGCGCGGGCTCTACGCCCTTTGCGGCAAGATCGGAAGCGGCTGATTTGATCTCATCTTTTACCTTCGCGCTTATGCTTTTGCCGTCGATTAAAGTCATTTAAAGCCTTTTTGAAAAATAGGGAATGTTACCCTAAAATTTATAAAATTTAGATTTATTTCGCGGATTTTACGGGAATTTTAAAGAGATTTTTAAATGAAATTTCGCAGCTTTAGACTAACGAAATCTTACGTTAAATAGAATTTAAAATAGCAAAATTTAAAATCGGCGGAATTTAAGCTAAGCAAAATTCCGCCGATTGGGCTATGAATTTACGGGGCTTATCGTAGCTGAGATTTCATAACAGGGCGAATTCCTTGGCACTGTTGAGCCTTTTTTACGGCATCCATGCAACCACCGGTAGAGCAGCCTTGAGCAGGTTGCATCATAGGCTCTTTTTTAGGCTCTTGATTGTGCGCTTGGCAGCCCGCTAGTATCGTTGCTGCAGCAACACATAAGATAAAATTTTTCATTTTGGTCCTTTCTTTAAAATCTTGCGCAATTTTAACTGCGATTTCTAAACCGCTTACTCGTTGCGCAGCGTTTGCAGAACGTCGATCTGCGTGGCTTTTTTGGCCGGGTACCAAGACGATAGCGCCACGATAAGCACCGCGCCGATTAAAATCATCGCCAAATCGCCTAGCGAGAGCTCCATCGGCAGCTTCGAGCTTCCGTAAACGTCGGCCGGTAGATTTACGATGTCGAAGCTTCCGAGTAGCCACACTCCGAATAAGCCCAAAATCAGCCCGAATATGATGCCGCTGCCGCCGATCGTGGCTCCGAGCGCGAAAAAGGTCCTTTTAACCTCCTTTTTGCTGGCTCCCAGGCTAAGTAAAAGCGCGATCTCTTGGCGGCGGTTCATCACGGTCATCAGAAGCGAGCTTACGATATTTAGGCTCGCGACCAGGATTATCAGCATCAGCACGATGAAAAGAGCGCGCTTTTCAAGCGCAAGGGCGCTGAAAAAATTGCCGTTTTGCTGCCACCAGCCCACGGCGCTAGCACCGCCAGGGAGGCTTTTTTTGATGCGCTCCAGGTCCTTAAACGGATCGTTTGAAAAAACATGCACGCCGTCGAAGGTCCCCTCGTCGTAGCCCAAAATTTTGGCTAGATCGCTCGCGTCCGCGTAGGAATAGGCTTTATCGTAGGCGATCAGCCCCGAGCTGAAATCCGCGCGCACGTCAAAGCGCTTCATCTTAGGGATCAGCGCAAAGCCGCCCGGATCGCTTTTCGTAAAGATCATCGTGATCTTGCCGCCCTCATCTAGCATAAATTCGTCCTTGATCCCGCGTCCTATCATGATGCCGTAGTCCGTTAGATTGGCGTCTTTGGCGCCTGCTGCGACGACGGAGTTGATGCGCTTTTCGTCGTTTAAATTTACGCCGAAAATCAGCCCGCCCTCGAGCCTGTCGCCGCCTTTAGCGATGACTTGAGAGCTGATGTAGGGGCTAAAGATCAGATCGGGGAAGTCCGCTCGCAGCCCCTCCACGTCGTCTTTTGAAATGCCGCCGCGAAAGTGGCTGTGGATCGTGATCGGGTAGTTCATCGTAAAGAGTTTGCGCTCGAATTCTTTATCAAAGCCGTTCATTATCGCCATCGCAACGATGAGCACCGTAAGCCCCACGCCGACGCCCAAGAACGCAAGCAGCGCCGAAAGCGTAATGAAGGGCTGAGAGCGGTCGAATCTGAGATATTTGAATAATAAATACTTTACCAAAAAAAGCCGTCCTTGTAAAATTTCACATAAAATTTAACGCTAAATTCTATGTGAAATTTTAAGTATTTTGGAATTTTAAAATTCCAAAAACAGGTTTTGCGACGTCAAATATAGAAGCTCCGGCGGGCTTTGAAAATTTAAAATCGCGCCAAAATCTATTTACACGCAATGAAATTCGTCCCCAAGATATCGAATACGACAAATCAAACATATCGTCTTGCTAAAACTTCGAAATTTTAAACCCGAATTCTAAATTTTAAAATTTCAAGCGTCTTAAAATTTTAAAATTTTAAAAATTTAAAACCTTTTAGAATTTTAAAATTCTTAAAATTTAAAAAGCGGATTTCGCTTAAAAAGCTCGCCCGCAATCGCATAAATTTAAAATTTCAAATGCCGCGCAGTGTCCTCTAGCCGCGCACTAAATTTAAGTATCACGCGCTGCTTAGTTTGCGTTTTACCGCACGGCGCACCGTAACGGCGCTGCGAAAACAAGTAGCCAAAGGAACCAAGTGCGCTTTTAAATTTTAAAATTTCAAAACCAAAGTTCCGCTCCATCGCGCAGCTTTGCTCACCGTCCGCGCGGCCTCACAATCAAGCTCTTTTAAAATTTCCGTCCATGCCGCCTCACGATCAAACTCCCCTTTAAAATTTTTATGACGCCTTTCGCCCGCGACCGATCCGCTAAATACAAAAGCAAGATTGAAAAGCGCCGATCGCGCAATGCTCGCAACCAAGATCGCTGATCGCACGATACTTACGATCGATCGCCGCGCCTACCTTGCAAAGCCGCCTTTTTTCGGGCCGCCCTTGCCGTGGCAGTCTTTGTATTTTTTGCCGCTGCCGCAAGGGCAAGGATCGTTTCGCTTAGGCTTTTTGTCGCCAAACTCATCGGGGCCCTTTAGCTGCGCTTCATTCGTGCTTGCGGCGGCGAGTTCTTTGGCGTTTGAGCTCTCCATGCGCTCCTGCATCGCACGCTGCTCGGCTTCTATCTCCTCCCTAGATTTGAACTGGATCGAATGCAGTAAGCGGATGCTATCGGATTTGAGGCGCATTACAAGCTCCATAAAAAGATTGTAGCTCTCCTTTTTATACTCCGTAAGCGGGTCTTTGTGGTTGTAGCCGCGAAGTCCGATGCCCGCTTTTAGGATATCCATTTGATACAGATGCTCCCGCCAGTCGCGATCGACGATCTGAAGATAAAGCATCTTTTCTATACTTTTGCGCTGCTGCGGATCGATCGGCGCCATCTTGTTTTCATACGAAACGGCAAGCGCGCCGATGATCTTTTCTTTCAGCTCTTTGAAATCATCGACCTTCTCAAGCTCGCTGTTTTCGAGCACCTCCCCTGTTTCTTGAGCGATTTTAGCGACGATCGGGAATTTATCGACCTCTTTGATATTTACGCCGTCGAAAATTTCAAGCTCCTCAAGCACGCTAGAGATGTACTCCTCGCGGTTTTGGATGATTTTATCTTTCAGATCGTAGTCGGGATCCAAAAGCTCGTTGCGGTATTTATAGATCGTTTTGCGCTGCTCATTTGCGACGTCGTCGTATTCTAAGATATTTTTACGCGCTTCAAAATGTAGGCTCTCGACCTTTTTCTGCGCGTTCTCTACTGCGCGCGAAACCATGCCTGATTCGATATGCTCGCCATCTTTTAGCCCCAAGCGATCCATGATATTTTTGATCTTGTCGCTACCAAAAATTCTAAGTAGATTATCCTCCAAGCTTAAGAAAAATCTACTCTCGCCCGGATCACCTTGGCGTCCACTTCGACCGCGGAGCTGATTATCGATGCGGCGGCTTTCGTGGCGCTCGGTGCCTAAAATATACAGCCCGCCCAAAGCGCGCACTTCATCGTCTATACGGATATCCACGCCGCGTCCAGCCATATTCGTAGCGATCGTAACTGCGCCCTTTACGCCCGCGTCTTTGATGATCTGCGCTTCACGCTCGTGATTTTTGGCGTTCAGCACGGAGTGCGCGATGTTTTCTTTGACCAAAAGCTCGTGCAGCTTCTCGCTCTTTTCGATCGACGCCGTGCCCACGAGCACGGGCTGACCTTTGGAATTTAGCCGCTTGATCTCGCTAATGACGGCGTCAAATTTCTCGCGCTCGGTTTTGTAGATAAGATCGTTTTGATCCTTTCTGATAACCGGCACATTCGTAGGGATAGAGACCACTTCGAGTTTGTAAATTTGAGAAAATTCCGTTGCTTCCGTCTGTGCCGTACCCGTCATACCAGCGAGTTTTTCGTAAAGACGGAAGTAGTTTTGAAAAGTAATGTCGGCAAGAGTTTGGCTCTCCTCTTGGATCTGCACGCCCTCTTTGGCTTCAAGCGCCTGATGGAGCCCTTCGCTAAATCTGCGACCCTCGCTAAGACGACCCGTAAATTCATCCACGATTATGACCTGCCCGTCGCGCACGACGTAGTGCACATCCTTTTCAAATAGATAATTCGCCTTAAGTGCTTGATCAAGGTAGTGGCTAAGCACTGCATTTTCGAGACTATAGAGATTATCGACGCCAAAAAGCTTCTCGGCTTTTGAAATTCCTGCCTCCGTGATCAAAACGGCGCGGTTTTTCTCATCTACGGTAAAATCACCCGTAGCTTTGCCTTTCGGATCGGCTGGAGCCTCGCCACGGATCATTTGGCGAGCTACTTCGTTTGCCTTGATGTAGCCGTCTAGGGTGCGGTTCGTAGGGCCCGAGATGATGAGCGGCGTCCTGGCTTCGTCGATTAAAATACTATCAACTTCATCGACGATTACGAAATGATGCCCGCGCTGCACCTTTTCATCCGCGCTAAATTTCATATTATCGCGCAGATAGTCAAAGCCGAACTCGTTGTTTGTGCCGTAGGTGATGTCGCACGCGTATGCAGCCTTGCGCTTGGCGTCATCGTATTCGCCGCCTACGATCACACCGGTGCTAAGTCCTAAAAATTCATATAGCTCGCCCATTTGCGCAGCATCGCGCTTAACTAGGTAGTCGTTTACGGTTACGACATGCACACCCTTACCCTCCATCGCATTTAGCACTACTGCCAAGGTCGCTACGAGGGTCTTTCCTTCGCCCGTTTTCATCTCGGCAATCGCGCCGTCGTTTAGCACCAAACCGCCTATCAGCTGAACGTCGAAGTGGCGCATATTTAGCACTCTTTTGCCCGCCTCTCGCACGATAGCAAACACTTCGTTAAGCACGTCGTCCGTGCTCTTTTCGCCTGTGCGAACTTGCGCTCTTAACGCTTCAAATTCCGCCTTAAGCGTCGCATCGTCCATCGCCGCGTAGTTTTCTTCAAGCGCACTGATCTGCGCCGCGCGCTTGGCGTATTGTTTGACAATCCTATCGTTTTTAGTACCGAAAATCCCGTGGATGACCTTTTTAAACATCTCAAACCTTAGTTTTAAAATTTTAACCGCGCATATTAACATATTTTTAGTTTCTATTTAATTAAATCCTAGAAAAACGGCTATAATACGCGCAAAATTTCAAATAATAAAGGCAAAATTTATGAAAAAAACTCTTATTTCTTTAGCGGCAAGCTGCATTTTTGCGTTTGCAGGTGGGATAGAATTTAACACACTGAGCGCAAATTTTTCGCAAACCGTGCAGAGCGATGATGCGAAAATCAGCTATGGCGGCGATTTTAGCGCCACAAAAGAGCACGCCGTGTGGCATTACAAGACCCCTGCGATAAAAAATATATTTTTTAGCTTCACAAAGGTCGTAGTAATCGAGCCTGAACTCGAGCAGGCTATCATCACAAATATCAAAGAAACGCCGAATTTAACGGCGATCCTAGCGAACGCAAAACCCAATAAAAAGGGCGTTTATGAGGCGAGCTTCGACGACGTGAAATATCTAATCGAGCTAAAAGGTGATCTGCCGAGCAAGATCAGCTACACCGACAAAATGGACAATAAGGTCGTTATAAATCTAAGCAACGTCCGCAAAAACGCGCCGGTAAATGAGGCGATCTTCAAGCCCGTAATCCCGAAAAACTACGACATCATCACGCAGTAGGCGCGCGTGAGGCTACTTTTCGTATGTCACGGCAACATCTGCCGCTCGCCGATGGCGCAGTCCGTGATGCAAAATTTTATTAATCAAAGTGGTCTAAGTGCCCGCGTGAGCATAAATTCCGCAGCGACGCACACCGACGAGATCGGCTCGCCGCCCTACTACGAAACGCAGCGCGTGCTAAAAGAGCAAAAGGTGCCGCTCGTAGCGCATCGCGCCGTGCAGGTCACGCCCGCAGACTACGAGCGCTACGATCTAATTCTTTGCATGGATGATGAAAATATGCGCTCGCTGGGGCGAATTTTTCGCGGCAAGGATATGGCTAAGGTAAAATTTCTTTTGGAATTTGGAGGGGGAAATTTTACAGACTGCACCGCGCTAAATTTTAAAGGCGCGCTAAAACAAGCCAGCTTAAATTTAAAAGGCGCCAGTTCAAATTTAACCGGCTCCGAACGCCTACAAATCGCCGACCCCTACTACACGCGCGATTTTGAACGCTGTTACGCAGATATCAAGCGCGGCTGCGAAGGGCTCTTGCGATACATTAAAAATTCAGACGGAATTTGCTAAAATCCGCGATTAAATTTTAGCGCCATTAAAGAGGCGCGGTTTAAAGCGATAATTCTAAGGAAAAATATGTTTAGGCTTTTGATCGTTCCATATCTGATAATTGAGGCATTTACGACCTATTATTTCGTAAGCGCAAACGGATTTGCGGCGTATGCGGTGGAGATCGTCATAAGCGCGATTTTAGGCGGTTACGTCGTAGCAAACCGCTCGTGGATGGGCTTTTTTAATCTAATGAAAATCTCGCCGAAAGAAATTTTAAGCGGCGTGGGCTTCGTCGTAGGCGGCGTTTTTCTCATTGCACCGGGCATTTTCGGCGATATTTTGGGCGTTTGCATAATCACTGCGTCATTTTACTGCGTCACCAGCGATGTGCCTAAATTTAATGCTAGCGGCGAAAATTCCGAAAAAAAAGAGCGAAAATTCTGGCGACGCAGTCGCGCAAGCGACGACGTAATCGACGTTGAGGTGATCGAAGAGAACGAAATCGAGATTCGAAAAAGCATAGGAGAGGAAAAATGAAAAATTTGATCATCGCTACGCGCGGCAGCGTGCTTGCGCTGTGGCAGAGCAAACATATCGCATCGCTGCTTGAAGCTAGCGGCATCCAAGCACAGCTAAAAAGCATGAAAACCAAAGGCGATAAAATTTTAGATACGCCACTTGCAAAGATCGGCGGCAAGGGGCTTTTTACGAAGGAGCTTGAGGAAAGCATGCTTCGCGGCGAAGCACATATCGCCGTGCATAGCCTAAAAGATGTGCCCGTGGAGTTTCCGCAGGGGCTCGTGCTAGCAGCGATCTGCGCGCGCGAGGACGCGCGCGATGCGATGATCAGCGAAAAATACTCTAAATTTGACGAGCTACCTCGCGGCGCAAAAGTCGGCACCACAAGCCTTCGCCGCAAGATGCAGCTGCTTAGCATGCGGCCCGATTTAGAGGTTATATCCTTGCGCGGCAACGTCCAAACCCGCTTGCGAAGGCTAAAAGACGGGGAATTTGACGCGATCATCTTAGCGATGGCGGGCATCAACCGATTAAATTTACGCGCCGAGGTAAAGCACGTAGCGCCCTTTGAAATCTCGCAGATGATCCCTGCGATGGGTCAAGGAGCGCTTGGCATCGAGGCGGTGGACGAGCCGCAAATCCTGCGCGCAATAGAATTTTTAAAAGATGAGCGCGCGATCATTGAAACGACCGTGGAGCGGGATTTCGTTAGAGTTTTGGAGGGCGGCTGCCAGGTGCCGATCGGCATCAACGCGCGCCTTGAGGGCGAAAATATCCACATCAGCGCGATAGTGGGCCTGCCCGACGGCAGCGAAAGCATCCGCCAAAGCATCGTCTCGCAAAAATCGCAATACCGAAGCGTAGGCACGGAGCTAGCGCGCGTTTTTATCGAAAAGGGCGCAAAGCAGCTTCTCGCGCGCGCCGAAGCAATGACGAGCCTATAAAAACGAAATTTACGGAGTTTTAAAATTTGCAAAATTTTAAAATTTCCAGAATTTATGGACTTTTTAATTTTATAAAATTTCCAAAGGTTAAATTTTGAGCTTATTTAGATTTTTTAAAACAGCGGGATTTTCAAAAATTTTTGCCTCGCTCATACTTTGTGCAAGCTGCGCGTTAAACCTAAACGCGAGCTCTAATGAAGAGCTAGTCCGCTCGCTATTTAGCGACGCAAACTTCGATAAAAATCTTTATTTCAAAGGCGAGATGAGAAGCTATTTAAAGCGCAAATTCTACGCGGCAGATAATTATAGCGAAATCACGGTTGCTCCGCTTGGACACAGCGACGAATTTAGCGAGATTTTTCACGTATTTTTGGGCTCTAAAGAGAAGCACTTCGACCTTTATGTCTATACTAAGGAAGACGGAATCTACGCCGTGCGAGTTTTAGCACAAACCGCTATTATTGAGGCTATCGTAAGCGAATATGAAAAATTTAACGAGGCGCAAAAACGTGAATTTGAGCAAAGAACCGATGCGGATATCGTAAATTTAAAGCTAATCTTAGCGCCCGATAAAGAGCTTATGGAGTTTGGGAAACAAAACCTAGCGGCATTTGAAAAAATTTACGAGCTTTACGCCGGCGGCGAGTCCGAACGCGCAAAGGCGGAGATCAAAAGCCTGCATCTCTCTCACGCCGAGACGGAGGGCAAAAAATTTATGCTGCTTATCGGCGGGATCACCGATAACTCCGTGGGCTTTTTGCGGGTGCAAGATGAAGCGGATCTGCCGCAAATGAGTCCTAGCGAGTTTATAATGATAGAAAAAATTGCGCCGAATTGGTATCTTTTTAAAACCACATAAAAAGCCCTGCTGCAAGCGGATTTCAAGCTTCGTGGCGATCTAAATTTAAAATTTAAAAGCGTTATCCCGCACCTTAACCATACTGCCGATCAAAAATCGCGCGAATTTTAAATTTAAACAGACGATCTGTAAATTCCGCACGTCGTAAATTTTTAAAGAATTTTAAATTTTTTTGAGTCTAAATTCAAACAAAGCGTCGCCAAAGCGCCCCGCATTGCGCTAAATTTAGAATCAAAAGGCGAGATGGCACAGCCTTAAACGCCACCCGGCCCAGGCTTAAACTGCGCAAAGTCCACTCCCGTCGCGTCCAAAACCGCCCGCGAATAAAAATAGAGGCTGTAAAATAGCTCATCGTCGTAAAAGTGCTCCTCCCAGAGCTCCTCGTCATTCTCATCGCTCTGCGGCCACAGATATTTTTCCGCAAGCATATCCGAAAAGTTCGCCAGCGGCGCTGCGTGCGAGATCTTGTCGGCATCATCGCAAATCTCAATCATAAACGCAAAAAACCTGCCGAGCCGAGCCGCGATAAAGCCTGCCGCTTCGTTTTCGCAGTTTTCGTCTTTGTCGTTTTTACTTGCCGCATCGTTTTGCTTTTTATCTGCCGCAGCGTTTTGATTATTTTTATTCGCGTTTTTACTCGCTACAGCGCGCGCCTGCATAAAGATGCGCGCTAAGAACAGCAGCGCAAAAGGGGTTTGCGTGCCAAAGCGTGCTTTGATGCTCTATCTCGTTAAAAATCTTACTAAGCGCGTCCTGGAGGGCTTTGCTATCGAATTTCTCCCGCTCGCTCGCATCCGAGCTCTTATCCGCCGCGCTAGTTTTAAATTTACTCGCCTGGCTCGCTTTAAATTTTATTGCCACGCTATCCGCACTCTTAAATTCCGCCTCTCCGCACTTCGCCGTGCCCGTTTTAAGCTCCGTCTCTCCGCCCGCTTTAAATTTCGCAGCCTCGTTATCCGCCTTTTGAAATTTGGACTCGCTCGTTTGCGCTAAATTTACGAAATTTTGTGCCGCGCCGCATCTTGCCGCATCCGTAGAATTTTGCCCGCAACCGAACCCACTTTTTAAATTTTGCCCTGCTCCGGGCTTGCTTTTTAAATTTTGCTCGCCGCCCGAACTGCGCGACGCATCACAAGCTTTGATTGCTTGCGCGAGTTTCTCAAAAATTTCAGCAAACTCGCTCGCCCTGCCGTAAGCGGTCGTGAGCCTACTCCACGGCACGTCCTGCACTTTTAAATTTGCAATATATTTTAAATTTTGCTCATTCATCCGCGCTCCTTGCAAATATTTTTAAATTTAAGCTCTGTGAGCCGCTAAAATCTGCGCTTTTGGTTCAAATTTAGCCTCTTCGCACGCAAATTTAAACCGAGCCCTTAGACTTGATCTTTTGCCAGCCACTCATCCATCATCTTTTCAAAGCAGGTCTTTTTGCTTTCATAAAATTTCAGCGCAAAATTATTAAATTTTACACAAAATACCGCGCGCCTAATTTCAATAATCTAGCCAGGCACAAATTCTACCTCGTAAGCTCCCTGCTATGCTCGATTAGATCTTCGACCTGTTCGCGCGGCACCGCATCAAGGCAGACGCTGATCCAGTGCTTTTTATTCATATGATAGGCTGCAAAAATTCCTTTTCCGTCACGCAAGATCGCCGCCAAATCGGGCGAAACTTTTAAATTTATCACGTCGCTTGAGCCAGGAAGTGCGCGACCGAGCTTTTCGTTTGCAAGCCCGCGCATCAGAAGCGCAAACCACTTGCGCTTCCCTCCTGCGTGACGAAAAACCGCAAAATTAGGATATCCATCCCACAGATACTCGCCATCCGAGCCATAGCGCTGCTTCATTAGTTTTAGGACGCTGCTGAAGTTCATTCTCACTCCTTGATATCGATCTTTTCTTTGCGCAATCGCGCCAGCCACTCATCCAGCGTCTTTTCAAAGCCGATCCCCTTGCTTTCGTAAAATTTCGCCGCCTCGCTCATATAGGCCTGCTCGACCCATCCGCCAAAGTCGTGCGGGTATTTGTAGTCTGCGATCTGCTTGTCGGAGTTGATGAGATAGCGCGGCGTAGGTAGCGGAGCGGCGGAGCGGACGAACTTCAAAGCGGCGTTGATGCCCAAATACGCGGCGTTTGATTTGGGGCTGTGCGCCAGATAGATCGCGCATTGCCCCAAGATAATGCGAGCCTCGGGGTAGCCGATCTTACTGACGGCAGTTAGCGTGCTGGCGGCGATATTTAGGGCGTTTGGATTGGCGTTGCCGATATCCTCGCTAGCTAGGATCACCATCCTGCGCGCGATAAAATCCGCGCTCTCGCCCGCATCTATCAGCCTCGCGACATAATACAGCGCGGCGTCGGCGTCGCTGCCGCGCAGGCTTTTGATCATCGCGCTAGCAAGCTCATAATGCAGATCGTCGCTGCTAACGCCCGCAGCGACGGCATTTGCGCGCAGCGTGCGAAGTGTATCCAGCGTAATGGCGCTGTCTGCTAAAAGCGCAAATTCCAGCAAATTTAACATACTCCTCGCATCGCCGCTACTAGAGTTTAGCAGGTATTTTCGCGCCTCCTCGTCCATCTCAAAGCCGATCTCGCCCTGCACCCGCGACAAAAGCGCCTCCAAATCCTCGTAGCTAAGCGGTTCGAACTCAAAGATCATCGAGCGTGAGCGGATGCCGCTGCTTAGCACAAACTGCGGATTTTCCGTCGTCGCGCCGATGATGATCGCGGCGTAGTTCTCCATCGGGATGAGCAGCACCTCCTGCTGTGTCTTGCTGAGGCGGTGGATCTCGTCGATGAAAATGAGCGGCTTGATGAGCGAGCCGGCGTGCGAGGATAGAATTTTGCGGATATCTTCGACCTTCAGGCTCGTGGCGTCAAGCTCGTAAAAATCGTAATTCAGCTCGCTTGCGATCACGCGCGCCATCGTCGTTTTACCGCTGCCTGCGGCGCCGAAAAATATGCTGTGCGGAATGCTGCCTGCGGCGACGAATTTTTTAAAAACCGCTACGATCTTGCCCTGCCCCACGATTTGATCAAGGCTTTTGGGGCGAAATTTCAAGCTCAAACTCATTTTACAACCTTAAAAATTTTGCCCCGATGATAGCGTTTTTATGATTAAATTTTGAAATTCGGCTAAATTTAAAGAGCGGTCTGGGTTTTACATACGGCGAGGGTTTGAAATTTATACACGGTGAGAGCTTGAAATTTGCGGCGCGCAGCAGACTTGAAAATTTTAGACAGGATTTTAAAATTTTATGCCGCGCGCGAGCTGGCGATATAAAATTTTGCGGCGAAAACAGATCGCGCAGATTTGGCGGGCCTAGCGGTTTTAAAATTTAATGCCCGCATTGCGTGGTCGCGCCGTCATACATAGCGCGCCCGCAATCAGCTAGGCGCGTAAGATGAAATTTTAAAATTTAGCCCTATTTTGGGGCTAAATTTTATCTCGCGGCAGGCGACGAGCCGCCAAATTAGCAAATCAATAAACACAAAATCAGCAAAGCTAAAAATCGTCTCGCTCTCATAAAATCATCGCACGACCATCGCGACTATCGCCTCGCTCGCGCAGAAACGTATTAATCTCGCGCCTACGTAACGCGAAAATGTAAAATATAGTCGCGCAATCGTCGCAATAATCCGCACGATCGCGCAAAACTCATCGCGCCAATTCCGGCGCCAGCGTAAAATTTAATCTCGCGAAGCTGCGCGCCCGCGTAAAATGCGTAAAAGTTACTGCGCTAACGCCGCACCCACGCAGAACCGCCGCCTATTTAAAAAGCTCAGTAGAAAGATACCTCTCGCCGGTATCGCAGAGGATCGTAACGATCACTTTTCCCTTGTTCTCGGGCTTGGCGGCGATCTGCGCGGCTGCGTAAACGTTCGCGCCGCTTGAGATGCCCACGAGCAAGCCCTCTTTTTGTGCCAGCTGTCTAGCTGCCGCAAACGCATCGTCGTTCTCAACGCTCAAAAAGCCGTCGATGACGCTTCTATCAAGATTATCAGGGATAAAATTTGCGCCGATGCCCTGAATTTTATGCCCACCCGCACTGCCGCACGTAAGAAGCGGCGAGCTAGCAGGCTCCACGCCGTAGGCTTTAAGGTTTGGATTTTTAGATTTTAAAAATTTCGCCGTGCCGCTGAGCGTGCCACCGGTGCCAAATCCCGCGACTAAAATATCTACCTTACCGCCGCTTTGCTCCCAAATTTCAGGTCCAGTACTTTGAAAATGCGCCTTTGGATTGCTCGGGTTATCAAACTGGCTCGGAATGAAGCTATTCGGAGTGTTCGCAGCCAGCCCATTTGCCCTATCTACCGCGCCTTTCATTCCAAATTTCGGATCGGTCAGCTCGATTTTAGCGCCGAATGCAGCGATGAGCTTTTGGCGCTCAATACTCATCGAGCTTGGCATCGTTAGGATGAGCTTCATACCGAGCTTTGCTGCGATCATCGCAAGCCCCACGCCCGTATTTCCGCTGGTAGGTTCTATCAAAACGCTATTTTTATCGATTTTGCCCGAGCTTAGCGCGTCTTTTACGATCTGCCATGCGATGCGATCTTTGACCGAGTGGCTTGGATTTAAAAATTCCGCCTTGGCTAGGATGAGGGCATTTTTGCCAAAAGTATTGATTCTGACTAACGGAGTATTGCCGATGAGCTCCGTAACATCGTTTGCTATTTTCATATTTTTCCTTTAAATGCTGAAATTTAAATACTGGACGCTTCGCGCCATCATCTCCTCGTAGCTGCTTAGAGGCTCGTTAAATATCTCTGCCAGCTTGACGTCAAATTTCTCAAAAAACGCCCGCAGTCCGGGATCACTCATCTGAATGCTAGTCATCCGCAGATCCTTTTCAAGCGCGGTAAAAATTTCACCGAAAGAAATCTCGCTAGCATCTCTAGCTAGGTGATAGCCGCCGTTTTTACCTTTGATGCTACACACTAGCTTTTCGTTTCTAAGGGTATTTAGAATTTGCTCCAAATAATTCTTAGAAACTCCCGTACGCTCGGCGATCTCTTTTATACTTATCGGCGCTACTTCGCTAGCTTTGGCGATCTGCAAAATCGCAGCCAGCCCATAAACGCCCTTTGTGCTTAAAAGTGCCATTATTTCAGTGCCTCGCTAAGATCAGAGATCAAATCATTCGCGTCCTCTATACCCACGCTTAGGCGGATTAAGCTCGCAGGTACGCCAGCGCGGTTTAGCTGCTCCTCGTTTAGCTGCGAATGCGTCGTGCTCGCAGGATGAGTGATGATCGACTTCGTATCGCCGATATTTGCTACGACGGAGAAAATTTTAACCTTACTAACCGCCTTTAGCGCTGTTTCTTCGCTATCTACGATGAAACTCATCAGACTGCTTGCATAGCCGTTTTTAAATTTTGCTTTGATCGCGGCATTAAATGGCGAACTAGGTAGCCCTGGATAATTGACCTGCTTTACCTTCGGATGATTTTGTAAAAATTCTGCTATCTTTAGCGCGTTTTGCGAGTGTTTTTGCATCCGAAGCGGCAGTGTTTCAAGTCCCTGGATGAGCTGAAACGCGTTAAACGGCGATAGAGTTGCACCAATATCGCGAAGCAGGGACAAACGAATTCTAAGCGTATAAATGTCGAAATTATCTACTAAATCTGCATAAACTAAGCCGTGGTAGCTCTCATCGGGCTCGTTGAAATGTGCGTAACGCGGATTGCCCTTGAGTTTAGAATTTAGTCCTTTGCCCGAAACGATCGCACCTGCAATGCTAAGACCTTGCCCACTTATATATTTACTAGCGCTGTGGATTACGACATCGGCGCCGTCATCAAGCGGATTGTAAAGCGCAGGACTTGGGATCGTGTTATCCGCAATCGTTACTACGCCGTGCTTATTTGCGATTGTAGCGATTTTAGCGGTATTTGCAACTGAAATTTGAGGATTTGAAAGCGTCTCAAAAAAGATCGCTCTAGTCTTATCGTCGATTAAACCTTCCAAATTATCTGCCGTTTCGGAGTCAAAAACCCTAGCCTCGATGCCGAAACGCTTGATCGTATGCGCCAAAAGCGTAGTCGCGCCGCCGTAAATTTTCTCCGCGATGATAATATTTTCGCCCGCTGCGGCTAAATTTGCTACCGCAAAAAATATCGCCGCCTGCCCGCTAGAGACCGCGATTGCGGCTTTGCCGTTTTCCAGCGCCGCAAGTCGCGCCTCAAAAACATCAGTAGTAGGATTTGTTAAACGCCCATAAATCGGCCCTAGATCACGCAGCGCGAAGCGATCGGCGGCCTTTTTGCTAGAACCGAAGTTAAACGCGGTGCTTTGATAAATGGGAACTGCCATCGTGCCGTAGCCGGCGACGGAGTCGTAACCAAAATGAGTTGCGAGGGTTTCTTTTTGCATTTTCGTCCTTTGTAAAAAATTTGACGAATAATAGCTAAATTTTAAAATAAAGTCAAGTATTTTTATATGGTTTTAAAATGCCTATAATAGCGGGATTTATAGAAAAAATGTTATTAAAATATAGTTTTACAATATGCGCAATTTTGCCAAAATTTCGAATTTTGCTATAATGCGCGCTTTAATTAAGGAAAGATAATGCAAATCAGAGAAAAAGATGAGCGCGTTAAATATATCCGCGCATTAGAACGCTTCGTAAAATCCGCCGTAGCACTGCTAAAGCGCGAGGATTTCGATGCAGAGCTTTTTGCGAAGCGAATAGCTAAAAACTACGAAATTTTATCTAAAGCGGCCGCTACGAATCTCGATAGCCCCTATACCAAAGCGCTTGAGAGCTTTGCTAAAAACGTCCTTGATGCTAGCGAGGCAGGACAGATCGGCGATGCTGCGTTTAGATCGGCGCTACAGCATGAAGCAAACGCTTTGCAAAAGCTCAAAAACAATAAGAGCTACAAAAAAGACAAGCATAAAATCGATTTTTTAAAGGATTACTAGATGAAAACCGTGATTTTTGATATGGATGGCACGCTGCTCGACTCCTCGCGCGCGATCGAAATCAGCGTCAATAACACTCGCCGCGAGCTCTATGGCCTAGCACCGCTACAAAAGAATTTCATCGTCCACACCATCAACGATCCTAGCAAAAACGCCTTTTTGGAATTTTACGGCAAAACTGAAGCGAGCGCCGAAGAGCTTGCTTTTTTCGAGAAGGAATTCGTAAGCAATTACCGCGATTTTGCCGTGCTTTACGAGGGTATCGAAGATCTTTTGCACTCGTGCAAAAAAGCAGGATTTTTTCTCGCAGTCGCCTCCAATGCGCCTTCCTACACCCTAAGCGCGATCTTAGAAAAAACGGGCGTGCGCAGGCTATTTGATCTGGTCGTAGGCGCGGACGAGCAGATGCCATCAAAGCCCAACCCTGCGATGCTGCTACACGTAATCGCACGCTCGCCGCACAAAAACGCGATTTTTTTGGGCGATAGCAAAAAGGATGAGCTAGCCGCACTCCGTGGCGCGGAATTTTTACAAAATTTAGAATTTCAAGGCGGCAATGACGGCGAGAGCTTAAATGCCAGCTGTGACACGAGTAGAGAGAATTTCAGCGCTAGCAGCGGAAGCTTAAACTCTTACGGCAAAAATCTTAACGCGGATGAAAAATTCCGCTCTAATGACTCTGGCGCTGGCGAGGCGGCAACACTAAGCTTTAAAGGCGCTAAAATTTCCGCAAAAGCAGAAGCAACGGAAAGCGCACAAGCTGCAGCAGCACGACATTTTCAGGCAAACTTGGCAGATCTAAGAGGCGCAAAACTTGAGTATTCGCAGGTATGCTGGGGGTTTGGCGAGCCTAGCGAACTAAGCCGCAATGCCCTAAGCATCGCGCAAGCGCGCGAAATCATCGGCGGAATTTAAAGTAGCCCGGCTTTTTAGGCATAGCTAAATTAAAAGTAATATTGCAGCAGGATAAAATCACGCTTAGGCCTTTAAAACGGAGCAAATTCCATCCTCGCGCGCAACGCGAGCGAAATTAAAATTTAAAAATAATCCTTGCGCGAAAAATTCCGCCAGCACAAAAACCGGGATTTCATCTGCGCGAGTGGAATTTAAAATTTTAAAAGTAGCTCTTGTGGTGCGCGATTTTATCTGCGTGAAAAATGAAATTCTATCTGTAAAAAAAAAGGGGGGGGGCGGAATTTTAAAAATTTAAAGACGCCCTCTTGCGGGTTAATTAAAATTTACCTCAAAAATTAGGCTTAAAATTTAATGCAAACGCGATTTTAGCATTCTACTGCGTCCATGAAATTTCAAATTCTCGCAAAGCGGCGGAATTTTAAAATTTTAAAAAGCCTGATCTGTGTTATGCACGCGAGTAGATTTTGCATAAGTAGAATTTATCCGCCACGCAGAAATCAAAATTTTACCGCACAAGCAAAGCGAAATTCTATCCGCTCACAAGAAATCTAAAATTTCACTCGCGCCACGGAATTTTAAAATTTCCGCAAAATCAAGCCGCTTATCTGTAAATTTAAAATTCCGCCTATCTGCAAAGCTTCGCGTTTAATCCGCCACGCAACCAAGATTAAATTTTTAAATTTCGCTCGCTCTGCCTATCTCGCAAACAAGTAAAATTTTAAAATTTATGAGATTCAAAGCCCAAAATCCCGCGCTTAAGCTTAAAATTTACCGCACGCAAGCGCAAAATCTGTGCAATCGCTCCTGTTTAAAAGCCCCTATAGTTTGCCGCGTCCTAACCTAAATTAAATTTTACATTTGCTATAATCGCGAAATTTTAAGGAAGGTAAATGGATATTTTTGAAGGCAGCCCAAGAGAGAAATTTTTTGAAATTTTATCCGCTGCAAGCCCTACTTTAGTGCAAAACGAAATCGAAGAAACTCTAATCCGCCTCATCGCCTGTGAGCGGCTCTGCGAAGCGCGCGGCATTAGCGAGCGCGAGATCGAAAGCTTCATCGCGCAGCAGGATCTACAAGACGAGCTAAACGACAAATTTTTGCAAATGAGCGGAAATATCCTAAGCAACAACGAATAATGCAAGATCAAATCGATTTAATTATGAAAAGCTTCATCGCAGACTGCGGCTATGAGCCCGCTAGCGAGATGTTTGATAGGCTAAGCCCCGGCAAAAAACTGCGCTCCAAGCTGCTGCTAAACATCGCGCAAAAAGATGAAAAATCGCTGCGTCTGTGCGCAATCATCGAGCTCATTCAAGCCGCGAGCCTGCTTCACGACGACGTCATCGACGAAAGCTCGGTGCGCCGCGGCAAACCCTCGATCAACGCCACTTACGGCTCCAAAAACGCCGTGATGCTGGGCGATATACTCTATTCCAAGGCATACTTCGAGCTTTCTAAATTTGAAAGCCGCATCGCCGCCGCGCTTTCGCTCGCCGTCACGAAACTAGCCGTAGGCGAGTTGATGGACGTGAGCTTAAGCAACGATTTCAACGATGATGCGAGCAAATATCTGCAGATGATCTATCTAAAAACCTCCGCTTTGATCGAAGAGGTCGCGCGCTGCGGGGCGTTTTTAAAATTCGGCGGCACAGAAAATCACGGCGAAATTTCAGATATGAGCGGCGCAAAAAACGAGAGCAAAATTCCGAGCGCCGCGAAAGATCATGATAAAATTTCAAGCGCGAGCGCAAAATTCGGCGAATACGGCAAAAACCTTGGGCTTGCCTTTCAGATTATCGATGACATTTTAGATGTGACGCAAAGCTCTGCGACGCTCGGTAAGCCGAGCCTAAGCGATTTTGCGGAGGGTAAAACCACCCTACCCTACATCTATTTATACGAAAATTTAGATGATGTGCAGCAGCAAAAGCTAAAATCATTTTTTAAAAAACAGCTTTGCCAGAGCGAAATTTCATGGATCAAGGCGAAATTTAGCGAGCACGGCATCATCGAGCGCTGTATAAACGAAGCTCGCGCCTACGGACAGAAGGCGCTTGAAGCCGTGGCGGAATTTAAAAACGACAAGCTGGAGCAAATCGTGCGAGATATGATAGATAGGGAGTTTTGATGGCGTATATGAGCGTGAGCTTCACCCACAAAAACACGGACATCACGGTGCGCGAGAAACTTTCGTTTTCAAACGACGTGCGCAAGAAAGAAATTTTGCGCCTTTTGGCTTCGAACTCCGCGATAGAGGAGTGTTTGGTGCTAAGCACCTGCAACCGCGTTGAAATTTTTACCGTCGTAAGCGACTTTGACGAAGCGCAAAAGTTCGTGCTTTTGGCACTTTCGCGCATTAGCGGCGTGAGCTTTGAAGAGCTGCAAAACCTAGCCGACATATATGAGGATCGCGGCGCGATACACCACCTTTTCGCCGTCGCAGCCTCTCTTGATAGCCTCGTAGTGGGCGAAACACAGATCGTAGGCCAGCTCAAAGACGCCTATAAATTCGCGATGCAAAACGCTCGCGCCGGCGCTCAAATCGCACGAGCCATAGATGAAGCGCTAAAGTGCGCGGCGCGTATCCGCAATCAAACCGAAATTTCAAAAAATCCAATCTCGGTCTCAAGCGTCGCCGTGGCGATGGCAAAAGACAGGCTGGGCTCCTTGCAAGGCGCGGACACCGTGGTAGTGGGCGCGGGAGAGATGAGCGAGCTAGCGTGCAAACACCTGCTCGCAAACGGCGCGAATATCACGATCTTAAATCGAAATTTAGCCGGCGCGCAGAGACTAGCCGCCTCGCTGCTTGGCGAGAATTCCTTGGATGCGAAAGATAACGCAAATGAAAATCCTGGCGCAGGTAAGGATTCGGACGGCTTAAATTCCGGAAATGTCGCGAATTTCGCAGGCGAAAATCCCGCGCAAAAACAAAATTCCAAAGACGGCGTAAATTTTAATAAAGATATTTTCGCAGACGGCAATGAATCTCGCATAGCAGGCGGAAATTCCAAAGGTGATAAAAATTCTGCCCCCTTCGCGAATTCCTCCGCGCAGGCGCAATCCCGCATTAAAATCGATAGCCTTGATAATCTCAAAAAATATCTGAACGTAAATAGCCTATTTTTCAGCGCTACGGGCTCGCAAGAGCCGATCATTACCGATAGCTTGCTTGAGCCCAAAAGCTTTAAGCGATATTTTTTTGATATAGCCGTGCCGCGCGACGTAGAGCTTAGCCAAAGCGAGGACGTCGAAGTTTATAGCGTCGATGATTTGGAGGAGATCGTAAAGAAAAATTTGCTGCTTCGCGAGGAGCAGGCGCAGATCGCTTACTCGATCGTGGCAAAATGCACGAATGAATTTTTCAAATGGCTGAGGGCAGCGGCATCCACGCCGATCATCAAAGCTTTGCGCCAAAGCGCGAAACAGGTAGCCGAGCTAGAGCTAGCCAAGGCGCTTAAAAAGGGCTATCTAAAGCACAGCGATGCGGAGGAGGCGCGCAAGCTGATCCATCAGGTTTTTAAAGCGTTTCTGCACGCTCCAACGGTAAATTTGAAAAACCTTGGCGACGCGGATAATGCCGATAACGCGGTAAACGCGCTGGTCGAAATTTTTGAACTGCAAGAAAACTACGAAAAATTTTTAAATCAAGAAAACGAGAAAAAGGACAAACAAAATGAAATTTAGCAAGCTTTTCGCTCCGAGCCTAAAAGAAGCTCCCAGAGACGCGGTATTACCTAGCCACGCGCTTTTGATCCGCGCGGGATTTATCGAGCAGCTGGGCAGCGGACTTTATAATTTTTTGCCGCTAGGAAAGATAGTGCTAGAGCGGATCTGCGCCGTCATCAGGCAGGAGATGGACGCTGCGGGCGCGCAGGAGGTCTCTTTTAGCGTCGTGACGTCCGCGGATGCGTGGAAAAAAAGCGGCCGCTACGCCAAATACGGCAAGGAGCTGTTGCGCTTCAAAGATCGCAAGGATAACGACTTTGTGCTAAGCCCAACTAACGAGGAGGCGGCGGTTTTGATGATCGCGGATAAGATCACGAGCTACAAGCAGCTGCCGCTAAATATCTATCAGATCAATACGAAATTCCGCGACGAGGCGCGCCCTCGATTTGGGTTACTTCGCGGACGCGAGTTTACGATGAAGGACGCCTATAGCTTCCACGCAGACGCTGCGGATATGAAGCGCGAGTTTGAGGTGATGAGACAGGCGTACTCGCGGATTTTTACGCGACTGGGGTTAAATTTTCGCGCGGTCGATGCGGACAGCGGCGCGATCGGTGGCAGCGGCAGCAAGGAGTTTATGGTGCTAGCGGATAACGGCGAGGACGATATCGTCGTGTGCAAGCGCTGCGAGTATGCCGCAAACATCGAGGCTGCGCGCCGTGCGCCAAAAACCACGAACGCCGCAGCGCCCGAAACCGACGGCATGATGAAATTTAAAACCCCCGCGATGAAAACGATCGACGCGGTGGCAGAATTTTTCAAAGTGGATAAATTCTACACCATCAAGGCGGTGATCAAAAAAGCGCTATACGAGGATCGCAGCGAGATCGTAGCGTTTTTTATCCGCGGCTGCGACGAGCTGCAAGAGACCAAGGCACAAAACGCCTGCGGCGCGCTGGAGCTAGTCGATGCTAGTGAGGAGGAGATCGCGCGAGTGGGCTTTACGGCGGGCTTTTGCGGACCTTTCGGGCTCGGCGAGGGGGTAAAATTTTACATCGATGCCGAACTAAAAGGAGCGCGCGAGATGATCGCGGGCGCGAACGAGCCGGATTACCACTATGTGGGCGCTAGCGTGATAAATTTTAACGAATCGCGCTTTGCGGATCTGGCCGCCGTGGGCGCAGGCGATGCGTGTCCGTGCTGCGGCGGCGAGCTTAGCATCACGAAAGGCATCGAGGTGGGCCATATCTTTCAACTCGGCACGCGCTATTCAGAGCCGATGGGAGCGCGATTTTTGGATGCAAACGGGAAGACGCATCCGTTTTTCATGGGCTGCTACGGTATCGGCGCAAGCCGCCTCATCGCCGTGGCGATCGAAAGCAGTCACGATGAGCGAGGCTGCGTGTGGCCGCGCGAGCTGGCGCCTTTCGAGCTTGAGATCATCATCTCAAATCACAAAGATGCGGCGGCGGTAGAATTTGCCGAGAAACTGTACGAGCAGTGCCGCGAGCGCGGAATTCGCGTGCTGCTGGACGATCGCGCGGAGCGCTTCGGCGTGAAGATGAACGACTTCGAGCTGATGGGCTTTCCGTACGCGGTGCTTGCGGGCAAAGCCCTAGCGGAGGGAAGCGTCGAGTTCATCACTCGCGCAGATCTAAAGCGGCAGAGCGTAAGCGCTGATGAAATTTTAAAACTTATCGAGAGAAAATTAATCGAGAAAAATTAGGAAGCGTGTGAAAATTTAGCCCTAAATTTGGGCTAAATTTTGCCACATATTTGAGAAATTTACAGACCGATTTTTCCTACATTGCGCAGCGTGAAATTTTATAAATTTACCGTGCTAGCCGCAACGAAAACAGGTTTTTGAACTCGGACGGAGCATAAAATTTTATAAATTTACTATGTTATCGCGTAGAGATACCGTTCAAGGCACAATGATAAAATTTACGCTTAAGCTGCACTGCCATTTCACTACAGCTAAATTTTAAAGTATGAGTTTGTGACCAAGATTTCATCGACGGCCAAACCGCCATCCAAAAGCGAGTAAATTTTAAAGTACCGACTTAACCGCGCAAGTAAAAAAGCAAAAAGCGCGTTTTCTGTCGCTCCCCGCAAGAGTTGCCAAAAACAAAATTCCGCGATAAAACTCTGGTCTCTGCCCGCCCTTTTTTCAAAAGATTTTAAAAAGTAAAATTTAAACCGCGATTTCACTTTTCCTATTTTGCTCTTTAAATTTAAGATTTAAATTTCGCGGTGCAACTAGCGCGTAAATTTAATCAGCGCGCAAAAGCCGATCCGAAATTTTACCGGGTTAAATTTTGCCTAAATTTATTCGGCGACGACCGAGTTTAAATTTTATTCGTATGTTTTTCGTAGTAGCCCCATTTGGCGCGGTATTTTCTCCTCGCTATCCGAGTCAAAACGATCTGAACGATCAAAAGCGCAAGCGCACCGCCGCCCCATTTCAAATATGTGCTTTTATAGGAATCGGATATGGTATTGTAATAAAATCTGGTTACAAAAGCATAATCGTATTTTAAAACCATTTGCCCGTCTTTAAGGGCGATCTGCCGTGCAAGGTCGGTATCACCCCCGATCCTTTGGTACCAAATTTTTACATCCTTGTTGTATATCGCGGCCTTGTATCCGTCTATCTGTGTACCGTAAACATCTAAAGAAAAACGCCTTTGCTTAAGCGCGCTATCCACTAAATTTAACCTATAGTAACTAGCCCCTCTGCTCTTATTCGTTTGCACATATATGACGCGCCCCTCTATGGTCTGCAAATCCTCTGGGCTAGACGGTAGCACCGCGGTGTAGGACATATACAGCGCCGCACCCGCGCCAAGGATAAAAAACAGCAGCACGCATCTTAAAAGCGTATTCATCTGATTAAAGCTAGCGATCTTTTTTTCATCGTATTTTGTATCAAAAAATATCAAGCCTCTTTTGTTTAAAATTTTATCTCGGCACTTCATCCTGGCGTGCCGTAGCGGCAGAAAAGCGGAGCTACGTAACTCCAAACTTTCATGATCTTTAAATCCGCACTTCTGCAACTAATACGGCTCGGTTTTTCCGGTGCCGTGCGCGATACAAGGCGCCGCTTCTGCCGAAATTTAGCTTGGATTTTCATTCATTTTCATTCGACGAAGAGTAAATTTAAAAGCTAAATTTAAAAAGCGCGCGAAAGAAATATTTCTCTTTTTAAATTCCACTAAAATTTCATCCAAAATGCGGCAAGCTCGTATCCGTGGGGCTCGCCCAACCCGCTCAAGCTTTCAAACGCAAGCGTAACGCCGCTGCTTAAGTCTAGCTCCAAACCCTCATCCGTTGCGCGCTCGCGATACTCGATCCGCTCACGATTTAAAGCGCCTTTCACTGCCGCAAGATCGATGGGGGCAGGACAGCCCGATAATATCCAAGGCTCGATTTCGATTTGCCGCGCCCTTGCGCCGCCGAAATCAAGAGGCTCACTTCTGAAATGATCCGAAAAGATCATAAAAATTTCGTCCCGAAAAAAGTGAAACTCAAAGGCGCCGTATCTTAAAATTTCAGCCCCCGCGCTCTTAAAGCTCGCATCCGCAGGGCCAAACATCACGACGATCTGCGCGCAGCTCAAGCCGCTTTTTACGTCAGCAAACTCGCCCGAGCGAAAGAATTTAAGCATATCAATTTTTAGCATCTCTTCCCCTGTAAATACACATCGCGTCTCTTAAAGCCACTAGCAGCACTGAACGGCACGCTAATAGTTACACGAGCCAGCCATCGCGCTCATCCATACTTAGGCACTCGCTGACATGGCACTAACGAGCAACGGCAAGCCAGACGCGTACATCACATAAAAGTGCGCCGCGTAAAATTTTATCTCGCGCTGAGCTAAAATACAGCGCATTTGCAAAATTTAAAACGATCGCAAAATGCCACGTCGTTTCGCAAGTTTTATTTCGCACCGACTTAAAAGCTGCGACAGCCGTATGAAATTTTATATAGTGACTGCATAAATCGCGCGCCGCAAGACTTGAAATTTCACGCCGCAACGCCGCAAATTTCATACCTCCCGCACATCACGCAGTGTCAGTCAGCCGAGCAAAGCTCGAATCTCGCGATTTACGAAAACCTCGCGCGTCGCAAGCCACACTCGAACAAGTACTTCTTGGCATTATTTTAAAATTTCACAAACGATATAATATCCGAGTTTAAGAAGCGATCTTATAAATCCGCTTTAGCTCATCTGGCACTGTACTACGAACAGATAGGCTCTTTTGAGTCCGTTAAGGCTAGCCGAAAACCCTTTTTAGATGCGCTTCGTAATCTCTCATAAAACGCTCTACGTCCGGGTTTTTAACGACGTCGTTACACATAAAAGTAGGCAGCCTCTTTGTGCCCAAAAACTCATTTGCCTTATGAAAATGCAGATAAACGCCGTCTACGCCCGCGCCCTCGAAAAAATCGCCCGGCTTGTCAAACGCCTGAAGCGGCGCATTCCAAGTAACGCTTAGCATGTGCGATTTGCCCTTTATCAGTCCGCCCGTGCCGTAGCCGTCGTTTGGGCTTGCGCTGTGCCGCCCGTCGTTTGCCACTATCTTGCCTATGCCGCTCATAAACACCTCGTCCACGTATTTTTTGACTAGCCAAGGCTCGCCCATCCACCACGCGGGCATCTGCCAGATCACAGCATCCATCCATAGAAATTTCTCCACCTCGCCCTCTAAGTCGTAGCCCTCATGTATCGTAGTTTCGCGCGTTTCGTGTCCTAGGGCTTGTAGCGTCTTTTTGGCTAGCTCGTGCAGCGTCTTGCTTAGCTTGCCGCCTTTGCCGTTAAACGGCGCCCCACCATTGATAAGTAATATTTTCATTTTGATCCTTTGATTAAATTTATTCGTTAGTGACTCGCTGCACCTAAGTTAAAATTTCACCTCGCAGCCCTATGCGAGAACGTAAGCGTAAATTTTACGAAGCGTTTAATTACTAAATTTTGATTTCACACCGCAGTTTACCGCCCCAAAATTTCAAATTTATCGCCGTGCACCGCGATCGCTTCGGCGTTATTTATCGGCGCCAAATTTAACTTGCCGCCGTAAGCTTTTAAAATTTCGGCCGCGCTTTGCACGAAGGGTTCCTCGCCGTAGTGCGGCACGGGGTAAAATTTCACCAGATCAAGCCCCGTTTGCGCCGCAGCTCCGTAGTCGCCCGCATCGTCCATCGCGCTCGCGTACTCCACGCTAGGCGCCGCGATCATCGCGCCCGCCGACTCGCCCACGTACACGAGCTCGCCGCTTCGGACGCGATCTGCGATGAGGCCAGCAAGACTTTTCTTTTTAAGCTCGCGCAAAAGATAAAAGGTGTTGCCGCCGCTTACGTAAAGCACCTGCGCCGCGCCGATCTTTGCCTTCGCTTCGGCCTCGCTCGCTTTGGAAACGTCTAAAATTTCAAGTGTAAAGCCCATTTTGGCAAACGCCTCTTTCGCCTCGTCCACGTAGTCTCGGTACTCCTCGACGTTTGCGGCGGTCGGGATAAAAAGCACCTCTTTAGTGCGGATATTTTGCTCGGCGAAATCCTCAAAAAGCGTCGCCGCGCCCGCAAAATAGGAGCACAAAAACATCTCTATCATGGTTTTTCCTTTCATTAAATTTGCGCTGATTTAAAGCGCTCGTAAAGCTTGGCCGCAATGACTGCGAGCAATGCGACCCAAACTAGCAGAGTAAATTCTACCACGCCCACAAAGCAAGCGCATGACAAAAAATAGCGCGGACAGAATTTCGCCGATAAAAGGGCAAAATTTACCGCCGCAGCGATTACAAAATACACCAAAGCCCAAACGGCAACGCAAACCACTCCACAATCACCAACTGCCTGATGGTTTTAAACTTCACTGAAACGACGCGAACCGATTAAATCGAGCCTAGCTAGAGGAGCCAATCAGAGCGAACGATCAAGATCAAATCAAGCCGATCGATCTAACCGGCCAAGGCAAGTCAGCCAAGGTAAAAACGGCTAGTGCTTTTTATCTTTAAAAAATCTAACGATCTTAGCCTGCAGCTTGAACCACTCGCTAAGCTCCATTATAGGATGCCCTGCGTAGTTTTTACCGCCCGCTAAATCCTTGCTTATGCCGCCGCGCGCCGCGATCTGAGTGAAATCGCCCACGCTTACGTGCCCGCCGCTGCCGCTCTGTCCGCCCATCACGACGTTACGCCCGAGCGTCGTCGAGCCCGCAAGCCCCACCTGAGAGACGATGAGGCAGTTTTGCCCGAGCTCGCAGTTGTGCCCGATCTGAACGAGATTGTCGATCTTGCTACCCCGCTTAACGATCGTCGAGCCGAATACCGCGCGATCGATCGTCGTGCACGCGCCGATCTCGACCTCGTCTTGCAGCACGACGTTGCCGTTGTGATAAATTTTAACGTGCTCGCCCGTTTTGGTGTGCGCATAGCCGAAGCCGTCGCTTCCGATGACGGCGTTTGCGTGGATCACGCAGCGCTCGCCGATGATCGTATCATTGTAGATGACGGCGTTTGCGTGGATCACGCAGCCGCTTCCGATATGCACGTCATCGCCGATATATGCGCCGCTTAAAATGACGCAGTTCTCGCCGATCGTAGAATTTGCGCCGATATGCACGCCCTGCCCGATCTGCGCACTAGCGGCGATCTTTGCGGGTGCACCGCTGCGAATGAGCGGCTTAGCAAAATGCGCGCTTAGGATCGCAAAGGCTAGGTGCGGATTTTCGCACTCCAGCGCTCGCACGCCGCTTGGGACTACGGTGCCGCTTTTTACCAACACGGCGGCTGCTTTGGTGGCGGATAAAAATTTCTCGTTTTTGTCGCTATCACAGTAGCTCAGCTCGCTTTGCCTTGCGTTTTGAAGCGAATTTATCGCGGTGATCTCCGCGTCCGCTCCGTTAAGCTCTATATTTAAAATTTCGGCAATTTTAGATAATTTCATTTGCGCTCCTTTGATTAAATTTATCGCCGCTTACATATCCAGCGCGACGCTGCCGCCGCGTACGATGTCGATCGGATTGTATTTTTTTATCGTCTTTAAAAAGCCGTCGATGCGGTCTGCGTCGTCGCACGCCATGATGACGATCTTGCTGTCGTCACTATTTGCAATGCTGCCGTTGTAGGCTTTTAAAACGGCGTCAAGCCCCGCTAAATTTTCGCCCAGCGCGATCTTTACCAAGACCATCTCCTTTTCGACGAATTTTGCATCATCGATGACCTTGTAGACGGGGATCAGCTTATGAAGCTGCTTAGTAATCTGCTCTATGACGCGCTCGTCGCCCGAAGTGACGATGCTAAGGCGCGATAGGCCGGTGTTTGGAATCGGCGCAACGGTGAGGGTGTCGATATTATAGCCGCGCCCCGCAAAAAGCCCCGAGATCCGCGACAAAACGCCGTGCTCATCGGTAACGACGACCGATATTACTCTTCTTATGCTATTCATCTTTACGACTCCTGCTCAAAAATCATATTATAAAGCGCGCCGCCTGCGGGCACCATCGGCCAGACGTTTTCGAAGCGATCGATCTTAGCCTCGATGACGCTTACCTTTTTACTCACAAGAGCCTGCTTCAGCGCATCCTCAAATTCCGCTTTTGTGCTGACGCTAAAGCCCACGCCGCCGAAGCCCCCCGCAATTTTTACGAAATCTGGCTGCGAGCTAAGATCGGTCGATGAGAAACGCTGCCCGTAAAATAGGCTCTGCCACTGCCGCACCATGCCTAAGAAATTGTTGTTTAATACGATATTTACGACGTTTAAGCCACTTGCGCTCGCCGTCATCAGCTCTTGGATATTCATCAAAATCGAGCCGTCGCCGCTAAAATTTATAACGGGTCTATCTCCCGCATAGGCCTTCGCGCCCAATGCCGCAGGAAGGCCATATCCCATCGTGCCCTGCCCTCCGCTACTTAGCAGAGTGCGCGGCTTGCAAAACGGATAAAACTGCGCGACCCACATCTGATGCTGCCCCACGTCCGTAGCTATGATAGCGTCCTCGCCCGCGATTTTTGCGGTGCTTTGTATAACCCACTGCGGCTTTAAAATTTCATCGCTGTCGTTAAATTTAAGCGGGTGAATTTCATCGTATTTGCGGATGAGCTCGCGCCACTGCTCGAAATTTGCAGGG
This sequence comes from uncultured Campylobacter sp., assembly GCA_963529625.1. Lineage (GTDB taxonomy): Bacteria > Campylobacterota > Campylobacteria > Campylobacterales > Campylobacteraceae > Campylobacter_B. The sequence continues at coordinate 23,203 of CAURZM010000002.1, read as the reverse complement.
CTGACCTCGCTTTTAATGCGAGGCAGCATCTCCTCTAGCACCGATTTTACGTCGCCCACGATCGGATAATCCGCGTTTATGATCTTTGAGATCGAGCTAGGATCGATATCGACGTGGATGATTTTTGCGTTTTTGCCGAATTCGCTAAGCTTACCCGTGACGCGATCGTCAAATCTCGCGCCCAAGCAGATTATCAGATCAGACTCGCTAAGCGCCATATTTGCGGCATAGCTGCCGTGCATTCCAACCATGCCTAAATTTAATTTATCGTCGCTTCGCACAGCTCCCAGCGCCATAAGTGTTTCAACGACTGGGATCTGCGCAAACTCGCTAAGTTCGCGAACCAGCTCGCTTGCGTCCGCGCTAATAACTCCGCCTCCGATGTAGAGGATAGGTTTTTTGCAGCTTGCGATTAGCTCGACGGCTTTTTTGATCTGTTTAGCGTTGCCCTTATAATTCGGCTTGTAAGTCTGCATCTTGATTTCGCTAGGATATTCAAAAATGCCAAGCTTCGCCGTTACGTCTTTGGGAATATCGACGTGCACGGGCCCGGGTCTGCCGCTGCGAGCGATGTAAAAAGCTTCTTTTAAAATTCTGGGCAGTTCTTCGATTGTTTTAACCAGATAGTTGTGCTTGACGCAGGGGCGTGAAATTCCGATCGCATCGATCTCTTGAAAGGCGTCGGTACCAATAAGCGAGGTCGCAACCTGCCCGCTAATAAGCACGATCGGGATGCTATCGCTATACGCCGTAGCAAGCCCCGTAAGCGCGTTCGTAAATCCGGGACCGCTTGTGACGACAGCCACGCCGACCTTGCCGCTAGCACGCGCGTATCCGTCCGCAGCCATCGCCGCGGCCTGCTCATGGCGCACCAAAATGTGTCTGAAGTATTTTTGTTTGTAAATTTCATCATAAATGTTTAGCGCCGCGCCGCCCGGATAGCCGAAAACCACCTCGACCCCTTCCTGCCGCAACGCCTCCACGATCATCTGCGATCCGCTAATTTCTTTCATACGCCCATCCTGTTTCGTTGGAATAATTTTGTGATTATATTATTTTGTAAATTAAATTTCACGAATTTTAGGCGCTAAATCGGGTCGAATTTCAAATTTAATAGCAGCAAGACGGGGGCAAAATTTTGGAATTTAGCAAGAGTAGAAAAGGCAAATTTAAAATTTAGCCATAAATTTAAAACGGATGGGATGTTCGGATTTAAAATTTTAAAGTGCAGATTTTATCTTGATAAAACGCGGCGCATTAGTTTTAACGTAAAATTTTGGCTTGAAATTTTACCACGCGAGGCTTGGATTAAATTTACAAAATTTTTTGAAATTTTATCGTAGCGCGAAGCAATATCTGCGTAAATTTTAAATTCCATCGCTACAAAATTTTAAAATTTAGCCGTAAATTTAGGACGGGCGGAATCTCGATTATAAAATTCTAAAATTCCGCCCACGTAAAATTAAATTTTAAAATCCTCTATCTACCTGCACGCCTACGCCTACGCTAGCGCAGTTGCCGCTTTGCGGATCGCAGTCGCCGAAGCTTGTGACGCTACTGGATCTTTTCGAGCGGATCGTGCCCATATGCATAGGCACCGGCATGTTACGGCGCGAGCTTCCACCAATCTCGCTATCGCTCATACTATTAGAACTTCTCCTGCGAGAATAATCATCACGCGGAGGTGGCGGTGGCGGAGGAGGTGGTTTTATACCTCCGTGCGGAGGTGGTGGCATATCGCCAGGAGGTGGCGGAGGAGGCGGCATCATGCCGCCGTGCCTACCATATCCTCGCGGAGGAGGTGGCGGCAAAGTGCCGGTCTCTGTGATCGTGATGCCATTGCCGTAATTTTCAACGCGTTTGTAAGTAGAGCCTCCGTAAACCGTGCGGGTGCGGGTCTTTTCGACCACGACTATGTCGCGCTCAGGCTGCACCGGCTGCTGCACATTAGCTCTAGGCGATATTTCAAAGCTCTTCTGCAGTTTAGCAGTATCGTAACTTGCAAAGCCGTTGATACCCTTTAGCTCATCTGCACTTGAAATTTCGCGCTTTTGGCGGTATTGCATAAGCATATCCGCCCTACCCGCATCAAGCCCACCGATCGTCATCAGCTCGTAGCGACTAGCTTCGTTTATGTTGATTTTCGCCGCGGCGAGGCTCACTAAAAGAGCCAAAATCACTAAATTTTTCATGTGCGCTCCTTTGTTTGAAGTTACCAAATTCTAAACCCTCACGATAAATCTTTGATTAACACGCAAGCAAAATTTTGCTACAATTGCCTATCTTATTTCAAAGGATCAACCGATGAACGGAATTTTGCTCCTATGCGACGAACCCGCCGCCTATCAATCCGAGCTAAAAAAACTAGATAAAATTTTATCCATGAGCTTTCACAACGTTTTGCAACTTTGCATCGCTGGCGATAATGCCCTTTTTAGCAGGAGCGAGCTCGAAAAAGCGCTTGCAAACGGGCAGGATGAGCGTGTGCGAAAGGCGGCGATAGAGCGCTTTACACAGATTTTAGAGCAGTGTAATTTCGTACTGGTTCACGGCGTAGCGGGATCCGATCTGCGCGAGCTAAATTTACAAATCGCAAAGGATCTAAATATCCCCGTTTGCGGATTTTATCCTAACGAAATTGCCGCGCGCATCGGCACGCGCTTGATCACCGCAGCAAAAGCAGTAAGCTTTGCCAGCATATATGAGGATAAAATTTCATTTTCTGCGCTAAGACCTGCACAAGATGGCGCAAATTCTAAAAAATCGGAGCTTTGCGGTAAAAATTTCACCTGCGAAAAGGGCGCAAAATTTCACGACGAAAATTCCGCTTGCCAAAGCGGCGCGATAGAGCTTGATAAAGTCATTGCCGACAAAAGCTACTTCACGGACGCCGCAAACTCCACGCGCTGTGAAATTCTAACCCCGTTGAAATTTGAAAGCAAGCTCTACGCCAAGGCTCGCGCGAACGTTAAAACCGTCGTATTGCCCGAAAGCGACGATGAGAGAATTCTGCGCGCGGCCGCGATTATAAAACAAAGCGGCGTTGCAAATTTGATCCTTTTAGGGCGCGAGAACGAAGTGCAAAAAAGCGCAAGCAAGCTAGGTCTTGATCTAAGCGGCGTTAAAATTTTAGATCCGCAGACGGATGCGAGCTTAGAAAAATTTGCGCGCGATCTATATGAGCTTCGCAAAGCAAAGGGTATGAGCGAGGCTCAGGCGCGCGATTTAGTGCGCGATCGCACCTACTTCGGCACGATGCTCGTGTATGAAGGGCTAGCCGATGCGATGGTAAGCGGCGCGAGTACGACTACTGCGGAGACGATCCGTCCCGCGCTTCAGATCATCAAGACCAAGCCGGGCATCGCTACCGTTAGCGGCGCGTTTATAATGTGCCTGGATACGCAGGCTCTGCTTTTTGCCGACTGCGCCGTGGCGCCGAGCCCGAGCGCAGAGTATCTGGCAGGTATCGCGATCTCAAGCGCCGCGACCGCAAAGGCGTTCGGGCTTGAGCCGCACGTAGCGATGCTAAGCTACTCCAGCGGCGATAGCGGCAGCGGTGATAGCGTGGAATTTATCAAAACTGCAACGCAAAAAGCGCGCGAAAAGGCGCCGGAGCTTTTAATCGACGGGCCGCTGCAATTCGATGCCGCAGTCGATGCTGCGGTCGCTAAGAAAAAGATGCCAGGCTCCGCAGTCGCAGGGCGTGCGAACGTATTTATCTTTCCCGATCTTAACTGCGGAAATATCTGTTACAAAGCCGTGCAACGCACCGCAGGCGCCGTGGCGATTGGACCGATCTTGCAGGGCTTAAAAAAGCCGGTAAACGATCTAAGCCGCGGCTGCAAGGTCGCCGACATCGTAAACACGATACTTATCAGCGCCATTCAAGCGGGAGAGAATTAATGGATATCCTAGTCATAAATTCCGGTTCGAGCTCGGTTAAATTTAAATTCTACGATATAAAAAACCACGCCTGCATCGCAAGCGGACTCATCGAAGAGATCGGCTCGACGCACGCAAACGGCCGTCTTAACTGCGTTAACGGGAAGTTCGCCGAAGTAAAGGGCGAGAATATCCCCGATCACGAAACCGCGATTGCGATCGCGATCGATCTTTTAAAGCAAAACGGCGCGATAAAAGAGCTCTCCGAGGTTGGCGGTATCGGACACCGTATCGTTCAGGGTGCCGATTATTTCGACGCTCCCGCGCTAGTAGATGAGGACGTAATGGCTAAAATCGCCGAGCTTGCGCCGCTTGCGCCGCTACACAATCCCGCAAATTTAGCGGGCATCAAATCCTGTCTAAAGATCGCTCCTAAAATTCCAAACGTAGCGGTTTTCGATACGATATTTCATCAAAGCATCCCGCCGTATGCGTATATGTACGCGCTGCCGTATGAATTCTACGAAAAATACAAAGTTCGTCGCTACGGCGCACACGGCACGTCGCACGGCTTCGTCTCGCAAGAGGCGGCGAAATTTTTAGGCATAGAGTATGATAAATTTAACGCTATCACGCTACATCTGGGCAACGGCTCGAGCGTGAGCGCCATAGAAAACGGCAAGTGTATCGACACCTCAATGGGACTAACGCCGCTTGAAGGCATCATCATGGGCACCAGATGCGGCTCGATCGATCCTGCGATCATCCCATACATCGAGCGCGTCGCGGGCTACAACGCGCAGGATATGGACGTCATAATGAACAAAAAAAGCGGACTTTTGGGCATCTGCGGCGCAAGCGATCTGCGAAAGGTATATGAAAAAATGGAAGGCGGCGAGCCGCGCGCGAAGCTTGCGTTTGAGATGCTCGTGTACAGCGTCGTTAAGATGATCGGAGCATATTACGCCGTGCTCGGACGCGTGGACGCTTTGATCTTTACCGGCGGTATCGGCGAAAATGCGCCGCATTTTAGGCAAAATGTCTGCGAGAAGCTCGCTCATATCGGCATCGAAATCGATGCAACAAAAAACGCAAAAAATACCGGCTCGATTAGAAATTTAAGCGCGGCGGATAGTAAAATCAAAACGCTCGTAATCCCTACCAACGAGGAACTTGCGATCGCCGAGGCCACGGTCGATACGATTAACAAAAACTCCGCGCAGATCGACTATCAGAAATACTCGGAATTTTAAATTTGATCTAGCGGGATTCCGCGGTTATTTTGCGAGCAGCGACGCCAACTTGCCTTTTTTGTTAGGCAATTAAATTTTGGGTCTTGGCTGTGAGCTTGCGTGAAATGAAAGGACTTTCTTTATTTTAGTGGCTTTCTGGCTAAGACGATACGAGAAATTGCTACGCTACGCGCGGGTTTAAATTTTATTTGTCGCTTCCGATAAAGCTTAAATTCTTTCTCGGAGTGGACGGAGCAGAAGAGGCTATACTTGCGAAGCGCCCTTTTACTTTGCTTCGGCTAGCAACTGCAAGCAGGTCTAACGCCCAAACCCCCACTATCCCCACTTGCACGTTAGAGGTGGCAAAGCTTTATTTTTAAACAAATCTTTGCTGGTTAAATTTAATAAATTTGGTTTCAAATTAGACCGTAAAAATTCCAAAACAGGTCTTTATTGTGAAATTTACCGGATAATAAGGCATAAAATTTTAAAATTTAGCGCGAGCTGGATTTTAACGCGCAAATTTTATTAAAGGAGCGAGCGATGAGCGATCTGCCGAATCATCAAGGCACCCAAGAGCAAGAGGCGCCGTATCCCGATACGAAATTCACTAAATTTTTCGGGCGACTTTACGCGGCGGTTTTTGTGCTGTTTGCGATCACGGCGCTTAGTGTATTTGCGCTGCCCGAAAATATTTTAGACGCAAGCGCAGCGTGCGCGGACTTCGTTAGATTTATGAAGCAGTTTTTTCCAAACATCGCCGCAGTCGGCAAAATAAGCCCGCATACGCAACTTGCGGAATTTTACGTCGCGGCATTGTGGGTACCTATTTTAACGGCTTTCGCGCTAAGCTGCGTGTATTATCCAATCGCCGTATTCTTATACGAAAAAGAGCTTCCCGCCGTCAAGACGCAGCTAATTATGCTTATCGGCATACCTTTTATCTATTGGCTTCTAAATAATTATTTCTACGCCGATTTTGCCATAAACGGCATCCCACACAAAGTAGGCAGCGGACGGACATTTCCAACTTTTGCGAGCAGAGAAAGCCTGTTTGGTTGGCTATCGTTTTTTGGAGGCGGCTCAATGTTTTTTGGTATGTCTGTTCCGATTTTATTCAGTAATATAGTCCACTGGATATACTTATCGAGAAATAAAAGCTAAATTTTATGAAATCGCGAACGAATAAAATTCCGCACTAAATAACTTTCAGGGTCATTTTACGAGCGCAAAGCGGACGGGCGATAAAATTCCGCGCTCCGTTTTAGAACAAAAACAAGCGACGATTAAATTTAAACGCCTCCCCTGCAATTAGACCTTTTTTGCGCGGAATTTAAGCGAGCAAGCGACGATTAAATTTAAACCGCAAGCGGCCGCTTTTAAATTTTAAAATTTCACTAAATTTTAAAATTTTATTCGCGCCATGTAAGGCGGAAGGTCGTTATCTCGCCCGGCACGCTGTCGTAGGAGATAGAAAAGGAGTATTTTTTGCAGACCTCGCTTACGATGCTAAGCCCGATGCCAAAACCGCCTTCGCTTGAGTTAAAGCGCGCAAAACGTCTAAAAATTTCGTCGCCCCTTTTCTTATCGATCCCCTCGCCGCTGTTTGAGATCGCTAGCTCGCCGCGCCTTAGCCGCACATCCACGTAGCCGCCTGCGTCGGCGTATTTTACGGCGTTGCTTAGCAGATTGTCGATCAGGCGCGAAATTTCATAGATGTTCGCGCTCATGCTTGCATCCGAAAGATCGGTTTTAAGGCTTAGTCTGCGCTTTTGAATAAACGGCGCGAAGTATTCGCAGCGCGAAGCGACTAGGCTCTTTAGATCGATCGAGCTAATCTCGCCCTCCTTATTCATACCGAAGGTTAAAAACACGAGATCCTCGTAGATGCGCGAAAGCGTCTTGGCGGCAAGATCGATATTAGCGACGCGCTTGGCGTTGTATTCTCCAAGCTCTGCGTGCCGCATCGTCTCAACGCTCATAGAAATAATACTAAGCGGAGTATTGATCTCGTGGGTGCTATCTTTGATGAAGCGATTTAGCGTGTCGATCTTGTCGTAAAGCGGCTTTGTGCCTAGCCGCACCAGATAAAACGCCACGGCTAATATCACGCCTAAAAGCGCTATCATCATCGCTGCGGTTTTGATACGAAGCGTTAAAATTTCGCCCTGCACGCTACTTCCAAGCAGAATGATTTTAGCCTTGGAAAAGGCGTTTCGCTCCTCCATATTTTGCAGATTCTCATAAATTCCTAGCCTTCCGCCACTTATAAATTCCGCCTTTAGCTTTGCTTTATCAAGCGCTCCAAGCTCACCGCCGTAGCCGTAAATTTCATCAGAGTTTGGCTTAAAAATACACGCACTCACGCCCTTTTCGCGCTCGAAGTCCGCTAGCGATTCCAGCCCGTCCATACTCGCTTTCATATAGATCATCATTTTGATCTCTTTTAGCTCTTTTATCCTGTGCGAAAGCAGCGCGGCTTCGTTCATCCTGTAATTTATCTTGAAAAAATATCCTAAAAACAATGCACTTGAAATGAGATATAAAGATAGAATTTTAAGCGTTAAAGTGGTCTTTTCAGACATACAGATACCCTGCGTTACGGCGATTTATGATGTGCTCTTCGCCTAGGACGCGGCGCAAATTTTTGATATAAGTTCGCAGCGCCTCTTCGCTCGGTGTCTCGTCAAAAGCGTAGATCGCGGAGAAAATTTCATCCTTGCTCAAAAGCCTGTTTTTATTTTGCAAAAAAAGCGCTAGCAGCTCGCGCTCTTTGTTTGAAAGCGCGACGGGCACGCCCGATCTGCGTAACTCTTTGCTTGCAAAGTAAAATTTAAACTCGTCGTCAATAGTTACAAATTCATCGAAATTGTGGCTGAAGCTTCGCTTTATGAGCGAATTAACGCGCAGCAGCAGCTCTTTTAGCTCGTATGGTTTTTTGAGATAATCATCGCAGCCACTCTTAAAACCAACCTCAAGATCATCAAGTGTATTTAGCGACGTAGCAAATATCGCAGGAGTGTGATCTCCGCTCTTGCGCAGCTCTTTTAAAAGTGAAAATCCGTCGCCTTTGGGGATTTTTACGTCAAATATAAAAAGATCAAATTTTTGCTCATAAGCAAGATCTGCAGCGCTTTGAGCGTCGCTGCAAACGCACACGTCAAAGCCTGCGTTTCTTAAATATTCGCCGATGAGATCGCAAAGGGTCTCATCGTCCTCTACGAGTAAAATTTTACTCACTACATCTCTTTTTTAATCTCTTTTTTCATCTCTTTTTTTGCATGAGAGCCCTTTTTAGCGGCATCTTTTTTCATACCATGCGTCTCGTGCTTCATATGTTTCATCTCAGCTTTCACCTCTTTCGCACCATTATGCATTGATGTATTGGCGTCCTTCATCTCATCTTTCATGCCCATATCGGCAGCTACGGCAAAAGTGCCAGCAAATAGCGCACTAAGCGCAAACAAAGTAAGTTTTTTCATTACGTACTCCTTAAAAAAAATTAGCGGAATTATACTTCCGCAAAAGTGAAGTAAGTGTGAAATTCCGAAAAAATTCAAATTTAAATTTAAACGCCTGTAAATTCAAATGCGGCGCGGTTTAAATGCGCTCGGTCAGTCGCGATCTCTGAAATTTAAATCGCCTCGCTACGGCTAGTCAAATTCTAAACGCGAATCAAAGCTAGCGGGAGTGCGCACCAACAGCGCATTGCCGAGCTTACTTTACCGCGGCGAGATAGAAATTTAAACTGCCGGCGAAACTAATTAAATTTGTAATGCCACGACGCGCACGTCAAATCAAAAACGACGAGCCAGCCTTTGAGTCCGCGACCTCACGTGAGCTTTTAAATTTGCCATGCCGCTTAAGCCCTTAAATTTACTGCGGCGCGAGCGCACAGGGCGCGAAATCGCACCTAGATCGCGGCGCAGCTTTTGATCTCGTCCTCGCTTACGATCTCGTAGATCACACCTGCGTTTTTGATAAATTCCTCCACGCGCGCGACGTGTGCGGGCTCTACGTTGATAACGAGGCTTCCGACGACGTTTTTATCGAGACGCTCAAGCTTGCCCCAAACGATGTTAAAATTTATCTCCAAAGCGCGCGCCATATGCGTGATCACGCTGTCAAACGCAACCGCGGGCGGAAAAAAGAGCCTGATATTCACGCCGCTTGCGGGCAGCACCGCCTCCTCGCCCAAAAACTCCTTCATATTCTCATCCGGGTGCAAAAACAGCGAGACGATATCGCCCGAGTTGCTCACGCGCCCGCCCTTAAGCAGGATCGCTCGCTGCGCGATGCCCTTTACCACCTCCATCTCGTGCGTAACGAGCACGATCGTAATGCCTAGCTCGCGATTGATGCGGCGCAGAAGCGATAAAATTTGAGCGGTGGTATTTGGATCAAGTGCCGAGGTTGCCTCGTCGGAAAGCAAAATTTTAGGGCTTAATGCAAGCGCGCGCGCAATCGCCACGCGCTGCTTCTGTCCGCCGCTAAGCTCGCTAGGATAGGCGTTTGCTTTATCTGCAAGCCCCACGAGCTCCAAAAGCTCGGCGACGCGCCGCTTCACGCGATCCTTTGAATAGCCCCAAAATTCTAACGGCGTGGCGACGTTTTGCGCGACGCTGCGGCGGCTCATCAGCGCGAAGTGTTGAAAAATCATACCGATATTTTTGCGCAGCTCGCGGATCTGCGCGGCGCTTAGCTCTCTTACCTCCCTGCCCTCTACCTTAAGGCTTCCTTCTTGATAGTCCTCAAGCCCGTTTATGCAGCGCAGCAGCGTGCTTTTACCCGCGCCGCTGCGACCGACGATGGCAAAAATTTCGCCCTGCTTTACTTCTAAGCTCACATCGTCAATCACGCAGGCTTTGCCGTAAAATTTCTTTAAATTTTCTATCTTTATCACTCAGATTTCCTCGTTCATAATTCCGCCGAAACGCCCCAGAAATTTATAAAATTTCGCGCCTTAGCTCATCTGCGCTCTTTGGCGAAAGAAGCGCCGGAGCGATGTCAAACACGCTAAACGCGCCGCGCTCGCCCCTTTGCGCCAAGCGATACGCCGCGCGTGCGTAGGCTACGAGCACGCTTGCGGTAAATTCGGGATTTGAGTCAAGCTTTAGCGAAAACTCGATCAGGTGTTTATTTTCGCCGCGCTCGCCAGTCGCTCCGCTTCGCAAAACAAATCCTCCGTGAGGGATGCCGCCGTGCTCTTTTTTAAGCGTCGCAAGATCAATAAAATGCACGCTCGTGTCGTAGTCGGCGAAATAATTCGGCATCGTTTTTATCTCTTTTTCTATGCGTGCTTTATCGGCACCTTCTTTGGCTACGACGTAGCACTCGCGCAGGTGTTTTTCACGCGTGCTAAGTCTCGGATTTTCGCCCGCGCGGACTCGCCTCAAGGCGCCTTCTATCGGCACGGTGTATTGGCGCGCATCCACGACGCCCTCGATCCTGCGGATAGCGTCGGAGTGGCCTTGGCTCACGCCTTTACCCCAAAACGTGTAGCTGCTGCCGTTTTGCAGCACGCTCTCGCCAAATAGTCTATTTAGCGAAAACAGTCCCGGATCCCAGCCCACGGCGATGATGCCTACATTTCCGCCCTTTTTGGCTGCGGCGTCTACCGCGGCGAAGTGCTCCGGGATTTTCGCGTGCGTATCGAAGCTATCTACGACGTTAAAATCTTTTGCAAACTCGGGCGTCTGCGTCGGCAGATCGGTCGCGCTACCGCCGCAAAGAACTAAAACGTCAAATTTGCCCTTGTGCGATAAAATTTCATCCGCGCTAAATACCGGCGCGCCATATGTTTTTACCTCGCTTGGATTTCTGCGGCTAAAAACTGCTGTTAGCTCTAAATCCTTGCTATTTCGCGCGGCAAGCTCCACGCCGCGACCTAAATTTCCATATCCCAAAACTGCTATTTTTATTTTTTCGCTCATTTTTTATCCTTGATAAATTTTAAAATTTAGCGCGTAAAACGGCGCGCCGCCGATGAAATTTTACCTCAGTAGGAAATAATAAATCACATATAACCAACTTAAAAATCCGTGGATTATCGCCCACATTATGCTTTTGTTGGCTCCCCACGATAGTGCGACGGCTATGACCGTGCCTAACGTAAATCCACCGATACTACCTTTTGACATATTTTTCTCCTTGATTTAAATTTAGACTCAAATGAGCGAACTACTCGCCAAACGCCTTTAGCTCGTCACATACTTTGGCGAATTTTTCCTGCGCGCTTTGCAGCCCTTCGCGGTTGGCTTCGACCACGGCTTGCGGAGCGGAGGAGATAAATTTTTCATTGCCAAGCATTGCAGAGAGCTTTTCGATCTCTTTTTGCAGCTTGGCTTTTTGCGCGTTAAGGCGCGAAATCACGCCGCTAAGATCGACCCCCTCAAGCGGCACGAAAGTTTCTAGCCTCTCGCTTACGTCGCGGGCGGAATTTGCGATATTTTGCTGCGTAAATTCCACTTCATCTACCTTTGCTAGCGTTTTGATGTAGTCTGCGGCGGCGCTTAGATCGACTGCGGATTTGACGTAGGCTTTTGCTACGCGCGCATTGCCGAGCTCGATCGTCGCCTTTGCGCGGCGAATGCTAACGATCGCTTCGATAACGAGCGAAAATAGCTCCTCGATCCGCTCGTCGCGCTCGCCAGGCTGCGGGTATCGCATCACCATGATGGAGCGCGCGTCTTGCAGCTTCGTGCCGCTTAGCTCCTGATACAGATACTCGCTTAGAAACGGCATAAATGGGCTGAGCAACTTCATCGCTTCTTTAAAAATCATCCCTAGCTCGCCGATCGCGGCCTTGTCCGCTTTGCTAAGCTCGATGCCCCAGTCGCAAAACTCGTCCCAAAAAAACTTATAAAGCTCGGTCGCAGCGTCGTTAAAGCGGTATTCGTCTAAATTTTCCCGCACCGCGCTCACGCAGCAGTTAAAGCGCGAAAGCATATATTTGCCGAGGCTCGTTTTGATCTGCGCCGCGTCTAAATCGTCGAATTTAGAAGCGTTTAAAAGCAAAAATTTGCTCGCGTTATAAAGCTTATTCGTAAAATTTCGATATATCAAAAGCTTATCGTCGCTAAGGCGCAAATCGCGCCCCTGCACGCACAAAATCGTAAGCGTAAAGCGCAAAATATCGGCGCTAAATTCGTCTATCTTTAGCAGCGGATCGACTACGTTTTTGCTCGATTTGCTCATCTTTTTGCCGTCTTTGTCCTTAACTAAGGCGTGCAGGTAGATGTCGCGAAACGGCAGCTCGCCCATGGCGTTTTGGCACTGAAATATCATGCGCGCGACCCAGAAAAACAAAATGTCAAAGCCCGTAATTAGCATAGTATTCGGATAGAATTCGCTCAAATCCTCCTCAAACCACTTCTCGTTTTTCAGCGCCTCGCCGTTACCCCAGCCAAGCGTGCTAATCGGCCAAAGACCGCTTGAAAACCATGTATCGAGCACGTCGGGATCTTGAGTAAAATTTTTACCGCCGCATTTCGGGCAGATATCAGGGCTCTCGCGCTCATCCGCCCACTGATGGCCGCAGTCGCAGTAAAACACGGGAATTCTATGACCCCACCACAGCTGGCGACTGATGCACCAGTCCTTCAGCTCGCGCATCCAGGCGTTGAAGCTATTGATCCAGTGCTTCGGGAAAAATTCCGCCTCGCCCGCATTTACTCTGGCGATCGCATCTTTTGCGATATCTGCGCGCACGAACCACTGCCGCGAGATGTACGGCTCGACGACGTTTTTGCAGCGGTAGCAATAGCCGACTTGATTTTCGTAATCCTCGATTTTTTCGATAAAGCCGAGCCGCTCAAGCTCCTCTACGATCTGATCGCGCGCGGCAAGTCGCTCTAAGCCTTGAAATTTACCGCACTGCTCGTTTAAAATTCCTTTTTCGTCAAAAACGGTGATAAACTCCAATTCGTGGCGCTTACCGACCTCGTAGTCGTTGGTATCGTGCGCGGGCGTGACCTTCACGGCGCCCGTTCCGAAGCTCATATCGACGTATTCGTCGGCAATGATCTCTATCTCGCGGCCGATTAGCGGCAGTACGACTTTTTTGCCGATCAAATTTTTATAGCGTTCGTCCGCGGGATTTATCATTACGGCGGTATCGCCGAAGTAGGTCTCGGGTCGCGTAGTAGCGACAACAATGTAGTTGCGGCTCGTCTCGCTCGAATCTTTGCAAGAGTTTGAATTTTGTCCGTCCGCAAAGTAGTAACGCAAATAATAGAGCTTGCCCTTGTTCTCCTTGTGTTCGACCTCCACGTCGCTTAGCGCGCCGTCGTGCGTGCACCAGTTTACCATGTAGTTTCCGCGCACGATGAGCCCCGCGTCGTATAGGCTTACGAAGGCTTTACGCACGGCGTTTTTAAGCCCCTCATCCATCGTAAAGCGCTGTCTGCTCCACGCAGGCGTGACGCCAAGGCGCTTCATCTGTTTTACGATCTGCCCGCCGCTTTGCTCCTTCCAGCGCCAAACGTGCTTTAAAAACTCCTCGCGCCCGATCGCTTCTTTTTTGATCCCTTGCGCCAAAAGCTCGCGCTCGACGACGTTTTGCGTCGCAATGCCTGCGTGGTCTAACCCCGGCTGCCACAGCGTGCGGTAGCCGTCCATTCGCTTGTATCGCGTCATTATGTCTTGTAGCGTAAAAGTAAGCGAGTGCCCGATATGAAGCACTCCGGTGACGTTGGGAGGGGGCATCATGATGCAAAAGTTTTTGCCTTTTTGCCGGATATCTTTATTACCGTCGATCTCGAAATAGCCGCGCTGCTCCCAAATTTTATAAAAGCTCTCCTCTACGGCTTTCGCGTCGTAAAAATCTGCCATTTTTAGCCCTTTTTTAAAATTTTAAATTTTGCGATTTTAGCGGAATTTATGTAAAGCGCTCATTAAAGCGTGCCAATTCTGCATTATACAATAAAATGTAGTATTTAAATATATATAAAAACATCGAATTTTAGAATATTTTAGATAAAATTTTAAAAAGTCATATAAAAACACTTGACATTAAAAATTCTACCTGCTATAATACCGCGAAATTTTAACCAAAAGGATTAAATATGAAGAAATTTCTTCTCGCTTCGCTTCTTAGCGCCAGTGTCATCAGCTTCGCTCTTGCCGAAAAAATCGTAGTCGCCGCTACTCCGATACCGCATGCCGAAATTTTAGAGCAGATCAAACCCGATCTAAAAGCCCAAGGCTACGATCTTGAAGTCAAGGTTTTCAACGACTACGTAACCCCGAACCTCGCTACCGATAGCGGCGACGTGGATGCCGGATTTTTCCAACATGTGCCGTATATGGTGGAATTTAACGCTAATAAAGGCACGAAGTTAAAAGCGACCGTGGGCGTGCACCTAGAGCCGATGGGCATCTACAGCCATAAGATTAAAAATTTAAAAGATCTTAAAAACGGCGCCAAAGTTGCCGTGCCAAACGATCCGACCAACGAAAGCCGCGCTCTTGATCTGCTCGTAGCCGCGGGGCTCATCGAAGTAGATCAAAACGCCAAGCTTCGCACGCCGTTAGATGTCACGAAAAATCCTAAAAATTTAGAAATTTTAGAGCTTGAAGGCGCCGCGCTTCCGCGAACCCTGGGCGATGTCGATATTGCAGTCATCAACTCAAATTTTGCCTTTAATGCAAATTTAAACCCAATCAAGGATTCGCTATTTTTAGAAAAGGCTGAGGGCAACCCTTACACAAATGTTATTAGCGTTAAAGAAGGCAACGAAAACAGCCCTAAAATCAAGGCGCTAGATAAAGCGATTCAAAGCGAGAAAGTGAAAAAGTTTATCGAGACGCAATATAAAGGCGCAATCATCCCATCGTTTTAACTCCTCTCTTTTTAAAATTCGGCGCAGGATTCGCGCCGAATTTGCTGGCATTCGCTATTTTATTTACTATCTTTTTTTATAATTGCGCGAAATTTACCAAATAAAGGAAAAATAATGAAAAGAATTTTATCTTTCAGCTTTGTTGCCGCTATGGCTATATCTTCGCTTAATGCAGGCGTTTTGGCTACTGCAAAAGACGCGAATATCACTATTACGGATGAGGATGTTGCACCGTTTTTGGCTCAAGGTATGCAGCACGGCGGACAGGAACCGACCGCCGATGAGAAGAAGAAACTAATCGATGATCTAATCAAATACAAACTCCTAATCGCAGAGGCGAAAAAATCAGGCATTGAAAACAGCGACGAATATAAGCATCAGCTAGAGCTTGCTAAAGATGGCATCGCATTTAATCTATGGCAACGCGAACAGGCTAAAGACGTAAGCATCAGCGACGAGGAAGCTAAAAAAATTTATGATGAAAATAAACAGAATTTCATGCAACCAGATTCCGTTACCGCAAGTCATATCTTAGTAGCAGACGAAAAGGCTGCTAAAAACGCGATTGCGAAGCTATCAAAAGTCAAAAAAGAGAATTTAAAAGAGGAATTTAATAAGCTAGCCAAAGAAATTTCAATCGATCCAAGTGCTAAAGAAAACGGTGGCGATTTGGGCTCTTTCGGCAAAGGGATGATGGTGCCGGAGTTTGAAAAAGCGGCGTTTGCGCTAAAAGATGGTGAGATGAGCAAAACGCCGGTAAAGACGCAATTCGGATATCATATAATCTACAAAGAAAGCAGCAAAAAGGCCGAGACTATGCCGTTTGAAAAGGTAAAAGATCTCATTAAAAACCAATTACTTCCAAGCAAAGTAAACAAAAAAATCGATGATAAGGCTAACGAGCTATTCGGCAAACTAAACATCGAATACGCAAAATAGTTTTAATTTTAAGGCGCGAGGCTATTAAATTTATATGCAAGTTCGCTGCGGCAGTAACTTGCAAGGATAAATTTTAGCCCGCGCCTTTGTTTTATATGCGCTAAATTTCGCGAAATTTTAAGTCACTATTGTATCGCCGGATTGTTAAATTTCAAACTTATTCGCTTTGCCGATGCTAAATTTCGCGAAATTTTAAGCGCAGCCGGTTTTTCACATTAAATCAAGGAATTTAAATGCTTTCTAATATCGTAAATTTTATCGTAGAATTTGTCGCAGGTTGGGGATACCTTGGCATTTTTGTGATGATGTTTTTAGAAAGCAGCTTCTTTCCCTTCCCAAGCGAAGTCGTGATGATCCCTGCGGGCTATCTGGCCTCAAAATCGCAGATGAGCTTTGTTACAGCATTTGTTTGTGGGCTTGGCGGTAGCATCACCGGCGCGCTGTTTAATTACTATCTATGCTACTTTTTTGGACGTAAGATTATCGCTAAATACGGCAAATACGTAGGTATCACCGAGGAGAAATTTGCAAAATTCGAAGCTTTTTTTAACCGCCATGGCGAAATTTCAACGTTTAACTGCCGCTTGATCCCGGGCATTCGTCAATACATCAGCCTTCCTGCGGGCCTTGCAAAGATGAATATCGCGCGCTTCGTGCTATTTACCGGGCTTGGAGCTGCGATTTGGACATTAATACTTATGAGCTTGGGATATTTCATCGGCGAAAACGAGGAGCTAATCAAGCAAGATCTGCATCTAATTACGATCGCTCTGTTCGCTGTCGTCATTATAATCTCGCTCCTATATGTTTATTTTATAAAACGCAAAAAATAGTTCCACGCCAGTAAATACAAATACAATGAAAAATTCCATTTTATCGCCTTTAAGTTCAAATTTTTCAAATTATAATTTAAGCTAAACAAGAATTTTTATAATTTCACTTTCATAATCTGCGTGCAATACGATATTTCTATTAAAGTGTAATTATGCCTTAGTAGCGAATTCCAAAATATTTTTTAAGTAAAATTCTATTTAAAGCCTTAAACAATCATACTAATTTCTAAATTTTAATTTTTCGTTACGTTTTAAGCTGCTTTTAATACTAAAAGCTTTAAAATTCCATTAACAATTTCAACGAAAGGACTTATTATGGCAAAGACCAGAAAAGAACACGATTTCATCGGTGAATTAGAAATTTCCGACGATTTTTACTACGGTGTGCAAACATTTAGGGCACTAGAGAACTTCCACCTAAGCGGACGAGCACTCAAAGACTATCCGTTTTTTATCAAAGCATTTGCACAAATCAAAAAAGCAGCTGCACTAGCCAATAAAGAGGTCGGAGTCCTAGACGCACAAAAAGCCGATGCGATTGCAAAAGCTTGCGACAGACTTATCGCAGGAGAGTTCAGAGATCAATTCGTAGTCGATATGATCCAAGGCGGCGCCGGAACTTCGACGAATATGAATACCAACGAGGTCATTACCAATATAGCTTTGGAGAGCATGGGACATAAAAAGGGTGAATACCAATACCTCCATCCAAACGACCACACAAATTTGGGTCAAAGCACCAACGATACCTATCCTAGCTCGATCAAAGTCGCCGCTTACGCCAAGCTAACCGATCTATTAAAAGCTATGGAAAATTTGAAAAAAGAGCTTGAAATTAAAGCCAAAGAATACAAAGATGTCATCAAAATGGGAAGGACGGAGCTTGAGGACGCCGTTCCTACTACTCTTGGAAACACTTTCAACGCTTTTGCTACCTACATCAAAACCGATATCGCGCTTATCAAAGCTGCTAGAGAGTCGATGACTTACCTAAATATGGGCGCTACGGCTATTGGTACGGGCATCAACTGCCACCCTGATTACAAAAACGTAGTCGAGAAAAAACTGGGCGAAATCACCGGCGTTAAATTTAAAGCCGCAGAGGATTTCATCGCCGCTACACAAGATACTGCCGATTTCGTTCACGTTAGTGGCGCGTTAAAAACAGCAGCCGTCCGCCTAAGCAAAATCGCAAACGACCTACGTCTTATGAACTCCGGTCCTAGATGCGGTCTAGGCGAAATCGAGCTTCCTAAGATGCAACCGGGCAGCTCCATCATGCCGGGCAAAGTAAATCCGGTCATCGCCGAGGTCGTAGGCGAGGCTTGCTACGAGGTAATCGGCAACGACGTGACTATTATGCTTTGCTCCGAACGCGGAGAATTTGAGCTAAATGCGTTCGAGCCCGGCATTGCATATGCGTTATTTAACTCGATCGTGCTTTTAGAAAATGCGATGAATACACTAGCTGAAAAAGCTATCAAACATCTAAAGGCAAATCCTGAAGCTTGCCTAAAATCGGTGCTAAATTCTGTTGGTATCGTTACTGCATTCAATCCTTACATCGGTTACGAAAAATCCGCAAGTATCGCCAAAGAGGCACTTCAGACCGGAAAATCCGTCGGTGAAATCTGCTTAGAGCGCGGATATTTGAAAAAAGAGGAGATCGATAAGATCCTAGAGCCTAAATCTATGCTCAACCCACATATGAGCAAAAAATAGTTCCAAACTAGGTGCGGCGCGGAATTTTGTCGGTTAATTTAATAGGCGAAATTCCGCAAAGTAGAATTCTAAATAGATAAGATTGATCGTGCAGAATTCCGTAGATGCAGAATTTCATCAAGTTAGATTTAGCTTCCGTGGAGTAAAATTCCACTTGCGAAATTTTAGGATAAAATTCCGCATAGAATTCCGACCACTGAATTATAAAGATAATTCGGATTTTACCTGCTGAAATCTTTAGAATTCTGCGCGCCGTTAAAAAAATTACTTTATAAGGAGTTTTGCAATGGACTTTATGGTGATATTGCAATTTATCGTTTTGCTAGGCGGCATCTACCTAGGCGTTAAGCTAGGCGGAATGGGCGTCGGTTATGCAGGCGGCTTGGGCGTTGTCGTCCTAGCCATTTTGGGCATGAAGGTCGATATGAAGGATATCCCGATTGACGTTATCCTAATTATCGCATCGGTAATCTCCGCGATTACGGCGCTACAAGTCGCAGGCGGACTTGATTATTTGGTTCAGGTAGCATCTAAAATTTTAAGGAAAAATCCTAAGCAGATCAACTTCCTAGCGCCTATCGTTACCTATCTACTTACAATACTTGCGGGCACCGGACATACTGCGTTTTCTATGATCCCGGTTATCGTCGAGGTCGCAAAGACGCAGAATATCAAGCCTTCCGCTCCTCTTGCGCTTTCGGTCGTTTCGTCTCAGGTAGCGATCACTGCGAGCCCTATTTCAGCGGCGTTCGTCGCTATGAGCGGCTTGTGCGAAAAGCTAGGCGTTAGCTATCCTAAACTTTTGTTTATCTGCATCTCTACTACCTTCGTAGCTATGTTGATTACGGCTTTTATCGTAAATAAATTCTACGATCTCGATCTTTCAAAAGACCCTGTTTACAAAGAGAGACTTTCAAAAGGCCTTGTAGCCGAAATCAAAGCCGAGGAGTATAAAGAGCCGAAGCCTTATGCGAAAAGATCGGTTGCGATATTTGCTGTCGGCGTTTTGATCGTCGTTTGCTATGCGCTTGCGATCTCAAAGAGCGTCGGCTTGGTAGAAAAACCAATCCTTTCAAGAGATAGCGCGATCATCAGCTTTATGCTAACCATCGGCTTTCTTATTGCTGTTTTGTGCAAGATCGATACGGGCAAACTACTCTCTACCAGCACTTTCCAAAGCGGTATGAATGCGTGCATCTGCGTCATCGGCATCGCATGGCTCGGTACCACTTTCGTAAACGGTCACATCGACAGCATCAAAGAGGTAGCTAAAAACGTCGTTACGCAGTATCCTTTTGTACTAGCCGTCGCGCTATACTTCCTAAGCTGCTTGCTATACTCACAGGCTGCGACCACAAAGGTTATGATGCCTGCCGTCGCCGCCGCGCTTGGAATGACCAGCCCTGAAAATTCCGGTCAAATTTGGATCTTAGTCGCATCGTTCGCAGCCGTTTCAGGCTTGTTCGTGCTCCCTACCTATCCTACGACGCTCGGCGCGATCGCCATGGACGATACCGGAACGACTAGAGTCGGTAAATTTGTATTTAACCACTCGTTTTTCCTTCCGGGAACCATTATGGTTGCGATTTCGGTCGCTCTAGGATTTTTAGTAGCTCCTGCGCTAATCTAGCGCTATCTCTTTACCCCCGAAAATCCGTTCGGGGGTAGAATTTATCTAAAATTTACCGCCTAAATTTAGCTATTTGCTGTGACCAAAATAAAGTGCTTACTTTACTTAATAAACCGCAGTGCGGCTAATTGATCCGCCATTTGGCGATTAAAATTTAGCCAAAATTTTATCTAAATTTATGCCCTGCTGCCGATCTGCAAAGCGATTATTTGCAAAGTCGCGGCGCCCTTATCAAGCAAACAGACTTAAATTCTCAAAAGTGCTCAATTAAAAACAAGATAAACTGCTAAAAACTTGCAAGCATATCTTACAAAGCCGCTTTAAATTTTACTCCGCGACGCGATTTACCCAGATCAAAAACTCATCGCTCGGGTTCTCGTCGTCTAGATGCGCGGGCGTGACGAGCTCAAGCGCGGTTTGCGGGATCTTCGTTTTAAACGCGTCCTTGAGCCACTGCTGAAATTTTACGTTTGGATGCACGATAAAGTCGTCGCTGTTTGGCGGCGCGCTAAAATCCTCATCCCAGCAGATCTCGTCGTATCCGATCGCGAGCAATCGCAAAAAATCTAGCCCATTGCGAGCCAAAACGCAGGTCATCGTCGAGCCCGAGCCGGAGCCCATGTGCACGATCTTCGTCTCGCCCGCATCGTCCAGCCACAGCGCGCACATCGAGCCTTCCGAGCCGCTGCCTGCGAACACGCAAAGCCGCTGCTTGATCTCCGCGGCAAGCTCGCGATCCTCGCCGTAAAACCAATACTTTAGCTCCTCGTCGCGATTTTTCGGCTCATCCGTGAAAAATACGATGTCCGTGCCGCCCTCGCGCTCATCGTCGCTCCAACTCTGCCGTAGCCGATCCTGCGGGTAGAGATAGCCGCGTCTGCGCCCGCCCGCGTCGTCATAAAAGCCGTTTGCCTCGATCCACGCATAAAGCTCCTCAAGTTCGCTTGGCACGCGCATGCCCTGCGGTAGCGCCTCGCGCAGCTGCGCCAGTAATAAATTTTCCACGATCGCTCCTTTTGTTAAATTTGCCGCTCGAATTTTACTGCGTTTCGGCTAAATTTACGGATATTTTGTCTGATATTTGCGGCGTTTTGCGCGCCCCGTCGCCGCAAGCGCAAATCAGGCCCTTTAAATTTAGCCGATTTGATTGCGATACGCACGCGACGGCGATATGAGCGCATATTTGAAAAAAGGTATGAGAATTTTAAGTAGAAAAATGCGTAAAATTTTACGACTTAAATTTTACTATTTTAAGGCCTCTTTGTTTTTTACAAAAATTTACAGTTTTAAATTTAACTCGCCGCAAAGAGTAAAATTTTAGCGATACCTATAAATTTAAAATTTCTCGCGCCTTTTGTTTGCAAGCCTCAAATTTTTGCTCAAACTCCGCGCGTCTTTGCAGCTCGTTTTTTGCCCCCATTTTTGTGTATCCAGAGCCTCGCCCCAGAAAATATACATAGCCGGTATCTTTAAACTCCACCGCAAGCGGCATTTGCGCGCCCTCTACCCCCTCGCAAATAAGCTGCGCAAGCGCGTACTCCTCCAGCGCAAAGGCGTGCGGATACAGACTTATCTTTTTTAGATTTTTAAGAGCGGCGAGCGGTAAAAGCGCCGGATATGAGGCCTTGCACTTTATCCAGGTTAGTTTTAGCACTTCAAGGCCGCATAGGCCTTTGAGAAACTCAAAATCTATAATCGGCTGATCCCAATCCAGCGTGCCGCTAATGCACAGATATCGTAGCGAGGCTATGCCGCTAAGTCCCGAGAAATCGCTCACTCTGCGTAAATTTTCAAAATGCGCCGATCTTAAGCTTTTCAGCTCGCGCAGAGGCGAAAGGTCGCAAAATCCCGAGACGTATTCCAAAACGAGCTCCTGCAAAAGCGGCAGCTCGGCGAGAAAGTTGGTATTCTTCACTTGAGTTCTCGTAATGCGCAGACGCTTAAGCTGCCTAAGCCTAGATATCGCGGCGATCTGCTCCTTGCTCGGAAGATGCAGGGTAAGCTCCTGCAGATCCCCACACTCAAAAATCTGCTCCCAAAAAGGAGTATCCGCCCCTATTGTAGCGATCCGCAAGCTCTGCTTATCCGCCACGGGCCCGTTTAGCGCGAATGCGAAACGCTCGCGGTTGGGCACCATCGCCCAGTAATCGTCCTTTCGATCTAGCAGATCCGCAAAGTGGTGTATCATTCGTAGTCTCCGTTTTTTAAATTTTAAAGTGCGAATTTTATCGCGCAAGCGGTGCGCTAAATTTAAGCCCGTTTTCGAGCTCGCAAAACTCCTTTGCGAATTATGCCGCCATAAAATTTAGGCTCGCCGCAGCTCGGCCTGCAAATGCCCCCGCCGTCGCAACAACTCACCGCAGTAGCCTGTCTTTAAATTTAATCTCGCCTAGGATATAGTCAAATTTAAGCCGCATAAGCTTTTATTAAATCAAGCTCATGCGCTCTGAATTTGCAAATTTCACGCCGTCTGATCGGACGA
The DNA here is from genome assembly GCA_963529625.1 of uncultured Campylobacter sp. Taxonomy (GTDB): domain Bacteria; phylum Campylobacterota; class Campylobacteria; order Campylobacterales; family Campylobacteraceae; genus Campylobacter_B. Next base: position 641 of record CAURZM010000002.1, on the reverse strand, counting down.
GCGAAATTTCGTCTAAATTCCAAGCTCGGCTCTTACGAGCGCTTCGTTTTGCGGCGTCAAAAAGCCCGCGATATCCTGCCACATGGAGTGAAAGCCGTATCCGCCGTCTATCATCTCGCTGCGCGCGGCATCCAGACTCCAGCCCTGATAGATCACGCGGTACATCGCCACCACAAGCCCCGTGCGGTCGGCTCCGTGATAGCAGTGCACGAACACGGCGCCCTCCTTTTGGCGCTCGCGAATGGTGCGCAAGACGTCCGCGATCTGAGCGGGTTTTATCTCCCAGCTTTGAAGCGGCTTGTTCGCGAGCCAAAATTGATCGCCAAACGCCCTTCTGTCGCCACCTCTGCTAAAATGGTGCAGATTTACGATGCTTTTGATGCCAAGCTCGTGCAGCTTTGCGGCGTAGCTTCCATCAAGCTGTGCGCTACGAAACAGCAGCTCGTCCACGCGGTAGAAATTTTTTGCTTCGTCGATGAGGGTTGCTTTTTGCGATGAGTTTGGGTTTATGCTGCGCGCTGCGGTATCTGCGCTTTTAAAATGTGCGTTTTGAAATTTGGCGTCTTTTGCGTCCGCGAGATTTTGCTCCGCGCCGCTCGTTTTTCTAAAATTTATGGAATTCGCTTCTGTCGCAAGCTCCG
>CAURZM010000001.1:0-375171 GCA_963529625.1 uncultured Campylobacter sp. | reverse complement strand
CTACGGAGTTACTTGATTTAGAGCTATCTTTGGAAGTGGTTCCGCTAAGCTCTGCAGAGGCGCCTACGCTAAAGCCCCAGGTAACCCAGCTAGAGGATGCGGCAGATCCTTGGGAGATGAGGGCGGCGGTTTTAGAGGCTACGTTAGCGGTAGCCAGAGCGATATTTGATAGATAGTATTTCTCTTCGTCCTTTACGTCCTCTATTATGTTTTGTAAGTCTTCGATATCGGAGTAGTCTATGCCTACCTCTTTGGCCTTATAGCGGTTCTTTAACTCGACAAGCTTGTCCTGCAGAGCATTTTTCTGATCCTTATACTCCTTATATTGCTTTTTGGTCTGATTGAGCTGTTTTATCGCTTCCGCTAAAGCGATAGCCGCAGGAGCTATCTGGGCGTATTCGTTTTGAACGGTAAGAGATAGGGAGCCTTCCAGATGTTTAGAGCTAGATGAGGAGCTTGCGGTATCGGTGGAATTTATTATATTTATATTTCCATCTTTAGATATTAAGTTAAGATCCTCTTTGGCCTTTAAGTTTGAACCTATAACGCTTAGGCCATTATCTCCTCTAAGAGTTATATTTTTAGCCTCCATATTAGAAGAGACGGTCTCGGTACCGTATAAGTTCGTATTGGATTTATCGTATGAGGCGGACGCTATTTTGGCTTTAAGGCTGGTATCTTTTTTAAACTCGTCCAAGGATTTAGGCTTCATCTGATTTAGCGAGTCTTTCGCTTTAGTAATAGATACGGAGGTGCTTTTTTGCGAGCTTTGTTCGCTGTATTCGTTAGCGGCAGCGGATATCGTTAGGTTTTTGGCATCTACATTTATATCTCCGCCCGCTTTCATATTTGAAGTTATAAAAGCTGTAGGAGAGTTTAAATTTATATCGCCCGCGGCTTTGATATCGGATAGTTTAGATATACCTTCCTTTACCTGCTTGCTATTATAATCCGACCTATATACCTCGGTAAGGCTCCCCCCGCCTATCTTTTCTATCCCAGTCTCTAATGCGATATTATCCATTGCCCCCACGGAAGCCGCTATCGCTACCGGATAGTTGAACACCGAGAGCGGATTGAAGCTTCTTTTCTTATGGGCGCTTAATTCCTCTTTATACTCCTTGGCCGCTAGGATATTTATGGAATTTCCCGCGCCTAAGTTTAGATTGCGTCCGCTTGAAATATCCGCGGATATTAGGCTTAGATCGTTCTTTGCTCTTAAGTTTATATCTCCCGTTTCGCTCGATAGGGAGGAGCTTTGCAAATTTCGTTTATAAAGCGAGTGCATATCCATACTAGCTTTCAATCCGCCCAAAGAGGATTTGGAGCTATTTTTATAGTTTAAAAAGTTATAGCTTAGAGGCGATATATTTATATTGTTTCCCGCCTGCATATCTATGGCCTCTTTAGCTTTTAACGTAGAGCCCGCTATATTGATATCGGCTTCTTGCGAGCTAAGCATTATATTTTTAGCGCTTATGCTAGTAGGCACTACGCTTTGATTTAAAGCTTTAGTAGTAGTGCTTTTTTTAGACGCAAAGCCCTTTTCTTTAAATTCGCTCTCGTAGTAGTTGCTATCGATATCCCCACTTAGATTTATGGAGTTCTTTGCCTGCAGCAAAGCATCACCGTCGCGCGCATTAATATCCGCTCCGCTTATGGCTATACCGCCTGCTTTAATTAGGATATTATCTTTGGCGTTAAGCTTGGAGCTTGTATTCTTAACTATATCCTCTTTATAATATCCCCCTTTGCTTTTAAAGTTATAGCTTAGCTTCTCCTTCGCGCTATTTATATTTACGTCCTTTGCGGCGTTTAGGATCAAATTTGCAGCAGAGTCTATGCTTGCTCCGGTTACGGTTATATCGCGAGCCGCATTTAACGCTATGCCGCCTTCGGTAGATTTTATATTTGAGATAGTGCCTATATAGGTGCTGCTTTGATCGCCGTAGGCTCTATTTAAGCTTATCTCTTTACTTAGGGTTTTATGTACTATATCTCTGCCAGCATTTAAGCTTACGCTACGTCCTTGTATCAAAGAGGAGGCGTTTATTATATCCTTATTAGCCGATATGCCTAAGGCGTTCGCGGCGATAATGGAGGCGGAGTTTAAATTTGATACGCTGCCGGCTTTTAGGTTCATATTTGATCCCGCGTAGATTATCCCTTCGTTTCTAAGATCGCCGTTTACGCTTAAATTTATATTGCCTCCTGCGTATATCAAAGAAGGTGCGGAGCTAAGTAAAGTGCCGTCATCTTCCTCCTCCGAAGAGTTCAAGGATGTCCTTTTTTTATCATAAAGCAAGCTTAGTTTATTGTGCATATATGAAAAATCCGGTATCAGCTCGCTATAAACGTAGAAGGTATTATAAAATTTACTGCTTATAGGAGAAAAGAGATTGTTTATATAGCTAGGTCTAATAATATCTTGCATATCCGCTTCGTTATTAAGGCTAGGCGCAAGATCGTTTTTATCGAGATTTAAAGCGTTAGGATTAAGGAGCCCCTTGCCTATTAGGGAGTAATCTATTTTAGAAAAAGCTTCCTTTATAAGAGTAGGAGCGTTACCAGAGTTTATCTGCCCGTGTGAGTTTAAATTTGAAATATCGCCCGCGTAGCCTTTTATATCTTTTTTAGCTCCTATTATGGAGGCAATAGCAGGCTGTGAGTAGTAGATATTCTTTTGGTCGCTATAGCCGCCTTTACCGCCGTGGCTTTTATGTTTCCATCTATACTCCGCCTGGCTCGTTATACTATGATTTAGACTTAAAGAGCGGTTGTTTAGACTCTTTACATTTAAAGATAGATCGTTATAGGCATAAATTACGCTCTTATCGTTATTTAGCTCATCTATGTTAAGGTTGCTATCCCCTGCGGAGATTATGTTTGAGCCCATAAATTTGCTTAGGCTATCTTCCGTTATATACTCTTTATTGATGCTGTAGCTTATCTGTCTTAATCTCTCCTTCTTGTGAGGCTTGCTTCTTCTTATGCCGAAAAGATTATCTTTTAAGCTTAACGTTATAGCGTCATATAGCCTAGTATCCTCTCCCGGAAGCCTAGTATTTTTATATAAACTTAATACGTATAGATTCATATCTTGCTTGCTAAGCTCCTCCATAATCTTAGCGTTTAGCTCGTCTGGGCTAATATTAGGATTTTGCTTAAGGATGCGCTCTTTTATCTCCGCCGCATTGACTTTTAAAGGTATGGCTACGCCGCTGCAACCCCAACCGTCACCATTGCAGGTAAAATCTATATTATAGCCGGTGCTTTGAACCCTCTTTACGGGCTCGTTAACCGAGCGGTTGTTTAGCTTTTTAGCACCGATATTAAGAGTGCCCCTTGCATATATCAAAGAGGAGGCGTTAGTTATCTCGTCAGCCTTGCCCTCCTCGCCTCTTTCATTAAAAATATTTAAATTTCTTTGAGAGATGATGTTAGATAGCGCTTCGTTGCTAAGAAAGCTCGTATTTATAACTATATCCCCTCCGCTAAGTATATTGGACGCGTCTTGATTGAGGATATTTTTAGCGTTTAAATTTATGCCGTCTTGCGCATAAACGAGGGCTTTTTTGTTTATTAGGCTTTCAGAGTTTGTTATCAGCTCGCCGCGCGCGATTAAAGAGCCTAAATTTAAAATTTGCTCCTTTGCTTTTAAAGCCAAATTTCCAAGTGCGGCTATGATGCTTTCGTTTTTGATACTCTTTGCGTTTATGATCATATATTTATTGGAGATCAGCCTTTGCAAGGCGATAAAATTTCCTTGTAGGTTTAAGTATATATCGCCGCCTGCGTAGATCCCTCCGTTATAGCTCAGATCGTCCTTTAGTCCCAGATATAAACTGCCGTCCGAGCTTAGCTTACCTAAAGCGCTAAGACTATCTAGGTTTAAAGCGAGATCCCCTTTGGAGCTTATTAGCCCCTTTTCATTATTAAGAGCGCCTTTGTTTATGATTAAATTTCCTCCGCTTAGGATAGAGCCTTTGGAGTTATCTATACTGTCGTAGCCTAAAAGAGCGCCTCCTAGGGAGATGATCTTTGAGCTTTCGTTGCGTAGATTGTTGCCGCGCAAGCTTAAGCCCTCTTGTACTATAAAGTTAGAATCGGAGAGATTGTAAAAATTTGGAATTTTAGAATCCAACGCCCTTAATACCATTAGGCTATTATCGTTTAAGAGACTCTCTTTTATATCTAAATAGCTTTCGTTTGAAAGTATCGCTCCGCCTATATTTGATATATGATCCGCGCTTATTATGCTAAGCTCATTTTTGGAGGGAGGAATTACTCCTGTTTTAAAAGAGACTTTGCTCTCATCTAAGCTTAACTCCTTTAGTCTTTCGCTCTTAGCCGCTCCTATTACGGCTCTATCTTTGTTGCTTAGGCTTTTCGCCTCTATCTTTAATGCAGAGCTTGAGCTTATGGAGCCTTTTATATTATCTAACCTATCCGCTTTTATCTTTAGAGTATTAGCCTGTATATTTCCTCTGTTTTTTACCAAGGAGGCTTTTATACCCAGATTGGAGGCTGAAATTTTAGAGCCTTTTTGGTTGGAAATGGTCTTGGTGCTGATTTGAGTCTGTCCGTTGGAGTCTAGCTTTCCTTCATTTATCAGATCCCCGTTAGCATCTATCTTTAAAGAGCTGTCCGCTAAGATAGCTCCCTTATTGTTGATGCCCGCTCCATCTTTAGTAGATATTATATTTATCTTGCCCGCATACATTCCTCCTAGAGCCGAGGAGTCTATGGATACGCCCTTATGATGTGATCCTCCTTCTTGCTCGATCTTTAGATTATCCTGCCTCAATCCGGAGTTTGTATTTTTTAAAGATACCCTACCGTCAGTCGCTACTACGTTGATCTCGTTTGCGTAAATTTTACCCTCCAACTTTAGGCTATTAGATATTACGTTTAGATAATCTCCGTTATCGTTTAGGCCGTCCGCTCCTATATTTATAGAGCCATCTTTGCTTATGTTTAGGGATTTAAGATGCCCGTTTTCATAGGTGGGTGTGGTGGTGCTTAACGTAGTGGAGGAGGAATTTATTATGGTAGCGCCGTTTACGTTGATGCCGCTAGGATTAGCGATGATGAGATCGGCTTTTCTGCCCGCTATTTCTATATTACCCTGTAAATTTGAAGGAAGAGGCGAGTTTACCTGATTGATTATAAGCTTAGCCTCGCCGCGATTAAGCCTCGGATTTGGTGGTATATAGCCTGCAGTTTTACTTATAGCTCCGCCTTGAGAGTTATTAAATACCGTGCCCTCTTTAGGGGTATTCAATTTAGAGTATTCGTTGATAGAAATCCCCTTATCGTTAGGAGAGGCGATATCTATTTGAGTGGCGGGAGTATTCGGAGTTTGAGACACCGAAGCTCTATGATTTACGGGAGCGGAGTTATCGGGTATTATCTCGCAATATGAAAAACAAGGAGCCAGCAAACTAAGAAGCAAAAGAGCGGCAAGGCGTTTCTTTGCTTGGGTAAAGACGCCGAAATATTCTTTTGTATAAGTAGGGGTGCTAAGACGCCCTGCGCCATTAAAAATAGAGCTTAAACATAAAATTTGCATACTAATAACCTCCGTTTGCGATGGGTTTATATCTTAAATTTCTTGAATACTTTCTTAAAAAAATAGTAAATTTAGGATGTTTTATTTAAAATTTGTTTGAATTTATTTTAAGGTTCGGCGTAGGCGCAGGATTGCTATTTCTCGGCTCTTAGTAGGGCGTATCTGCGCTAAAATAGTTAGTAAAATTTACTAAGCGTTATATAGTCTTAGTTTATATTAAACGCCGCGATAAGCGCCGATAAAATTTCGCTAAATTTAAAAGTCGTAGCTTAAAGAGAAATTTAAAGCGGGACTATCTGTTTTAAAATTTTCCGGTTTGCTAATAGGAAAAGCCACCAAAAGATCATAGGTAAAAGAGCCTGAAATATTTCCTCTAAGGCCTACGCTTCCTCCGCTAAGCATTTCGCCCTGCGAGGGATAATCTTTTCCCTTAGAGCTAAGCTTGCCAACATCAAAGGCCAGGTAGACGCCGTTATTTTTAAAATACTTATATTCCAAGGTATTTCTTATATAAAAACCGCTATCTCCAAGCAGGCTCATCTGAGAGTCAAACCCTCTAACGCTATAGTATCCGCCGATATTTAGCCTATCTATGGGGCTAAGATGAGTACTGGCTCTTCTTGCGTAAAGCTCCAGTTCGTAGCTTAAAGGGATAGCGGAGGATCTGGTTTTAAAATTTAACGCGGCGTTTATCAAATGGTACCTTGAGCTTCCGCCGCCGAAGTCTTCATCGGGCGCCCTTAGAGCGTTAAATGCCCCCGTGGATTTTAGGTACGAAAGCATCATCTCTACCGAAGAGTTATCAAAGAATACCTTGGATTTTAGCCCCGCCTCATAGCCGCCTTCGCGCTTTCTTTGGTTGCTAAGCTCATAATCTTGTATATAGTTTTTATACTTTTTTTGCCAAATTCTAAAAAACAGAGAATTTTTGGAGTTTTGATTTCTAAAATATACGTAGTTAAGATCCAGATTTCTTCTAACGCTGCTTCCACTATAGGTATAAAGCTCATAAGCTCCAGGCACTATTTGATCATAAGTGTATCTGTTTTGCCAAAAAGATAGAGAAAAGTATCCAAAAGGTATACTAAAGCCTGCATAATAGTTAGCCGATCTTCCGCTTTTGCTATCGTCTCCTAAAGATTTTTTATCTCCTCTTAAAAAATTTCTACCGTAAGAAGCAAATACGCTCTCGTTTAATCCAAGCAAATTTAGGCCGTAAAGCATAGCCGCACCTTGGTATTTGCCGCTAGATTTGGAGCCCAGATTATCCGCGCTTAATCTAAGCAATAAAGGAGAGCTTTGCTGCTTAGAGATATTGATATCGGAGTAGCCCTGCTTTGCGGAAGGGCTTAAGCTTATCTCCGCCTCGCTTCTTGAAGCGGCATTGAAATTTTCCATAGCCTGCTCCAGATCTCTTAAATTTAAAAACTCTCCCCTCTTATCACCGCCAAATGCGGCAAAGATACTCCTTTGATTTTTAGCTCTAGAGCCTGGCTCAAGCGAGATCTCGCCTATGCGTCCGGGATGCAGAGCCAAAAGAAGGGTGCCGGAGGAGATGTTTTGCTGGGGGATGGAAACGGACGTAGTGATAAAACCTGCAGATATGATTTTGTTGTTATATGCTCTTGCCAAAGCTAAAATTTCATCGCTTCCCAAGCAGTCGCCGCTTTTAAATTTAAGCTCTTTTAGAGTGGAGCTTAGAATTCTTTCAAACCCGGGCGGAACGGAATGATCGGAATTCGAGGTAGGATTGACGGACTTAGCGGAAGCTTTTACTTTCGTGCGCCCCAAGTTTTCATCATTCGGCTTAAAGGTAAGAACACCCCAGCCGGCACCGTCTTTAGGGTTGACGGCTGGAGTTTTCAGATCGTCTTTGCTTTTAGATTCATAATCCGCTTCGTTAAATTTAGAATCCGCGCTAATTTTCTGCTCGTTTTGCGCTTCTGCGTTAATCAATTTGATCTCATAAATTTTAAAGCAAATTCCTGCTTTCTTGGGCTCCGCGGTTGCGCTTGAAGCGGGAGACTCTTCGCTGCGTATGGTTATGAAGGGATCCTCGGCGCCCTGTCTAATTGATCTTATTCTTTGCTCTTCGGAATTTATGGCGCCAGAAATATCGGCAGGAGTAGCAATTAACGCTTTAGGAGCTAGGCTTAAGCCTATAAAGATAGAGGCCAAAATAAGCTTGACGCTTTTAACGCCGCGGGGTTGCAAAGAGGCTCCTTTAAATTTACTATCGTAGCGATAAGATAATGGTTTTTTATCAAACATCGATTGCGCCTATTTTTTACGATCGGAATATCGCCGAAAAAGAAAACTTTATAGCTTAAGCATGGCAAAAGTGTCTATTGACTATATTCGCTTTTTATAAGCCTTAATCTTCCGCTAGAGGCTATCGATTAAAACTGGTAATGATACACTAATTTTTTAAATTTTCGGGCAAGGCTTCTTGGATTTTAGTCTAATTGAGATTTTAAATTTTATTATGCCCATAATTTCGATTTTTAATATAGTAGTTTCTCTTAAACTACCTGTATAATCTAGCGTTTTTAGTATTTGAAATTTTTTTGAAAAAATTTACAAAAGCCGTAAACAGGGCATTTAAAAAAATCAAAAAACTAAAAATAAGGGAAAATTTGATAGATGGTGTCCCCGACAGGATTCGAACCTGTGGCCTCAAAATTAGGAATTTTGCGCTCTATCCTACTGAGCTACGAGGACAAAATCGGCAATTTAATCGCCGATAATATTCATAACATCGTCTAGTTTTTTGTGAAGATCTTTGTCGTTGATGGGCTTTGTCATAAAGTCATAAGCACCTTTATTTAAAGCCTCTCGTTTAGCGGTCTCGTCCGTCGTAAGGACGATGACGGGGATATGAGCTATGCTTTCTCTAGCGTGAAGATTATCTAAAAATTCCAGCCCATTCATCACAGGCATTACAATATCTAATAAAATCAAATCAACGGGCTGAACTTCGAGTACGGCAAGGGCGTCCAAACCGTTTTTGGCTTGGAGTATGGTTTGGAATTTGCCATATTTTTTTAGCATAACTTCAAGTAGCTTCAAATTTATAGCGTCGTCATCAACCGTTAAAACTTTCAAATCTCTCATTTAAGACCTCATCCTTATATATATTTTTGTGCGAGTTTCTCAAGACCCGACTTTGTGATATTGTAACTAGCGACTTCGCTAAATAGTGGATTTTCATCGTTGTCGTTAGAAAACAGCACTAGCTTGGTCGCAGGCGCTTTTCGGCGCAAGCTCTCTAACGCCGCTAAGTCTAGCCCCGCTAGCTTTTTATCAACCAAAACAAGCTTATAGCTGCCCGTAGCCGCCATAGAAATAAGCTGGTCGAAATTACCTGCAATTTCTACGTCTTTATACTGGTGTTTTAATATGCTGGCAAAAATTTTACTTTCCATAATGTTTGCCTTGCATATAAGTATATCTTTTGTCGGCACGCGCGCACCCTTAGCTTTCACTACGTCATCAGAAACTATGCTTTTTTTAGGAACTAGCTTCATTATCGTCTTTGGCACTTTGACAGTTTTAATGACCGTCTTAGGCACCTGGCGTTTGACAAGCTTTTTAACCAGCTTCTTTGTAGTTCCACCGGCGGGCGCTGCATCAGATCGTTTATCACCGATAAAATTATCTAGCATTTGGGCTAAGATATCCTTTTTGATCGGCTTGGTGCAGTATTCGTCAAGCCCTGCTGCCATAAATTTCTCTCTATCGCCCTTTAGCGCATTGGCAGTAACAGCCACGATCGGAATATGACGGAGGTTATTCTCATGCTCGTATTGTTTGATCTGCTTTGTAGATTCGATACCGTCCATAACAGGCATCGAAATATCCATAAATATGAGATCATAGTCGTTATTGGCTTTTCTGGCTTCCAGCGCCAAAAGTCCGTTTTCGACTATCGTCAAATTCATATTAAAGCTATTTAACGTATGCTTCATAAGCTTTTGGTTGATCTCATTATCTTCCGCTATAAGAATTTTAGCGTTATATTTTCTATTGACCAAAGGTACATTTTCATCGGCAGGATTTCTCTCTACCGGTACTTCAACCTCTTCTTCGACTTCGACATCCTCTTCGACCATAATGGTTTCTTCCTGTTGCTCGTCTTCGTATACGGTGACGGGCACCTCGACCATCTCCTCTTCTTCAGGCTGCGGGATAACTACCGGTTCGACTTTTACGCTAACAGGCTCGATCTCAGGCTCTTCGACATGGACGTTTTGAGTAGCAGGCTCCACCTTCGGAATATCTACAGGCTCCGGCTCAATACTCGGCTCTTTAGCAGGAATATTTTGAGCTGCCGGTTCTACTACTGGCGTTATCGATTCAAACTCGATATTTGAAGGTCCCTGTTTAACCTCTTCAAGTTTTGGCTCGATAGGTTTTAGTTCAGGCTCAATTGCTACCGGCTCTGGCTCAACAGCGATAGGTTCTGGTTCAATTATCTTCTCAGTTGGAATTTTAGGTTCTGAAAGTTTAACATTTGAAATTTCATCCTCATGAGCAGAAACACTTGAAGTATCAGGCTTCGAAGCTTTAGCGATAGGAATTTCAGACTCGGTTTTAATGGCTACAGGAATTTCTTCTTCTACGCTTGGAATTTCAACCTTTTTGGCAGGCTCTTGCACCTTGGCGCTCGGTTTTATATCCGAAAGATCGATATCTATATCAGGAATTTCAATCTCAGCCTTAGGCGTCTCAACCTTAGCCTTTGGAATTTCTACTTTCGCAGGCTCGGCCTTTACTTCTTCTTCCTCTTTTTTAATCTTAGGAAGCTCTATTTCGATATCGGAAAGATCAATGCTAGGAGTTCCGGCTTTAGGAGCCTGGGTCTGCGTCGCATGTGTTTTGAGCCCCACAAAATCATCAGGGATTTCCAAAGATATAGGCTCATCAATATCGGTCTGGGCATCCTTTGTGCTTGAAGGCTCTACTTTTGGCTTTTCTGTGTGCGGAATTACTATTTCCGGAGTATCAATATCGATCTTTGGTGATTCAGGCTCTATCTTTTCAATCTTAATATCACTCATAGGCTCAATATCTATAGGCTTAATGACTGGCTCTTCCACCTTAGGAGCTTCTTTTTTGAGCTCTTGAGCGATACTAGACTTACTAACAGCCTCCTCTTTATGCGCAGAATGAGCCTCGGCATCATGCGCACGTCTTCTGCTTTGCAAGATAGCGCGTAGCTCGTCTGCCGACGAAGTAGTAGCATGTCGTAATTCATCGAGCTTGTTGATGATAGGTCTTTCTTTTACTACCGGCTCTTCCATAATCATTTCATCAGCGACTATAGGCTTTTCTACCTCAGCATCCAGCTTAATCTCATGCGTCTGTGGAGCAAAATCTGATCTGCTTAGAGCAATTCCAGATTTTGAAATTTTATCTAGCGTCTTAACGAATTTAGTTAAGTTAAAAGGCTCTGTAAGGGTAAAAATTTTAGAATTTGAAATACTAATACTTTGAAGCTCTTTTGGCTTAAGAGTCAAGATCGTAGGCATACTCAATATATCACTAACCTCGCCGTAATTTTTAAATCTAGTAATAAGGGCGTCATATTTGTTATTATTTTGCGCTGAGCGGAACTGCGCGTTTGTATTAAATATCGAAATTTTACCACCTAGCTTGCTGATGTAATTCTTAACGATATCATTATACATCGTATCGGCACTATCGGCTAAAAGCGCAAAATTTAGCCCTTTGATACTTTCAAATACTGCGTCCGCATCAGTCTTTTGAGTCTCTTTAAAAGCAAGAGTAAAGTAAAATCTAGTACCCTTTCCTACGGTAGATTTGACCTGAAGCTTACCGCCCATCATCGCTACGTATTTAGACGAAATCGTAAGTCCAAGACCTGTTCCGCCGTATTTGCGTGTGATCGTAGAGTCGGCCTGAGAGAAAGCGTTAAATACATTTGCGAGCTTATCTTCAGAAATTCCAATGCCGGTATCTTCTACGCTAAACGTTACGATCGCCTCTCCTGGAGCTTTGCTAGGCTCTCTTAAAATTTCAACCACGATAGTGCCGTGCTCAGGCGTAAATTTGACTGCATTGGACATGAGATTGATAAGAACCTCTTTAATCTTCGTAATATCTCCGTATAGGTGGTGCACGAGTGTAGGATCGATGTAAAGCAAGATGTCGATATTCTTTTCGGCAGCCTTGGCGACGTAAATTTCAACCGCACTTTCGAAATCTTGGATAGGATTAAATAATATATCCTCAAGCTCGACCTTATTACTTTCGATCTTGGAGACATCCAAAATGTTATTAATGATCGTTAGAAGGTTTTCGGACGATTTTTCGATGGTATCAACGTAATCACGCTTCTCCTCGTCCAAATCGGTATTTTTAAGAAGCTCCGTAAAGCCGATGATGCCGTTAAGCGGCGTCCTGATCTCATGCGACATATTGGCCAAAAAGATCGATTTTGCCTTGTTGGCATCCTCCGCAGCGCCCTTTTGATACGCAATCAGATCAAGCGCATCCTCGATAAGCGAATACGCCTTGTTAACACCCTCACTAGTCCTAACGTCGATATGCTCGTGCTGATTCGTCAAATCGCCGATTCGGCTAAGCACGTTGCCGAGGTCGGTAACGTTCTGTCTTAAACGCCTAGTAATACCCAGGGCAAAAACAACCAAAATAGCCGCTAAAACCCATATACCAAGAGCGATAAATAGGTTTCTTAGTCTTTGCGCTAGATAAGTATCGGCATGCGCCGCAAGCTCAGCATTGATCTTTTCAGAAATTTCACTTAGCTTTTTATATTTAAGTGTAGTAGAGGCAAACCACTCTTGAAAAGGTACGCTATAGTGTCCCTCATCCGCTTCTTGCTGCAATGTGGCTGAAATTTTAGCAGTCTCTCTTAATGCGTTTTGAAATTCCTCTCCGTCTAAAATTTTTAAAATTGCAGCTCTAGCATCAGATTCCGGCAAGAAGTAGTAATTAGGAAGCGAACTAGATAGGTTGAAGCTAGCCCAAGTCCTTAGCTGCGCTTGATTCATCGCCTTGCTACCGATAATGTATTCGATAATATAGTCGCGCTCCGATGCAGTGGCATCCATCGCCTCATAAGTATTGAGCAACGAAACCGTCCAAACGGTGATATTTGAGCTTACAAGACCCTCTCTTAGCACTCGTTGGATTGTTTTTACATCATCGTCGAATTTTTGAAAATATGAGCTGAAAAGCTCACCGAAGCTTTTGCTTTGAGCATCGACATCCCTTCTTACCTGCGGAAGTTTGTCTAATAAACCGTCTATATCGGTCTCGGCAGCCAAAAGCTCGTCATTACCGGTGCCGTAAGCGAAAATATCAAAAATAGTCTTTTTTACGACATTTTCACTGGTATTTTTGCTTTCTTTATACTTTGCAAGCGCATCGTCTGTTTTTTTGCGTTGACCCGATAGAAGGGTTCCCATACCGGGGTTTCCCTCGCTACCCAAAAACGCCGAAGTGATACCGCGCTCTTTATCTACCTGCTCCACTAACGCCGCGAGATTGCTATTTTTAGCAATCTGCTGCTGCAAAATTCCCACTCTGGCGTAATCCTGCAAAGAGATAAACAAGAAATATGATGCAAACGCGAAAATCAAAAGTAGCGGGATACCGCTAACAAGTCTCAAAGCACTTGTAGTATTTAAATTCATACAAAATCCTTCAAAGCGCAGCTTACGCGACGTTAAATTTTATTCAACCGGAGAAACGAAGTCGCTTCCGTCACGCTAGGCGGAGACGATTTAGCCGTCCTGCAAAGTTAATGGGTGATTTTACTAAACAAATCTTTAAATATAGCTTTTTGCGTTAGGTTTTCGTTAATGATTGTTTAAAATTTTTTCCGCGGTTTGGATATTCGTAAGCGATCTGATCTCATCGAAGCTCGCCGCATAAATGCTCTCAAAATCGCCGTAAAAGTCCAAAAGCTTCTTCAGGCTTCCCTTGCTAACGCCCAAGCTTAGCAGTTTTGAGCTTTGCAGATCGAGTTTGCGTTTGCTCTTTTGGTGAAACGAGATCGCAAAGCGGTGCGCCTCATCGCGTAGGCGCTGAAAAAACTGCAATTTTTTATCATCCGTTGCTAGCGAAAAAATTCCGCTCTTCGTGCAAATTTTATCTTTCGCGGCTCCCTTTGCGCGGTGAGCTTTGGCGTCGATCTTCTCTTTTGAGATGGCAATTATATCTACATTTGCTCCGACGCTGCAGATTATTTCCTCCGCCAAGTTTAGCAGAGCCGTTCCGCCGTCGATGAGCCACAGATCTGGCGCTGCAAGCTCGTCAAATTTAAGCGCGCGGCTGGTTAGATACTCGCGCATCTGATCGTAGTCGTTATTTGAGCTAAGGTGCTTGTGGCGGTAATTTTGCTTGTTAAACTCGCCGTCTTGAAAGCTTATCATAGCTCCCACGGGCGCGGCGCCAAACATATGCGAATTGTCGAAAACTTCGATATTTACGGGCAAATTCGTAAGATTAAAATAATCCTTCAGCTCCTGCAAAAATGCATAATCGTGCGTTTTTAGATGTTTTTTGATATTGATCTCGCAGTTTTGGTATGCAATTTCGCAAATTTTACGCTTCTCGCCGATTTTCGGCGCGTAAATTTTAAACGCTCTTTCGTGCCGCTTGGATAAAATTTCGCATACCAGATCCGCATCGTCAAACTCGTCGTAAACGTAATTTTTAGCGCACGCCACGGGAGCTGCGGCAGGAAAAGCGCTTAAGATCATCTGCTTGTAAGCATTTGCGATATCATCGGCGCTCGGGGCTTTGCAGTTGATTATATGCGAGCTTGAGGCTGAAATTTTACCCTCGCGTATGCTAAAATGCACGGCGCAGACAAGCCCGTCGCGTGCGACAATCGCAAAAACCTCAAAATCATCGAGCTTTGCCAGATCGACCTCAACCTTTACGTTCATCTGCTTTAAAATTTCGATCGTATCGCGGATCTGCGCGGCTTCCTCGAAATTTTCGCTCTGCGCGAGCCGCACCATTCGATCCTGAAGCTGCGGCACCATCTTTTGCGGATTTTTCAGAGCCGCAAGCGCGCTTTGTACGATATGAGCGTAATCCTGCTTTGAAATTTTATCCTCGCACGGAGCGGCGCAGCGCCCGATCTGATGGAACAAACAGGCCTTTTTGCCCTTGACGCAATTTTTCTTCTGCACGAGCGGAAACTGCATGTAAAGCGTCTGTAGAATTTCCTTCGCGCCGTGAAAATAGGGACCGAAGTATCTGATGTTTCGGCCCTTTACGATCTTTCGCGTGATCTCAAAGCGCGGAAAGTCGTCGTCTAAATTTACGTAAATATACGGATAGGTCTTATCGTCGCGCAGTAGGATGTTGTACTTGGGCTTAAGCTGCTTGATGAAGGAATTTTCTAGTATCAGCGCGTCGCTCTCGCTGGGCGTTACGATATATTCTAAATGCACAGCCTCGCTTATCATCTTGGCGATGCGCGCGCTTAAGCGCGGGCTCGGCGCGAGAGCGGGTGTGAAAGAAAAGTAGCTTTTGACGCGATTTTTTAAAATTTTTGCCTTGCCGACATATAGCAGCTTGCCCGCGACGTCGAAGTACTGATACACGCCGGGGCTAGCAGGCAGGCTCTTAATCTCCTCTATTAGCAAGGATTAGCCCTCTTATCTCTTCAAAAATTTTATAAATTTTCGGATCTTGGATTTTGTTTTCGAATTCTCCGTCCGAGCGCTCGGGCGAGAAAATTTCGCTACTTCGGCGCATACTCATTTTAAAGGCTTGCGCGCGTCTTTTGTTCATCAACCTGCTTGCGACGAAAATTTTAACCTCGCGGACGCCGCAAAGCTCCGCCGTCTCTCTAGCGGCTACGAAGCGCTTTAATACGTCTTTTATTAAATTTATATTACTATCGCGTTTTAGTTCGCAAAGCCCCGCCGGATGCTTCGCGGCTATCATCAAAATGCCATCTTTGACGTAGATGAAGGCGATCAGCCTTTGCCAACTAAGCGGCAAAATCGCTAAAAACTCGCCTCTTTCTCGCATCTTGGCATATAAAGGATCTTTTCTGATATGAGCGATTATTTCTCTTGCATTTTCCATAGACGGATTTTAGCATTTTTTATCTTAGTTTTGCTTAGCGGCTGCGGATACAAAGCACCGCCTTTTTACTCGGACGCGGATGAGCAAACCGCGAACGCAGAAGCATCCGCCGCGGATGGCAACAAAACAAACGACACGAAAGGCGGCGTTAGAATTTTACGCGATAAATAGCCTACTTTTAGCTTTGCTTTGTTATACTTTTAAAAATTTTTACAAAGGAATTTCATGCAAACGGCAGACATTTTAGTGCTGGACTTCGGCTCTCAATACACCCAGCTGATCGCTAGGCGCTTGCGCGAACAAGGCGTTTACACCGAGCTGATCGCATACGACGCGCCGATCGATAAGATAAAAGCGAAAAACCCCAAAGGCCTTATTTTAAGCGGCGGGCCCGCTAGCGTTTACGCCAAAGACGCGTATTTTTGCGACGATAGAATTTTTGAGCTTGGAATTCCGATTTTAGGTATCTGCTACGGCATGCAGCTCATCGCGCATAAATTTGGCGCTAGCGTCGTGCCTGCGGGCAAAAAAGAGTATGGCAAGGCTTCTTTGAAGCTGCTTCGTGCCAGCAGGCTATTTGGTGGCGTGGAGGATAACTCGACCGTTTGGATGAGCCATTCGGACAAGGTCGAGAGCCTGCCGGAGGGCTTTGAAGTGATGGCAAGCTCGGATGAGAGTGAGTGGTGCGTATTTGGCGACGAGATCCGTAAAATTTATGCGCTGCAATTTCACCCCGAGGTTTGTCACAGCGAGTTCGGCGATAGAATTTTAAAAAATTTTGCCAAAGAGATCTGCGGAATAACCAGCACGTGGAACATGGGCAGCTTCGCCAAAGAGCAGATGATCAAAATAAAAGAACGCGTAGGCAGCGCCAAAGTGCTTTGCGCGGTAAGCGGCGGCGTGGATAGCTCGGTCGTAGCGGCGCTTTTGGCACATGCGGTGCCGCAGAGCCTGATAGCGGTTTTCGTCGATAACGGGCTACTCCGCACGGGCGAGCGCAAGGCGGTAGAGGAGATGTTTAGACTCAAACTCGGCGTGAGCTTAGACGTGATCGATGCTAGCGAGCTATTTTTAAGTAGACTAAAAGGGGTGGTCGATCCGGAGCAAAAACGCAAAATCATCGGCGCTACCTTCATTGAGGTTTTCAGCAAAGAAGCGGCAAAACACAAAAACGTAAAATTTCTAGCCCAAGGCACACTCTACACCGACATCATCGAGAGCTCGGTCGCAGGCTCAAGCAAGACGATCAAAAGCCATCACAACGTAGGCGGCCTGCCTAAGGATATGAAATTTGAACTGATCGAGCCTCTGCGCGAAATTTTTAAAGACGAGGTTCGCCAGCTGGGGCTCGAACTGGGTCTTTCGCGCGAAGTCGTTTTCCGCCATCCATTCCCCGGCCCGGGCCTTGCGATCCGTATAATGGGCGAGGTAAATACTCCGAGCCTCGAGCTACTGCGCAAAGCCGATGTGATCCTACGCGACGAGCTAAAATCAAGCGGCTGGTACAACAAAACTTGGCAAGCTTTCTGCGTGCTTTTAAACGTAAATTCAGTCGGCGTCATGGGCGATAACCGCACCTACGAAAATGCCGTGTGCGTGCGCGTGGTGGACGCCAGCGACGGAATGACGGCTAGCTTCTCGCGCCTGCCATACGATCTGCTAGAAAACGTCTCTCGCCGCATCATAAACGAAGTAGACGGCATCAACCGCGTAGTTTACGACATTTCAAGCAAACCGCCCGCAACGATAGAGTGGGAGTAAGATGAAACAAATCTGCGTCATCCTGGCACACCCTTACGAAAAAAGCCTAAATGCGGCTATTGCAAACGCAGCGGCAGAAAAGCTGCAAAATAGCGGCTACGAGGTTAAATTTCACGATCTACATAAGGAGAAATTTAATCCGATCCTTAGCGGTGCTGAGCTCGTGAGCGACGAAAGCGATGACGAGCTGTTAAAGGTGCATCAAAAAGACATCGCAAACGCCTACGGCATCGTGATTGTCCATCCGAACTGGTGGGGCGAGCCGCCCGCCATCCTAAAGGGCTGGATCGACCGCGTGCTAAGGCAGGGAGTAGCCTACGATTTTGCGCCGGGCGATAACGGCGGCGGGCTTCCGATAGGGCTTTTAAAGGCTAAAGCCGCCGTAGTTTTCAACACCTCCAACACCCCCGAGGCCAGAGAAAACGAGATATTCGGCGATCCGCTGGAAAGAATTTGGAAAAGCTGCATTTTTGATTTTTGTGGCATAAAAACCTTTGAGCGGCTGATGTTTAGAGTGGTCGCAGATAGCGACGAAGCTGAGCGAAAGGTCTGGTTAGAGCAGGTAGCGCAGACGCTGGGTAGGTACTTTCCGAAGCAGATATCGCTTTAAATTTAAAAATGCGCTGCTCGCAAAATCCGCGTGGCGTAGAATTTTGATTGCCTATTTTAAACAAATGCGCGCAAAAATTTTGTCCGCGTATTCGGTACAAAATTTATAAAATTCAAGGAGGCAATTATGCTTAGATTAATTGCTGTGATAGCGATCTTAGCGGCTCTTATATACTTCGTGATGGGAGGCAGCGGCAAAAAGACGATCAAGGATTACAAAAATTTCAGCCGCGAGGAACTGGAGACTTTATGCCTCGAAAAGAACGATAAAATCGCCTGCCAGCGTATCGCCGTGGACTATATCAAAGAAAATAAACCGAAAAAATGATCTAAATTTGCGAGGCTAATTTTGCGGTTTCGCTCAAACAGCGCGCGGTTAAATTTCTTTCTAGCCCGGTCCAAACGCTGCGCGGATAAATTTGCCCGCAAAGCACGGCTTAGATGCCGATTTGATCGGTACCGAGCGCCGCGCAAATAGCGTAAATTTAAAAGCAATAATTCAAGGATTAGCATGCGCGCCGATAAAACCGCTAGCGCAAATTAAAAGCAATAAATCGCGCTGTGTTCTTTGCGCACAAACAAAAGGAGCGACGGATGAAAATTTTATGGCTAGTCTCGCTTCAAAATAGACTTCGCGATATCGGTGAAAACGTCCTGATAAAGGGCGATCGTGCACTTTACGTAGGCGATAACGACGAGCAAAAGCAGATGAAGCTTAGAAAATTCTCGCTCGCAAGCGGCGAGCAGCTAGCTAGCGCGCTTTTCCGCGATTTTACCCGCACTGCAACATTTGATGATGATGGCCGCACGCTCGTAGTTTTGGGCTTTATAGACACGATTTATAAATTTAACGCCGCGGATCTCGCGCTCATCTCAAAGCATAAAAAGGGCGTGCTAAAATATGGCAACTTTATCACGCTAAGTAGCAAGGGCGGCGATAAAAAGGCTATTACGGCGACAGACGACACGCTTTTTATTTACGATTTTGAGACACAGACGGGCACGCGAAAGCGATTAAGGGGCTGCGCGGCGATTTTTAAGCAGGATGAGCTAAATTTCTTGATTTTTACGCGTTCGGGTCAAATTTACGGCTTAAATTTAAGCGGTTGCGAGCTTAAAATCATCGCTAAAGCTTGCCCTATGACGCAGGCGCAGCGCGTAGAAGGCGGATATTGCATTCGCGCGGGCGAGGCTGGCGAAAACGGCGAAATAGAGGGTGCTAACGAACTTGTTTTTACGGACGCAAATTTTAACGTTAAATTCCGCGTGAAGCTCAATTTTGATTTCGATAAATTCGAGCTTGCGGCGGATGGACCGGACGGCTGGCGCGGATACTTTATAAACGAGCCGAATGAGCTGAGGGTTCTTGATCTCATGCGTAGCGAAGCGGGCGGCTTTGAGAACGGCGAGCACGACGGCTCGGACAAATTTGCGCACGATAAAGCCGAGGAATTTAGATGTGACGAAGCGGACGAATTTAATCGCAGCGGTTCGGATAAATTTACACGGAACGAGACGAGCAAACCCGGATGCGAAGCGATGGATAAATTTGAGTGCGACGAGCCCTTTAAATTTAAACTCGGTGAGTAAGTCCAATACCTCGCGGCAAAGCCCGTGCTAGCGCATAAATTTAAACAAAAGGGCGCGAGAATTTTAGGCGTCGTTACGGCTGCTTCTTGCCGGGCTGCGAGCGCAAAATACGAAGCGGAGCAAAAGGACGCATTTGCCGAGTAAAATTTAGCGCCCAGAGGCGGCCGCGGTATCGAAAACCGTGAATATTCACTCCTTGCTCACGGTGAAAATGAAAAACGCAGGCATCGCACGCCCGAGCGCGCCCGCGATCTCGTACTAGTCGATAACGCCTACGACGAGGACGCGGAGCAAATTTTAACCTGCTATGAGATCTAAACCATGGTCCAAGCACACCCATATTCCTGATTTAAAATTTGCAACTATGATTTCACACCTTTAATTAAGGAAGGTTTGCTAAAAATTTTGCAAAAATTTTATATAGAATTCTACCAAGACGTGGCAAATACCCGTTTAAAAATTCTACGACATGCAGGCGAGATCGTTGCAAAAAATCGCGGCTCGGCGATAAGTACGGCGCGACGGCAAGGACAAATCTTAACGCCCTAAGTGCGAGCAAATTTAAAGCGCTCTTCAAGAGGCATGCGCAAAATTTATCCCGAGCAACGCGCTAAATTTCATGACTCGTGCGCCCGCACCCTATCAAATTTAAAATTTCAAATCCGCAGCGAAATTTCAGGGCATGACGGCAAAGCGTCGCGGGCCGGCGATGAGTACGGCGCGACCGCGCCCTTTCGCCGCTATCAGCACTTGACGTTTTTTGCCTTGTTATCTTGCATCGCACGGAAAAATTCCGCCCTGCTTAGCGGGACTTCGTCAGGATGGGCGCTTCTGAAATGGCGCAGATAGCCCTCGTAATCGCCGAGCCCGATGAGAGGCGCAAGCGCGGCATCCGCGCGCGCCAAAAACCTCGCCACGACCTTCGGGGCTGCGAGCGGGTTAAATTTAAGCTTTTTCATAAACGCCTGCATCTGTGTACTCGCTTTCTGCCAGTTTGAAATACCCCTCGCTCGCGCCGCCCTTTGAAATTTTAAGGCACATCCTTATCGTTTGGACGATGACGACGATCGTAACGACGACGAAAAGAGCACATAGCACGGCGTCGATGACGTTATTTCTGATGATAGCCTGTGCCTTTTCGATCGCGGCGGGATCGCTCAGGCCGGCGAGCTTGGCGGCGGTATTTTGCGCGATAGCCACGTGGCTTACCGCGTCATGCACGCGCTCGCCGTTAGCCGGCATCAGCTTTAAGATCGCCGCATAAAGCGTAGTTATAAGCACCCAAATCGCAGGAGCTATCGTGACGAAGGCGTATTTTTGCTTGCCCATTTTAAAAAGCACCACCGTAGCAAGCAGCAGCGCGATGCCCGCGAGCATCTGATTGGACGCGCCGAAAAGCGGCCACAGCGTGTAAATTCCGCCCATAGGATCGGTAACGCCGCTGTAGAGCAGATAGCCCCAGCCCGCCACGCAGATCACCGTCGCGATGATGCCGTAGAGGGAATTTTTAGTATCGGAGAATGGCTTATAGACGTTGCCTAAAATTTCTTGCACCATAAATCGCCCTGTGCGCGTGCCAGCATCGACTGCGGTTAGAATAAACAGCGCCTCAAATAAAATCGCGAAATGGTACCAAAACGCCATCAGCTCCTTGCCGCCGATGATCTGATGCAGCAGCATCGTTAGCCCCATCGCAAAGGTAGGAGCGCCACCCGTGCGGCTCATCATCGTGGTTTCGCCGACGTTTGAAGCCAAGGTGTCGATCTGCTCGGGCGTAATGCTAAATCCGATAGAATTTATGTACGCCGCGGCGCTTACCGCGTCTTTGCCCAGTACCGCGGCTGGCGAGTTGATAGCGAAATATTCGCCCGGGCTTAGGATGCACGCCGCTACGAGCGCCATTACGCCCACGAGGCTCTCCATAAGCATCGAGCCGTAGCCGATGAAAAGAGCGTGGGTTTCGCGCTCGAGCATCTTCGGCGTCGTACCGCTGGAGATCAGCGCATGAAAGCCCGAAATCGCGCCGCATGCGATAGTAATAAACAAAAATGGAAATATCGGGCCTGCAAAAACGGGACCCGTGCCGTTGATAAATTTCGTCGTAGCGGGCATTTTAAGCTCGGGCGCGACAAAGATTATCGCAACCGCCATGCCGATGA
This sequence comes from uncultured Campylobacter sp., assembly GCA_963529625.1. Taxonomy (GTDB): domain Bacteria; phylum Campylobacterota; class Campylobacteria; order Campylobacterales; family Campylobacteraceae; genus Campylobacter_B. The sequence goes on along the minus strand of CAURZM010000001.1, from coordinate 353,382 downwards.
TGACGCCGAGTTTAAGGAAGGTGCTTAGATAATCGCGCGGCGCAAGCAGCAGCCACACGGGCAAGATCGCCGCGATAAAGCCGTAGCCGATCGTAAGAAGCGCGAGCGTCTCGCCCTTTAGCGAAAAAACGTCGTGCCAGTACTGATCGATCGAAACGTAATGCCCGCCCCAAAGCGCAAGCATCAGCAAAACAAAGCCGATGATCGATGCCTCGCTGACCTTGCCCGGGCGCAAAAACCTCATGTAAATTCCCATAAATATGGCGATCGGTATCGTCATCGCGATCGTAAAAAGCCCCCACGGCGAGTTCGCGAGCGCCTTTACGACGACCATCGCCAAAATCGCCACGATGATCAGCATGATGAAAAAAATTCCAATCATCGCGATGCCGCCCGTGAGCTTGCCCATCTCGTCTTTTATCATCTCGCCGAGGCTCTTGCCGCCGCGTCGCGTAGATAGCACGAGCACGATGAAATCATGCACCGCGCCTGCGAGCACGACGCCTACCAAAAGCCAAATAGTGCCGGGCAGATAGCCCATCTGTGCGGCCACTACGGGACCTACGAGCGGCCCTGCGCCAGCGATAGCGGCAAAATGGTGGCCGAAAAGGACGTATTTGTTCGTAGGGACGTAATCGCGTCCGTCGTTTCGGATCACCGCAGGAGTTGCGCGGCGATCGTCCAGCTCGAATACGCGATACGCGATAAAGCGCCCATAGAAGGTGTATCCGATCAGATAGATGCACGCGCTGGCCACTACGAGCCAGACGGCGCTGATGCTCTCGCCCTTATTTAGCGCAAGTACGCCGAAACACCACGCCCCTATGACGGCGACCGCCGCCCAAAGGATCTTTTGCCAAAATTTCATGCTCACTCCTTAAAGCTTAGCGAGCGGCTTTGGCGCAGTTTGACGTTTAATAAAACGGCTTGCGCCTTTAAAGCGGGACTCGTTAAATAAAATTTAGTGCGTATTTTATCGGCGTTTTTATAATTTAAAGCTGAATCGTGAAATTAAAAAGAGCTCTTTCGGCGTTTAAATTTACCGCCTAAATTTTGAATTTCAAATTTAAATAGACGACTTGGCGGCGCGCGAAATTTTAACATTTAATCGACCTAAATTTAACTCCGCAGCTCTTAGCCATTACGGAATTTATCGCGGTTTAAGAAATCAAGCGATAAAATCCCATGATAACTATTTTAATTTCTTAATAAAAATCGCGAATACTTTTAGGAGGAAATTTATGCCGGATCAAGTGTGCGGCTACGTACTTTTTCGTGCTGATATCAAAAGCTACGCAAACCGTAAAAACGACGATGCGAACCGCGAGAATTTCATAAATTCTGCGCGCATAAATTCCCGACGCCGCTTAAATTTTAAAATATCCGCCGCGACGAAATATGCGCGTATAGTTCGCCTGGTGGGCTATGAGCTTTAAATTTTATCTCTTTTTAATCGCAGCTTTCGTCTTGCTTGCTTTAGTGGCCGTAAGTAGCGGCGGAGCGAGCATTTCGCTAGGCGACATCGTAAAATTTTTCACCTTCGGCGAGCTGGACGAAACCAAGGAGCTGATTCTAACGCAAATGCGTCTGCCGCGCCTCGTGCTTGGAATTTTAATAGGCGCGCTGCTGGCAACTTCGGGAGTGGTAGTGCAAAGCGTATTTTTAAACCCGCTTGCAGATCCCTACATCATCGGCATCGCCTCGGCAGCGACCTTCGGCGCGGTCATAGCCTACCTGCTGGGGCTTAGTGACGTTTTTTACGGAATTTTCGCGTTTTTAAGCGCAAGCGCGCTGTCGATCGTGATCTTTAAGCTCGCCGCTCACACCCGCTCGATCTCGACGCTACTGATCGTAGGTATCGCTGTGTCGTCGTTTTTGGGCGCATTCACCTCCTTTGCGGTCTATCTCATCGGAGAGGATAGCTTTAGGATTACGGCGTGGATGATGGGCTATCTAGGCGGCGCAAACTGGCAAAAGATCGCGCTTTTGCTACCGCCGCTGCTGTTTTGCATGGCGTATTTTTACGCGAAGCGTCACGAGCTAAATATCATCTTAAACGGCGACGAGGAGGCGAAGTCGCTGGGGCTCAACGTCGAGAAATCCAAAAAGAGCCTACTCATCGTCTCCTCGCTCATCATCGGCTTTTCGGTCGCATTTACGGGGATGATAGGCTTCGTGGGGCTCATCATCCCGCATACCTTGCGTATGGCGCTTCGCACGTCTAGTAACGCCGTGCTGATCCCCGCTAGCGCGCTTACGGGCGGGCTTTTTCTTTTGTTTTGCGACGTCATAGCCAAAAACATCCTATCGCCGGTAGAAATTCCGATCGGCGTGGTGACTTCGTTTTTCGGCGCGCCCTTTTTCCTATACCTCGCGTTTAGGAAGCATGCATGAAAATTTCGGCGCTAAACTTCAGCTACGGCAAGCGGGCGATCCTACAAGACGTATGTCTGAATTTAGAACGGGGTAAATTTTACGGGATTTTGGGCCCTAACGGCTGCGGCAAGAGCACCTTGCTAAAAAACATATTGCAAATTTTAAAGCCCGCAAGCGGAATCATCGAAATAAACGGCAAAAGGGCGAGCGAATACGGCCTAAAAGAGCTTGCCGCGCTCATCGGCTTCGTACCGCAAAAAACGGCCCTCGCCGCGCCGCTTAGCGTGAAAGAAATTTTGCTTGCGGGCAGATTTTGCCGATTAAAAAGCGCCTTTAGCGGCTACGATGCGAGCGATCACGCTAAAGTGGAGCAAATGGCAGAGCTTTTGGACGTGAAAAAATTCCTAGAGCGTAGCGCATTTGAGCTAAGCGGCGGGGAGTTCGGACGCGTGCTGCTTGCTAGAGCGCTCGTCAGCGAGCCTGAAATTTTACTGCTCGATGAGCCCACGGGCGCGCTAGATATGAACTACGCCATCGAGGCGATGAGCATCTGCGAAAACCTGACGCGCTCTTTAAATTTAACGAGCGTCATCGTGCTGCACGATCTAAATTTAGCCTCGCTGTTTTGCGATGAAATTTTTATGCTAAGAGACGGTGCGGTGAGATATCGCGGCAGTGCGAGCGAGCTTTTTACGCCGCAGATCATAAAAGAAATTTACGGCTTTGACGCCCTGATAGTCGAAAATTTAGGAACTAAATTTATCTTACCGCAAAAGGAGAAAATGTGAAAAAAATTCTTATGACTCTGCTTACGGCGAGTTTTGCACTTGCCAAAGGCCTGGTAGTGCTCGATCCCGCCGCAGTCGAGATCATCTACGCTTTAGGCGCGCAGGATCAGATCGCTGCGATCGCCACTACTTCGATGAGCAAGATCCGCCCGGAGACAGAAACCGCGAAACTACCGAGCGTAGGCACCTACGTAAAGCCCAATCTAGAAAAGATCGTCGAGCTCAAGCCCGATCTGGTTATCACGAGCTTTCACTCCGCAGGCGTTAGCGAGAATCTGCAAAAGCTGGGACTTAAAAGCCTTGCGATGGATGCAAACTCCACCGCAGATATCTGCCAAAACGTAAAGAAGGTCGCGGCGATCGTAAAAAAAGAGAGTGAGGCGGATAAAATTTGCGCTCAGATGGATGGAATTTTTGCAGACAAACCCGCTCTTCGCGGCAAAAAAGTAGCGCTATTTTTCGGCTCAAACGCCACTATGGCCTTTAACGACAAAACCCTCATCGGCGACATTTTCGCTCGCCTCGGCGCTAAAAACATCGCAGACGGCCTAAAAGGCAGCACGCCCGCGGTATCCGCCGAATACATCTTGGAGCAAAACCCCGATATAATCGTCGTCGTTGGCGGCGAGACAGAGGATTTTTTAAAAGCAAATCCGATCCTTAGAAATACCAAAGCGGTAAAATCGGGCAAAATTTTAAAGGCCCCGACGCTTATCTTGCGGGGCAGCCCGCAGATCGGCGAGACAGTGGATGAAATTTACGCGGAGGCAACGAAATAGATGTTTAAAGAACGCATTAAATCCCACCACCGCTCCAAACTCTTCGAGAGCGTCTCCGCGAGCGAAAACGAGCTGTTCGATGCGCTGGAGCAGCCCGCGAAAGACAGCGATTGCGTGATCTATCTGCACGTGCCATTTTGCGACAACATCTGCTCGTTTTGTTCGATGATGCGCTCCAAACTCGGCGACGAGCTGGATGAATACGCTAAATTTCTGGTCCGCCAGATCAAAGACTACGGCGAGATGCCCTACTTCGACACCAAAAAGATCAAAAGCATCTACTTCGGCGGCGGCACGCCGAGCGTCTTTAGTGAGACGCACTTCGAAAAGGTTCTGGGCGCGCTGCATAAAAATTTTAAGATCGCGGATGACTGCGAGATCAGCGTAGAGACCACGCTGCATAATTTAGACTTGCAAAAGGCGCTCGCCCTGCAAAGCTTCGGCGTAAACCGCTTTAGCATCGGCGTGCAGACCTTCAGCAGACAGGGGCGCGCGCTTCTAAACCGCGTGCATAAGCCCGCTCGTGCGATTGAACGGCTAAAGGATCTTAGGGCAAATTTTAAAGGCATGCTCTGCTGCGACATCATCTACAACTTCCCGAACGAAAGCGTAGAGGAGGCGATCGCGGATGCTAATTACGTAAATGAGCTCGGACTTGATAGCGCCAGCTTTTACTCGCTGATGTTTTTCGAAGGCTCGGAGTTATCCAAAAAGATCGACACCTCTTACTACGATCTGCCGACCGACAAGAAACTGCACCACGCTTTCGCGGAGGCGCTGCTTGGAAGCGGGAATTTCGAGGTTTTGGAGCTTACCAAGCTTGCTCGAAAAGGACGCGATAACTACGGCTACATCAAGCTAAGCCACAAGGGCACGGATATCCTGCCTATCGGCAATGGCGCGGGCGGACATGTAGCGGGCTTCGGAATTTACGGCGTTTCGGGGCACAAGATGATCTCGCGAATCGATGAGCGCGAAGCAAAATATAGCGTACTAAACAATCTATTTCAGTACCCGATCGTAAGCTTAAACGAGCTAAAAGAGGCCCTAAGCGCGAATATTTACGACGAAGTGGTGCAAAAGCTCAAAGAATTTCAAAACTGGGGGCTTTTGGAGCTTAAGGATGAAAAATCGGTCTTAAACTTGGACGGAATTTTTTGGGGCAACAACATCAACGAAGAGATAGCAAACATTATGAAAAAGGATTTTGTATGAAAAAAATCGTGCTTTACACCTCGCAAACGGGCAACACGAAAAAAGTGGGCGACGCGATCGCCGAACAACTAGGCTGCGAGAGCCTAAATTTCCGCGACTTTGAAGGCGAGGTCGATGACTATGACTTCATCGCATTGGGCTTTTACGTCGATAAGGGCGAGGCCGAGGCGAAATTTACGCGCTTTTTACGCAAAATTCACGGCAAGAAGCTTGGCGTTTTCATGACTCTGGGCGCAGAGCCAGACGGCGAGCATTCGCGCAAGTGCCTGGATAGCTTTGAAGAGGGACTTAAGGCAAACGGCAACGAGATCGTAAGGGAGTTTGCCTGCCAGGGCGCGATCGATCCGAATCTACTTGAAACGATGCGCAAAATGGCCTCTAGCGGCAACTCGCCCCATCCTATCACCCCCGAGCGACTTGCTCGCTGGGCAGAGGCTGCAAAGCACCCCGACGAGAAGGATCTGGCGGATGCGAAGGCGGCATTTGCGGGGATAAAGTAAAATTTAATCGTGTCGCGCCGCCTAAATACTGCGCGACGCGAATAAAATCAAATCATTACCCGTCCCCTCTCGCGATTTACACGATTTAAAATTTTATCTTTGCTAAATTTAAACGACAAATTTCATTCCTACAAGCAAATTAGCGCCGCAGAAGCAGGTCTTGCTCTAGAATTTAAACGATAAAATTTCATTTCGCGCGCAACGGATCAAACAATACCGCCGACCTTGCGCCGCTAATGCGCGCTCTGAGCGGCGAAAAACCCGTTTTTGTAAGCGACTGTGAGTGCTGCGGTCGCGATCATCGGCTACCCCTGTCGTCACGTGCCGTAGGTGTCGCTGTCGGGCGCCGCGCGACAACTTATCTATCGTTGCTCATTACCGGACCGCCGCAGCGGTGCGGAGCGTGAGAATAAAAATATTTTAGGCATACTCTCAAGAGGACATCACCGAGCTTAATAAATTTTAGTGCGGTACTTTTACTATGCACTCGTAAGCATAAATAAAATTCTTTAGCAAAAATTTTTAAGACAAAAATAGCAAAAGATTTGCAAGCAACGGATAAAATTTCATTATGGCTAAGATTCCATTGTGATCGCAATCATATCCATTCTATCTGCCCATAGCTTTTTAAATTTCGCTTTTTGCCTCGCTTATTGTTTTGTTTAATTTCGCAGCAAATTCCTCTTTGCTTATTTCTTTAAACGCTTCGTTGGGTACGGCGATAAAAAGACTTCCTTCCAGCAAAATTACCAAAAAATCGCGCTCCATTACCACTTCACAAAATTCCGCATCATAAATGAGCGTATCTCGCTCGCTTACGAATATAAATTGCCCCTTTAAATCGTCTGAAATTTCAATGCTAAAATCGCCGAAAGTGACATTTTTATTCTTATCATATATCGCGGAATTCAGTAGCCACGATCTAACGCAAATAGCGTAAATATAAAAAACTGCGCAAGCAGTAGGCAAGATAGCTCCTAAGCTCTTTATCCAGGACTTATCACCATAGTACTCGCGTACAAACTCTATCCAATCGTCCTCAAAAATAAAAAGGCAAGCCGAAAACGCAAAAGCGAAAAGCAAATCTGTCGCACAGACGGCGCGGATGAACTTGCTCCCTTTATAAATTCTGCGCGAAATTCTAGTTCTCATTTTAGCGAATTTCCGGTTATCTTGCAGCGAGTAAGAAATCAGCATATCTTTCCTTTAAAATTTCGCTTATTTTAGCTAAAATTAGCCAAAATAAAAAGATCTTGTAAAATTTTACATTGCATGCTGCGTTTGCGCCTCTTCGGCGATACAGCTAGTAGATGGAAGGACACTACTAATGCAAGCGGTAAAAGGGCAAGCTAAATTTAATAAAATTTCTACCGAAGGAGGGATTATAAAAAACACGGCATTCATCACGGGCGCTACAAGCGCCGCCGTCATCCAATACACTGCCCGTCGCCCTGCGACGGCCTGAATTTGAAAAATCCGCTTCTGTGAACAAGTAGGCTGCGAGCGCTGCGGTCGCGATCATCGGCTACCCCTGTCGTCACGTACCGTAGGTGCCGCTGTCCGCCGCCGCGCGACAACACATACGCCGCTAACCACTTGCACGACAACCCGCCGCCGCCAATCGCTCCACCCGCTTTGTCGCGGAACCGAATCCAAACCGAACCGCTAAATTTTAAATTCCATAAAAGTCTCATCGCACATAAATTTTAATTCGGCAAATGCGTAAAATTTAGGTAAAATTCCATGCAAACGCTTTGACGGTCAAAATTTAAAGGGGCGAAAATGACGAATTTCGAGTACGCTAGTCGCATTAACGAGGCTGCGGGGCTAGATTTAAGCCTAGATTGCGAAGAGATCGATCTGCAGGATAAGCTTTACGGGCTTTTTCAGTGATTCATGCCTGACGGCGCCGGCATAGATGCAGTGTTTGCGGCGCTGCAAAACGGCACCGAGCTGCAAGCGCGTATAATGCCGATCTACGCAGTCGCGGCGCAACAGACGCGGGAAGCGTTCGATCAAGGCGTGGTGCCCGGGTATTTTTGCCCGCCGCAGGATCCGAAATTTAACGACGAAGCGCTTAAAAGCCTAGCTTTAGCGTACGTTCGAAATTTAAAAATTTTTGCAGAATTTCTAGGCAAGAGCGAGCTTTTAAAGATGCTTGAGCAGATAAAATCGGCTCGCGTGCAGGAAGGTTTTGATTTCGCGCATAACAAAGATGAGCTTGCGCGCACCGTCTATGAGGCGATCACGGAGTGGATGATAGATACGCCTAAGCTCGAAGCGAGGCCATGGGTGCTCGGTGAGGCGTACTATTCGATCAACTGCGACTACCTGTTATCAGCGTACTTGCAGTATCCAAACTACGCGCAAAGGCCGCAGGAGGACTTTTTGGAGCCCTACTTCGAGCTGTATCTAGCGGGACGGCAGATCGCGTTTGAGCACGGAGAGGTCGTGATTTTCACGCGCTAAATTTATGCGGGCAGAGAAAGCGAATGAGCGCTCGCAAACAGTTAAAATTTGAGCTTTTTAAACAATAAAGTGAGCAACGCTCACAAATGGCTGAAATTTAAGCTCAGCAACTATGAGCGCAAATGCTTATCGCATATCCAAAAAATCTGCGTCCTAATCAAGCAATCTAGTAGGTTTCCTGCGCGTCGCGTAAAATCGATTAAAATAATTTCTGCTTTGCGTAGCCGCCGCTTTCAGCACATTGCTAGAGCAAAATCTCCACACATCGTTGACATTTGGATAATTGAATTTTTTCCATCACTCTGCTGCCCTCACTTTGTATGGGATGCCAAAAGAATTTACTTGCACTAACGCTTGCTAGTTAGAATTCATCTAAATTTTAAAGAGGAATTTTGACGCAGAATTTTATGGAATTTCGCTGCCGCAAATCTCGCAAGCAATAAAATTCTATCGATTTACGCTCTTAAATTTGCTCAAATCGCCGCCCGTTTTATAAAATTCTTCAGCGTCGATCATCGTGCCGTCGGGCAGCTTACAAACGGTGTAGTCCACGCCGTTGCCGTCTTTGCGGACGATCAGCTCGCCGCCATTTTTGATACAAAAATCCCCCGCAGCGCTAGCCTCTGCGCTCACCGAAGCGAAAGCGCCCACCACAAGCGCCACTGCAAAAAATCTCTTAAAACTCATTTAAATCCTTTCGTTTAATTTTGCCCGTTTTTAGGGTTAAGCTTAAATTTAGGCGCCAGATACGCTAAACCTGCGCCTACATAAATAAACCGCCTTCCATCCTCGAACACCGATAATAGCGTTTTAAATATTAAATCCTACCTAATAAATCCCAGCAGCGCCAAGTCCGCTCGCCGCTGCAAAATCGAAGCAATCAGACTTCATCCAATGCCAAAATTTTAACATCATAAAATCTCATCTTCAATAAAATTCTAGCGGCGAAATCTAAGCCGCATCAAAGCTATTTCTGCCGCAAAATACCAGCTATAAAAGCGAGGGCTATGGCAAACACTAGCTCAGCGGCAAGGCAGGCGCGGATCCTAAACAATCTCGTCTATAAGCGCGAGCCGCGTTCAAATCTCTAAATTTAACCGCCGCTAGCCGTTCTTGCGCGCAAACTCACTCATAAAAGCGACTAGTTTTTCAACGTCCTCGTAGTTTATTGCGTTGTAGATCGAGGCGCGGATGCCGCCTAAAACGCGGTGTCCTTTAAGCCCAATCATCCCCTCCGCCTCCGCCTGCGCGACGAAAACGGGCTCAAGCGCGGCATCTGCGATATTAAAGCTCACGTTCATCAGGCTGCGGCTGTCCTTTTGCGCGTGGCCGCGGTAGAAGCCGCCGCTAGCATCGATCGCGCCGTAGAGTAGCGCCGCTTTGCGCTTGTTGCGCTCGTGCATCGCCGCGAGCCCGCCGATTTCGTCCTTGATCCAGCCGAGCATTAAATTTAGCGTGTAAATTCCGAAAGTATTTGGGGTGTTGCTCATCGAGTCCGCGTCCGCCTGCGTCTTGTAGCGCAGGATTATCGGCGTTTTGGGGTTTGCGCGATCCAGCAGATCCTTGCGGATCGCTACCATCGTGACGCCCGCGGGGCCGCCGTTTTTCTGAATACCGCCGTAAAACATCCCCACGCTGCTAAGATCCACGGGGCGCGAAAACAGATCGCTCGAGCTATCGACCACGAGCGGGCAGCCACACTGTGGTAGCTGCGGATACTGCGTGCCGTAGATAGTGTTGTTCGAGCAGATGTAGCCGTAATCGGCGTCGTCAGAGAATTTAACCTCGGGGATGCGGTCGAATTTGCTATCCTCGCTGCTTGCGACCACGCGGTAGTTTATGCCGAGCACGCCCGCTTCCTTGATCGCTTTGCTCGTCCAGTTGCCGGTGTTGGCGTATTCTGCGACGCCGCCTGCGTATAGGTTCATCGGTACCTGCGCGAACTGAAGGCTCGCGCCGCCTTGTAAAAACAAAATCGTAAAATCATCCGAAAAGCCATAGAGATTGCGCACGCGGTCCATCGCACTATGCAGGACCTCCTCGAAAATTTTGGTGCGGTGCGAGATCTCCATTATCGAAAATCCACGCCCCTCGTAGTTTAGCAGCTCCTCTTGCGCCTGCTTTAGCACGCCCAGCGGGATGGTGCTTGGGCCCGCGCTAAAATTTAAAACCCTATCCATTTTGCCTCCTTTAGATGATTTTTGCGTTTTTGCTGAGCTGCTGCGAGCAAAGGACGAACTCGTCGCCCGCGGCAAGCTCGCCTAGGGCTATCGTTTTGCCGTCCTTTTGGATTTGAACGAGGTCTTTGGTGATCTCAAAAAATTTCGCCTTTTGCGCCAAAAGCTCATCTTTGGCACTTAGCGTATGCTCTGCGGCGCTTAGTTTGGAAGCCACAAAGCTTTTAAATTTAAGCTCGAAATTTAAAAGCCTCGCGAGCGAGCCTGAAATTTTTGGCTCGACCGATTTTGATTTAAGCTCTAAAGCTGCGAGGCTCAGCACGTTTTGTGCGGATGAAATTTTATCTTTTATCAGCCTATGAAGTGCGTCGCTTACGCCGTCTAAGCTCTGAAAGATCGCGCAAATATCGGGCAGCAGATCGATCATCGCGGCGGTGGGCGTGAGGCTTCGGTGATCGGCTACGAAATCACTGATGCTAAAATCGATCTCGTGCCCGACCGCCGAGATGACGGGCGTTTTGGCCGCGTAGATCGCGCGAGCCAAGGCCTCGTCGTTGAAGCACCACAGATCCTCGCGCGAGCCGCCGCCGCGAGCGATTACGATCGCATCGTAGCCCTTCTCGTCGGCTGCACGCAGCGCGCTTATGATCGAAGCAGGCGCGCCCTCGCCTTGCACTAGCGCGTTATACAGATCAATCTTGCAAAGCGCGAAGCGGTCCTGCGCCGTGCGAAGCATATCCGCCTGCGCAGCTGAGCCCGCGCTCGTGATGATCGCGATGCTTTGGGCAAATTTCGGAAGCTGTTTTTTGTGCAAGGCATCAAAAAGCCCCTCTTTGCTAAGCCTTTCTTTTAGCGCGGCAAACGCCGCTTCCAGCTCGCCCTCGCCGCTTTTGCGGATGTTTGAGACCTGGATCTGATACGCGCCCGTGGGAGCGTATAGCGAGACTTTGCCGCTTACGATGAGCTTATCGCCGACGGCTGGGATAAAATTTATCCGCGCGGCGTTAAATTTAAACATCGCGCAATCGATCGCCGCGCTCGCGTCTTTGATCGTGAAATACCAGTGCCCGCTCGTGCTTTGAATTCTAAACTTAGATATCTCGCCCTCGACCTCGACGAAGCTAAAGCTCGTCTCCAAAAGTGCCTTGGCTTGGGCGTTGAGCTCGCTTACGCTAAGCATCGTCGCTCTTTTGCGCGATTTTCTCCGCTATGAAAAGCGTGCTGACGTCGAAGCTGAAGCCCTTTTGCACGCGCAGCTCAAAGCCTGCGTTTTTGAGCTTTTCGCTAAAGCTCGCGGCGTCTAGGAAGCTGCCGATGGAGCTTGGCAGATACTCGTAGGCTTCTTTGTTTTTCGAGATAAAGGCGCCGATTTTGGGTAAAATTTTGCTCACGTAAAAATCTCTGATTTTAAATGCGAGCCCGCCGCTTGCGGCTTTGGTAAATTCCAAAACCACGAGCGAGCCGCCCGGTTTGATGACGCGGTTAAATTCCGCAAGCGCTGCGTCCAGCTCCACGACATTTCTTATGCCGTAGCTGATGCTCAAAATATCCACGCTCGCATCATCTAGCGTCGTGGCGCCCGCGGTTGCTTTGATAAACTCGCAGCTAGGGAATTTTTGCCTAGCCACCTCTAGCATCCCCTCGCTCGGATCGATCCCCACGATCCGCTCGATCTGCACGCCGTGTTGCGTCGCGCCGTCGCGCCACGAGCTTATCATATCGCCCGTGCCGCACGCGACGTCGGCGATACTCACGAGCTTTCCTTTAAGCTTTTCAAGCGTCAGCTCGACCGCTTTTTTGCGCCACGAAACGTCCACGCCGAAGCTGATGGCGCGATTTGCCAGATCGTAGGTAGGCGCGATCTCATCGAACATTTTTATGATTTTTTCCTGTTTTTGCACGGGCTTTCCTTATTCGTATGCTTTAATTTTTCGTAGCGATCTTTTTAGAGCGCGCAAAAGAGGCTCTTTTTCATTTAAAATTTTTTCCTCCAGCTCGGCGCGGCGGTCGTTTAAGCGGGCGTCCAAGGCCAGCAGATACGCAAACGCGACGCCGCTTTTATCGCTTGCTTTTTGATAGATCGCGATAAAATTTTGCCACACGCTGATATCTTGCAGCGCGCCGAAATCCTCGCAGGCAGCCTTGGTGCGCTTAAACAGATCTCTGACGCAGCCTTCATCGAAGCTTCTTGCAAAAATTTCAAGCGCGTATCGCAGCCTCTTTAGCCCTATACGCGCGTCGTGAAATGCCTGTAGTGATGAGCCTTGCTTTAAATTTTTTAGCTCCGCGCGCAAGCTTTTAATCAGCTTGCAGAGGCGGGCGGAGGCGAACTTTTTTGAAATTTTTTCATATTCGCTGCGCGCGTAGATGCCGTCCGCGCCGCTTAAAAAGCCGCTAATAGCGCCGTTTAAATCTGCAAATTCCGCGCTAGAAAGAAATTCTAAAATTTTATCCTCCGAGCGCTTCGCGATAAGATTTAGCTGCTGCAAAAAGCTCGCAGGCGCATCGTCAGCTTTTAAAAACTCCGCAAAAACATGAAGGTCTCGCAGCTGATTGGTGCGGCTCATAAATTCTGCTAGCAGTTTTAAAATTTCGCCCCTTTTTTCCACCTCGAAAAGCGGCGCGGATAGCTTCAAAACCGCTCTAAATTTACGAATCTGCACGCGCAGCTCGTGAAGAGCTTCGGGGGCTAGGCTTTTTTGATATTCGCTTTTTGCGGCACACGCCCTCGTCCACGCTAGCTCAAGCGCCAAGCGTGCGAGTTTAACGCTGTCTGCATAGGGCGGCGCGAAAAATTTAACTCGGCTAAATTTTTTAAAAACGCTGCGGGCGTGCGCGAAATCAAGAGATCGCGGCGGGATGCCGTAGCGCGCCAGATAGCGGCTTTTGTAGCGGTAATCGTCGGTGATCTCGCAAAAATCGGTGCTGCCGAAGGTTTTTACAAAATCAAAATTTGCGCTTGCCGCCTCGCTTTGGAATTTCGCTCGCAAAATCACGAGCGTACTTAGCTCGCCGCCGTAAAGCTCTAACCAAAACTCCGCCTCGTCGTTAGCAAAGCCGTAGCGGTTTTTTTGCACGATGCAAGCGATCCTGCTTTTTAAAGCCTCTTTGAAATCATCTTTTGAAATTTTAAAATTTAGAGTTTGTCTGTCGAGATCCTCTTTTTTGTGGTGCAAAGAGCATTCGTCGTTTTGGCGGATGTAGTAAATTTCGGGATAGAACGAAGTATAAAACCAAGCGATCTTTACCTTGCGACATTTCAACCCCGCACGCTCTAGCGTCCGCAGAATCAAATCGTCGCTCAATAAAAATTTACGCTTAGTTTGCATACCCGCTCCAAAAATAAAGTGGGTAATAATAGCAGAAAATTCTTTAAACTATCTACACTTTTCGCAGTCTTCGACCGTAGCCGTGATATTTAGCTTGCGGATGAAATTGCCCGCTTTGCGCTCGATGTTTTTCAAAACGTCCTTATTAAAGGTATCGTCCATGAAAAGATCCGTAACGTTGCCGCATTTTTCGCATACGACGTGAATGTGCGGCATCTGATAAATGTCGTAGCGACTCTTTTTATTCGGCGCATTGACCTCGACTACGACGCCTTCGTCGAGTAGGGTGTTTAAATTTTTATAAACCGTCGCTAGCGAAATAGATGGATAGTCCTCCTTGATCCCCTCGTATAGGTCATCTATACTTGGATGCTCGTGGCGATCCAGCACCTTTAGGATGCACAATCTTTGCGGAGTTGCTTTCAAACCGCAAGTTTTGAGTAGTTCTACATGGCTCATTTTTGTCCTTCAAAAAATTTTAAAAAGATATTATCAAATTTTACTTTAAACAAAGTTGATATTAACTAATACTTTTTATCACTTAATATTCGCTCGGCCAGAGTTTGGATATCTAAGCCCAAGCTGCGCTCCACGTCGGCAGTCTTGCCGTGCGGCAAAAAGATATCGGCAAACTCGAAGCTTACGATCTTTACGTCCGAAATTTCATTTTCTTGCAAAAATGCGCTTAAAATTTCACCGACGCCGCCCTTTTTGGCGTTGTCGCTAAAGACGTACCAAATTTTATCTTTGCTAGCCAAGCTTCGCAAAAACTCGCCGTCCAAAGGCTTTGCAAAGACTAGATCCACTACGTCTGCCTCCATCTGCCCCTCCAGCGCCTCAGCCGTTTTATACGCCCTACCTGCGCCGTTTCCGTAGCCGATCAGCGCTACGTGCGCGCTATCGCTGCGCTTTAAAAACACCGATTTTGCAAGCTCTATCGCAGACGCGCCGGTCTCGTCGCAGTCCAAAATAAAGCTTCCGCGCGGATAGCGTATCGCCAAAACCCCCTCATGCGCGTAGGAGTACTCAATGATTCGTTTAAAGCTCGCCTCGTCCCGCGGCGCGCACATGCTGACGTTTGGGATCGCATTTAAGAAGCTCACGTCAAAGACCCCCTCGTGCGTCTCGCCGTCCTCGCCCACTATGCCCGCGCGATCCATCGCAAGGACTAAATTTAAGTTCATAATCGCCGCGTCGTGGACGATCTGATCGAACGCGCGCTGCATGAAGGTCGAATATATCGTAACGTACGGCTTAAAACCCTCGCGCGCCATCGCAGCCATCGAGCTTAGCGCGTGAGGCTCGGCGATCGCGACGTCCCAGAAGCGGTGCGGGAATTTCTCGATCAGCTTATCCATGCCGGTGCCGCTTGGCATCGCAGCGGTCACGCCCACGACGTTTTCATGCTTAGCGGCCAAATTTAAAAGCGCTTCGGCGTAAATTTGCGTGGCGCTTTTGGCGGCGGATTTTTTCTTAAATTCTCCGCTTTGAATGTCGAAAGGCCCTACGCCGTGCCAGCTCTCCAAATAGCCCTCGGCCTTGTCGTAACCCTTGCCTTTGATCGTTTGAGCGTGTACGACGACGGGCTTGCGCGCGCTTTTTGCCGTCTTTAGCGCCGATATGAGATCGGCTAGGTTGTGGCCGTCCACCGGGCCGATGTATTCGAGCCCCAGCTCCTCAAAATACATCCCAGGTATAATGAGCTTTAGGGAATTTTCAAAGCGCTTTGCCATGTAAGTAGCGCTTTGCGGAGCGTGGGAGAGCAGCTCTCTTACGTGGGATTTAAATTTTTGATATGTTTCGCCCGCCATCGCTTGGCTTAGGTATTTGCTAAAGGCGCCGATCGGCTTGCTGATACTCATTTTGTTGTCGTTTAGGATGATGATGCAGGGCAGGCGCAGATCGCCCAGCTCGTTCATCGCTTCGTAAGTCATTCCGCCGCTCATTGAACCGTCGCCGATGAGTACGACTGGCACGCGATCTTCGTGCTTTAGACTTATCGCTTTTGCCGCACCCACGGCTAAAGAGATCGACGTCGAAGCGTGTCCTGCGACGAAGTAATCAAATTTGCTCTCGCTAGGCTTCGTGTAGCCGCTGATACCGCCGAACTGCCTAAGCGAGCCGAACTCCTCCCAGCGATCCGTCAAAAGCTTGTGCGCGTAGCTTTGATGGCTCACATCGAAGATAAACGGATCGCTCGTGACGTCGAATACGTAGTGCATCGCCACGATGAGCTCGACTGCGCCCATATTTGAGCTTAGATGGCCGCCGTTTTTGCTCACGACTTCGATGATGCGCGCTCTGATCTGCGCACAGAGCCCCCGTAGCTCCTCTAAGTTTTTGTTTTTAATATCCACTCAAAATCTCTCCCAGAGCGCCCAAAACGCGATCGTTTTGCCCCTGCGTGCCGATCGTGATACGCACGGCGTTTAGCCCGTAGCTTTTTAAATTTCGAATGATGATGCCGCGGCGCAGAAGCCTATCGCAAAGCTCGCTGCTATCTATTGGCGGACTAAGTTTAAACGTGATAAAATTTGCGTAGCTAGGGATAAATTCCAAATTTCGCTCGCGCACAAAATCTTCAAAGCGGCTCATCTGCGCGGCGTTGTTTTGCAGGCTCTTTTGCACGAAAGCCTCGTCTTTTAGCGCCGCGATCGCTGCTGCGAGGCTAAGCGTCGTTATGTTAAAGGGCGGTCGCAGCTTATAAAGCGCGCTTGTGATCACGCGCGGCGCGATACCGTAGCCTACGCGCATACCGCCCAGGCCGTAGACCTTTGAGAAGGTGCCTAGATAGAGCACATTTTTAAAATTCCCAATTAAAAGCTTAGGATCAAGCCTCTTGCGCCCATCTTTAAACGCCGCAAATTCGTTGTATGCGGCATCGATCACTAAAAGCGTGTCCTCATCCACGCTGCCAGCGAACTCATATACTGCCTCCGCATCCAGGCACTCGCCAAGCGGGTTGTTCGGCACGCACAAAAAGATGACCGAAATTTCATCCCTGTGCGCGTTATAAATTTTTAAAAGCTCGGCTAGATCGTGCTCCTGCGCGCTCGTTTTATAAACTTTAGCCTCGCAGTGGCTTGCGTAGATGCCGTACATCGCGAAAGTGACGCCCGCTTGCAGTATCGCGCGGCGCGAATTGAGCTTGGCGTGCAGCGCAAACTCGATGATCTGATCGCTGCCCGCGCCGATGATGATATTTTGCGGCTCTACGCCGAATTTCGAGGCGAGTGCGCCCTTTAGCTCATACATCGAATCGTCGGGGTAAAGATGCGCACAGGCGGCGTTTTGCACGATTGCCTCCTGCACTGCCTCGCTAGTGCCGAAGGGGTTTTCGTTGCTGGCAAGCTTTAGCACGTCTTGCTTGCGGATACCAAACTCCCGCACCACAAGCTCGATCGGCTTGCCCGCTTCGTAATTGCTTAGATTTTCTACAAATTCGTTAAATTTCATCACTCCCCTCCGTTTATATAGCTTCCCAGCCAGGTGACTTCGTGGCCGTTTTTCTGCGCGTTTTGCAGTACGCGCGCCACGCGTTCGTCGTCGATGTGCCCTTCAAAATCTACATAAAAGACGCATTTAAAATCCCTAAGCTTGACAGGGCGGCTTTCTAATTTGGTTAAATTTATCCCCTCGTTGCGAAACATCTGCAAAAAGTCCACGAGCCCGCCCGGGCGGTCGTCGGTTTTGGCTAGGATGCTCGTTTTGTTGCGGTCGCTCTTTTGGTTTTTAAAGTCGCTCAGCACGAAAAATCGCGTGCGATTGGCAGAGTTGTCCTCGATCTTTTGAAACATCATCGGCACGCCGTAAAGATCGGCGGCGATCTTGGAGCAGATCGCGGCGGAGTGCGGCGTGGCGGCTGCCATCTGCGCCGCAAGCGCGGTAGATTTGGTCGCGGTAAATTTAACGCCGCTAAGGCCGTGATCGTCTAAAAATTTAAGGCACTGATTGTATCCTTGCGGATGCGAGAATATCTGATCTACTGTGCTTACGTCGTCGCAGTGGCTCGCAAAGCAGTGGTGGATATCCATATAAATTTCGGCGACGATCTTGACGCCTTCGTATTTTCGCAAGCAATCAAGCGTCGCGCCTACCGCGCCTTCGGTGTTGTTTTCGATCGGCACGACGCCGTATTTGGCCTCGCCACTATCAAGCTCCTTAAAGACCGCCTCGATGTTTGAGAGCGGCAGATAGGAGCTTACCGCGCCGAAGCGGCTCTTGGCGGCTTGGTGCGAATAGGTGCCGAAAGGCCCTAAAAACGCGACGATCTGAGGCTTTTCTAAATTTCGCGAAACCGAGAAAATTTCAAAAAATATCGCCTCGATCGCCTCTTTGCTTAAATTTCGCGCCTTTCCGCCGTCCAGCCTGCTGATGATCGAGCGCTCGCGCTCCGGGCGGTAGATCGCGCTGCCCGCGGTCTGCTTCAGCTCGCCGATCTTTTTGACAAACCCCATGCGCTCGTCGATAAGGCGCAAAATTTCATCATCCAGCCTATCGATACAAACGCGCAGATCATCGATGTTTTGCATCATAGCCCTCCTTTTGCTCGCCCGCAAATTTCGGCGCGAATTTTAGAAATTTCACGCCGCCTCTTTTGCCACACGCTTTGAAATTTTGACCTCGCGAACTTAAAATTTCACCGCTTAGGATAGCTGCGCCGTAGCTTTCGCGCGCCAAGAAAGCGCGATAAAATTCGTCGCAGCGGGATCTGAAATTTAAAGAGGCGCGGTTAAAATTTAAAACGGGGCTTCGTTCTGGCGTTAAATTTAGAGGCGCATTTTGTTCGGATCTGAAATTTGAAGCGACGGTGCATTTGGGCTCGGAATTTAAAGCGACGGCGCGTTTAAAATTTAGGGCCGCGCTCGTTGCGGCATTGAAATTTAAAGCCGCTACGCGTTCGGGTTTGAAATTTAAGATCGCGCCCTGTTTTGAGCGGCTCGCCGCGCGGCTCATACGAGATCCTTTTCGAGCGCGATTAGCTCATCAAAGCTCTCGCGCCTTCTAATCAGGCGGTCCTGTCCGTCGTAAACCGCGACCTCGGCGGCGCGACAGCGGGTGTTGTAGTTGCTAGACATCGAAAAACCGTAGGCGCCGGCGCTTTTGATCGCGAGCAGATCGCCGCTTTGCAGGCTGGGAAGGCTAACGCCTTTGGCCAAAAAATCGCCGCTTTCGCAGATCGGTCCCACGACGTCGCAGAGGCTTAAGCTCTCTGCAGAGCTTTGCGGCGCAGAATTATCCACGGCGGAGCTTAGATTATAGGAATTCTGTGGCGCGAAATTTCCTTGCAAGCTTTGTGAAACGCCGTTTTGCGGCGTGGAATTCTGCGGTGCAAAATCCTCTGAAGCGGACTTAGCCTCGATACCGAAAGCTTTGCTATGCGTGGAATTCTGCGCCGTAGAATTCTCGGTGTCGCCTTGGCTCGCGCAGCTTTCGCAGGCGGAATTGCGCTCGCTTACAAGCTCGATTTTATGGTGCGCGCCGTAGAGACTCGGGCGTATGAGATCGTTCATCGCGCCGTCAACGATGACGAAGCGCTTGCCGCAGTTTTGTTTTTCGTAAAGCACGCGGGTAAGAAATACCCCCGCAGCCCCCGCGATGAAGCGCCCCGGCTCGCATACGATCGTGACATCTAGCCCGCTTAGGCTCTTTAAAATTCCTTGCGCATAGTCGTAGAGCACAATCTGTTTTTCATCCTCGTAGCGGATGCCGATGCCGCCGCCCACGTCGAAAAATTTTATATCGATCTCAAGGGCTCGCAGCTCTCGCAGCAGATCGCTTACGATCTTTGCGGCGTCGCAGATCGGAGAGATATCCGTAAGCTGGCTGCCGATGTGAAAGTGGATACCGACGGGATTTAAAAATTTGCTCTTTTTGGCGTAGATATACATCTTGCGGGCAGTCTCGATGCTGACGCCGAATTTGTTTTCGCTAAGCCCCGTAGAGATGTAGGGGTGGGTCTTAGCATCGACGTTTGGATTTACGCGGATGCTGATGCGAGCAGGCTTATTTAGATTTTGCGCGATCCGCTCCAGGCGCAGCATCTCGGCTTCGCTTTCTAAATTTATCAGCAAGATGTCCGACTTTAGCGCAAACTCGAGCTCGCTGTCTTGCTTGCCAACGCCCGAGAATATGATCTTATAGCTCTTTGCGCCGATATATAGCGCGCGGCGCAGCTCGCCGATACTGACGCAGTCAAAGCCGCTACCCAGATCTGACAAAAACTTTAAAACGCTAAGGTTGGAATTGGCTTTAATAGCGAAGCAGACGAGCAACTTGCGCGCTACGAAGGCCTCTTTGAGCGCTATGAAATTCTTTTGTATCTCGTTAAAATCGTAAACGTATAAGGGGGTGCCGTATTTGCAGGCTAAACTTGAATAATCCATAGAATTTCCACCGATAAATTTTGCGCCATTCTAACAAATCAAGGCTTAACGATGCTTAAAAACCAAAAATGCCGCAAAGCCTAATAGCGCTGTTATGGGCACGATAATGCCAAGTTCTGGGATGATGACGCCGTTAAGAGAAAACCTAATCAACACAAAAAGCACTCCCCAAGCGCATAGCGTAGCGATAAAAAATCCGAAGCTTAGCAGCGCAAGATTAAAAAACCGTCCCGTAACGGGCAGGTAATAATACAGCACTAACACCGCCAAGGGCGCGAACAACGGAAAAAATATCATATTATAAAGGCTTGCTTTTATAGTGGAGATATTCACGCCTTGATGCGAAAAGGTGCGGATCGAACGCAAAGCATCCCTGATCGAATATACATTACTCGTATCATAAACACTCGCAATTGAGCTTGGATCAAAGCCCTTAAGCGCCTCGCTCTGCACGTTAAACTCACTTCTTAATCCACTTCCTCCAAGCTTAAGCTGCGCTGGTAAAGTAGTGGTATTTATATCGCGTAGATGCCAAATTTTGCCTGCGTATTCGCCAGAGCTTGCATGCAAGCGTGAAGCAACGGAGTTATCACCCATATCAAAGATCGTTATATCATTTGCGTTTTTGCCGTTTAGAGCTTTGATATAGATATATTTACCCTCAAATTTCAAAAACATATCTCCCCCCGTAGGCGATAAATCAGTTAAATTCTTTTGAAATTTTAACGCGTATGCAAACGGGGTGGAATTTAAAGCTATAAAGCCTGCAGTAATCGCAAGTGCGATCAAAAATGGAGGGATTATCAGAGCGTTTTTGCTAACCCCAAGCGCATAAAAGCTCACCAGCTCGTTGCTACGGATCATATTAAAGCCCATCAAAATAAGCGCAAAAATAAGACTTAGTGGCAGCGTGTAGCTAAGCGCGACCGCTGCGGTTAGAGCAATATACAAAAGAGCAGTATTCGCGCTTGAGGGAAAATCTTTGAGATTGGTAAGCACGTCGATGCCTACGTAAAAGCACTCAAGGGCTATTAGAAGGATAAAAAAATACTTCAGATAGGAAAGAGCCGCGTATTTTACGTATAACTTCACACCCTAGCCTTTTTAATCGTAAATTTTTGCGCGATCTGCTCTATATCCGAGCAAATGAGCTCCTCTACCGCGCACGCGACATAGGGTAAAATTTCACTCAGCTTCTCGCGCTCACTTTCGTTAAAATTTCCAAGCACGAAATTTGCCGCATCCTGATCCTGCCGTTTTTTACCCACGCCGATACGCACGCGCTCATAATCCGTGCCGATTAGCGCATCGATCGACTTGATGCCGTTATGCCCGCCGCTACTGCCGCCTTTTTTAAATTTAACAGCGCCCAGATCCAAATCTATATCGTCGTGCACTATGATGATGCGCTCGGGCTTATAAAAATCATTCACGGCCTTTACGGAGTTGCCGCTTAAGTTCATAAAAGTTTGGGGTTTTAAAAGAAGAAGCGAGCCCTTTTTAAAGAGCTCGCCTTGGAATTTAGACGAACCAAGCTCGCTAAAGCCGCCCGTCTTTAAAATTTCGTCGATTAGCATAAAACCGACATTGTGTCTGGTGTCTGCGTATTTCTGAGCAGGATTCCCAAGTCCTGCGATCAGTATCATAGGCGGCCCCTATTTAGCCGAAGTAACTCCGACTACCGCTACCGAGCCGTCTAGGATGATGCTGACGCCCTCTTTTACCGGAATGTCTCGGATCAAAAGCGAATCGCCTACGTCAAGATCACTCACATCCAGCGTAAAATCGTTTGGCAGATCTTTGCCGGCGCATTTTACGGCGATACGGCGCTTGGATTGCACCAAAATACCTTTGTTTTTTAGCCCTTTAGCGACGCCAGTTACCTTAACCGGCACTAAATATTTGCTTACGACGTCATCCTGAACTACTCGCAAATCTACGTGAGTTAGGGTATTTGTGACGGGGTGCTTTTGGTATTCTTGCACGATGACGCGATATGTCTTACCGCCCACGCTAACCTCGAAAGGAAGATCCTCTTTTGCGCGCATGGCCTTGATAAAGTCGTTTACTTTAAACGCTGCGTTAATATTTTCAAATCCTTTCGCATAAATATTAGCGATTAGATAACCATCTCGTTTTAGGGACTTTGAAGCCCTTTTACCGATACTATCTCTAACGATACCTTCTAACATTAGGTTTCCTTTGTGAAAAAATGAAGCGTAATAATAGCTAAATGTTGCTTTAAATCTATTTAAGCGCCGCGATGAAATTTAGAAGTAAAATCGCACGGAATTTAGCCGATTAAATTTACGCTAAATCCCGCAAAGCACGACATACTTGTACGCAAAAAGACAGACGAATTAAATTCCGCCCGCCCAGCGGCAGGCAGAATTCTTTAAAATTTTAAATTGCAAAAATTTTAGAATTTTAAAATTTACGACTTAGCGGATCTCTTTTAGCTGTACGACTTCGCCTGCGAGCATCTCTTCGGCGCTCTCTCCAGATTCTGCTGCCAAATCCCTTTTTTTGGCAAGATCGACGTTTTTTATCTGCAGATCGAGGTCGTTTCGCTTAGAGGCCTTATCCAGTGCTTCCTCACGGGTGATGACGCCGTCTTTATAAAGATCGAGCAGGTGCTGATCGAAGGTCTGCATGCCGTAGGTATTGCGACCGTCGGCGATCGCGTCAGGAATTTCATCGTCGCGCGCATCAAGTATCATATCCTTAATACGGGTGTTTTTGCGTAGAATTTCAACGACGGCCACGCGCTTGCCCTCGATAGTACGGGCAAGGCGCTGAGAGATGACCGCCTCTAGGACGGATGCTAGCGTCATTCGGATACGCTCCTGCTCAGCCTGCTCAAACATCGCAATGATTCGGTTTACCGTCTCTTTTGCGTCAATAGTGTGCACCGTCGAAAACACTAAGTGACCTGTTTCTGCGGCGTGAAGTGCGGTCTCGATCGTCTCTAAATCACGCATCTCGCCCACGAATATGACATCTGGATCCTCTCGCAGCGCTGCGCGAAGCGAATCGGCGAAGTTGTTGCAGTCCTCGCCGATAGCGCGCTGATTGATGATGCATTTATCGTCTTTAAAAACGAACTCGACTGGGTCTTCGATCGTAACGACGTGGCTGGTTCTTTGTCTATTTATGCGATTGATCATGCTTGCGATCGTTGTCGTCTTTCCGCTTCCCGTAGGTCCCGTAAGCAGCACGACGCCGCGCATAGCCGTGTCGCAAATATCTTTGATCGAAGGCGGCAGACCTAGATCGTCGATCTCCGGAATTTTAACCGGAATCGTTCGGAAAACCGCGCTGATACCGTCGATTTGAAAGAAAATATTAACGCGGAAGCGATAATCTTCGTTTAGCTTGTAGGTAAAATCCACGCTCTTTTTCTCGATAAGCTCAGGAAAGCGCGTGATGAGAAGCTCCTTAGCTAACGTCATCGCGTCTTCTTTCAAAAATGGCGTTTTGCTAAATTTTACCAGCTCGCCATGGATACGACCTCTGATAACCGCGCCTGATTTAATGTGAAGGTCGCTACCGCCGTTTTGGATCAAAAATTCCAGATATTTATTTAGCCTATCTCGCTGCTTAAAATCCAGCGTAGAAGCGTCAACTTGATACTGCGAATAATCTATAGAACCCGCCATCATTTCTCCTTTTTAAGTGTTTTTATTATCTCTTTGAATGCCTCTTCAAAAGCCGCTAGTCCGTCATCCAGCAGCTTTTTATACGCCTTTTTCATATCGATCTTCGCATCCGCTACGCGAGCGAAAAATTCCTCTATCTGCGCGTCGCTAGGCGGCATTTTGGGCTTTTGATCGCCGCTTATAAAAGCCTCTATCGTCTCAAGCGGCGCGGTGTTTACGCAGCTCGGATACATCAGCTCGCTTACGTAGTAATCCTTCGGCAGATCGTCTCCTTTTACGCCCGTGCTCGCAAACAGCGGCTTTACGTAGTTTAAATTTTCTTTAGCGATGATATTGTAGCATTTTGAAGCGTTCATCGTGCCGATTTTGCCGGTAGGAAGGCCCGCCGCGGCCATTTTTTCATCCAGTAACCTATCGAAGCGGCTAACGAAGATGCTAATTACGGTTTTTGGTAAATTTGCTTTCGGGAAGTAGCGACGAAAGCCCGCGATCCCCTCTTTTATCGCCTCTATACATTTTGCGGTCTGCTCGGGCGAAAAAACCAAGGTCGCGTTTACGCTTATCCCCTTTTTTAGCAGATCACGCATCGCTTCGTAGCCCGCCTTTGTAGCAGGGATTTTGATCATAACGTTTGGCATACCGATCGTGCTATATAGATGCTTGCCCTCACGATACATCGCCTCGGCGTCGTCTGCGAAATATGGATCAACCTCGATACTCACAAAGCCATCATCGCCGTTAATAAAATTTTTAAGCAAACTCTCCGCCGCGCTTCTGATGTCCGCGGTAGCTAAAATTTCATACAGCTTTTTAGGCTCTTTTTTTCTAAATTCCTCTTTAGCCGCATCGTATGCCGGGGAGCTTAGGATTGCGTTTTTAAAGATTGCGGGATTGGAAGTCGCGCCGTTGATTATGCCTTTTTTGATCAGCTCGTCGAAATCCTTATCGATAAAATCGCGCTCCAAAAAGTCGCACCAAAGGCTGAAATTTAGGGCTTTATCATACATATTTCATAATCTCCTTCAAATCCTTTTTTTCAATGCAGACGCTTGCGTGCTCTTTTAAAATTTCATTCGCGCAAAAGGCGATTTTAAGTCCAGCCTCGCGAAACATCGAAACGTCGTTCGCGCCGTCTCCCACGCACATTACTTCGCTTGTTCTTAAACCCATCAGCGATTTAAGCTGTGCAAGCAGCGCGCCTTTTGAGTAGCCAAACATCATCTCGCCGCCGAAAAGCCCGGTTAAAATTCCGTCCTTTTCATGCAGATAGTTCGCAAAGCTTGCGTCAAAGCCTAGTTTTCTCTGCGCGGCATCCGTGGCAAGATGAAATCCGCCGCTAAAGACGATCACCTTTATGCCTTTATTTTTCAGATACGCGATGATCTCGCTAGCGCCGCAAACAAAAGGCAGGCTTTCCGCGATAGCTTTAGCATCGCTAAGCCTCATCCCCTTTATTAGCGCCACGCGCTCGCTAAGGCTCTCGAAAAAATCAAGCTCTCCCGCCATCGCACGCTTCGTGATTTCGCTAACTTGTCTCTGCGTGCCCATTTTAGCGGCGAAAAAACCTATCGTTTCGCCGTCCATCAGCGTAGAATCAAAGTCGAAAACACAAAGCTTTATCATAAATATCCTCGCAAAAATTTAGGAATTATAGCTAATTTAAGTTTAAGTTTTTTGGAATTAGCATAAATTTTTCGCTTTTTGCGACCTCGTAAATTTTGCTCCCAGCCCCGAACGAGCACAAATTTATATATTTTTTCTCGCCGAAATATAAAATTTCATCTTGATGATAGTGCCCCTCGATGATTAAATTTGCCGCGTAAAAATCGATCTTCGGCGCGATTATATCCTTAAAATTTGGCATTTTTTTGTATAGATTTTTCCCCTCCTGCGATTTTAAGATCATCTTTGAAATTTTAAATTTTAAAGCGCGATCGAGCAGATCCATAAATTGCAGAAAAGCTCTATTTCGCAGCGAAAGCAGCGCAAATTGCGTCAGGCGCGGCAAAAATAGATCGCCGTGCGCGATCTGTACCGCTTCGCCGCTCTCGCAGATGAATTTCACGGGCTGCGCGGCGTTTGGATAAACTTTTGCGCGGGGGAAAATTTCGCGCAGATTAAAATCGTGGTTGCCCTCGAAGTAAAAAATTTCGCATTTTCGCGACAGCTCGTTTATTAGCGCGATCTCCTCTTCGTAGAAGCGCTGCACGTAGGTCGTGTTTGCCAAAAAATCAAACATATCGCCCATCATAAAAATTTGAGGCGGTAGGCTTTGCGCGGAACGCAGCGCGCGCAAGAATTTTAAAAATTGCGACCTGCTCGCGCCCGCGTGCGCATCGCCGATAAAGATTGTGCCCGGTTTTATCGTCTGAATCTGATCATTTTGCATCTAGGCTCCCGCGCGTGACGGCTTTTGCAAAAAGTTCATCGCTTAAATTCCGTGCGCGATACGCGGCAACGCCGTAGCTTCGGCAAATCCGCACATTAAATTTGCGTTTGCGACCGCCTGCGACGAGGCTCCGCGCAAAAGATTATCGATCGCCGAGTTGATCCAAATTTTATCGCCCGCAGTTTTTACAAAAATATCGCAAAAGTGCGTCCCTACGACGTTTTTTATACTCACGGGCTCGCTTCGGACGCGCACGAAAGGCTCGTTTTTGTAAAACTCCCGCAGCACCGCCTCTGCGTCCACTCTTTTTTGCAGCACGCCAAACACGCTAACCAGCATTCCGCGCGTAATAGGCAGCAAATTCGGCACGAAAAGCGTGCTAAATTCGCCGCCTTTTAAAATTTGTAGCTGCTCTTTGATCTCGTCTGCATGGCGATGCGAGATCGGCGAGTAGGCATTTGCGTTTTCGTTCACGCTTACGAAATGGCTGCTTGTTTTGAGGGCCTTGCCTGCGCCGCTTACTCCGCTTTTTGCGTCGATAAATACGCCGATACTAGGATCGAGTAACCGCACGAACGGCGCGAGCGCCAAAATAGAGCAGGTAGGATAGCAGCCTGGGTTTGCCGTAAGCCGCGTCGCGCGGATCTTTTCGCGATTTAGCTCGGGCAGTCCGTAAACGGCGTGGGCTAAATTACGAGGGTCTAAATGCGCGGTGTAATTTTTCTCGTAAAGCTCGCGGCTTAGGCGGTAATCGGCGGATAGATCAACTACCTTGGCGCTTTTAAATTTTAAAATTTCGCGGGCAAATTCCATCGCTTTTCCATGCGGCAACGCCAAAAAAATAAGATCGCATCTTTGCGCCGCAACGGGAGCGTCCGCAGCTTCTACGCGCATCTCAAGCACGCCGCGCAGCTGTGGGAAAATTTCGCTTATCGCGCCCTGCGTCGAGGCACCTAAATACGAAATTTCAAAGCTCGGGTGAGAAAGTAAAGCCTTAATCAGCTCAAGCCCAGTATAGCCGCTAACGCCGATGATGCCTACTTTTTTCACGCTAATTCTCAAATTTTATCGGCTTGTATTCGATGCTTAAAATTTCCACATCGCGAGTGCCTGATGGTAGCTGAAGCACCACCTCATCGCCCTCTGCTTTGCCTAAAAGTTGGCGCGCAAGAGGTGTGTTTATATTGATGAGTTTGCGCGAGATGTCCGCCTCGCTAAGGCCTACGATGACGTAGGTTTCCTCCCGCTCGGTCTCTACGTCCATAAAGGTAACGGTGGAGCCGAATTTTACGCGGTCGTGTTCGTAGGTCGAGGGATCGATGATCTTTGAACGAGAAATGATGTCGCTAAGCTCGGCGATACGCGAGAGCAAAAACGCCTGCTCTTCGCGCGCCGCGTGGTACTCGGCGTTTTCTTTCAGATCGCCGTGTCCGCGCGCGATGTCTATCTGCTGGACTATGTGAGGTAGCTTCACGCTCTGAAGCTCCTTGAGCTCGGAGGTGATCTTTTCGTATCCGTAAAGCGTCATTGGTTCGGTCGTCATAATCTTCCTTTCTTTTTATCAAATTATATAAGCTTTAGCCTTAAAATTTTAGCTCGTAGACTGCGTTAAAATTTTTGCCACGTTTTCGCTGGAGCCGAACTTTAGATAATCTCGCAGCTTCTTGCTCGCAAGTTTAAATTTCGCAGCGTCGCAGCGCTCGTATGCGGCGAGTAGGTTTTGCGCGCTTACCTCGGATTGCAAAAGCTCCTCATGCAGAGGCTCCTCGCCCAAAAAATCAAAAATAATATTCGCAAGCCCCACGTGCTTTAGCTTTACGAGCTTTCGCGCGAGCCAAACGTCAAACGCGCGCGCTTTGTAGCATAGCACGAACGGAGTGCCGATGAGCGCTGCTTCAAGCGTTGCCGTGCCCGAGCAGATGAAGGCAAAATCGCAATCCTTAAGCGTGGCAGGAGTATCGTTTGCGATGCTAAAGCCGTCCAGAGGCCCGTAAATTTCATCTCTTTGATCCATCAGATGCGGCGGGATTATTAAGACTCGCTCGCTATTTTCAAATTTAGGCGCAAGGGCTCTAAAAATCGGCATCAGTCTTGAAATTTCAGCCCTGCGTGAGCCCGGCATAAAGGCGATCTTGCCCTGTTTTTCGTAGCTTGTTTTTTGAAATTTTATCTCATCAAGCAGCGGATGCCCCACGAAAGAATACTTTGCGGTTTTAGCGCTTTGCTCGCTCGGGTGCGCGGCATTCTCTTTCTGTGCGGCGTCTTTGCTCTCCGCTTCTTGCGACACGGCGCCTTTATCTCCCTCGCAATCTGCGCCGAAAAATTTCGCCTCAAAAGGCCAGATGGAGAGCAGATTGTCACAAAACGCCTTCAGCTTCTCCGCTCTGTGCGGCTTCCACGCCCAAACCTGCGGCAGGATATAATATGAAATTTCCGCGCGCGCGCCGCTTTCTTTGATCGCGCGAGCTAACGGCAGATTAAACGCGGGCGAGTCGATTAAAAGCACGCGATCGCATTCCGCCACAAGCCGCGTCATCTGCGCTATCGCACGCTTGGCTTTTAAAATTAGCGGCAGAATTTCTATAAAACCCATTGCCGAAAATTCGCTGCTTTTGTATATCGGCGAGCCCAACTTTTCATCGAAAATTCCGCAAATCTCGCAAGTGGTATCGAGCTTTTTAAGATGCGCTAGAACCTCTTTAAAATGCAGGTTTGCCGAGGGCTCTAGACAAGAGATTAAATATTTCAAATTTAGCCTTTTGAATTTTTGTTAATTATAGCAAAATGTGCTAAAATTAAGCCGACAAAGGATTTAAGATGAGAAATTTTAAAATTTTAGTGTTATGCGGCGCGTTCGCGATGTTGCTGGGCGGTTGCGGCGCGGCTAAATACCAAAAGCGTCAAGTCACCGAGGATCCCGCAGTAACGGCGCGTTTTGAGGCGCTTAGTAAGCTAGGCTCGCCCACACTCGTCGCTAAAGCCGCAGCTAGCGAGATCGCAGCAGACGTAGGCGGCGCCAAACCCCACGTTAAGGTCGCGCAGTTTGCCTTCCTCGAAGAAATTAGCGCACAAGGAAGCGATCTGATCTATGCCTACTCGCTAAGCCCCGGCTGGGCGAGCCTGAAAAGCTCCGATCGGCAAAAATATATCAAATTGCTAACCAAGGATATTACTGAAAATGACTGCAATGCACCTAGTACGCGAGCTTTATTGCGAAGCGGAGTGCGCGAAGTGCACCGATTTTTCTACGATTATCCGAGCTCGCACCTACTTGATTCGCAGGTGAGCGAGGAGATATGCCACAAAGCGGGGTTGTAAAAGACCTTGAATAATTTTATGCCGCGGATTTACATCGGCGCGAAAATTTAAA
This sequence comes from uncultured Campylobacter sp., assembly GCA_963529625.1. Lineage (GTDB taxonomy): Bacteria > Campylobacterota > Campylobacteria > Campylobacterales > Campylobacteraceae > Campylobacter_B. Next base: position 323,945 of record CAURZM010000001.1, on the reverse strand, counting down.
AGGCGGGATTTTGCGGCGAGTTGCGGAGCACGACCACCAAATTTAAGGAATTTCGAAACGAAATTTAGGCAATAAAATTACGTGGCAGGCTATAAAATTTGTAGTGAAAAAAGATAAAATTTCGTAGCAAAAAGACGGAATTTTTCTATGAATTTTGTGATCTAAATTCGTGATGGAATTTTTGCGAAAAAATTTGGCGCGACGGAATTTTACGCCACGCAAGCTAAGTAGCAATTTTTGCATAGTAAAGAATTAAGCGTTAGATTTTTAAAGACGAAATTCCGCTCCGATAGGTCTGTCGTGAAATTTTAGTTAAAGAGAGAATATGAAAGAAATTTTAATCACCAATGACGACGGATTCGAAGCGCGCGGGCTTTTGGAGCTCGCAAGCGCGCTAAGATCGGTCGCAAACGTCACCATCGTAGCGCCAAGCTCGGAGAAATCGGCATGCTCGCACTCGCTCACGCTCACACGCCCGCTTAGATTTGTAAAGCTCGACGACGGATTTTTCAAACTCGACGACGCTACGCCCGCAGACTGCGTGTATTTGGCGCTCCGCGCGCTGTATAACCGCAAGCCCGATCTAGTGATAAGCGGCATAAATCACGGCGCCAACGTCGCGGAGGACGTGACCTATTCGGGCACCTGCGGAGGCGCGATGGAAGGGGTCTTGCAAGGCATTCCCGCGCTTGCGGTGAGCCAGTTTTACGTCGCGGATTCGCTGCAGCGATATGGATTTGATCTCGCGTGCGAGCTCACGGTTGATCTAGTGGGGAAAATCTTTAAAAACGGCTTTCCGCTGCCGCCGAAGCAGTTTTTAAATTTAAATATCCCCGCCGTTTCAAAGCAAGATTTTAAGGGACTAACGGTCGCTCCGTGCGGCGAGAAGCTCTACGATACCGACGCGCAGCTAAACCGCAATCCGCGCGGAATAGAGTATTATTGGCTCGGCAAATCTACGCTCAGCTTTGATGCGAGCAGGAACGAAAACAGCGACATTTCGGCGCTTTTTGAGGGGCGAGCGACGCTAAGTCCGATCAAGCTAAATTTGACCGCGCACGAGCAGATGAGCGCGCTAGAAAGGTGGATTAGAAACGATGAGTGAGGTTGTAATAGACCGCTTTTCGCGCTCGCGCCTACTTTTCGGCGAGGATTTCGCACGATTGCAAAGCGCTAAAATTTTAATCTGCGGCTGCGGCGGCGTGGGCGGAGCGGCGATAGAGGCGCTATACCGCAGCGGCGCGGTAAATCTAAGCGTGATCGATTGCGATCGCTTCGAGATCACCAACCAAAACCGCCAGCTTGGAAGCGAGTGCCTAGGCGAGCTAAAATGCGAGGTTTTTGCGCGTAAATTTAAAGGCGTGATCCCGATCGCCGCTAGGATCGATGAGGAATTTTTGTCGAAATTTGACCTAGCACAATTTGATTTCGTAATCGACGCGATCGATGACGTGGGCGCCAAGATCGCTCTTGCGCTGCGCTGTAGCGAGGCGGGCGCGGGCTTCGTAAGCTCGATGGGCGGCGCAAAGAGGCTCGATCCCGCTAAAATCGAAATCCGCTCAATCTGGCGGACGCAAGGCGATCCGCTCGCGCGCAAGATCAGATATGAGCTGCGAAAGCACGGCTTTGCGGGCGATTTTGACGTCGTCTGCTCAAGCGAGCCGCCGCGCGTAAAATCAATGGGCAGCTTCATGGGTGTGACCGCGAGCTTCGGGCTTTTCATCGCAAGCTACGTCGTGCGCAGGCTGATAGGCGATCAGGCTTAACGCTTAAATTTCATAGCGTTTCGGATTGAGGCTCCGTCTGGTCGGGCTTTGCGGTTAAATTTTAGATATTTTGAGCTTGTGATCTGAGCGCGCTCTGCGTGCGGTACGGCGCGGCCGGTGCTTTGCGGCGCGCGTGCGGTTAAAATTCAAAAGCGGCAAAAGCGAAATTTTACCCATCGACGAAGATAAAATTTGCTCGACGCGCAGGTAAAATTTAATTTGCAGTGAAGGATAAAATTTTATCCGCAAAGCTCGGCGCGGGCTCGCGCACGAGATGAAATTTAAAGACCGCACAGGCTACGCGCGTAGGTCAATGTATACGGCGCGCAGTTTTAACAAGTGCCAGATGGCGGTATAGGATTAAAAATTTAAATAGGCGGGTCGCGAGCTTGCTCGTGAGCGAAATTTTGATTGAATTAAGCTTGCGTGTATATTCTTTACGGCGGATTTTATAGCAGCGTGATTTGAAATTTTATCGCAGTTTCGCGCGCTTTCCGATGCGAAAAGAGGCGCACCCGGGCAAATAAACCAAATCTGCGCGCATCAGCCGCCGCGCAGCGCCTAAATAGCGCAAAGTGTAAGTAAGGCTCAAGCAAACGCAGCAGCAAGCTTACTTCTAAATTCCATTTTTTACCGCTCGCAAAAAGCGGAATTTAGAAATTTAATTTAAAGGAGCAGCGATGAATGAAATTTTTACACGCACGAGCGTGCGAAACTTTACCGAGAAAATGCCGAGCGACGATCAGATTGAGCTCGTGCTAAAAGCCGCGATGCAAGCCCCTAGCGCGGGCAACCAACGCTCATGGGAGTTTTACGTAGTGCGCGATCGCACCGCGCTTGCACTACTTAGCAGCGTCGGCACCTACGGCGGCTGCACGAAAGACGCGCCGCTTGCGATCGTGGTCTGCACGCGCAAAAGCGGCTTAAAATTCCAGCCCTACGCTCGCTACGACTGCGCTTGCGCAGCAGAAAATCTCTGGCTGGCGGCGCACCATTTGGGGCTTGGCACCACGTGGCTGGGCGTAGCACCCGATATTTACGCGATGGAGCGCGTAAGAGAAATTTTGGATCTGCCTGGGCATTTAGAGGCGTTTTGCATTATGCCTTTGGGCTTTCCGTCTCGCGTCACAAAGGCGCATTCGCGCTTTGAGCCCGCTAAAATTCACTTCGTAGGCTAGATATGTTTATTTCGCATAGTAAAATCGACGATCTTATCGCTAGCGACGGCGTATTTTTGGACCTTACGACCGAGCTTTTGCAGGGCTTCGTGGATTTAAATGCGCCCGCGCAGCTTTCGATCGTAACGAGGCAGGATCTTATTTTTAGCGGTGGGGGAATCGCGCGCGAGGTAGCAGCGCGCTTTGGTTGCGAGACGCAACGGCTAGCGCGCGAGGGAAGCGCATTTAGCGCGGGGGATGAAATTTTTAGCGCACGAGGAAGCTTCGAGAGCTTGCATAAGGCTTGGAAGATCGTTCAGATCGTGTTTGAGTACTCCTGCAAAATTTCTACTTACGCGCACGAGATGGTTGCACTGATGCGAGAGGCAAATCCGCGCTGCGTGCTGGGTGCAACGCGCAAGAGCTTTCCTTTTGCGAAGGAGCTTTGCGTAAATGCGCTGATCGCGGGCGGCGGAACGATGCACCGCCTGGGGCTGCATGACAGCGTCCTGTTTTTTTCAAACCATATCCGCGCGTTTGCGAGTTTTAGCGAGTTTTGCGCGCAGATCGCTAAATTTAAAGAGCGCGCGCCCGAGCGAAAGATAATGATTGAAGTGGCGAGTGAGCGCGAATTTGGCGAGCTCTTAGGCTACGCACCCGATGCGATAATGTGCGATAAGATGAGCCCGGGCGAGCTTAGAGTCTGCGTTTTGAGGCGAGATGAAACGGCGCCGCAGATTAAAATTTGCGCCGCTGGCGGTATAAATAAAAATAACTGCGCAGAGTTTGCAGCTACCGGCGCGGACGTGCTCGTAAGCTCGGCGATTTGGAATCAGGGCGTGTGCGATCTTAGCGGAAAGATAGAGCTTATCTAAATATTAAATTTTAAATTTTAAGACGAGAAAGTCTAAAAAAAAGGCATAAAAACGCGATTTATTAATAAATAAGAGTATATTTTGTAGAATTCTTAAAATTTCAAAAAAAGGATTTTCATGAAAAAAATTGCTTTTATTTTAGCGCTTACGGCAAGCGTTTCGTTTTGTGCGGATCAGCTGATAATCGCGGCCGGCGGCGGATATAAAAAGCCCGTCTCGGCCGTGATCGAAAATTTGAAAAAAGAGGGCATGGACGTGGCGGGATCGTTTGCAAACCTCGGCCAGCTCGTCATTCAATCGCGCGAGAATAAAATTTCATTCATCGTGGGCGACGAGGCGTTTTTGAAAAAAAGCGATCTAAATATCACTAAATTTGAACGTATCGGGCGCGGCACGCTCGTTTTAGTAACGCCAAAAAATATTAAAATAAACGACGCCTCCGAGATCGCAAAGTTCGATAAAATCGCGATGCCCGATCCTAAAAAGGCGATTTACGGTATCAGGACGAACGAGTTTTTGCAAAACGCCAAGATGGATGCGGTAAAAGATAAAATTTTAGCCGTCGCGGGCGTGCCACAGGTGGTCGCATACGTCATCAACGGCGAGGTGCAGGCGGGCTTTATCAACAGCACCGAAGCGGTCGCCAAAAAAGATGAGTTCGGCTCGATCATCTACATCGACGAGAGCCTCTACAGCCCCGCATTCATCGGTATCGCAATGCTTAGTGCGTGCGGCGATGAGGCGCTTTGCGAAAAGGTGATGGAGGAGTTTAAATCGGACCGCTCAAAAGAGATTTTTTCAAAATTCGGTCTTAAATGAGCGACATCGCTTGGATCGCGCATCCTTTGCTTTTAAGCGTCAAAGCCCTATTTTGCAGCTTTTTGCTGCTGATTACGGCAGGGTTTGCAATTGCGTATTTTTTAGCCTTTAGTAAATCGAAGCTTAAAAAGATCGTCGAAATTTTAGTGATTTTTCCGCTCATCTTCCCGCCGATCGCGACGGGATTTTTGCTGCTTTATGTTTTTGGAAAGAGCGGATTTATCGGCTCTTCCCTAAATTTAGACATCGTTTTTAACTTCTCTTCATTGGTAATCGCCGCATTTTTGGTGGGACTGCCGCTGTTTGTAAAGCCCGTGTGTGCGAGCTTTGAGCTGTTTCCGAAAAGCCTAATCGAGGCCGCGCAAATTTTAGGCAAAAATAGAGTTCAAATTTTTCTCCTCGTCATCCTTCCAAGCTCGCTTAAAACGCTCGGCTCCGCGCTCATTTTAGCGCTCTCGCGCGGGCTTGGAGAAGTGGGTATTACGCTGATGCTGGGCGGAAACATCGTGGGTAAAACCGACACGCTAAGCCTTGCGATCTACAACGCCGTGTATGACGGCGAGAACGAGCGGGCGCTGATCTTAAGCCTTTTGCTCGTGATTTTCAGCTTGATCTTATTCTTCGCGATAAGCCTTTTAGATAAAAAGCAAAATTTATCTAAATAAGAAAAATTATTTTTTAAGTATTTTTAGATAAAATTGCACTCGCATTTCATTTTAAAGGATTTATCATGAAGAAATTTCTAATTTCATCAATTTTAGTCGCAAGCGCCTTGATCGCTCACGAGCACGGCGATATGCAAAATTTCGACCCTAAGACTGGCAAACACCTCGTCATCGCGATGGAGCAGCTGGGCGAGAAGGGCAATATGAGCGTAGGCGAGATCGTAGCGGTCGAGACGAACTACGGCGTGGCGTTTTTCCCAAATTTAAAGGGGCTTGCCGGCGGCGCACACGGCTTTCACGTACATCAAAACGCCGACTGTGGCGCGACCGAGAAGGGCTTAGGCATGAAAGCTGGCGGTCATTGGGATCCGAGCGATACCAAAAAGCACTCATTTGCTTGGGACGATAGCGGCCACAAGGGCGATCTGCCTGCACTTTTCGTCGATGCCGAGGGCAATGCGGTCTATCCGGTGCTAGCTCCGAAGATCAAGAGCTTAGATGAGCTAAAGGGGCACTCGCTAATGGTTCACGTAGGCGGCGATAACCACAGCGACCATCCGAAGCCGCTCGGCGGCGGCGGCGCTAGAATGGTCTGCGGCGTTATAAAATAAGCCTCGTTGCGGATAAAATTTAATCATCCGCAATTTCTAAATTTAGCAGCCCTGCGGTTAAATTTACGCGACGAAATTTCGCCGTCCGTAGCGCCGAGACACGCCCGCTCTACCGTTAAATTTAAACGCGGCGGGCTTTTAATGCAATCTATGCAGCGCGAATTTATGCTAAATTTACGCGCTGCGCACCTCTTACTTTCCGCTTAAAATTTTAAAATTTAGCCTTGTTTGCGCGCATTGTGCTTCCGCTCTATTCTTGCCGCAGCGGTTCAAAATTTTCCAAATTTAAATCAAAGCTTTAAATTTACGACGCCGAGCTATTGTGACGGCGTGGCTGCTTTACTTAACTTTTTCTTCACGACTTTTTCCTACAATTATGCCAACTTTCACAAAGGAGAAAGAATGAAAAAGATTGTTTTAGCAAGCGTTTTAGTCGCGGGCGTGCTGTTCGCCGCAGATTTTCAAAATAGCACTCCCGAGCAGATCAATGCCTCAGTAGCCGGTGCCGACGCCAAGAGCTTAAGCGAAGCGGCGTTTGAGATCGACAAGCGAGCAGGCGAGCTAAGGGCGCAGGCAAGGGATCTTAAGCGTGGATTTAAGACGGAGTTTAAAAAGAAACTGGACGCTATGAGCGTCGAGGATCGCGAGAAATTCCTAGACGAGTTTAGAAAAAACTATAACGCCCAGGCGGGCAAGCTAAGCGTCGAGCAGGCGGATAGACTGGATATCGAGCTTAAAGACCGCGGTAATTTCGGAAAATTTAAAACGCCTGCTTGCGGGTTTGGTCCGCACAGATCGCATATGGCCCCCGGCGAGTGCGACCATATGCCGCCTAAAGGAATGCGCGACGGCGCGGGGCGAGCAATGCCGCCGAGAGACGCGATGCCGTGCAATCAAAACGCTGGCGACGCTGTGTGCCCTATGACGCAGCAATAGCCGTCCGTGCGCAAGTTATGTAGTTCCGCGCAGCATTTGCGCGGAATTTTACTTTATCAAATCGCGGCGTAGAAATTTTAAAATTTAGCTTTGGAGCCTATGCGGCATAGTACCGATGAAATTTAGCAAAATTTTATCGGTGCAGGCGAGGTTTTGAAATTCTGCGGCGCGAAATTTTAGGACATGAAATTTTAAAATTTCGTAGCGGCGGAATTTTAAAGCCCGGCGTTTTGCCTGTAAATTTTAAAATTCCGCGGTGCGAAAATTTCATATCGTAAAATTTTAGCCTCTTGCGCCGCTTGGCGCACTGCGTAAATTAATTACTAGGTGAGCAATCTAAATTTACGAAGCGTGCCTTAGAGCCAAGACGCGTCGTTTTAGCCACGATAAAATTTTGCCCTGAAATTTTGCAATTAAATTTTACGTGGAATTTTACAGGGTATAATTTCAAAAATTCTACGCGAGGAGGCGGCCTATGGCAAGAGTTTTGATCGTCGAGGACGAGGGGATGCTGCTAGATATGATGTGCACCTACATGCGCGGTGCGGGGCACGAGGTAAGCGGCAGCAAAAGCTACGACGAGGCGCTTTCATTAGCATACGAAAAGAGCTTCGATCTGTGGATCTTCGATGTCAAAATCATCGGCGGCAACGGCTTTGCGCTACTTCGCGAGCTGCGCGAGGCCGGGCGCGGCGCACCGTGCATTTTCACGACGTCGCTAAACACTCTGCAAGACGTCGAAAGCGGCTTTAGAAGCGGCTGCGACGACTACCTCAAAAAGCCCTTTGAGCTAAAAGAGCTAGCCCTGCGCGCGGATAATCTACTAAAGCGCACCTTCGTCCACAACGCCGCCAGACGCGAAAATATCGGCGGAAGCTTTAGCTTCGATATGGCTCAGCGCTCGCTATATCATGCAGACAGGCTCGTGCCGATGCCGCAAAAGCAGGCGAGGCTTCTTGCGCTGCTTCTAAAAAACCGCGATAAGTTCCTTAGCAAAGATGAAATTTTCGCCGCGCTGTGGGACTACGACGAAAGCCCGAGCGAGCTTAGTCTGCGCGTTTATATCGCCGGACTGCGAAAAATTTTAGGCAAAGATCGCATCATAAACGCCTCCAAGCTCGGCTACAAATATATCTAGGAGCGCACCGTGTCCAAAATGCGTCAAATTTTACCGATTTTTTTGCTCTACACTCTTACTAGCGCCTTGTTTTTAGCGCTGGTAAGCAGCATATTTTACGAGCGGGAGAAGTTTTTTATCGCGGATCGCGATGCCTTTGCGATCAGGGATTTTAAACACGGCTTAGAGGCTAAGCTCGCTCGCGGCGGGCGCCTAAACGAGAGCGATTTTGATGCCATGCAGGCATACGCGGCGGATCTGAATAGCAGCGATGAGATCGCGCGGGATTTCGAGCCGAGAGATGACGCGCCGCGCGTGTATATGGAGGGGCTGAGTAGGATCGAGCAGTTTAATCTCACCGCCAAGGACGGCACGGAGTACTACGTAGCGATCAAAACGGAGGCGCTTGAGGGCAAGCTCGCGGAGCTGAAGCTTAAAATTTTAGCCGCGAGCGCGCTTGTTTTGGCGCTTATTTTGTTGATCGCGTATTTTATCATCCGCCTTTCGCTGCGCCCGCTTTATGAAAAGATCGAGTTTCTAAATGGCTTCATCCGCGATACGACGCATGAGATAAAGACGCCTCTTAGCGTGATTTTGATGAGTATCGAGCTTTTTGAAACCGAGCCGAAAAAATATCTAGGCAATATCAAGGCGGGCGCAAATACGATAAACGCGCTCTTTGAGGATCTAACCGCGCTAAGCTTGAACAAAAGCGGCAGCGGACGAGAGGTAAATTTAGGCGAGCTGGTGCAAAGCCGCATCAGGTATTTCGGCATCGCTGCGGAGCAAAAGCGCATAAGTTTAAGCACCGATCTGCGCCCGGTAGCCTTTTGCGCGGATGAGTTTAAGCTACGAAAGATCATCGATAATCTGCTTGGCAACGCGATAAAATATTGCGACGAGCTCGGCTGCGTCGAGGTGGGCCTGCGCGAGCGTTCGCTTCGCATTAAAAACGGTGGCGCGGGCATCGCGCGACAAAATCTACCGCATATTTTTGAGCTTTACACCCGCTTTGACGAACGTAACGGCGGCTTTGGCATCGGGCTTTTTATCGCCAAAAAATACTGCGACGAGCTCGGGCTTAAAATTTCGTGCAATAGCAACGAGGACTGGACGGAATTTGAGGTGAAATTTTAACTTTACCCAAACGAAATTCTGCGCGAACGAAATTTTAGCAGGCGGGCTTGTTAGGCTTAACCGCGCGGGTTTTAAATTTAGCTGGCGACTCCGTTCGTAAAAATTTCGTCTAATTATAATTTGACGGCGGAATTTACGCATACAATCCGGTCGCGCTCGCAAAATTCGCCCGTCGGTTTGCAAAATACATAGCGTAAAATTCTACGGAATTTCGTGAAATTTTATTTGGACGCGAGCAGAATTGCGGCGACTAGGGATAGAATTTAACGGCAGCTTAGATAAAACTGCGCGCGACAATCGGTGAAATTCCGCGAAATTTCGCCCGCGCACCGGTTGGGTTCGCCCTTGCTCTGTTGCTTCATACACGCCGTATTCATAGCTAGTGCAAAGGCTGTGTCGCTTTGAGTTTTGATACCTAATAAAAACAGCTATTCGGCTTCTAATTCTTGCCGCTCGATGCGTTGACGTGGACTACGCGCGGGTAAATTTTAAAATTTAGACAAGTTTCGCCCCGCCGAAGCGAAGCTTTATTAAAACGGGCGGAGCAGCTATTTTAAGCGCGTAGCCGTCTTTAAAAATACGCATCGATCCTTTTAAAGCGTGCGGCAAATTTTAAAATTTGCGCAGGGTCAAAGAGTAAGCGAGGCAAAAGAGGTTAAATTTTAGCGACAAGACCTAGCTTTGCCACTTTTCAAATTTGACTTCGTATTTATGTATAAAATCAAAATTTAACCGAATTTGACCCCACCCGAGTCAAAATAGGCAGGGCAAATTTAATCGTTTCTCGCCGAGCCCTTTGCCTATCCTTGTATTATGCGGGTGCTTTTGCAAGATATTGCGGCAGGCTGCGCTTAAATCAATGCTGAGGCTGTCCGTGTTTAGCCAGGATCAAAAATATCTTGTCGAGATTTGCTTTTGCCCTAAAATTTGCACGATCTCATCTAGGCTTAAAATTTTGCCGTGCGAGTCAAAGCCTACGTTTAGTATACGCCCCTCTAGGCTGGAAGCGCGGTCATGCAAGTGCCCGTGAAGCATAAAAGAGCCTTTCTGGGCGCGGTTGTGCTCCTCTACGGGATAGTGAAACATACAGATGCTCATACCCGTTTTGCCGTCCTTCATCGCGCCCGCGCCGCCGTCAAAATTTAGCTCCTTGTAGTGCAGGATATCGCTAAAGATAGGATTTCCGTCGTCTTTTAGCTCGCGTAGCAGCGCTTCTTTGTTTTGGCTAATGAGCGTATCGTGGTTGCCTAAAATCAGCACATGCGAGCCGTTTAGCCTACGCGCGACGCTTTTTAGATCCTTTAATTTATTACAAAATGCAAAATCGCCCAGATCATAAACCGTATCCTCGGGCCCCACTACGGCATTCCAGAGCTCTATTAGCTTTTCATTCATCTCGGCTACGTCGTTAAAAGCCCTAAATTTAGGGCAGTATTTCATAATATTTGCATGATAAAAATGCAAATCGGAAGTAAAAAATATCATCATTTTTCCTTTAAGCTTTAATCGCCGCATCAAATTTACGCTTTACGTAAATTTGCACGGCGTCAAATATTCGCGCTAATCGTTAAATTTTTTCCAAAAATTCTTTTATAAAGCCTAGCTTGCCCTGCTCGTCAAGGGATTTGAATTCTCGCTCGTTTGCTTTGATGTGATCGACCAATGGGTGAAATTCCTCATCGAGCTTGGTTTTATCCAGTTTGCCGGAAAGCGCCTCGTTTTTACTACGAGCGAAAAATTTATTCACGAGATAATAAGGCGTTTTCATCTTAAAGCAAAAATCATTTTGGCTCGGGATATACACCATAAAGCCCTCGAATTTCGCCTCTTTAACTATATTTTTAAGCTCCGCAAAGCTCGTTTTTAGATACTGCTCGCCCTCTTTATAAAAAGGTCTTTTTAGCGCTGTGGCAGTGCTTGCGGCGATTTTATCCAGCTCGAATTCGCTCTCTTGCGCGCCGGTTTTAACGTCGATAAGTCCGATAAAAGTCTCTCCAAGCTCCTCTTCTACGATGTGCGGGTCGCTCTCGTCGGTGATCTCAAATAAAAAAGTTTTATTTGGATAGCGTTTGAAAATCTCTTCAAATTTGCAGCAGTGTTCGCGCGTCATCTGTGCAAATCTACTATCGGTCGATCCCGTCGTAGAGTAGATCACGCGGCGGTTAAAGCTCGCGCCGCTTTCGCCGATATCTACGTAGGTGCAACACCCCAAAAAGCCGTTTACCTTTCGTACGGCAAGCACGGGCGTATCGTCTGCGATGTCGATAGGATAAAGGCTTTTGTGCGAGGTAAATTCCGAATAGTTATAGACCTTTTTAAACGGACGCACGATGATATTTAGATCCTCATCCATTATGAGCCCGCGCATCTCAAGCAACGCCTTATCCCAATCGGCTTTAAAAAAGACGCGTTTTGAGTATTTGTAGGTGCGAAGCTCTGGATAAAGCTCGCTTTGACGCGCACTCCAGAGCCTTTTATCCTGTGTGGCGGCGATATATTTTTTCGTTACATAGGTATTTTGCGCCGCATCAAAGGGCAGATCGCGCCTATTTAGAGCCGCTGCGTCTTTAATCTTTTGCGCTACGCTTTCGCTCATAGGATTAACGGGCGGGATCAAAATTTCACCCTCTATTTTGTTGTTTGCGACCTTGATAAACATCGCTATTACGGTATTTTCATCGACGCCGTGCTCGGAGGCAAAGAAATTTTGCATTCTAAAGCATTCGAAAATAAATCCATTTTGGGCGGCTTGCTCTTTTAGGCTTAGCAGCTCTTTGGTACGCGCACTCACGTTGCTAAGCACGATAAGAACGTCTTTAGCTTTGTTTTCCAGGGCAAATTTATACGCCTGCTTTATCTCGCGGGCGACCTTGCGCTTCGCGTCCTCCAAAAGCTTCGGCGACCAAGTATAAATCCCCGCCTCATCGGTTAAGAACATATCGTTTTCCAGATGATAAATTTGTGCCTGCGGATATTTGTTTTTAAATTCTTTAATTTTCTCTTTTGCGAAAGTTGTTTTACCCGAGCCCGCGTGTCCGCGAACGACTATAAATTTTCTCATTTTACCGCCTTGATTTTATGTGGCGATATTCTACCTGAAATTTGAGCGCTTTGGTATCAAGAAATATGGATTTTGGTAAAATTCAATTTACAGAGCCGAATTTCGCCGCTTAGCTCGCGCGGTTTTGAGGCACGAATTAGACGGCGCGGCGTCCGTATCTACAAGGGCTTGTTACCGATGCGCGCTTTTTGGCGCGAAATTGAGCGAGGATAAAATTTGCGGCGAAGCCGCCCAGCAGCTTAAATTTAAACCTCAAGGCTCAAATTTACAGAAGGATCAAATTTGATTTCTTTATAGACTTATCGAAGCATAAAATTTATCGTTTTGACTAATTTGAATACGAGAAAAAAGATAGCGATAAATGTGGTTTAAAATTTTAAATAAATAGAAATTTGCGCTTTGCCGAGGCGCTGAAATTAAAATTTGACCGAATTTGCCTCGCCGAAGCGCTTGATCGATGAAAGCGCCAGATTTAATAGACATGTAAAAGCGTATCTATCTTCGCTATTTGATTTAAATCTAGCCCCGTAAAGGGGCTAAATTTGCGCTTATTTTTCGCCTAGCGGCCAGTAAACGATCGGTTTGGCTCCGAGTCTTGCCTCGCCGTGATACATGCCGAGCTTATCTTTCGTCCACGCAAAGCCCGTGTGTCCGTGCTTGTCGATCGAGATAATGCCGCCGCTACCGCCGAGCGCTTTGACCTCTTTTACCGCTTCTTCGGCGGCCTTTTGCACGTCGGAGGTTTTGTATTTATACAGAGCCGAGACCTCGTGTGCGGCGTTTACGCGCATGTAGATGTAGCCCGTACCTGTGCAAGAAACCGCCACCGAGTCGTTGTCGGCGTAGGTTCCAGAGCCGATTATCGGGCTATCGCCGATGCGGCCGGTCATTTTGTTGGTCATGCCGCCCGTGCTGGTCGCCGCGGCTAGGTTGCCGTTTTTATCCAGCGCGATCGCTCCCACGGTGCCAAGATACGGGCGCTCGTGTAAATTTAGCGACGTCTTTTTTGCCTTTTCGCTATCAAGTAGCAGCTTTTGTTTTTCTTTGGCTTTTTGCAGCGCGTCGTATCTAAACTGCGTAAAAAAATACTTCTGATCGACCATCTCTAGGCCGTTTTCTTTGGCGAGCTTGTCGGCTCCCTCGCCGGCGACTAGCGTATGCCACGTCTTATCCATCACGAGCCTGGCGCCTAAGATTGGGTTTTTGATATGCCGCGCCATCGCGACCGCGCCCGCTTTTTTGGTCGAGCCGTCCATGATCGAGGCGTCGAGTTCGTTAAATCCGTCGGCGGTAAATACCGCGCCCTTGCCCGCGTTGAAATTCGGATCGTCCTCAAGCACCATAATGGCCGCCGTTACGGCATCCATCGCGCTGCCGCCCCGTTCAAGCACTGCCTGACCCGCCAAAAGCGCTTTTTTCATCGGCTCTTCGCGGATTTTAAATTCCTCCTTGGTTAGATCAAGCCCGCTGGTGCCGCCATGAATGACGATAACGGGGAAAATTTCTCCTGCGCATTCGCAGCCGTTAGCCCGAGCAGGGCTAGACTCGCCGCCATAAAAACGGCCTTTGAGAGTGAAAAGTGCTTCATATCTCATCCTTTCGAAAAAATTGCAGAATTTCTAAGGAATGATATAACTTTGCGCTTTTCCTTTCGCTTAATCAAATGCGAATTCGGCTGGATCTAAATCTAATGCTTTGAGCTTAGGATTAAGCTTTCGCCGTCAAATTTAACGTGGTTTAATTTATGGCACAATCTGATGGATCGATTTAAATTTTATAAATTTGAGTTTGAGCGTTGGCAAAATTTAATTACCGCAGCTTGATAAATTTCAACCGCACGTCATAAAATTTTAGCGCGCGGCCGTATTTTAAAGGGTCCTATGCGAGCGAGCTCAAGCACGCACCCGCAGACAAAGCAGGCTTCAAATCAAAAGCCTCAAGCTCGCCGTACGCGATCATTTAGTGTTGCGTCGGAACCGACGCCAGTATGTTTTGACGGCTCAATCGCAGCTTTTTTCTCCGCGGCAAAGGCGCGCCAGGTCGTATTTTAGCAGCACCAAGCCAAGGCCTAGCAAGAAAAGGTCTTTAAAGATAAAGCCGTCGATCTTGCCCAACTGCGGCAGTAGGCTGAGCGTGCTCAGCGCCATGACGATTACGATGAGATCGCCCACGATGCCCGCCTTCGGCTTGAAAAAGCCCGCGATGAGCGAGAGATAGCCCACGGTCTCCACCACGCCCAAAAAATAGCTCGCGCCGGCGTCCCCGAGCGCTGACGGCAAAAACGAAAGCCACGTCTGTGAAAAGAGCGGCTTTAAAGCCTCCACTTCAAACTCAAACCACTTGTAGTTGCCCATCACGGCAAGCACGATGATAACGGAAAGTCTAGCGAATATGATATCCACGTCGCCTGCGACAAATTTTTTTACGATCTCCCTCATACGGCTCCTTTGTAAATTTTGTAGCGGTATGATAGCGAGCTTGCGTGTAGGCTACGTGAAGGGGTGAAATTTTAAATTCCAAATTCCTCGGCTTCACGAAATTCTGTCCCTCCACAAAATTCCGTAGCTCCGCGAAATTTCAAATTCCATGCCGCGCACCGTAAAATTTCAACGCGCATACAAAATTTTAAAATTCGCGCCCAAATTTAAGCTATAATCGCTTCAAATTTCAAGGGGCCGCGAATGCTAAAATCATATCCTCTTACGATGCAGGGCGTGGAGTTTCGCGGACACGGCGTAACGGTAAGGGCGTGCATCTATATGCCGTGAGCGCGGTGAGCGGCGAGGCGATCTTTAAGCTTGATACCGGCGGCACCGAGTATTTCGCGTGGTACGAGGATAAAATTTTACTCGCAGATCGCCGCGGCAAGCCTGTTTTGATTAGTGCTGAGGACGGCGCAATCGTAAGGGAGATAGAATTCGGCGAGTTTCAATTCGGCTCGGATCAGATCATGCTCGCTAGCAAAGGTCGCCTCTACGCAGTGGCAAACGACGGAGTCGCGATGCACGCCGTCTGCGCGGATATTTAAATTGGACAGATTAAAATTCGGCTTGTAGTTGTAGATTAAATTTAAACGCAAGGCTTGAACCGCCGCGCGAGCGGTAAATTTAAAATTTTAATCGGCTTGCCCGCTGCGTGATAAAGCGATTTGCTACTTTGCGTGCGAATTCCCCGGAGAAATTCAAATCCCTCGCCTTAAAATTTAAAGCGAGCTCGGCAAAATTTCAAGGCGCGAA
Organism: uncultured Campylobacter sp.; assembly: GCA_963529625.1. Classification (GTDB taxonomy): domain Bacteria; phylum Campylobacterota; class Campylobacteria; order Campylobacterales; family Campylobacteraceae; genus Campylobacter_B. The sequence goes on along the minus strand of CAURZM010000001.1, from coordinate 308,565 downwards.
GTGGTGTGAGCTGCCGTGAAATTCCATCGAGCTTTGCGGCGTGCGCGGGCAAACCTCGGCGATGATATTGATCGAAACGCCCGTTTTAGCGGCAATCGCGTAGATTTTGGGCAAAAACTTCGGCGCGAAGCTAAACAAAATCTCGTACTCCTCGCCGCTTTGCAACGCAGCCTCGCTAGGGCGGGCGATCCAGCGCGCACCCACGCCGCTAGCCTCCAGCAGGCGGGGCAGATCCTGCGCGAGCCCATCGCTAATGTCCATCGCCGCGCTAATGAGCTTCGCCGCCTTGTAAAAAAACTTATCGCGCAAAACAGGCCTGACGAAGCGCGAATTTTTTGAAATTTTTGCGCGCAGATCCTCGCGCAAGCGATATGAGCCACTACCCGGCACAGTATTTTCGCATGCGGAGCTTTGCGACGTAGAATTTTCGCATGCAAGGCTTTGCGACGTAGGGCTCTTGCGATCGTCTCCGCTCTGCGACACGGAATTTTGCGCCGAAGTTTCAGCGGCCAGGCGCTGTAGCTTAGCATGCGCAGGTGAAATTTTATCGTCCGGGCTTCGCACCTCATCGCCAGGATTTTGTGCCGCCGAAGCCTCGGCGTTGAAACCTTGCAGCGCGATGCTTGAGCTTTGTGCTGACGAAATTTTATCGTTTCGGTTTTGCGTCTGCGAGCTAGCGGGCGAAATTTCATCTCTTAAAAGCACCGCCAGATCGCGCCCGACGCTGCCTAGCTCGCCCGTATGCGCGATGAGATCGCCCACGCGCGCGCCACTGCGAAACACGGGGCGCTTGCACTTGCCGATCAAGCTCACGCTAAGCGCGATACGATCCGAGCCGATCGTATCGCCGCCGATGATCCGTATGCCCCACTCGCGCGCCGTCTCGCTCACGCCCGCGCACAGCTCGTCGATCTCGCGCGTGCCGATCTCGCGCGGCAGCGCAAGCCCCAGCAGGGCGTATTTGGCACGCGCATTCGTCGCGATCATATCCGAGATATTTACGAGCATCGCCTTTGCGCCGATCTCGCGCAGGCTCAGCCAGCCGCGGCGAAAGTGCACGCCCTCGACGAAAAGGTCCTTGCAATACGCCCGCTCGCCGATTACGGCGCAATCATCGCCGTTAAGCTTTGATCTAAATTTCTCAAAAATATACCGCTCCTTATCCATGCGCCCTCCGTTAAATTTAGCGTTACGCCACAGCCGCGCGAAAGCTAAGAAGCCCGCATTCGCGGGCCTTTGTTTAAATTTCGTCGCATACGCGTAGCAGGAGTTTTACGCTCCGCTTTGCAAGATTATAGCGTAAATTTAGATTTTCGCCGCGCGAGTTTGGCTGCGGCTCGATAGCAAAATTAGAAATCGCGTGAGTTTTGAGGCTTTGGCGCGGCTCGGTATGACTACTTGATGCGGACGGAGGCCCGCGATAAAACAGCGCCCGAGGCTGTTTCTTGCATGCGTCCGCCTACGACACTCGCGCAGATAACAGGTCTTTAAAACGGCGAGTTTGAAATTTTAAAATTTAGCGCGGCTACAGCGAGATTAAATTTAAACGCTGCGTAAGCGCAATAAGTCAAGTAAGGTTTTTATCAAGCCGCCTACGACAAAAGTCATATCTGATATTTGAACGCACGCGGCTATAAAAGCTGCAAAGAAAATTTGAAAAATTTGAAGCTACTTAATGCTCGCCGTTAAGACTTCCACTCTCTTTCTCTCTCCAAATCCTGCTTTGGGAAAAAATTATTAGCATATTTGCGCTACTACTTTCAAAAATTTGATTGTCATTTTTTAGACCCTTCGCTAATTCGCTCGGGGTGCTTTATAAAATAATCCACTTCATACCATTTTCCATTTGGAAGTCCGTTCATTTGCGCTAAATATTCTCTCGCCTTGCTTGCATTATTGCACTCTTTATCGTTGATAACGTCTTTTGGCTGCATTTTCTCGCAAAGCTCTAGTTTCGCTTTTGCTTCTAACGGCGCGAGCAGATAATCTGCAACTGTTTTTTTAGGCTCGTCTTCCTTGCATCCGGTAAGACCCAAACCTACGATAGCCGTAAGGCTCAACAAAAAAATTCGTTTCATTTTTTCTCCTTTTAAATGGTGACTAATTATATATTCGTTAAACTTAATTTTCGTTTTTTATATTGTCTTTTTGCAGCCGTATATTATATAAAGAGGATTTTGATGAATTACAAGTCAGGCAGAATAAAATTTCGGGCGGCGCAAACCGCCCGAGATACCGCACTAAGCCCTTACTGCTCGTAAAAGCCGCTCGGTTTGGAGATCGTGTCGATGTAGATGTTTTTGGTCTGGGTGTAGTGCTCCAGGATCATCTTGTGCGTCTCGCGACCGATGCCCGATTCTTTGTAGCCGCCAAACGGCGCGCCCGCGTGGATCTGGTTGTAGGTATTGACCCACACGCGACCCGTCTCAAGCAGGCGTGCGACCGTGAGCGCTTTTGCGATGTCGCGCGTAAATACGGCGCCGCCTAGTCCGTAGAGGCTGTCGTTCGCCATGCGGACGAGTTCGTCTTGATCTTTAAATTTAATCACGACGCCCACAGGACCGAAGATCTCCTCCTGTGCCACGCGCATGTCGTTGCGCACGTCCACGAGTAGCGTAGGCTCGACGAAAGCCTCTCCCGCGCTATGTCGCTTGCCGCCCACGGCGATCTTAGCGCCCTCCTCTACGCCGATTTTTACGTACTCTAAAATTTTATCGGCTTGCTTTTTGTTGATCTGGCATCCCATCTGGGTGTTCGGATCGAGCGGATCGCCCACCTTGATGCGCTTAAATTTCTCTACGAGCGCCGGTACGAATTTATCGTAGATGCCCTCCTGCACGAAAATTCTACTTCCCGCGCAGCAGACTTGGCCTTGGTTGAAAAGGATACCCAGCTGCACGCCGTCGATCGCAACGTCGAAGTCGCAATCGTCAAAGATAATATTCGCGCTCTTACCGCCAAGCTCAAGCGTGGCGGGGATGATCTTTTGCGCTGCGGCTAACGCGATGCCTCTTCCGACCTCGGTAGAGCCCGTGAATGCGAGTTTATCGAGTCCCTTGTGAGTGCGGACGAACTCGCCTGCCTTGCTTCCCTTGCCGGTTACTACGTTGATGACGCCCTTTGGAAGCAGTGGCGCGATTAGGCGGATAAACTCCAAAATGCTAAGGCTGGTTTCGGAGCTTGGCTTAAATACGCACGTATCGCCCGCGGCAAGTAACGGAGCGAGCTTCCACGCGCCCATTAAAAACGGGAAATTCCACGGCACGATCTGTCCTACTACGCCGATCGGCTCGCGCAAGACGACGGATAGATAGCGCTCTTTTAGCATATTGGCGCTGCCCTCCTCGCCCAAAATCACGCCCGCAAAATAGCGGAAATGCTCGATCGACCACGCTACGTCGACCGCGCGCGTCTCGCGGATCGGCTTGCCGTTGTCGATAGTCTCTACGGTCGCGATGAACTCGGCGTTTTGCTCTAGGACGTCGGCGATCTTATTTAGCAGCGCGCTGCGCTCATAAACGCTAGTGCGGCGGAAGCTCTCAAACGCCTTACGCGCCGCGGCGACCGCTCTATCGACGTCCGCCTTGCTAGCATCTGCGATCTTTGAAATTTTCTCGCCGGTAGCGGGATTAAAAACGTCTAGGCTCGCGCCGCCTTCGGCACCCACAAACTCGCCGTCGATGAAAAGCTTATAGCTTGGTTGGATTGTAGCCATGCTTACTCCTTACTTGAAATATGACATTTAATATTATATATCCGCGGCGATTAATACGGCATAAATTTCGGAGCGAAAATCGGTTAAAATTTCGCGGTGTGTAAATTTGAGAAGAAATGCGGCGCGTGCGAAATTTTAAAATTTAATCTACGTGCGCGACAGCGGAGGTTTTGAGTAGCTTTAAAGCGGCGTGAAATTTAACCGAGAGCGAGCGGCGAAATTTCAAAAGGTAACGTTTATGAAACGAGAGCGGAAATTTGGCTGCGCGAAATTTTAGAATTTCGCTCCGATAAAATTTTAAAATTTGGCTCCGCCTAGATTTTGAATTCGGCTTCGTTAAAATTTTAAAATTTTGTGAAGTAAAATTTTTGAAATATTTTGCGGAACGGGCGAGCGGTTTAAATTTACGGCGCACGACGATTGGATCTGCGAATGCGCCTTAAACTATGGCCTGACGATAAAATTTTAAAATTTTGCGGGGTAAAATTTCATAATTCGGCTTCATCGGAGTTTTGAATCGGGCTTCATTAAAATTTTAAAATTTGGTCTGGTTGAGAATTTTAAAATTTTGTGAAGTAAAATTTCAGAAATACTTTTCGGAATAAAATTTCTACAACTATCTTTCGCGCAAGCTTTGCAAGCCCATAACGCTTGCTCGTAAGGCTCCGCTTGGTACGGGCGGCTTTTGAGCAAGACGAGAGGGCGGCGCCGAAAACAGCCGCGGCTGTTTTGTAAAAACAGATACAGCAACGCACAACCTACTATATCTCGTAGCTTCTCGAGCGCAGAGGGCACAGTCGCTCATGCGCACAGCTTCGGAGGGCTCAATCACTCGCGCGCACAGCTTCTTAGACGCAGGGGATAGCTATTCGCCGCGGCTAGTGTACAACTCATACTCAGAAGCGCAATCGCCCGCACCGCAATTTAGACACAGTGATCCAACTGCTCACGCTGCGACTCACAGCTCCTTTGAGCATAGGGGAAGATACCTGTTCTGCGTGCGTCAGGCTCATTCAAGCCAAAAAATCGAACTAGGCGCACGAAACTCATGTTATCGCAAGAACTGCGCGCTTTGAATTCGTTTGAGTGAAGGAGTGCAAACCGCTTAAAATTTTAAAATTTAGGCTCGAAAAAGGTCTCTTCGTGGATGTTGGCAAAGGCGGCTTGCAGGCTGATAAAAAACCTCGGATGAGCCTTTTCGTACTGTGCCAAAAGCTCCTTCGTCGCGGCACGCGCGGTGGGCTCCTTACCGCCGTATTGCTTCGCGGGGCAAACCTCCTCCTCGCGCATTATCGGAAGCTCGTTATCTCTGGCACAGGCGGCGATTTGGCGCTCGCGCGCTAGAATGAACGGACGGATGATCACGAGCCCGTTTTCGGCGATATAGCGCGGAGCGAGAGTACGAAGCGCGCCGTTAAAGGTGAAATTCATAAAAAAGCTCTCCGCGGCGTCGTCGAGGTGGTGGGCGATGGCGATCTTATTAAAGCCGTGTTCGAGCGCGTAGGAGTAGATGTATCCGCGCCTCATGCGCGAGCAAAAGCTGCAAAACGTGGTATTTGCGCGGATCTTTTCCTTGCCGAATTCAAAAATTTTAGTATCGATTATCTCGTAGGGGATCTCGTACTCTTTAAAATGGGCGCTTATCTCGCGCAGGTCCTCGCCGATACCGTAGGTGACGGTAACGGCTCGAAACTCCCAATCTAGCGGACTTACGCTTTGGAAATGCTTCAGCACGTGCGCCAAGCTCATGCTGTCTTTGCCGCCGCTAAGAGCTAGTAAAATTTTATCGCCGCGCTCGAACATCTGGTATTTGGCGTTGGTTTGTCCGACCCGGCGAAGTAGTTTTTTGGAGAGTTTTATCATAACCTTTCGATCATTTTTAGGACGAAATTTGCGCTCGTCTGCGCGCTTTTTACCATAAACTCGTCAAAATCGAACTCGGCTTTGTGTCCCGCCTCGTCGCTTATCGCGCGCAGCACGCAAAACGGCACGCCCAGCGCGTCGCATACTTGCGCCACGCTCGCCCCCTCCATCTCGACCGCGCTCGCGTCAAACGTCCGCTCGATCCAGCTCTTGCGCTCCTCATCGCCCACGAACTGATCGCCGCTAGCGATGATGCCCGATTTTAGCGTGATGCCAAGCTGCTCGGCGACGGTTTGCGCTATGGAATTTAGCTTCGCGTCGGTTTGGACTAAAATTTTACTTCCAGGCACGAATCCGTGCGGATGCCCAAACGCCGTGATGTCCAGATCGTGCTGCACGAGCGAGGTGGCGTATAAAATTTCGCCGATCTTAATGCCGCGCTTCAAAGCTCCCGCAACGCCCGTAAAAATGAGCGCGCGCGCACCGAATCTCTCGATCATAACCGTAGCCGTCAGGGCGGAATTTACCTTGCCGATCTTCGAATATGCGATCACTAGATCGTGACCGTTAAGCTTGGCGGCGTAGAATTTATTATTCGCATGCTCCGTAGCATCCACGCTCACGCCTCGTTCGTGCAGTGCGGATAGTAGCGGCTCGATCTCTTCTGGCATGGCGCCTAAGATCGCTACTTTCATCCGTTCTCCTTTGCAAATTTCAGAAACTCGTCTAAGCTCGCAAGATCCGTGATGCTGAAGGTCGGCTTCTGCGTGATCTTTTTGTTTATACCTTTTAAAACCGCCGCGCCGAACTCGACGAAGCAGTCCGTCTCACTCTCGTAATTTTTGATGCTTTGTTTGTAAAGCACGGGGCCGATAAGCTGGGCTTTAAGCAGCTCCAGCGCTTCGGATTTTGCCCTGTATGCGCGCGCGGTGGCATTAGCGACGACGGGGGCGAAGCTCTCTTTTAGCGCGGGGCGCAAAAATTCTAAAAGCTCGCCGCTGGCGCTTTGTAGCATAGGGCAGTGACTCGCGACGCTCATATTCAGCAGCATTGCGCGCTTTGCGCCCGCGGCTTTAAACTCGCCCTCGAGTGCGGCCAGATCATCTTTTTTGCCTGCAACTACGATCTGCCCGTCGCAATTATAATTCGCTGCCCAAACCTGCCTACCTGCGCTCTTTGCATCCGCGCAAATTTTCTCGACCGCCTCGTCGGCAAGAGCTAAGATCACCATCATTCCGGCGCCTTTGCCATCGCAGGCGCTTTGCATGAGCCTGCCGCGAATATTTACTAGCTTTAACATCTGCTTCGGCTCTATGCCTCCCGCAGCGCTTAGTGCGCTAAACTCGCCCAGCGAATGTCCGAGCAAAAACTGCGGAGCGATGTTAAGCTTTTCTTGATCCAGCCTTTCTTGCAGCGCCACAAGCGCCATCATGGAATTTAGCGCAATAGCGGGCTGTGTAAATTCCGAAACGTCGAGCTTGTCGTTGGGTTCAAATAGTAAATTTTTAAAATCGATGCCGGTAAATTCTGAAGCCTCATCCAAAAGCGCGCGCGCAGGATTGGAGCTCTCGTAAAACTCCCTGCCCATGCCTACGCTTTGGCTGCCCTGTCCGGGGAAGATAAAAGCGAATTTCATAAAAAATCCTAATGCTCGTGGTGGTGCCCGCCGCAGCACTCGTGATCTTTTCCGTGATCGTGGCCTCCGCAGCATTCATGATCTCCCGCATGATCGTGACCGTGCCCGCCGCAGCACTCGTGCCCCTCGTGATGATGGTCGTGTCCGCAGCCGCAGCTGTGCGCACCCTCCGGCTGACCGGTAAGAATTTCGTCCGCCGTCGCTTCGCGGTTCTCGACGATCTTTATATTAAATTCCAGCTCCTTGCCAGCAAATGGGTGGTTAAAGTCGATAGTGACGTCCTGCTCGCCGATAGCCTTGACGCTCACGCGGGTAGTCGCGCCGTCCTCCGCCTGTCCGAAAAGCTCCATGCCCACCGCCAGATCGATGCCCGCAAACTGTTCTTTAGGCAGGATCTGCACGGCGTCCTGCTTATACTCGCCGACCCCGTCGCTCGGGCTTATGCGAACAGTTTTGCTCTCGCCAGCTTGTAGATTTAAAATTTCATCTTCCAGCTTTTGGATGATTTGATCCTTGCCGCTAAGAAAGGCGATCGGGTCGGAGTTTAAATTTGACTCTAAAATTTCGCCAGTTTTACCGTCTTTTAGCTCATAATGCATCTTTATAACTCGGTTGTTAGCCATAGTTTTCTCCTATTTAAATTTTATTTTTGAGTTTGTATTTAAATTTAGATTATCTAGCGGGCGCAGCTTTGGCTTCTTTGGAATCCGGATATGAAGCCTTTAGCGCTTTATAGAATTTATTTGCGCTGTCTTTATCGCCGATCTTATCGAAGCTGATCGCAGTGTGATAAAGAAGTTTTGGGGTGTAGTCTTGGCTCTCGTTGTGCGAGATACTCTTTTTGTAATAGTTTATCGCTTCTGCGTATGAGCCAGAGAAATATGAAATTTCGCCCAGCATATAGTTTGCCTTAGCGGGCTTGTAATTTTTAGATACTAAATAATTGTAGCGCTCTTTTGCGCCTGAATAGTCTTTTTTGGCATATAAAGCGTCAGCCTCTTTCAATACTGAAGCTTGATCTTTTGATTTAAAATCGGAGTCTGATTTTGTACTAGCAGGAACTGAAGCAGTGCCTGCGTCTAATTCAGCGTTTTTTTTTACGCCGCCACTACTGCCTAATTTTTTATTGATTTCAGCAATTTGGGCTTTTATAGTTGCAATATCTCTTTTCATCTGATCTAGCTCGCTGTTGCCTTGACTTTTGCCCGTAGTACGAATTTCTAGATCCGCTACCCTATTTTCCAGGTTCGAAATTTTAGAATTTGTTCCTTCAAGGACGCTTCGCAAACCTTCGACACTCTCGCGTGTATTATCTACACTAGTTTGCATCTCGCTTATACGCTTACGGTTATCGCGCAATACTTGTTCGTTTTCAGTTAACCCGTAAGAGCTGCCTGAATCAATATTGCCAGCATCAAATGCAGAAGTTTCTGCATTTAAAAAAGTGGCGACTCCCAAAAGAGTCGCCACCGTGAAATTTTTAAATTTCAAATTAGAATCCAACTTTGAATTCGTCGCGTCTGTTTTGAGCGTCGCACTCTTTAGAATGCTCTGTGCAAGCCATATTGCTCTCGCCGTAGCTTACTACGGAAATTCTGCTCTCATTTACACCTTGAGCAACCAATGCGTCTTTAGCTGCAGTAGCTCTCTTTAGACCAAGAGCATAGTTGTACTCATCAGAACCCCACTCATCGCAATTACCCTCAACTTTAACAGTTAGAGACTCTGCACCTGCTTGGTTGAATAGAGCTGCGTTATTATTGATTGTGCCTTGTTGATCGGCTCTAATATTAAATTTATCAAAGTCGAAATAAACAGTGCCAACTTCACTTTGGATCTGAGATGCCAAAGCAGCTAGTCTATCTGCATCACTTGTGCTTGTAGTATCGGCCTCTGGGGTCTTTTTAGAACAACCGCTCAATAATAGAGCAGCAACTGCTATCGAAGATAAAACTAAATGTTTCATTTTCTATCCTTTCAAAAAAAATTGAAGTCATTATATCACGAGATTTTTTAATATTTTACCAATCAACCGACTGAATTTTACCCACTCTTAACGGAAATTGGAAACTTTTATTCTCGTTAACTCTGATAATACCTACCGAGCTTCCGCTGCCGTCTTGCTTGATAAACATAATGCTACCGCCATCGCTAGAAAATCTAGGAAACATATTTTTGCCGCTAGCCGTTAACTGGCGTATCATATCGGTTTGAGTAGAGATTAAATATATATTAAATCCGCCCCCGCCGTCGCGACTAGAGTAAGTAACGTAATTGCCATTTGTGCTGATGGAGTTATTGTTTTTGCCGTGATAGACGAGCTGCTGAACGTTACCGCCGTTTATGCTAGTGGCAAATACGTTCGGATAACCTAAACGATCGCTTACAAAAGCCACGCGCGAATCGCCGTCGATAAAATTTCCATTTACATCAATGCCAGCATAATCAGTAATTTGCTTAGCGCTGCCCGAGGCTATATCATACAAATAAATATCGGGTTGATCTTTAGGCGCATTGGTGATTAAAAGCTTTCTGCCGTCGGCGCTTACATCTGAAGCTATCGTCATGCCGTGACCGGTAAAAATTTTACTTTTGCTACCGTTGGATAGATTAAATTTATAGATAGCGGGGGTGTTTTTATTGACATAGTAGGTGTAATAAAATTCGTTCTGCGCTGCACTTGCCCATTTAGGGAAGATATTTAATCCGCCACGAAGCACCACCTGCTGATAGGTAAGCGTATAATCCGCCACCATAATCTCGCTCTCGCGCGTCGAAGTATAGCGAGAGAGCAAAATCATCTCCTTCATCCAATCAACGTTTGAATAGCCTAACTGCTTGACGATCTCGGATACCGCCATGTGTGCTAAAAATGGATACTTTTCAGCATTAGAGAGCGTAAAGCTCTTCTCATACATCACCCTGCCGCTGTTTGCTTCGAGCACTTTAGCTTTTAGGCTCATCGGCGAGCTTTGATCACTTACCGCGTAGCGCACGATAAGAGCGGCACCGCTAGAGCCTAGATTGTCGGAAGCGCCCGCATCATAGCTGCTTTGTAGATACTCGTCGCTGACTTCAAAAGTCGCGCCGACCTTGAGATCGCCCACCATAAGTTTAAAGAATTTGTTGCCAAATTCTGAATTTGCAAGGTTCGATGCATCTTGAACGACGATTTTAGGTAGATTTACCCCTTCGTTTACGATAGACATAGTCGCATCTGCCGCGAAAATGCTACTACAAAATGCAAGAATCAAAAGTAGTTTCTTCATCTTTTCTCCTTAAATTTAATTTGCTACGTCGGATAATACCATTTCAAATGTGTGAGATTTATTATCCGGTGATTTTGGAAAGCTTTGCTTAGGAAGCTCATCTAAAAATTTCCTTAGCTTTTGGTTAAATTCTGTGCTACGCCCAAGCTCTAAAATTTGATAATTTAAAACTCGTCCATTGTTGCTAAATTCTATACGAACTCTAGCCTCATCGGAAATATCCACTTGATACTCTGTCCATAGAGCTTGCAGTTTAGACGCCATCTGCGAAAAATAAGCATCTAGCTCCTTTGAAATTTGAATTTTGCCAGATTTTTGCGAAACGGAATTTCTTTCATAAGTAAAATTCTGCTCCGAATCCGCCGCAAAAAGCATACAGCAAAACGCAAAAATACAAAAAAGTCTCTTCACTTTTTTCCCTTACGAATTCTAATTTGTCTTCATCACGTCGGACATCCTAGTATCAATCTCATGCGACGCTCCGTCGGGAGATTTCGGGAAACTCTGAGTCGATAGATTATCCAAAAAATCCCGCAACTTCTGATTAAATTCCGTCTCTCGCCCCAACTCTATAATAGTATAATCCGCCACTCGCCCATCTGCGCTAAAGACTATCTTAATCCTTGCGTCGTCCTTCGCGGTCGCCACATATCTGCTCCATAGAACTTGAAGCTTCTTCTCGATAGCGCCATAATAAGCGTTATACTCACCCGTCCTTTGCGTCCTGCCGCCAAGCTTATCGGATTTAACGACAGCATTTTTAGATGCTGCTTTATCCTTAGCACTAGAGGTGGCGGTTTCTTTATCGGACTTTTTGTTACTCTGAACGGCATCGCTAGCTTTAGCGCTCTCCTCAAGCTTCTTATTGTCCTTAGTCGTATCTGAAAAAAGATCGCTCAAGCTCGGTTTTTCCTCTTTTTTCGGCTCCGGCTTAGCTTCCTCTTTTTTCTCTACTACTTTTTCGGAAGGTTTATCTTCCAACTTAGACTCGGGCTCCTCTTTTTTGGGCTCAGCTTTAGGTTCGTCCTTTTTAGGTTCCGTCTTCGGTTCTTCCTTCGGCTTTTCGGGCTCTTTCGGCTTTGCCTGCACCGGAGGTGGCGGAACTACTTGCGCCGTAGTCTTAATTTTATCCTCCGGCACATCCTTAACATTCTTATTGTCAAACTCGCCTTGCTTTGTTTCTTTAGCGATTTCAGGCGCGGACGGAAGTTTATCATCTATTTCGAAATCAAAAGTAACATCCATATAATCGTTGGGATTGTCAGTATATTTTTTAAATTTTTCCTGCGGCTTTGAAATTTGATATAAAAGAACAAAAATCACCAGCAGATAGGCAAAAAGGGCGATTAAAAACGATTTAAAATTATCGTATTTAACCCCCGTAAAATTTGAATAATTAGCCATTTGTTTGAAGTGCGACTTTTGTAAAACCCGCCTGCTTTAGGCTCTTTAAAACAAACATTACATCGTCGTAAACGAGTCTTTTATCGGCTTGGATATAGACGGGTTTTTCCAAGCTATACTTGCCGGTGCCTTTAAGCAGCACGAGATTATCCGGGAATTCTGCCAGACTCATTGAGCTTTTATCGATATAAACCTTGCGATCTTCGCCGATACGCACAAGCAAGAATTCCGCGGTATTTTCCGAAACCTGTGCTTTTGAGCCACTAGGCAGCTCGATCTTTTCATCGTAGATAATCGCCGTTTGCGCGACCATTAAAATCGCTAGCAAAACAAGCATAATATCGACGAGCGGAGTGATATTTAACTCTGGATTTTCGTCGAAATTATACATTAAATAGCTTTTCCAGTGTTTGCTTTAAATAGCAAAATATCTGCCGTACGATTTATAATGCTCATAACTTCGTATGCTTTGCGTTTTATAAGTAAGCTAAAGGTGTATGCGGGGATCGCTACAAAAATTCCACATCCTGTGGCAACCAGCGCCTCGCTGATCGCAGGAGCGATGGTGTCGATGCCGGAATTTCCGCCGCCAAGCTTGGAAAATGTGTGAAGTATACTAACAACCGTACCAAATAGCCCGATAAACGGCGAAGTAGAGGCGACGATAGATAGCCAGGTAAGTCCGCTAGTGGAGTCGCGTTCGGCTTTGCCTTTATAAATTTCCAAGGCTTCTTTTGAAATTTTATCGGTATTTACTTTTTGAAAAATAGAGCCCGAAAGCGAAATCCTACCGCCCATCAGCAAGGATTCGAGCGCCTTTGCTTCGCGGTGTTGCCACGCACTAAGCCCTACAAATCTGGAGATCAAAATCGTAAAAGTGACGATAAAATAGATGGATAACCAAGAAAGCACGAATATCGTAATAAATGTGCTTCTCGTAAAATAACTTAAAATTATATCTAGCATATTTAACTTTGCCTTGCGAATTCGTCAACTCTAGCCATGATCGCTGCGGAATTTGCCGCATCGGAGCTAATGGACGCAAGCATATCTTTAGCGCGCTGCAAAGACTTCGCTACGGCGCTTTCGCTATCGCCTCCGATAGCCACGGCTTGAGTGGCTAGAATAGTAGTTTTTTCTTCTGTAACTTCCAAAAATCCGTCGTTTACCAAAACAAGCTGCTTTTTGCCATCTTTATCTACGATCTCGACGACTCCGCCTTCGTTTTTATCTTTAAGCCCCGTTAGCAAGCTCGCATGCCCTGGCAAAATACCCATTTCGCCAGTGATGCCAGGGAGTTGGACGGATTTGACTTCGCCCGAAAAGACCATCCCTTCGGGCGTAACGATATCTAAAAGCAAAAATTCTTTCATAGCAAATTCCTACGCTTTCATCTTTTCGGCTTTTGCTACCACCTCGTCGATGTTTCCTACCATGTAAAAGGCATTCTCCGGCAGATCGTCGTATTTGCCCTCTAAAATTCCCTTAAAGCCGGCGATAGTCTCCTCTAGCGAGATATATTTGCCCGGACTTCCGGTAAATACCTCGGCTACGAAAAATGGCTGAGATAGGTAGCGCTCGATCTTTCTAGCACGCTCGACTACGAGCTTATCCTCTTCGCTAAGTTCGTCCATACCCAAAATCGCGATAATGTCTTGCAAATCTTTGTATTTTTGAAGTACTGCCTGAACGCCGCGAGCTACCTTATAATGCTCCTCGCCGATGATTTGCGGATCGAGCATTCTTGAGGTCGAATCAAGTGGATCGACGGCAGGATAAATTCCCTTTTCGGCAATCGCTCTGTTTAAAACGGTCGTCGCATCAAGGTGCGCAAAAACGGTCGCAGGAGCCGGGTCGGTAAGGTCGTCCGCAGGTACGTAAACGGCCTGGACGGAGGTAATAGAGCCCTTTTTAGTAGAAGTGATGCGCTCCTGTAATTTACCCATTTCGCTAGCAAGCGTAGGCTGATAACCGACCGCGGATGGAATTCGTCCCAAAAGCGCGGACATCTCTGAGCCCGACTGCGAAAAGCGGAAGATATTGTCAATAAACATCAAAACGTCAAGCCCTAGCTCATCGCGGAAATACTCAGCCATCGTAAGACCTGTTAGCGCAATACGGTTTCTCGCACCCGGCGGCTCGTTCATCTGGCCATAGGTCAAGGCGACTTTATCCAAAACTCCGGATTCTTTCATCTCGTTATAAAGGTCGTTTCCCTCTCTCGTTCGCTCGCCGACACCCGCAAATACGGAGTAGCCACTGTGTTTGAAAGCGACGTTGTGGATTAGCTCCATAATGATGACGGTCTTGCCGACGCCAGCACCGCCGAATAGGCCTACCTTACCGCCCTTTGCGTAAGGGGCGAGCAGATCGACTACCTTAATGCCAGTTTCAAAAATTTCACTCTTCGTGCTTTGATTTTCAAAGCTAGGCGGATCTCTGTGGATCGACCAGCGAGTTTCAAATTTTTCATCCTCGCCTTCGTCGATCAGATCGCCCGTGACGTTAAAAATTCTACCCAAAACCTTCTCGCCCACAGGCACCGTAATAGGCGCGCCAAGAGCCGTAGCCTCAAGCCCTCGCCTAAGTCCATCACTCATATCCATAGCGATCGTGCGGACGCGATTGTCTCCAAGGTGCGCGGCTACCTCTAGGATCAGCCTGCGATGAGCGCCCTCGACGTCAAATTTAACCTCGATAGCTTCATTAATCTTCGGTAAATAGTCCTTGAAATCGACATCGACCACGGGACCCATTACCTGAGAAATTATTCCTTTCATCCGTTTTCCTTTCATTTCATTGATTCGACGCCGCTTATGATCTCGATAAGCTCAGTCGTAATAGAGCCTTGTCTGGCTTTGTTATATGCTAAATTTAACTGCGATACGCGTTCTTTGGCGTTATTTGTCGCATTCTCCATCGCATTCATTCTCGAGCAATGCTCCGCCGCTAAAGAGTCTATCAGTGCGTAATACATGCTGTAGCTAAGATAGCTCTGGATTAAATTTAACATCAATGTTTCTTCGTCCTCAGGGCTTTCGACCTCTACTTCCAATGTAGATGTTTTTAAAGCATCCTCGCTAATCGCAGGCTCACCGATTGGCACCAACGTATTTACCCGCATCTCTTGGGTAATCATATTCAAATAGCCGTTATGGATAAGTATAACTTCGTCAGTTTTACCTTCGTTAAAATCCTTAACTGCGGCTTGGACGATTTCGTTAGCTTTCTCAGACGATGGAGATGAGCTCACGCCAATATATCGCTCCAAAAGCTCAATGCCTTGAAAATCAAAATACTCTATCCCCTTTTTGCCGACGGCGCGAAGGCGAACCTTGATCTTTTTCGCTTTAAGCTCCTCGATCAAAGCTTTGATCTTTTTGATGGTATTGATATTAAAACCGCCGCAAAGCCCTTTATCTGCGGTGATAAACAGCAAATCAACCACCTTTACTTCCCGCGTGGTATCAAAAATTCTAAGTTTTTCGTCGTTGCCTGAATTATTGCCTACGTAATTTTTAACGCGCGCAGAAATTTCACCCAAGACCTCGTTAATCTTCACCGCATAAGCACGCGAGCGCATCGCCGCCTCTTTAGTATTTTTAAGCTTGACGTTGGAGACCAGCTTCATAGCTTTGGTAGTCTTCTCCGTATTTCTGACGCTTTTGATTTGAAGCTTTATATCCTTTAAATTTGCCATAATTTAGCCTTCTTAAGCGGCAAAAGTCGCTTTAAAGTCATTTAGAGCCTTGATTAAATTTTCTTCCAAATCCTTCTCGATGGTCTTTTTGCTTCTGATCTCTTCAAAAATTTCAGGATATTTCGCCTCGATATACGGATAGAGCTCAGCTTCGAATTTACCAATTGAGCTCGTAGGCACGTCGTCTAAAAATCCGCGGCTTCCTGCAAAGATGATCACTACTTGATTCTCGACCGGAAGCGGCGAATAAGGAGGTTGCTTTAAAATTTCGACCATTCTTTGTCCGCGATCCAGCTGCTTACGGCTACTCTCGTCCAAATCACTCGCAAACTGCGCAAACGCCTGAAGCTCACGGTATTGAGCGAGATCTAGGCGCAAGGTTCCAGAGACCTTTTTGATCGCTTTAATCTGCGCAGAACCGCCGACACGACTAACCGAAAGGCCTACGTTGATCGCAGGACGAATTCCCGAGTTAAATAGTCCCGACTCCAAGAAAATTTGACCGTCGGTGATTGAGATAACGTTTGTAGGGATATATGCCGAAACGTCGCCCGCCTGCGTCTCGATAATAGGAAGCGCCGTTAGGCTGCCTGCGCCGAGTGCGTCGCTTAGTTTGCTAGCGCGCTCAAGCAAACGGGAGTGTAGATAAAATACGTCGCCAGGATACGCCTCGCGTCCCGGCGGGCGGCGCAAAATAAGCGACATCTCGCGATACGCAACCGCATGCTTGCTCAAATCATCGTAGATGATAAGTGCGTGGCGGGAGTTATCTCTGAAATACTCACCCATCGTGCAGCCCGAATACGGAGCCAAATACTGAAGCGCGGCCGCCTCGCTAGCACCCGCCGCAACTACGATCGTATAATCCATCGCGCCGTATTCTTCAAGCTTTTTAACGACTTGTGCGACGGTGGATTGCTTCTGGCCGATTGCTACGTATATGCAGATGACATCCTGGCCCTTTTGATTGATGATAGTATCAACAGCAACGGTGGTTTTTCCCGTTTGGCGGTCGCCAATGATGAGCTCGCGCTGTCCGCGACCGATCGGCACTAGTGCGTCGATCGCTTTAAGACCGGTTTGAAGTGGCTCATGGACGGATTTACGAGCCATGATGCCTTTGGCCTTTTCTTCGACGAATCTAGTATCGCTGGTCTCTATCGCGCCTTTGCCGTCGATCGGCTCGCCTAGGGCATTTACTACGCGACCTATTAGAGCATCACCTACCGGAACGCGCAAAAGCTTACCCAGTCTTTTAACGCTACTACCTTCGTTAATACCGCTAGTATCGCCTAAAATAACGATGCCGACACTGCCCTCCTCTAAATTTAACGCGATACCACGAGCTCCGTTTTCGAACTCGACCATCTCGTTAGCCATTACGTTTTTTAAGCCGTAAACATTAGCAACGCCGTCTGCGACCGAAACGACCTTACCGGTTTCTTCGATATCAACGCTAAGATCGAAATTTTCGATTCGCTCTTTGATTATGCTACTGATTTCGTCTGCCTTAATTTTCGCACCCACGCTTTACTCCTTTAAATTGCTTTTAAAATATATTCGCTCATTTTTTGTTTCAATCTATCAACTGAAAAACTAATCTCAAATCCAAGATCCTCGACTTCGATCTTAATGCCTTCAAGCTCGCTTTTAACGGATTGCAGAGTAATATCTGCATTAAATTTCTTTGAAATTTTAGCCTCTAGCTCTTTTATTTTCGCGGCGTCTATTTCAGTAGCAGAATAAATTTTGCCCAAATATTTATTATCAAGCGCCGCAATATTCTTGCGCAGTTCCTCGACTATCTGCGGGATTAGTGCAATACGCCTATTTTTAGCTAGAAGTTTAATAAAATTTACGATTTTTTCGCTTGGATTTTTTATAAACGACACAATAAGTTCCACTTTGGATTCCTCTTTTAGCGTCGGAGATTTTACAATATCTTGGAATTTTGGAATTCTAAATGCACTCGCAACGCTCTCGAGCGTCTGCAAAACAGAGCATAGTTCATCTTTTTTATAGCTCAGTATCAGGGCGTTTACATATCTTTTTGAGGTGTTATTTATCATCATCCGACCTTTTTCTCTACGATTTTAACCAGCTTATCTTGACCAAATTTAATGTCATCCGATGCAAAAACATCATCCAGTATCTCGCTTACGACCTCTTTTTTGATCTTGCGCGCTTCAAAGCTTTTCTGTTCGTCGAAAGATTTTTGCAAATTCGCAATCTCTTGCTCGGTCGCATTTTTTATCTTTTCGGCGGCGAATACGATCTCTTTTTTAGCAGTTTCGATTAAAGCTGCGCCTTGAACCTTGGCATCTTGCAGATCTTTTTTAGCTTGCTCCTTACGAGCTGCGGACTCTTTTAAAATTTTCTGATTAGCCTCAAGTCTAGATGCAATGCCGTCGATTCTACCTTGATATGCTGCTTTTGCGGGACCTTTTAAAAGATAAAACAAAATTCCGAAAAACAAAATGAAATTTATACTTCGCCACAGCACGTCGTAGTCTTTGACTCCATCATGTCCACCGCTTGCTAAAACAAACGCCGGAATTATAAATAAAAATAGATATTTTTTCATACTAAAATCCTCATACTTTAGCTACGGCGGTGCTTAGAGCATTTTTAAATTCCGGAATTTTGGCTTGTAAATCATTTTTTAGATTGCGTTTTTGCTCATCCAAACCGCCTAAGAATTGATCAAAATCCTCCTCCATCGCGGCTTTTTTCTCGGCTATTTCTCTGGCGGCAGCCTGCTTCGCGCTATCCATCGCCTCTTGCTTTATTTTAACAGCCTGCAACTTCGCAGCATCCATGATTCGTACGATCTCTGCTTTATCGGCATCTGCATCCTGCGAGTTTTTCATCGCATTTGCCTCATCTTCTTTAATAATGGCCTCTCGCTTTTCCATATGCAAAAGTAGCGGTCTATAAAGCTTGATATTTAAGAAGTAAATCAAAGCTAAAAATATGACAATGGTCGTTATCATGGCGGTCAAACTTACGTCTAGCATCGCACCTCCTCTAGGTTAGTTTTAAACAAAATGCGTATTTTACAATATGAAAAATTAAAATACACTATAAAAAATCATCCGATTTTCTTTAAAAACTCGGAAATTTGTAAAATTTCGCTAAATTCGATCGAAATTTTACGCTCTTTGATACTTATTTTACCAAATTGATCAAGCTTGGCCTTTAGCTTTAAAAGTTCAGGCTTGAAGCTTTGAAATTCCGCGCCAGGCTTTTTCTCTTTCGGAACGGTTTTATCTTTGAGCTTTTTGACTAAAGTTTCGGTATCTCTTACGCTTAGGCGCTGTCCTAAAATGGTATTTAGCGCTAAAATTTGATCCTCTTTTTCGAGTCCAACCATTATCTTGGCGTGCCCTTGCGAAATCTTATCTGCGCTTATGGCGTCTTGCACCTCGGAGCATAAATTTAAAAGTCTTAGCGTATTGGTAATCTGTGTGCGGGACTTTTTGATGATGTCGGCTAACTCCTCTTGCGTGATCCTATATTCACCGATAAGCTCCTTATAGGACTTAGCAAGCTCGATAGGATTTAGATCCTCGCGCTGTATATTTTCGATGAGGGCAAGCTCTCTTAAATTTTGAGATTTTATGTCTGCGACTACGGCTTTGATTTTACTCTCGCCCAAAAGCTTAGTCGCCCTTAAACGTCGCTCACCAGCTATAAGGACGTAAGAATCATCTTTTTGAATAACAATGATAGGCTGAATAAGCCCGTGGCGGGCGATGCTTTCGCTCAGCTGCCTAAGTGCCTCCTCATCGAAGCTCTGCCGCGGTTGATATGGATTTGGCTCGATTTTATCGACATCGATTTCGATAACTAAGCTATCGGCATTTCCGCTTTCTAGTTCCCTGTTATAGGAGCTTTCTACGTCGTCTAAAATCGCACCGAGCCCGCGCCCGAGCGCTCTTTTTACCTTGCCCATTTTTGCTCCATTATGGATTTAGCGAGGTCTTGATAGGCGATGGAACCAGCAGATTTTATATCGTATAAAACCACCGGCTTGCCAAAGCTTGGGCTTTCGGCTAGCTTAATATTGCGCGGGATGATGACTAGATCATCACTCTTACCGATACGAAAGAGCTTATCGTCGAAATACTCGCGTAAATTCGCGACCGTTTCTTTGGCGAGGTTGTTTTGCAGGCTGTACATTGTCGGCAAAAATCCGCGAATTTTTAAATTTTTATTGAGCGTTTGCTTGACGACTTTTACGGTATTTAGGATCAGCGCGACACCTTCAAGCGCGTAGAATTCGCACTGAATCGGGATGATGACGCTATCACTTGCGACCAAGGCATTTACCGTAATGCTACCCAGCGTCGGCGGCGAATCGATGATGATGAAATCATATCTGTCCTTAACCTCGGAAATTTTATTTTTTAGCATTAGTTTGAAGTCTTTCTCTTCGCTTACTTCGCGCTCGATGCCTACAAGTCCGATGTTTGACGGCACCAGATCCATAAACTCAAGTTCGGTCTTTTGGATCACTTCGGACATGCTCTTACGCCCCGTTAGGACGTGATAAATGTTAAATTCAAAGTCGCTGCGATTAAATCCAAGTCCGGTCGTAGCGTTCGCCTGAGGGTCTACATCGATCAGTAGAACCCGCTTTTTCTTTATCGCTAGCGACGCAGCGAGATTAACCGCTGTGGTCGTCTTTCCGACGCCGCCTTTTTGATTGGCAATCGTAATTACTTCACTCATCTTAAAGCATAAACCCTTTCTTCGTTTATTATGATCGATCCGTCTTCGCAAAGTTTAGCCTGCGCGAGTGAAATTTTTTCGCCGCCTAGATGAACGCTAAATTTTTGCGATTTTTGGAATTGTAACGAAAAATTTCTAAAAATTTGCTTCCACGAGATTTTATTTTCATATAGCGCAAAAAAGCCCTCTATAGCGTCTTTTGCGCTGATTTTTATATCTAAAATTCCCGCATATTCGGGCGCGCCAAGTAGGTTCATGCCGATGCCGCAGACGAGGGTATTTTTGATCTTATTCGTCATCGTCCCACCTATTTTGCGCTCATCTACATAAAAATCGTTGGGCCATTTCAGCCAAAGCTGCGAACCGAGCGATGCGAGAAGCTCCTGCATGATCATCGCAAAATAGATACTCGCCGACTGCGGCGGCACATCTGCGGGCAGATCGCTCTGCGCGACACAGAACGAAAATGCGAGATTGCCGCTCGCGCCCTCCCAATCATTGCCCCGCGAGCCGATACCGGCGCTTTGGCGATTTGCGGCGATCGCAAAAGGCGGCGTTATCCTGCCTTCGCGCACGGCGCCCACCAAAAACTCCTGCGTGGAGGCCATCTGCTCTACAAATTTTATCTCCATAACTCACTCCTTGCGTAAGGTGAAGGACTCGCCTTGAAATATTGCAAGCGTTTAAATTCCGCGTAGCGATAGAGTTTTGAGACAAGATAAAATTTAGTACGATTAAATTTTACGATCTTGCTAAATTTTTCGGTAACGCGGATTTTCCCAGCGGCATTTCGATAAAATTTTAAAGCTCTGTCTTGAAAAAATTCTGCGGTACAATTATGGAATTTTAAATGGTGCGTGTTCGGTGCGACGCTGCAAAGTCTGCAACCGCGGTGGCGAAATTTTAAGCTCCTGCGAGCGTAAAATTTTAGAGCATAGAAGCGAGGTTTTAAAATTTTATAAAGCCTTGATTTTGGAGCTTCGCTTCGAAATTCCGCACAGTAAAATTTTACTTCGCGATCGCGGCGATACCTGGAATAGAATTCTGTAGTGACGCCAAAAATGCGGCGCAAATAAAATCCCCGCGTAGCATCAAAAGCGCGACATAAAACGTGAGAATTTAAAATCCCGCTTAGCATAGCAGATCACCGATCTTTAGCCGCTTGCCGTTTAGATACGCGCTAGCGTCCACGGGCTTTTTGCCAGGCTCTTGCACCTTCGTGATCTTAACCGCGCCCTCACTGCAAGAAACGCAAAAACCGAGCTTATCAACGTGCAGAATTTCGCCCGCGCGTTCAAATTTACGCTCGCAAGATTCGCGCAAAAGCTCTAGTTCTAAAATTTTTAACCCGCTAGATAGATAGATCCCGGGCCAGGGCGTTAGCGCACGAAATTTATTATAAATCTGCTCCGCGCTTTGTTCAAAGCTAAAAAGCCCGTCGGATTTGCTTATTTTTTTGCAGTGCGTAGCCTGCGCGCCCTCTTGCTTGAGCGGCGTTAAATTTGTAAAATTTCGCAACACTCGCACGATAAGCTCGCCCGCCAAATCGCCCAGCTCGTCAAATAGCTGCGCCGCCGTTTTATCCTCGCAAGGCGTGTAGGCAAAATCAAGCATATCGCCCGTGTCAAGCCCCGCATCCATCAGCATCGCCGTCACGCCCGTCTGCTTCTCGCCCGCCAAGATCGCGCTTTGAATCGGACTTGCGCCGCGGTATTTAGGCAGGATCGAAGCGTGTAGGTTTATACAAGGCGCGATATCAAGGACAGCCTGCGGCAAAATTTTACCGTATGCGGCAACCACGATGAAATTAGGCTTTAGCTCTTTTATTTGCGCTGCAACCGCCTCGTCTTTTAAACTCGCTGGCTGAAAGATCGGCACGGCGGAAAGATGCTGCTGCGCATAAACTTTAACCTCACTCGGAGTTAAAATTTGCTTCCTGCCGACGGGATTATCAGGCTGCGTAAAGACGGCCGCGATCTCAAATTCCGCCTCCGCAAGCGCGCGTAAAATTTTAGCCGCATACTCAGGCGTTCCCATAAAAACTATATTCATTCTTTTCCTTTAAATTTAGCCAAATCACGGCGCAAGCGATCATACGGGCGCAATCGTGCTCGAAACAAATTTTACGCAGATCGCGAAGCAAAACTGGTCCGCACCCGCTCCTGCTAAGTAAATTTTATGCGCAAAACCGCACAATTCGAAGCCGCACGAAAATCGGCTTCATTCTGCCCCTAGCCCTTTTCGAGCTGTCGCCTTAGCCATAAGCATCGAGTAAAAACCCGGCTTCACACTCGCGCGCCTTATTTGACGGCGGATTGATTTTTATCCTCGGATCCGTCTGGCCAAGGCCAAAAAGCGCACGGATCTTCGGACCAATAAATCTTTGCATACGGTTTCGCTCCCAGCTCGTCAAGGCTAATCTTGCCGTCGCGATTAGCGTCCAACCTCTTAAATTCCGAGTCCGAGCGCAGATTTAGCTCTACTCTCAGCCCGGACGGCACCTCGCTCGTCATCCACTCCTGCAAGCTCAGCGCACCATCGTGATCCTTGTCGTTAAAGTCCATAAATTTCGGCACCGGATCGGCGGGATCGCAACCGTATGCGCCGAAGCATAAAAGCGCAAGAGTAAAAATTTTATTCATTTTTCCTTCTTAAATTTTATCTTTTTGCGGCGTTTGCGAGCGATAAACATAAAATTTACCCGCATATTCGGGCGCGCTTAAAGCCTGCGTTCGCAAAAGGCCTCTTCGGCGCGGCTTTTAGCGCGACTACGCCGCTGACGATAGCGGCACGCCGAGGCATTTCACAAGCTAGCCGCATCGCTGCAAAAACACTCACGAAAAACGCGCCCGCGCAGCGCCTGCTCGGACTGTGTAAGACGCGCCAAACGGTATCTAGGCACTACACGAGCAAAACAAAACCCGCCGATCGCCATAAGAGACCGACGATCTTCGCGCTCCCTTGTTAAGCTATTTTTGGGCGGGCGAGCCAGCCTATCTCCATAAGTCTGCCACGATGAGATATCCGCGCTATTTTAAAGCTCCTTTTTAAGCAGCTCAAGCAGATTAAATTTTAGCTCGTTTACATTTTGTCCCGTCGCCGAGGAGATCGGTATTACGAAAAACGGCTTGGCGGCGTCAAACTCATAAATATCTTGTTTAAATTTCATCTCGTCAGCCGCGCCTGTGAGCCCCAAATGCGACAAAAACGCATCAAATTTTTCCTGCAAATTTTCGGCCGCGTCCGCGCGAGTTAGAGCAATCGCGTAGTCTCTTTTTGCAAGCTCGCCGGAAAACTTCGCCGTCTCGGCCCTCAGCGCGTCAAACTGCTCCTCAAGGCTGCGGTAGTTCGCAAGATCGAGCATAAAAAGTAAAATTTTAGTGCGCTCGACGTGTTTTAAAAACTGCACGCCAAGCCCGCGCCCCTCGCTAGCCCCCTCTATGATGCCCGGAATATCGGCCATTACAAAGCCGCTGTATTCGTCCACCTCGACGAAACCTAGCTTTGGCGTAAGGGTGGTAAACTCGTAGTTTGCGACCTGGGGCTTTGCATTTGAGACGGTCGAGATTAGCGTGCTTTTGCCCACGTTTGGAAAGCCCACGAGCCCCACGTCGGCGATGAGCTTAAGCTCTAATCGCACCTCGCGCATCTGCCCCTCTAGGCCTTTTTGCGCGTATTCGGGGGCTTGGTTGATCGAGCTTTTAAAGTGTACATTGCCAAGCCCGCCTTTGCCGCCTTGCAAAAACAGCCTCGTCTCGCCGTCATTTAGCATATCAAGCACCAGCTCGCCGCTATCCTCGTCGTAAACGCTGGTGCCGGGAGGGACGATGAGATAGAGATCCTCGCCGCTTTTGCCGGTCTTTTTGCGACCCTCGCCGGGCGCGCCGTTTTGCGCTTTAAACTCCCGCTTGCCCTTATAGGATGAGAGGGTGTGGGAGTTTTTATCGACTTTGAAATACACGTCGCCGCCGTCGCCGCCGTCGCCGCCGTCGGGACCGCCTGAGATGACGAATTTTTCGCGGCGGAAACTGACGCAACCTGCGCCGCCGTCACCTGATTTAACGCTAAGCTTTACGCTGTCTATGAACATAGCTATCCTTAAATTTAAAACGGCAATTATAGCCAAATGAGTTGAAGATAATTTTTAAATGGATGAAATTTTAAAAGAGGGGCTTGCGCCCCCGAAGGTTTTAGCGGTAATTACGCGGCTGGATAAACCGATACTTTTTTGCGGTTTTTATCTTTTCGCTCAAATTTTACGACACCGTCGATCAGCGCGAAAATCGTGTGATCGCTACCCATGCCTACGTTGCAGCCCGGGTGCGTCGCAGTACCGCGCTGGCGGATGATGATGTTGCCCGCGCGAACGAACTCGCCGCCAAATTTTTTGACGCCCAAGCGGCGTCCGATACTATCTCTATTATTTTGGGTTGAGCCTTGACCTTTTTTGTGTGCCATTTCCTATCCTTTATGCGTTAATCGAAACAACTTTGACGCGGGTGTATTGGCGCCTAAAGCCGCGTTTTACTTTTGAATCTTTACGTCTGCGTTTTTTGAAGATAACGACTTTTTTATCCTTGCCTTCGCAAACGACCTCCAAAACCACCTTGGCACCCTTTACGAACGGTGCTCCTACCTTTAACTCGCCGTCGTTTAGCGCTAAAACTTCGCTAAGCTCGAGCTTTGATTTCGGCTCTGCATTAAAATGGTCTAAATTTAGGTAGTTGCCCTCTTCGACCTTATACTGCTTGCCGCCGTGTTTGATGATAGCATACATCAAAAATCCTTTAAAATTTGGTAGCCAAAAAGGCATTTGCCGTGCAAAATTTAAAAGCCCGTTTGGTATGAAAGGTTGCAATATTATCTCAAATTTTATAAATTCCTACTGAAACGCCTCGCAAAATTCCTGCGAAATTTCAAATTTCAAGGACTCGGATTTATTTTAAACTAAAGATAAATGTGCTACTATCGCAACGAAATTTTTGAAGGAGAATTTTATGAGAAATTTAATAGCTGCGCTCGTAGCAGCGGTATTTTTTATCGGTTGTTCCAACTGGAATATATCCAACGAACCAAGCGGAGTACGCAATCAAACAAAATCCCAAAGCAGCAAAACAAATATCGGCGGCGTAAATGATAAAGTCCAAGAGGTTTCCACCACAGGCACTACCGATATGGTCGAAACGACCTTGCCAGATAGCACAGGTATGACTAATGCGCCGAAAGACCGCAGCGATGCATTTCATATCAATCAAGTAATTTCTGCATGGAATAAACAGCCAGATTCCATCAAAACAACCGAAGACAATGGCAACATCTACACCTGGAAAAACTATAAGCCAGGCTGCGACGTATCGCTTACCAGCGACTCGGAAGGCTACGTATCAAAATCCGCTATCAAATCAGCACTGTCTCAGTGCCTATAACTAACTTATCCGCGACGCCGAAATTTTAAAATTTCGTAAAATTTCGGCTTACGAGCGGATATGCTTCG
Organism: uncultured Campylobacter sp.; assembly: GCA_963529625.1. Lineage (GTDB taxonomy): Bacteria > Campylobacterota > Campylobacteria > Campylobacterales > Campylobacteraceae > Campylobacter_B. Next base: position 282,750 of record CAURZM010000001.1, on the reverse strand, counting down.
CCAAATCTAATCTTAAAATTCTACGGTTCACTTTTAAAAATTTACTATTCGTATTGTATAATCGAGAACTTTTAATCACTGGAGTAAAATATGAAGAAAATTTTATTTGCAGGTGCGCTTTTAGCGGCATTAGGTAGCTATGCAGCGGCGGGCGAACACATCAAGGTTTATCACGGCGAGAGCTGCGGCTGTTGCCACAACTGGGCAAAATATATGGAGCAAAATGGCTTTGAAGTCGAGATGATTTCGCTGGCCGACGAGCCGCTTATCCAGAAGAAGAATGAGCTTGGGCTTCCGCTGGAGCTCGCTAGCTGCCACACCGCGATCATAGACGGGTATGTAGTCGAAGGGCATATCCCAGCAGGTGAGATCCGCACGCTACTAAAAAATAAGCCTAAAGACGTTATCGGCATAGCAGTACCTAGCATGCCACTAGAAGCACCAGGTATGGAGCAAGGCTCTCAGCCCGAGGTCTATGACGTGGTAGCGTTTAAAAAAGACGGCTCATATCAAAGCATCGCCACCTACAAAGGCAAAGAAAAAATCAAATAATCCGCCGCTTCAAAGCGGCAAACTTACTTATTGGCTCGATAAAATTTTGCTATTTATGACTTGGCGCAATTTGCTTTAGCCGGCGAATGCTGCCACTATATGCAAAAATGACGCGTAAATTAATTTCAAACGCTAGCTATGATAAAGGGGATTAAAAATTTAAGTGGATGGGCTAATAGGGGTCGAACCTATATTCACAAATCCAGAGTTTGTTGTCCTGCCATTAGACGATAGCCCATTGCGGAAGCGGTATTTTATAGAATTTTGCTTTAAAAAAGCATAAGAGTGGGCGGAATTTTAAAATTTTGCAAAATTTTAGATTAAATTTAAAGCCCTGATGAGCCGAAACGATAAAATTCAAACGCAAAATCTAACGCTGCTTTCATCGGCTTCGATAAAAGAATATGGCTACTCGCCGCGGAGCTAAATTTTAAAATTTGGCTAGTTTATCCTATATTCGCGCCTTTTGCGAGCTATTTGTCGCAGGATGAAATTTTAGCATATAAGCCCGCCTTCAAAACATATATGTTTAGTGCTCGCTGGGCGGGCGCGACCTTAAATGCTATAAATCACACCGAAAATCCGTAACGAGCATAATTACGACAAAACCCGAATGCAGCGCCTAAATAAGTGTCAAATAGACTTGCGGCAAGATCGCACAAAAAGCCTGTCAAATACTTGCCTCAAGCGGAGCGTAGAATTTATCGCTACTAAATGGGGTCTAAACTAAAATCAAAACTAAAATTTAGGCGCGAAGCTTACATGAAATTTCTTGCAAAAGTCCTTTACGGGCTCAAAAGACATTATGAAATTGCGTAAAATTTGACTGCGGTGAAATTTTCTCATACATTGTGTTAATACAAACCGAAAGTAAGTAGAACACAATTACTAGAGGTAGCAAAATTTTCCCATACGCTGCTAATACCGAATATTAAACGAATCAAATCAAGCACTATGGACAAAGTGAAATATTCTCGTACATTGTTAGTTCGGCACAGGCTATATTACTAGACCAGAGCAAAATATGCGGAATTCATCTCCGCGCGTCGCTTGAATACTTGTAAAACGCCTTGCCTTTCAGCTAAATAGCGCGGACAAATTTTATATCGCGCGCTGTTTAAAACGCAAAAAATTAATTGGAAATTTTAAATTTCGGGCACGGGTTCGCTTATAAGTATTTGCAAAAATAGCGCATCGAAGCTAGAAAAATTTCGCTCCGTCGCGCCTAAAATTTTGATGAAATTTCGCGTATCAGCTCAACCGCCTCTTTTGCATCCGAGCATACGAACTCAAAATGCGCCCTTAGCTCCGAGGCACTGCCGTAGCCGCAGCTTACGCCCACGCTTCGCACCGCTGCCGACTTTGCCGCGATGGCGTCAAGTAGCGTATCGCCGATCATAAAAATATTTTGGCTTACAGAAGGCAGGATTTCGTCACTGCAAATTTTGTCATAACAGGGAGTGGAATTTAGCTCATGTGCATCATAAATTTTACCGCCGCGCGCTCCGCCTTTATCGCTCTCGCCCTCGATGCCGATACCGCTCTTTTGGCTCTTATCGCCAGCCTCATGTCTATTGCTCTTTGCTTTGCTTAAATTTCTAAACGAAATTGCATCGGAATTTTGACTCGCGATGCTGCTTAAATTTTGCTCGTAAACTTTGCTAGGATTAGGATCAAGCGCAGGAAGGCTCTTTAAATCAGGCACTGAAATTTCACTCAAAATCGTGTTCCTGCCAGCAGCGCTTGTGTTTTTATTGGCAGTAGCATAGCAAGCTTTACTGCTAATTGTATTTGAACTTTTGCTAGCGGTCGCGCCACAAATTCCTAAATTTTCGAGCGCCTTTAAGATCGGCTCGGCGCTTGGTTTAGGATCTTGCACGTCCTCTCGCCCGACGATGGTGCCAAAAAATTCCGCGATACCCAGATGCTGCAATAAAATTTTAGAAAATTTCGACGTTTTAGTGGTTACGACGCCTAAATTTGCAAACTCGCTCGCCGCACGAACCGCCTCGAACGCACCGCTTAACAGAACGGTCTGATCCAAAAATATCTGCGCGTATCGCTGTTTGTAGGCGAACACGAAATTCTGCACATCGCGCGTCACACCTAGACGCTCAAACATTACCTCTAACGGATGCCCGATAAGCCTTTTAATCGCTTCGTCGCTAGGCTCTGCAGCGCCCAAATGCGCAAACGCGTAGTGAAAGCCCTCCAGTATAGCGGGCGTGGAGTCTATGAGCGTACCATCGAGATCAAAAAGCAGAGTGGTTTGGAATTTTGGCATTTTAAAATTTAATTTGGATATAAAAAAAGCGGAGCCGAAGCTCCGCTTATGTGGATCTAGAAAATATTATTTTCTGAATTTAGCATCTACGCGTCTATTTTGAGCGCGGCCTGCTTTAGTAGCGTTTGTAGCGATAGGCTTAGTCTCGCCGTATCCTACAGTGGTGATTCTGCTAGCATCTACGCCGAAGCTCTTAAGCGCACCTCCAACTGCAGCAGCTCTGCGCTCGGAAAGCTTTTGATTATATGCATTCGAACCGGTGCTATCGGTGTGACCCTCTAAGATTACTTTGTAATCAGGGTGAGCTACTAGCACGTCGCTTACGTTTTTGATCTGGTTCATAAACTCAGGGGAAATTTTTGAGCTATCTGTAGCGAAATTTACGCCCAAATTTAATCTAATAACCTTCTCGCAGCCATATTCATCAACAACTACGCCAGCAGGTGTGCCTGGGCATCTATCGATATTATCGCATACGCCGTCGTTATCTGCGTCTTTGCAGCCTGTAGGAGCCGGAGCGGCAGCTGGGGCTGCGTCAGCATATCTCTTGCCAAAATCAACTGCAAAGCCTAGAGTATAGAACAATACGTGGTTGCCGTCGTCAAATCTGATAGCATCGCGTGCTTCAAGTTTTGTAGCGAAATTGTCGGTAATGTAGTATTTTAGACCCAAGCCGTATTGACCGAAGCCGCTATCTTGATCACCATCGTTGTAAACGTCTTTAGTGTAATCCATATAGCCAAGACCTAGTAAGCCGTATAATTTGAAATTATCGGTGAAATTTACCAAGTCTTTTACAGCATTGATGTGGTAGTATCTAGCGCTAGGCTTAGCATTGCCGGCTCTGTAAGCTAGATCCTCTACGCCGATATGACGAGAGTAATCGAAACCTGCCTCTAATTGATCGATGAATGAATTCTGTAGGTTTTTAGCAAGGCGTAGACCGAACATAAAATTCGAATCCAAATCCATATTTCCCTCATGAGTCATTCCGCCAACAGTAGGGGTGATCTCCCAGTGATAATCAGCATCGCTAGCGAACAATGCGCCGGATGCACACAAGCTTAATGCAAGTAGAACTTTCTTCATTAAACATCCTTTCAAATAAAGTTGTAATTCGATATTACCATAAAATTTTTAAAGAATTTACAAATTTGCGACAATTTCGCCACAAATTTGTAAAAAACATTATCTCTTAGAGAACTGCGGACTTCTGCGCGCTTTGCGGCGACCGAATTTCTTTCGCTCGACCACGCGACTATCGCGAGTTAGCAGACCTTTTGGCTTAAGAGCCGCTCTAAAATCCTTATCCATCGCGGCAAGCGCTTTTGAAATTCCGTGCTTTAGCGCATCCGCTTGAGCCGAATATCCGCCGCCTAAAGTTTGCGCGGTGATGTCCATCGAGGTCTCTTGTTTAGTCGCCAAAAGCGGCTGAACAACCCTTAGCTTGATCGCTTCGTGACCGCCTAGCCAAGTGTTTAGATCCATGCCGTTTACTACGATTTTGCCGCTTCCCGGTTTTACCCAAACCTTAGCTACGGCAGTTTTTCTCTTTCCGGTTGCATAAATTGTCGCCATGATTATTTTCCTTTTTTAGTTGTTTGCGCAGTATGAGGGTGCTCGCCGCCTTCATATACGAATAGCTTTTTGATCATCGCCTTGCCGAGCTTCGTCTTAGGAAGCATACCGCGAACCGCAAGTCTGTAGAGCTTTGCAGGATTGTTTTTAAGCAGGTCTTGAAATTTTACGCTCTTTACGCTTCCGAAATAGCCCGAGTAGCTGTGATAAAGTTTATCGTCGCCTTTGTTATTGCCGGTAAATACGGCTTTTGAAGCGTTGATGATAACGACGTAATCTCCGCAATCCACGTTTGGAGTATAGCTTGGTTTGTGTTTGCCGCGTAGCAATACCGCAACTTCGGTAAGCATCCTACCGAATCTTTTGTCGGTCGCGTCGATAACGACCCAGTCGCGCTTAACTTCGCTAGGCTTTGTAATTTCTGTCATGGTTTCCGCCTTATTAAAATTTGAGCTGTGATTATATAGAAATATCCTTATGTATAGCTTAATTTAAGCTATCTTTAATATATCTGCGCTCAAATTTCATCTAAGCTTTAAAATTTTATCCCTCCTCATTTACTTCGATCAGCTTAGCGCCCGCAGCTTCGAGAGCCAGCACGAAGGCGCGCACCCGCACATGCGGATAAAATTCGCGAATTACGCTTTTATACCGCGCCACTTGAGCTTTGTTTTGCGCGAGGTATTTTTCGGAGCTCTTGTAATCAAAAAGCAAAATTTCATCCCGCCCAAAGCACGCCAGATCCACGCGCAAAAGTTCACCCTCCGCGCTTTTGATCGGCATCTCTTTATAAGCTTGAGCGCCCTTTATTAGAGCTAAAAATTCCTCGTTTTTGCTTAGTCCTAGCGCCCGCGCCGCGATATTTTCAAAATCCGCGTCATTTAAAAATTTAGCGTAGCGACCTCTTGCTAGGCTTACTCCTCGTAAAATTTCATCCGCCGCAAATCCTTCGCTCATCTCGAGCGCATAATGCAGCGCCTCGCCGAAATATATCGCGCTTAGCGCCTCCGTTTCGCCGCCGCTAGCTTTTTCTTGCGCGCATTGAGGCTCGCCCGCTACGAGCGCGATCTTTTTTTGCGACGACTGCTCTTCTGATTTTACGAAGCTTGGGATTAAGTAGCCGTATTGAAAATCCGGGATATCGAGCCACTCCACGACGCCCGCACCCTTGGTCTTTTTAGCGTAAGGCGAAAAAAAGCTATAATTGTATTGATCTATTTTTGCCTCGGAGCGTTTTACGATGATGAGCGAGCGTTCGGCGCGGGTAAATGCCACATAGAGCTTGTTTATGTCCTCTTCATGCGCAGAGCGATCGTTTTCATCCATTAATGCTGTAAATTCCGCATCCAGGCTCTTTCTGCTCGCAAATTTATAAAAAATCCTCCACTTATGCGTGGTAAAATCATAGTCCGTCGCGAGCTTTGAGCTCTCGCCCCGGTCTTTTCCTCCGATGCGGTCGCAAACGATTACATGCGGAAACTGAAGCCCCTTGGACTTATGCACGGTCATAATTTTAATGCCGCTTTCTTCCTTGGCAAATACCTCCGTTTCGTCGTTTGCAAACAGATACTCGCTAAAACTATTAAATTTTGCCAGCGTCTCAAAAAACAGCAGCAGATCCGGATCGACAAAATTTAATTTCAGCGCGCTAGCGATAAATTCTGCCGTTTTTTGCGCATTTTTATGCAGATCGACCGCTATCTTTTTAAGCCGCCTACCCAAAATCGCTTCGGCGTTTCGCAGATAAATTTCATCGCCACCTACGCAAAATTTCGCATATTGAATTACGGCATTTACATGCTCGCTGCAACGCAGAGCCTTATTTGAGCCGCTGCACACCTCGCAAAATTCCGATAGCATCTCTTTTAGCGCGCTTACATGCTCATTTTTCCAACACAAAATCGCGATATCATCAGCTCTTACGCCGCACTCTTTCACGAGCCTGCGCGCTTGCTCCGCAGCCCCCTTTAGCACGTCGTCGTATGAAAACGCCGCTACGTAGCCGTAATCGTCGCTTTGCACCTCAAATAGCGGCATTTGTGGATGGGAAAGCGGATAGTCCTTGATTTTTTGCAGTACCGAAGCGGGCAGATCGCTATCTAGCTTATTTGCCGCGATTTGATCTTCATAAGACGCAAATTTATCGCGCAAGATCTCATTTACAAATTTTACGATAAGTTTTAAACTGCGATAATTGCGCGGCAGGCTCTGCGTTTTGATTTGACTAAACTGCTCGCGCAAAATATCAAAAATTTTTCTCTCTGCGCCGCGAAATTTATAGATGCTCTGTTTTTTATCGCCTACGTAAAAAAAGCTACCGCAGCGCTCTTCCGCTCCTTTGCCAGCAAGCGCCTCAGAGATTAGCGGCAGCATAATTTCATACTGGCAAATGTCGGTATCTTGGAATTCGTCAATTAAAATATGTGTGATTTTAGAATCGAGCCTGAAATACAAAAGCTCGCGGTTGCCCTGTAACGCCTCTGCGCTTGGATTTAGCAGCGAGTGCACGGCTGCAGTGACATCACCGAACGTGAGCTTGCCGCTTTTGCGCTGCACCGATTTAAGCGCTTCGACATAAATTTTAATTAGTCCTGCTAGCTTAACCGCATATGTCGCATCCATCCACGCTATTTCGCGAGCTACGGCGTCTTTTAGCCTTGCTAACTCGCCGTCAAGATGCGAAATTTTTTTAAGCTGCGAGCGCGGATAATCGAAACTGCCGTTGGCAAGAGCCGAAAGAATGAAGCCCGAAGATAATTTTGACAAATCGCTAACAGGGCTTAGCCCATTTACGGCTCCAGCGTTTACGCCCGCATCTCTCGCCGCTTTTTGCAAGCAGGATAAAATTTCATTTATCTCTGCTAGCGCCGAGCTTGCAGGAAGCGTGGGCGGATTTATGCTTATATCGCCTCTCCAAATGCTTTGTAAGCTATTTAGAAACTCGCTCTTTGTCATTCCTGAGTCGCTTACATAATCCACGACCTCTCTTAATAGCGCTTCGTTTTTACAAATCGCGCCTAAAAACGCCGCCTGCTGCACACCCAAAATCCCTTCATCGTTTTCAAAGCTTGGATCAATGCCGCTGTTTAGCGCAAAGGAGCGCAGAACTTTTGCAAAAAACGCATCAAAGGTAAAGACATTTAGGCTCTCGCTTAAAAATTTAGGCAGTAGGCGCTGTTGCGCTGCCAAAACCTCATCTGCGCTCATATTTAGATCCTCGCAAATTTGCTCCAGCTCGGCGCTAGGCTTTAGCGAGCCATCCTGCAAAAGCAGCAAATTTTGAAATTTCTCCACGATGCGCGTTTTCATCTCAGCAGCAGCTTTTTTGGTAAAGGTAAGCGCTAAAATTTCATTGATCGGCTCGCCTTTTAGCACCAGCTCGATGAACCTCACTGCGAGATTAAAGGTCTTGCCGCTGCCTGCGCTTGCTTCAAGCGCCAGATAATTTTCAAATTTTGCCATCGATCTGCCCCTTGCAAATGATTTTATAATCGCAGTATTCGCAGCTTTGCACCGCTTCCGTGCGCGTAAAAGCGACCTCGCTTGCAAATTCCTTGCCGATAGAGCTTAGCGTCTCGCGCAGATTTTCTAAGCTAGGCGTTTTGTCGCCAGGAGCCACAAACGCGCAGTCTTTTAGCGATAGATAGGCGCATTCGCACTCCTGGGCTAAAAGCGCGCGATAAAACGTAAGCTGGAATTTTTCCATATGTTTTTTAGCTGAACCGCGTTTGTAATCGATGATGAACTTCCGCCCTGCCTTATCTTCGTCGATGCGGTCGATCCGCCCACTCAGGCGCACCCCGTCAAGCTCGCCTTTTAGCGATATTTCACTACCGCTAAAGCTCCAAATTTGCTCGTGCTCTTCTAAAAGCTTAGCTATCTTTTCTACAGCTTTTAGCTCAAGCTCTGCATCAAAGCGCGCGATGCCCGCTTCTCGCGCAAGCTGCGAATAAATAGAGCGAAATTTTTCCATGCTAAATTTCATCCCCGCTCGCTCGTATAAACGCTGAAAACTCGTATGTAAAATTTTACCTAAAAGCGCATTATCCTCGCCGAATTTTAGCCCCTCCCTCAACCTGAAAACGTAGCGGTAATAATACTTCCTCTTGCATTCTAAAAACGTATCCAGCCGCGAGAATGACAGCTCCTCGGCAAAAAAATCATGGCGAGCCACGGGATCTTCTTGTCCGCATAAGGTGGGCTTAAATTCCTCTCGCCCAAAAAGCCGCAAATAATCCTCCTGCGAAAATTCCGCGTCTTGTTGCACTTCAAAGCTTTTCAAAAACCGCGAAGGCAATTTCTCGACGCTTTGCAGATAGCAAATCGCGCTTTTTTTAGCGCCTCTTAGCAAGCCGTCGTAGTAAAATCTTTGTAAATTTTCGCGGTCCGCGTGGCTGATGAGCCCTGCTCTAGCGCGCAAAGCAGAGTTTAAAAACATCTCTCCGCTACTGCGCTTTGGCACTAAATCATCGTTAAAATCGGGGATTATCACGCCATCAAATTGTAGCCCACGGCTCTCTAAAAGCCCCATTACCGTGACCTTTCCACCACGAACATCATCGAGCTTAATGCGCGAAATTTCTAACAAAAAAAGATCGATCAGATTGCCCAAGCTTAGGTTTTCGTCCTTAAATTTTCGAAGTAAAATTTTAATTAGATATAGCGGCTCTTTTAGCTTTTCTTGCAACAGCGCGTCGCTAATTTTAGGTAAACAGGCAAGCTTGGCAATTAGCGCTTCGAAATGCTCGAAGCTTACTTGCTTTGCAAAATCGCGTGCGAACTTGCCAAAAAGCGCCTCATCCACGCCCACACTCGCAAAAAACAGATCAAGCTCTTGCGGGTTTGGGCGCTGCGGATATTCATCTGCGCCCTCGCGCATTTTAGAGTGCCTAAAGCGATCGCGCTGCTGCGCACACTCCAAGGGCTCTTGCAACTCCGTAAACTCTACCGAAAAGCTTTGCTCCTCCGCGCTGTCCGCGCGCTTCGCTGAAATTTCGCACAGAATTTCAAAATTTTCCGTATTTTCAAACGCCCCTGCAGACATAAAATTTAAATCAGTTTTGGAATTTGAAAAAATTTCGCAATCAAACGCGGAATTTTGCTGTGCTAAATTTTGCGAAATAGAATTCTCCGAAGCGAAATTCCCAAGCGCTAAATTTTGCTGTACCGCGGAATCCTTTGTATCCAAAAATTCTCCGTCCGGGCTTTTAAATGCGCGGTAATCTACGCCAAATTTCGGCGTGCGCGCTTCTTTTAAGCACTGCGAAATTTTCTCTAGCGTTACGTAAAATAAGCTATCTTTAAGCTTCTCGCCCATCGCGAAATTTAGCATGCGGTGCGAGCCGCGAGCCTTTGCGATGCGCTCGTCGTAAAGCCGTAGCGTGCCGGCAAAGCTCTCGTCGGGCAAAATCACCGCGATGCGCTCCGGCGCGATGCCTGCACGCACGAAGGATGAAATTTTTTCAAAGACATAGCTCGCCTGCAAGCTTCGCAGCTCAAAGCCTCTACACACAACCACCCCGCCCACGCTTAGCGGCTTGCGGCTTAAAATTTCACCCGTACCAAGATTTACGCGGTATGCAAAACCTGGCTCTAGGCTTATGCCGCAAAGCTCCTCCACTGCGCGCACGGGCTTGGAATTTAAAGTCGTGGCTCTAAAGCTCAGTACGACCTCGCTAAGCTCTGCAGCGTGCTTAAAAACCTCGAACTCAAATGCGCTAGGATTGCCGTCGATGTTAATTTCTATCCGCTCAAATCCGCGCAGATAGGACTCGTTTAGCTCATAAAGCGCGGGCAATGTGATCTCGTCGTAAAATCCATGCTCGCGCAAAATCCTTGCATACGCCCCTGCTAGCTCTCTCAAGATTTCAAAATGCTCGGCATACCACGCGTAGGTGTCGCTAAGATCGAGCGCATCGATACTCACACGCTCCGTCGCAAGCTCCTTGAAAAAGCCGAAAAGATACTCGCGGTTGCGCATAAACTCGTAAAGCTCGTTAGGGAATTTAAGCCTCTCGCCTGCGCGCTTGCTCTCGCTCACCGCCTGCTTCATAAAAAGCGCGCGATCTATCTCGCCGCAAGCGACAAGATCCGGCACAAAAAGCGCCTTTTCGTAGAATTCCGCCAACGTAATCCTAGGCGCCAGCACGCCGCCGCTCTCGCTTTGCAGCGCCGCGCGTAGCGCACGCGAGCTAGTATAGACAAAGAGATTTTTAGAGGGCAAATTTTTCAAAACAAATCCTTTAGAGCGATTCGCAGAACGCGGAATTTTGCGATATTTTAGCAAGAAATTTTTAGTTTGGGCTTTTAAGCAAAGAAGTTTTTGAGGAGCCTGAGAGGCTAAATTTTATCAAGTCAAATTTAGCAAATTTCGGACGAGCGTCAAATTTTAATCTGTGGCGCTTTGAGCGCGGAATTCTACCTCGCTCCGCATTAATCGCGGCATAATTTAAACGCAAAATTTTACGAGTGCAATTCCGTAAATTACAAATCGGCAAAAACGCGATCAAATTTAAGCGGGTTCAAGCTCGATCTTGTATCCCAGGCTCGGGACGTTTTTTATGATTTCGCCTCCTACTTTATCGCGAATACGCTTGACGAAGGTACGAAGCGCCGTATCACTCACGGCTCCTTCGGTCCAGACGTAACGCTTGATCTCGTCGTAAAGTACCAGCTCGCCCACGCGACTGGCTAGCAGCGAGACAAAAGAAAGCTCCTTTTTAGTAAGCACGATCTGCTCGCCATCCTTCAGCAAAATACGGCGAAGTCCGTCAAATACGTAGCCTGCGCCCATATTTACGACTCGCACAGAGTCCAGCTTAGACTTCATCAGCGCACTTATCTCTAGCACAAATGCGGCGATATCTACCGGCTTAAAGTAATACCGCTCGACGCCAATCTCCATAACGCCTTTTAGCTGCTCCTCCCTACTGAAGCCGCTAAGCACCACGATAGGGGCATGCGGAAAGATCTGTTTGATCTGACGTATCATCTCAAGCCCATCTTCAATCGGCATTAAAATGTCGGTAATGACGAGATTAGGACTAAATTTTTTGAATTTTTTTACACCTTCAAGCCCGTTTTGGGCATTGTAAACGTTATTAAAAATACCCTCAAACGCCTTATGCAGCGAGGCTAGTAATTTAGTATCATCCTCGACTAGCAAGACGTCCAGCTCTTTTAAAGCGCAGCTCATAGCAGACCCCTCAAGGCGAAATTTCAAACGAAATTCTTTCAAATTTTCTCTTTTATTGAGCTTAAAATAATGTTAAGTTAAAAATTTAATTTTATAAAGTAACACAACTCTTATTTTAGGCGCAAATATGGGCGGGATTAAAAAACAAGCGTGGATAAAAACTGCAGCCTAGGAATGGGCAAAATTTAAAGTGATGCGGGCTAAATCTTATCGGTGCGAAAGAGATTTAATAACGACTGAAAGTAAAATTTTAAAGCTAGCGCAGGTAAAATTTCACTACGCGGCGGAGCGGAATTTTATTTTAGGCAAATATTTTAGAGGGAAATGAAACAGCGCCGATAAGGTTTTAGTAGGTAAACGGCGCTAGATAAAATTTTACGGGCGGCAAAGCGTTTATTGGCATAACTTTGACGGCAACAAGACGGCTTCTCAAATTTAAACGGCTTGAGACTGGGCGAAATGTGCCGCAGAATCTGTTTTTTGAAAGGGCTAAGCGCGCCAAGCCCAATTTTTAAATTTAAAACGCATGGAATTTAGCCGCGCACGCTTATAAGCTAAGCTGACGCAAAAATCACACGAATGAAAAGCATGCGGCGCGCAGCCAGTTTAAATTTAAAATCGCGACTAGCACAGATTCGTTTCATCCAAAAAGCTGCTTAATCCAAAATCACCGCGGCAATCCTTAGTTCGCAAAAGCGTGCTTTACACTACTCCGACTTGCGATTATCCAGGCTGCGACGGGCTTTAAATTTACAGCGCAAAGACCGCATTAAAATTTAAAGCTTTCCGTAAATTTAAAATTTTACCGCGCGATCGCGGTAAAATTTCATGCGGGCAAAATTTTAAAAATCATAAAATTTCAAGAAATTCTTTGAAGATATATTTGCTCTCGGTAGGCCCCGCGCTGGCTTCTGGGTGGTGCTGTACCGAAAATACAGGATAGTCTTTGTAGCGCACCCCCTCGATCGTGCCGTCGAAAAGATTTCGGTGCGTGATTTCGCAGATCTGCGCGATCGTTTCTGGGACGTTGTAGTTGTGGTTTTGCGCGGTGATCTCGATTGATTTGGTGCGCAGATTTTGCACGGGGTGGTTTGCGCCGTGCTGGCCGAATTTCAGCTTGTAGGTCTCATACCCCATCGCGTTACTTAGCAGCTGATGACCCAGGCAAATTCCAAAAATCGGCACGCGCGCTTCGACCATCTTTTTGATCTGCGCGATCTCCTCTTTAAGCATGCGAGGCTCGCCCGGGCCGTTTGATAAAAACACGCCGTCGATCTGCCCCTCTTTAAGCTTTGCAATCAGGCTCTCCGCCTTAACGTCGTGCGGAAAAACCTCGACGCCGAGCCCTAGATCGCAAAGCTCGTTTAGGATGTTTCGCTTGACTCCGTAATCGATCACGGCTATCTTTTTGCCGCAGCTTGCGGGCTGAGCATAGTTTCCGCGCTCGGCGTCCCAGCGCCCGTGCGCGTGCTTATACGGCGCCTTCGTGCTTACGATGCTTACGTAGTTGATCTCCTCTATGCGCGCAGACTCGCTAAGCGCCTTTTTAAGAGCCGCCTTATCGCTGATCTCGGTCGAAACGAAGGCGCGCAGACTGCCCTGATCGCGCAGCATCTTGGTTAAAAATCTAGTGTCGATGTCGTAAACGCCGAATTTTCCGTTTTGCAGAAAATAATCCTCCAAGCTCATCTGCGAGCGGAAATTTGAAGGCTCGTTGTTAAAATTTCTTACGAAAATTCCGCTGGCGTGGATTTTGGAGCTTTCCTTGTCGTTTTCGTTGATGCCTACGATACCGATTTCAGGCATAGTGAAAATAATAAACTGCCCCGCATAGCTAGGATCTGAGATGATCTCCTCGTAGCCGGTGGCCGAGGTGTTAAACACGAGCTCGCCGAATGCGCTACCGCCCCTGCCGAACGCCTTGGCTTGCAGATAGATGCCGTTTTCTATGTAGATATACGCGTTCATTACAGCATGCCTCGTTTTCTTAGCTCCTCTTCGTAGAGCTTTTCAAACACAAGCTCGTATTCTTCGGTGCCGGGGATTAATTTTTGCTTGTAGCCCTCGATCTTTTCATATACCGCATCCTCAATCTTTTGATAATTTTTAAGATATTCGTCGATCGCGTTATAAATTATCGTCTTTAGCCTGTTTTCCGAGACTTTGTAATCGATCAAATTTTTCTTCCAAATGGTTTCTAAAATTTTATGCGATATGGTGCCGTAGCGATCCTCGAAATTTAGCTCGAAATTCTCGTCGTTCGCGAGGTGGCGTTTGATGAGCCAAAACATATCTTTTTTATTCACGCTCATCTCGTCAAGCTCACTTATGCGCTCATCTATCAGCTCATTTGCGCGCTCGTCTATCGCTCTTTCTTTTTGTAGATCGGCTCTTATGATCTCGTCGGCTTCCTTGGCGACGGGCTCTATGCCCGCACTAAGCGTAACGCAGCCCGAGTTTAGCAGATCCAGCGCTATTTTATGCGCGATATATGGCACGTGTGGTAGTCGTATTCGCATGATCGTTCCTTTAAATTCAGTTCTATGAGCGGTCGCGCCGCCCGCGTTTGCAAACGGCGGAATTTTAAAATTCTTAAAATTCCGCCCGATTTTATAAAATTATCGTGTCGCTTCTTTCGGGACTGGTAGAGATAAAGCCCACCTTCGCGCCGCTTAGCTCCTCTATTTTGCGGATATAATTTTGTGCGTTTTGCGGCAGATCCTCAAATTTTGAAATTCCCTTGACGCTATCCCAGCCAGGCATCTGCTCATAAACCGGCTCGGCAGCTTCCAAATCGATCGGAAAATAATCGATCTCCTCCCCCTTGTAGCGATATGCGCGGCAAATTTTAATGCTCTCAAAGCCATCTAAGACGTCAAGCTTCATAAGAGCGAGCTTGTCGATGCCGCTAAGGCGCACGGCGTATTTCGTAGCCACTCCGTCAAACCAGCCGCAGCGGCGCGCCCTGCCCGTCGTGGTGCCGTACTCTTTGCCGATCTCGCGCATCGCCTCGCCTTGCGGGCCTTTATCCTCGGTAGGAAACGCGCCGTTGCCCACGCGGGTGGTGTAGGCTTTTAAAATTCCCATCACCGTGCCGATATCTTTCGGCGCAAGCCCGAGCCCGCTGCAAGCCCCGCCCGCGATAGTCGTCGAGCTCGTGACGTAAGGATAGGTGCCGTGATCGATATCAAGCAGGCTTCCTTGCGCCCCCTCTACGAGCACGCGTTTGTCGTAATCAAGCGCCTTCCACAACATGTGCGTAGTATCGGCGATGTATGGCTCGAGCGCGCTTTTATAGCGCTTTAGCTCGTCATAAATTTCAAGCTTGCTAGGAATTTTAACCCCCGCTTTTTCAAAAACGCTCTCATGCGAAGCAAAATCGCGCGATAGCGCCTCGGCAAGCCTTTCAGGCTCCAAAAGCTCCACTACGCGGTGCCCCGTGCGCGCGATCTTATCGGCATACGCAGGCCCTATACCCTTGCCGGTAGTTCCGATCGCGAGCTCGCCCTTGCTCTTTTCGCGCGCCTGATCGATCAGAGAGTGGTACTGTAAATTTAAAAACGCCTTCTCGCTTATGAAAAATCTGCCCTTTAAATTTTCAAACTGCGCCATCTCGGTAATCAGCACGTCGGGATTGATCACGACGCCGTTTCCGATAATGTTGATGATATTTTTGTGAAGCACGCCGCTAGGAACTAGATGCAGCGCAAATTTCTCGCCGTTTATGACGATGGTATGACCCGCGTTGTGTCCGCCGCTGCTGCGACATACGAAATCGTAATTTGCGCTTATCATATCTACGATCTTGCCCTTGCCCTCATCGCCCCACTGGGCGCCGATGACTACGTCAACTTTACTCATTTCTCATCCTTTTGCATAATTTTTTCTATCAAAGCGTCCACTAGCAGCGCAAAGCCGCTGGATTTTAGCCCGTCAATCTCGTAATTTCCGCCGTTACAATACACTGCGCCCGCATCTAAAAATCTAAAAAATAGCGCGTCGTAATAGCGCATTTTAGAGTAATACAGCAGCGAAACGCGGATATGCTCATAATCCACGCCTAGGTTTAAAATTTCATCTAAGCAGGGCTTTAGCTCTTCAGGCACCTGCGCGCGCAGAGCTTGTACGTCCTTTAACGACGTGGCGCGAGCCGTAGCGTCCAGCCAGGGCAAATTTTGATCAAGCAGCGTCTCTACCTTGCCCTTTTCAAAAATTTCAAGCGGCAGGTTTAAAATTTCGCAGATTTTTTTCGGAATTTCGATGTTGCTTAGCTGAAGCGCAGGCACAAGATCAAATTCTTTAAAAAATTCCTGCGCGATTTTAATCGCAAGCGGCAGATTTTTCTCCCCGATCAGCTCCGCGCCGATCTGATAAAACTCGTCGCTTGGGTATTTGAAAGTAGGCTGGACGTAAAATAGCCTCCTTAGCTTATCGTCTTTCAGCCGCTTGCGCACGATACGCACGACGTCCACGGTGCTATCTGCGCGAAGCGCTAGCTCGTGGTTTGTGGGATCGGAGAGCTTGAGAAGCTTCTGCGGCGCGACGCTTAGGTGCTGATGATATGAAAAATATGGCGTTAAAATTTCGCTAAAGCCATTTTTAACGAGGATTTCGCTCGCTTTATTTTCCAGCTCGCGCTTGAGCTGCGCGCTCTTTCCGAAATAAAGCCTCGAGCCGTTGGGTATCTCGTGATCGAAATCGGCGCTAACACTATCTATCATGCTGCCTCCAAATCGCTTATGAACTGATTCAGCCGCGTTTTAAAGCTCTGAATGAAGCTTGCCAAAACGCGGTAATCAAGCGAAAGAATATCTAAAATTTGCTTACGTATTTCTGTATTTAGCGCAAATTTCTCGCTGCCGGCGCTTTGAGTTTTGTTTAAAATTTCGCCGAATTTTGCTCTAAAGCCTTCAAACTCTCCCGGGCTCAGATCGCCCGCATCGGCGCGCGAAATGAAGCTTAAAGCAAGCTCTTTGTAATCAAGCGCGTTTAAAAAGCTGATAAACTCATCTTTGTCGATGGCTGCGAGCTTGGGCGTGTCTTTAAAGCGCGCGATGAAAGCGTCTATCTCTTTGCGATCCAGCGCTTTTGCGATAAAATTTCCCTGCAGATAGTTAAATTTTAGATTATTTAAAAGTCGCAGCGACAGCGCGTTTTCGACCCCTTGAGCGCCGACTGCGAATCCGAACTCGCGCTTTAGCTTACCCGTGATCTCCACCATCGTTCGGATAGCATTTTTTTTCTTGCCTATGTCAAGGCAGAGCTCGCGGTCGATTTTAACGATATCGAAAGGCTGGGCATTCAGGAATGGGATATTATTTTTATTTGCGCTATTAAGAGCAAATTTAATCCCAAGATCTGCATAACGCCCACGCGCAGGGGCGAATCCCTTAAAATTTTGCTCGCTAAAATCGGTTATCTCAAACATCAACTCGCCTTTTGCATTAGCCCTGTCTCGCAAGCTGTGAGCTACGAAATCGTAAAATTCGTCGTTTGTAAGCACGGCTAAACTTACGTTTATCGAGCAATTTGCGCCCGTTTGAGCGTTAAATTCCATCATCTTTGAAAACGCAAATTTTGAGATCGGCAACTCAAATCGCGGCTCGCTTAATATCTGCGCAAAATCCTGCGGGGCAAGAATTCCGCGCTTTCCGCGATCCCAGCGTAAAAGCAGCTCATACCCGTAAATCTGCGCGCCGCTAATGATCGGCTGATAGAGCACGAAAAACTCCCCCTCTTCGATTGCTGCAGCAATCCCTTCCTCGCTAGGTTCGTCTGCTTCGGCGCGCTCAAAGATGCAGTAGCGGTTTTTGCCGCTCGTTTTGGCGCGATACATCGCCCTATCTGCGCGCGATAAAAGTCCCGAAAAATCGATCTTTTCGCTGCCGTCGTAAAACGCTGCGCCAACGCTGATGCTCGCGCTAATTTCGTTGCCTTTGAGGTTAAATTTCATCTTTGAAATTCCAAGCAGACGGTCTAATAGCACATGCGCCGCGTCCTTGCTTTGCAGATCGCCAATGATGGCGCCAAACTCATCACCGCCTAGGCGCGCTAAGATATCGCCTTTACGCAGTAGCCCGCTCATCGCTTTTGAGATAGCCTGCAAAAACATATCGCCGACCTCGTGCCCGTAGGTGTCGTTGATCGCCTTAAAGCCGTCAAAATCGATGAAAAGCACTGCCATAAGCTTGGAATTTTCGCCCGAGTTTGCGGTAAATCTCTGCGCAGCCTTCATAAAATACACTCTATTTGGAAGCCCGGTAAGCGCGTCGTGATGGGCGATCTTGGCTAGCTCGCTCTCTTTTTGCTTGATCTGCGAAATTTCGGTAAACATTAGAATGAAATTTGAAGTAAGCGAAAAATCATCCTTTATCGCAATTGCCGTAAATAGCGCAGGAAAGGTGCCACCACCTCTTTTTAGTCCGTAAATTTCATCTTTGTAAGAGGTCTGTTTGCCGACGAGATTTTTTCTAATCCTCTCCATCACGTCTGCCCCGCCCTCCGTAGGAGCGAAGAAATTTGGAATTTTGCCGATGGTTTGGCTTTCGCTATAGCCGGTGATTTCATAAAAGGCGTTATTAGCGCGCAGCACTCGACCGCTCTCATCTGTGATTAAGATCGCCTCTAGCGAGCGCGAAAAGACGTTGGCGTTTAAATTTAATTCCAGCTCCGTCTGCTTGCGCGAGCTGATATCTTCAAGCGTAGTTTTTACAAGGCGAGAGCGAGAGCCGTGCTTTTCGGTGACGTAGCCTTGCATACTGATCCAGGTATAGGCATTAGCGGCGTTTCGCAGACGGAATTCGCAGCTAAAATCATTTCTAAGCCCGGCGGTGCATTCGCGTATCATTTTATTGAAATTCTCTAAATCCGCGAAGTAAATTTCATAACTGAACTCCCCAAAGCTCATCGCAGTATTTAGCCTTTTGCCACGATATTTCAAAATTTTAAAGTAATTTTTATCAAACGACAGCGTCTGCGCGTCAAGATCGATTAAGCAGGTGCAAAAATTCCTAGTCTCGATTACCGTGCGATAAAAGTCCAAATCCTCCTGCAAGCCGCGGATCACCTTAACATCGTCATCAATATTTTGAAAATAAAACGCAGCCCTGGCGGCTGACTTTTTGACATAGATGCTCACTTCGTAGCTATAGCGGATATTGTCGTTGTGGCGAATTTTATAGCTTTGAGAAAAGCTTAGCTCTTCTGCGGGCATATCGGCTAAGCGGTTTAAAATTTCGTTTTTAGCCTCATTCGCGTCCTTTTCATCCAGCAAATCCCATAGCCTTATCTCGCCGCTTAAAAACTGCGCCGCTTCGTAGCCCCAAAGCTCTTTTATATTTTTGCTAGCATCTACGATCTTACCCGAAGTGTAGTCAAACACGAGCGTAACGATAGGCGCGTGATTTAAATACTCATATTTTTGCTTAGTTTCATCGTAAAATCTGCGATATTTTGACGCATCCAGCACCACAAAAAGGGTTGAAATTTTACTTCCGTCGCGGATATAAGATTTTTTAACATAGAGGTCTTTGACGCCATTTTTGGTCTCTTGGCGGGTTACGACGTAGTTTTCTTTGACATAGTTTGCGCGCTGGGTTTGATAGGCGTGATCGTAAAACGAACCTGCTTGCAGCGCGAAGATATTCCGTCCCACGACGTCATCGCCATAAAGCTCGCGCGCGCCGTTACTAGCGCTTTCGATCGTGCCTGCGACGTTATCGATGCTAAGCACCGAAAGGGAGCTGTATTTTAGCGCATCTTTAAAGCTGAGGCTAAAATCGCCGTGGCGCAAATTAGACTTCAAAACCTCATCTATGGATTTAGAAATTTCTAAGACGGAGCTTAGCGGATTTAGCGCTTCTATATCTCGAATTTTGGAGTGATAGTCTCCTTGACGCAGAGCGTTTTGAACTGCCGCAAGCGGGATAAAAACGCGCTTTTTTAAAAACGTAAAATTTGAAATTAGAAGGATTAAATAAGCTAAAATCGCCGCTGCTAGCGCTACAACGATAAAATCGTCTGCGCCTAAAAAATAGCCGGCCCGTTCGCGAGCCATTACGAAATTATCTCCAAATTTCGCAAGATAGGCAAAGCTTAGCCCAGATTCGTCTTCAAAGCTCACCACTTCGCCTAGGCGCGAAAAATCAAAATCCTGCCCCAATATATCGGTTGCGCTGCCAGGAGCGTTAAAGAATTTGCCTTCAGCGTTAAAGACCAAAATATCTCCCAGCGAAGAGAGCCTGGCAATCGGCCTAGTGGTGTTGGCAAAGCCTAGCAGATACGAATCAGCGTTTACGCGCTTGATCAAAAAATACCGCCACGCCCCATCCATCATCATATAGCGCGATACCCATTCATCCTTTTTTAGTTCGCTTGCGATATCCGCAAGCCGTATCTCGCCAAGATCCGAAATATGTGCATCCGATGAAAAATGCGCTAAGCTCTCCTGCTCCGCGCCGCGGGCGCGTAGATAAAAAATAGCGTCAAATCTATGAGAAGATTTTACGACGTTACGGATCAAATCCGCATAAAGCTCGCTTTGCTCAGCTTCGTGCCTTGCGTCCAAAGAAAGGATATTTTCTTTTAAAATTTCAAGCTCGCTAAAAAGCGACTCGTCGGTATTTTTAAGTAAAGTAATCGCTGTGCGCGTCCGCAAATCAAGCTGCGTAGCGATCCTAGTGCGCAAAAAGCTAATCTCACAAACTACTACAAGCGTAAGTAGCGCAGCGCCTAGAATCAAGGCGGCGTTAAATCTTTCGGTAACGAAGTCTTTTTTGTTTTTCATGCCAAATTCCAAATTTTGCGGGATTTTAGCAAATTTCGTTTTAAAGCCTATTTAAGCTTTGATTTTCGCTCCGCGCGCACCCAAAAAATGCATGATTAAAAGCACCGCAAAGCTAAAAAGCAGCATCAGCGCCGAATACGCGTGAGCCTGCGCAAAATCGAGCGTCTCGGTCGCTTCGTAGATCGCGATGGAGGCGACCTTGGTCTGCTCGCTCACGCTGCCGCCGATCATCAGCACGACGCCGAACTCGCCCATCGTGTGCGCGAAACAGATCACCAAGGCGCTAAGCAGGGAGTGGCGAATCGCAGGCAACGCGACGCGAAAAAGCTTGGAAAAATAGCTCTTATCCAGCGAATCACACGCCCAAAAAAGCGAGCGCGGAAGCGAGCGAAAGCCCGAAACCAGCGGCGAAAACATAAACGGCAGCGAGTAGATACAGCTCGCGATCACAAGCCCGCTGAAATTAAATACGAGCCGAAGCCCGAAGTGTTTGTCGAAAAACTCCCCCAGCACCGAATACGGCGATAGAAAAACGAGCAGGTAAAACCCTAGCACCGAAGGAGGCAGCACGAGTTGAAGCGAGATGATCGATTCGATCACGCTTTTGCCGCGGAAATTTTTTCTCGCCATAAAAAACGCGAGCGGCACGCAGACAATAAACAACGCAAATGTCGTTAAGCCCGCAAGCTTTAAGGAGACGAGAAACGGCGTGTAATCGAGCCCCTTTAGAATTTCAAACATTTATCCTCCGAGCCGAGCCGCTGGGCCCAAACTATAAAATTTTAAAAGCCTAGCTCTGCTTTAAAATTTAGAGGCAAAGCTAGATAGAATTTACGAAAACCACATAGTCATAAGGCTTCGCAAAATGAAATTTTAAAAATTTCTGCGCAGACCTAGCTGCGCAAGAGCTTTAACGAAATGAAATTTTAAAAATTTCGCGCAAGCTAAAGCGAGCGGAATTTTATAAAATTGCTTGGCTAATAAATTTCTTCAAGCGTGCAAATCCTGCTGAACCTTTAAGCTCTCTACCAAGCTGGCAAATTTTTAAGACCACGAATTTTGCCTAGCCAAATTTCAAAAAGCTTCAATAGGCTTGAAAACTTGAGCGGGCAGGATTTATCTGAGCGCAAATTTCACGCAAGATAGGCTAAACGACGCCCTCCGAACGACCTAGCGAAATTTCATTGAGACCGACAAAACGAAATTTTAAAATTTCGTATAAACCTACAAGAGCCGGGTTAATGAAATCTTGTCATAGCTTATTAAGCTAGTTTAGCACGCAAGCTTCGAGCCGTTAGAACTTTTAAAATTTCAAAGCCACAAAATCCAGGCAAAATTCCAAATCTAAAAATTTAAGTTTTTGCGAAGCTTCACATTAAATTTTTTACCAAGATCGTATGATAGAATTCACGCAACTCCTGCCGAAAAGCAAATCAAAAGTCGTTAAATTTATAAATCGACCCACCGCGCCAATCAATAAATTCAAAGAAGGAATTTAACGACGCCTGCCTGCGCAAAATCTAAAATTTAAAGCTTAATTTCCACACGTCATCTAGTCTCACATTGCAATTTTGCTCTAGCCTGCGTTTAAATTTCGTGTTTCATGAAAATCTAAGCGCGATGCGAATGAAATTTTAAAACATCCCCGTATTTTACGGACAAATCTAGCTAAAATTTCGCAAAATTCCTCGTTTAAATTCCGCGCAAAATTCCATAAAAGCCTGCATTTAAATCTCTAATCTAGTTAAAGTTTCTCACCCAGGCGCGCCAAAGCTTGCCTACAAGTTTAAATTTTACGCAGAGTGATATTAAAGGCTTTGGCGCCCGCTTTTACCTCATCGCCTACTTGCAAGCCCTCGGCTTCCATATTGCTTAGCACCACTTCGCATAGCTGGCTACCGATCGCTACGACGGCTACTTTAATCCCGTCGCGAGCTTGCAAATCGACAATCTTGCCCGCGAAAGAAAACTTCTGTGAGCCGCTAGTTTTAAGAAAAATTTCCTCCGGCGTACCGGTGCAGACGATCCTGCCGTCCTTCATCTCATAAACTCGCTTGCAAAGCCTATAAATCTCGCTTACGTCGTGGCTTACTAAAATCACGGTCTGATGAAACTGCTCATGGATCTTTAGCAAATACTCTTGGATTTTTTCGCGCATCGTAAAATCAAGCGCCGAAAGCGGCTCGTCAAGTAGCAAAATTTCAGGCTCTTGCATCAGTGCGCGAGCAAGCGCCACGCGCTGTTTCTGTCCGCCGCTAAGACCCTCGACACCAGATTTTGCAAACTCGCTAAGCTCTAAAATTTCAAGCAGCATCGCAGCTTTTTGCGGATCGTTTCTGGCAAAAAGTAGATTGCCCGTCACGCTCATATTCTCAAAAAGTGCATAGTCTTGAAACAAAAAGCCGATCCTGCGCTTGCCCGCACTTAAAAATTCGGCGCCTTCTTGCAGCACACGATCGCCGTCTTTTATGCTACCACTATCTGCGCGCAAAAATCCCGCTAAAATGCGCAGCAGTGTAGTCTTACCGCTGCCGCTGCGCCCATATAGGCACACAAACGAGCCTTTGTTAATCTCTAAGCGAGCATCAATCGAGAAATCATCACTGATTTTTTTCTTACAATCAATCGTTATCATATTTTTCTATATATATCGCAGTGGCGCTAATGTATGCGAAAACCTCGTCGCCCTCGCGTAAAGCAAGCTCCTGCGCAGAATGCGCGCTAATGAGCACATCAAAGCTTATCTTGCCTTCAAACCTGAGCGCGCATAGAATTTCACCCAAGCTTAGGTTCGTAATCTTGCCGTGAATTTCATTTTCGCTAGATACACCACTTAGAGCTTCGCGAGATAAAAGCACATCGGTGCTTTTAAAGCCCACGTAAACTTCGCTGCCCACCTTAAGCTCGCTGCTTAGCTGCAGAAATACACCACGTAGCTTGATACCGCCCGCGATAAATCCTACTGAATGGATGCCGTCTTTTTGTAAAATTTCGTTGATTCTCGCTCTAATCATTAAAACTCGTATCCGTATTTAGCAAAGATCGCCCTGCCCTTATCGCTTAGGATAAAATCATAAAATGCCTTGGCTTCTGCATTGTCTTTGGCGCGGTTTAGCACGACCATGCCTTGAGCTATCGGCTCGTAGAGGCTGGTGTCGACCAAGACGAAATTTTCGCCCTGCTTGCAAGGCTTGCCGTTGCAGCCGTCCTTTGCCATCTTAGGCGCATACATCGCGCTGGCCGCGATAAAGCCGACGTCGGAAGCTTTAAGCGCTTGCGAAAGAGCCTCGCCGATCGATTTTGCTTCTACGATTTTGCCTTTGATCTCATCGTAAACTCCCGCTTTTTTGAAAGCCTCCACGCTTGCGGTGCCGTATGGAGCGGTCTTTGGATTTGCTATAGAAATCGTTTTGACGCTAGGGTCTTTTAAAACTTCAAGCCCCTTGCTAAGATCTACGCCGCGCACGCTAAACATCGCCACCTTGCCCTTTGCGTAGGTTTTGGCAGGCGCCGTCGCGAATCCCTCTTTATGCAGATCGTCTGCAAATTTCATATCCGCCGCCATAAAAATATCAAACGGCGCGCCGTTTTTAATCTGCGTGCTAAGCGCACCGCTCGCACCCAAGCTCACATTTAGCGTGGTTTGCGGATGTAGCTTGGCAAATTCCGCCTTGATCTCGTCAAACGCATACGTCGTGTTCGCAGCGGCTGCTACGCTGACCTCGCCTGCGCTAAGCGCACCTGCGGTTAAAATTCCTAAAAGCACTGCTTTTAACTTCATTTTATGCCTTTCGTTTCGGCTCTCGCCGAGAATTGAATTGTATCTAAAATTTTAAATTTACGCCTTAAATTTCAAAATTTTGCGCACCCAATTTCACCCTATTACGCGCCAATAATGATCTCGCTAGGCTCGATGATCGCCGTTACTTCATCTCCTACTCCTAGACCCATCGCGGTGGCAGATTCTCGCGTGATGATCGCGGTGATGTTTTGATGCGAGCTTGTGCCTAGACAGATCTCTGCGTTTACCGCGCCGATTTTGACCTCGCTAATCGTGCCTTTGATTTGATTCGCCGTACTAAGTTTTAGCTTCTCCGAGCTTCCTTTGGCAATGATGACGCTTGGAGCTTTGAATAAAAACAGCACATCCTTGCCCGCCTTTAGCCCTAAATTCTTTTCGCTCTCTACGGTTACCGTCGCGCATAAAATTTCACCACCTGCGAGCTTAGCCGTGATTTGAGAATTTACAGCGCCTGTTTGAACATCCGTAATCTCAACACTTAGCTGATTTCGCGCAGAAAGCTTCATACCGATCTTCTCTAAGCTTAAAAGACTCTCTTCTGTAATCTCATCAAGCTTTAAAATTTCACTCAAAAACGTCTCGCCCGCGTGGCTGATAGCATCATAAGCGCGAATCAGCTTGTGGGCGTAAGGGGTAAGCTCGGAGCCGCTATTTTTCTTTGTGCCTTGAGTACGGACGATGAGGGGCTTTTTGCTCGCGTTATTGATTAAATTTAGCGCGTTCCAGCCGTTTTTATACGATACTCCTACGATCTCTGCGGCCTTTGTAATACTTTTAGTCTCATCTACGGCCTTAAGTAGCTTAATATGCTTAGCTAAAAGCGATGCTTCGTTGCCAAGCAGGAATTCCAAAGCAAATTTTGCGTCCATTTTCATCCTTTCTTATTTACTTTCGCGTGATTTTATAATATATCCTCTGATATATTTCTTAAAGAGATGCGGGCTTTGTTTTACGCTATAAAGAGGGAAATTCTATATGAAATTTTACCTTTATTGACAAAATTTCTTTAAATTTGTAAAATCGCCACTTTGATTTATAAAGAAGGGTCACATTTGAAATTTATAAAAATTCTATTCTTAGCCGCGGCATTGGTACTCTGCGGTTGCTCGCAAAAGCAAGACGTAGCGCCTGGCGATACGGATGGTTTTGATGAGGAGTTCGCCAAGCGCGAGGTTTTCGATCCGCTTAGCGGCTATAACCGCGTAATGACGGGCTTTAACGACGTATTTTACTCATACATATTAACCCCCGTAGCCAGCGGCTACGATTACGTAATGCCTGATCCGATCCAGGGCGCGTTTTCAAATTTTTTCTATAATATTTTATATCCGATGAGGCTCGTAAACAACCTATTGCAGGGTAAATTTGAAAATTCTTGGGACGAGACGAAGCGATTTTTGATCAATTCGACCGTCGGCTTCGGCGGACTTAACGATATGGCGGGCAAATACTACGGAATTCCGCGCCACGACGAGGATTTCGGGCAGACGCTCGGGTATTGGGGCGTGCCGGCAGGTCCGCACATCGTCTGGCCGATTTTGGGGCAAAGCAATCTCCGCGATACAGCGGGGCTTGTAGGAGATTATTTTTCAAACCCGATAAATTATATTAAAGATGGCACCGTTCGAAACTCCGTCAATGGATTTAGAATATTTAACGACTACTCGCGCGATCCGAAATTTTATGAAAAAATGACCAAAGATGCGGTGGATCTATATCCATTTTTACGCGATGCTTACGAGCAAAATCGCGAGAAATTAATAAAGGAATGAAAATGAAAATTTTAAAAGTTCTAGCGCTTTGCGGAGCGCTTTTGATTTCGGCACACGCTATTAACGATGCGGATATCGAGCCTGTGATGAGCCAAAAGGTCTCCGAGGCCGTAAATATTATGCGAAGCAGCACTCCAAAAGACGCAAAGCCTGCGAAAATTTTTGCGCTTTTTGACGGCTATTTTGATTACAAGATGATGGCGAAGCTATCCCTTGCTAAGCATTACGCGAGCCTTAGCCCCGCGCAAATCGCGGAATTTAATAAGGCCTTCGAGGCGCATCTAAAGCGCTCGTTTATCGAAAAGCTCTCACTTTACACCGATCAGGATATGAAAGTGCTAAGCAAACAAAGCCCGAGCGATAAGCGCCGCGTGCTAAAAACGCAGGTCATCGGCGAGCAGAAAAACTACGACATAGATTTTAAATTTTATCCTAACGGCGCTGATTGGCGTATCTACGACGTCGATATCGTGGGCGTCAGCCTAATTCAAACCTACCGCTCGCAGCTAGGCGACGTAACGCAAAGCTTGGGCTTTGACGAGCTTATAAAGCGGCTAAATTCCACCGTCATCAATAGCGGCGAATAGCGGCGCGCCTAAAAGAGCGGTATTTGAAAAAAATTTTTCGCCTAATCGTCGCGTTTCCGAAAATCACGCTCGCGCTGTTTACGGCGCTGGCACTCTTTTTCGGATATTACTCCACAAAGCTAGAGATCGATGCTTCGAGCCAGACGCTTCTACTAGATAATGACAAAGACCTTCAAATTTGGCGCGAAGTATCCAAACGCTACGAAACGCCGAATTTCTTGGTGCTTGCATACACTCCCGAGGGCGATCTTTTAGCGCCCGAGACGATCCGCAAAATAGAGCAGATGGACGCAGCTTTTTCCAAGCTTGATTTCGTCGCTAGCGTCACGGACATCACGAATGTGCCGCTTTTGCTAAATAAAGGTGGCGGCATGAGCGAGCTGCTTAAACACATACCCACCCTTACCGACGCGGACGTAAATTTAACCGCGGCTAGGCGCGAGTTTGTCACGAGTCCCTTTTACGCATCAAATTTAGTAAGCGCCGATCTTCGCACTACCGCAATTTTGATAAATTTAAAGCCACAGACCCGCTACGAGGAGCTTTTGCGCCTAAGAGACGGAGCCAAAAGCGCTCTAGAGAAAGCAGAGCATGATGGCAACCGCTCGGGGGCTCAAATTTCGCAGCTTAAAGACGCGTTTAAAGTTGCGGAGCAAAATTTTAAATCCTATCGCGACGAGCTGCGCGAAAAGGATCACCGAGATATTATGGCTTTGCGCGCGCTGATCGCGGGCTTTGAGAAGGAATTTACGGGCGACCGATTGTTTTTGGGCGGACTGAATATGATCGCCGACGATATGGTGGGTTACGTCCGCTCGGATCTGGCGACCTACGGACTCGGCGCCTTGGTGCTTCTGCTAGCTTGCTTTTGGCTCTTTTTTAGACAGGCGAAATTTATCCTGCTGCCGCTTATCATCTGCGCATATTCGGTCGTGCTCGCAGCGGGACTTTTCGGCTTTTTAGACTTTGAAATTACCGTCATCAGCTCAAATTTTATCGCGCTTCAGCTCATCATCACGGTTTCGGTCTGTATCCATCTAATCGTCGCATACCGCGAGTTTAGCGCACGCTTTCACGCATTTTCGCAGCGCCAGCTCGTTTACGCAGTGCTTCGCGAGCGCGCGATGCCCTGCTTTTTCGCAATCTTTACGACCGTTATCGGCTTTATGTCGCTAATTTTTTGCGATATAAAACCCGTAATTTCTCTGGGAATTATGATGAGCGTAGGTATCAGTATCTCGCTAGTTACGGCGTTTGGAGTATTCGGCGCGGTTATGTCGCTTCTGCCGCGCACGCACAATAATCGCAGCTTCGAGCAACACTTTAAATTTACCCTTTGGTGCGCTGAAACGGCGCTGCACCACAGAGGCGCGGTCTACGGCGTATGCGCTGCGGCGGTGATCTTTGGGCTGTACGGTATCTCGCAGCTGCGCGTCGAAAACAGCTTCATCGGCTACTTCAAAAAAAGCACCGACATCCGCGCGGGCATGGAGGTCATCGATACAAATCTCGGCGGAACGATCCCGCTTGATATCGTCGTTAAATTTAAAAGCGCGGGCAGCGCAGATCCCGCTAGCGAGAGCGAAAATTCCGCGAGCGGCAGCGCAAATTCTAAGAACGGCGAAAATTCCAATCCCGCGGGGCAAAATTCTATCGCGCATAATTCCGCTACTCAGAATTCTAACGCCGCGGCGCAAAATTCTATTGCAAGAAATTCCATACCTCAAAGTTCCATTGCCACGACGCAAAATTTAAATGATCAAAATTTTACCGAGCAAAGCTCCGTCGCGGCAGCGCAGCCAAGCGAAGCCGCAAATTCAGATCGAAACGCCGTAAATTTAGAGCAAAATTCCACTGTGAGCGACGATTTTGGCGATTTTGAAGCCGAATACTCCGCCAACGAAAACAAGCCGCAGTATTGGTTCACCTCCGAAAAGATGCGTATCATCAGCAAAATAGATGATTTTTTGAAAGACAAAAACGTCACGGGACACGAGTTTATCGGCAACGTAAGCTCGCTCGCATCGCTTTTAAAGCTCGGCAAGCAGATTAACGGCGGGCGCGATCTGGACGATCTGAGCCTTGCTCTAATCTACTCTGAAATGCCGGCAAACTACCGCGAGATGGTGCTTTCACCTTTTGTAAATATCGAAGCGAACGAAGCACACTTTAGCGTCCGCACGATAGACAGCGATCCGCGCTTACGCAGAGCAAAATTCCTAAAGGATCTGCAAAGCGGGCTGAATTCTTTGCTTGCGAGCGAGCAGGCAAGCGCGCAGATTAGCGGCATAATGGTGCTTTATAACAATATGCTTCAAAGCCTGATGAGCTCGCAGATAGACACCCTGGGTATCACCGTGCTCGTGCTTTTCGTGCTTTTTGTGATCATCTTTCGCTCGTTTTCATATGCTCTTATCGCGATCGTCGTAAATTTAATCCCGCTTTGCGCCTGCTTCGGCATCATGGGCGTTGCGGGCATTCCGCTGGATATCATGAGTATCACGATAGCGGCGATTAGCATCGGTATCGGCGTGGACGATGTCATCCACTATATCTATCGCTACAAGCGCGAGTTTACGCGCCTGGGCGACGAGACCGCGGCAATCCGTGCGAGCCACGCAAGTATCGGATACGCGATGTATTATACGTCGTTTGCGATCATTTTGGGCTTTAGCGTCATGATGATGAGCAATTTCTGGCCTACGATCTACTTCGGGATGTTAATATGTCTGGTGATGAGCCTGCTTCTTTTGGGTGCGCTCATAATCCTGCCGTCGCTAATAATGAGCCGAAAGGGTTTGAAATTTAGCCTCTTTAAAGCTAAATAAATTTTATCTCGCTATAATTGCGCCGTTTGGAGAGGATGGCGACCTGGTGGCGTCTGCGGACTTCAAATCCGATAGGAGGGCGGTTGACCGTTTTCCGGGGGGTTCGATTCCCTCCCTCTCTCGCCGAATTCTTTTAAAAATTCCACTTTTAAATTTTATCTTTCACGCTTTTAGCCACGTACTTCGCGAATTTATCTCAAATTTCGGCTCTAAATTTATCCGTTATTAAACAGAGATGGATAGCATTGCTCGTTAACTTTTCTTGAAGGAGCGAGTATGAAATACGCATTAGGCGCTGCACTTGCGGCATTTATTTTTGCAGGATGCGGCGCGGATGAGATACAGCTCGTGAAAGACTACACCCTGCCCGATTTTGAATCTATGAGTATCGGTACGGCGATCGAGGGTTCAAAAATCTGCAAAAATATCACCTGGAGCAAAGAGGAAAACAGCGGATTAAAGACGGTTAAGATGGTCTGCGACGTGGATATGGAGAAAGTAAAGGTCGATGTAGATGCCTTTAACAAAAAATATAAAGAGGCTATGCTAAACACGTCTTTAAGAGGTGCCGTGCTTTTCTATAAAGATAAATCTGATGATAAACAACAGCGTTTACTTAAATTGGCAAATGAACATTGCAAAATAAATGAGACGAAATTTCAAGAGGAGCTCAAAGACAGAGGCAAAATAGATTACTCATTTCAAAAAAAGCCAGTTGATTGCGACGATAAATTAAAAGATGAAATACTAAAGGATGGTGAACCAAAAACTTCTGCGATTTATATGAGTAATATTATTGATTCATTAGAAGACGTCGCTTATTATTCGCAGCTAACGCCTAGCCAAATAAGGCTACAGCTTGGAAGGGCAGCAGAGCTGCCGCCACAGGCTGCGATCGAATTAAATTTTATCGTGAATGCCGATAAGAGCGTAAGTTTATCGGATAAATTTATAGTGACTAAAGATATAATTGATGATGTTATTAAGATAAGATCGGCATTTAATAATAGAAAAACGGCGGAAGACGCCCTTGCAACTTTCTACGAAAGACAATAAAATTTTATCTGAATTTTTAAAAGACGTTTCGGCTCGGAAGCGTTTCCGCAAAAGACGATAGCATTATTTTGCGGCTCAATTTGACGAAATTTTAAATTTGAGCCGCCTTGCGTCAAAATTTCATTATTTCATTCAAATTTGACGCGGGCTTTTAAATTTAAAAAGCGCGACGGAAGTAGCTTCGCCCGCCGCGCCGTAAAATTTTAGCCCGAATACAAGCTTATTTGTCGTGTCCTTGCAGATACGCGATCGCGCTAAGTGCGGCAACCGCGCCGTCGCCTGCCGCGCAAACGACCTGCTTAGGCGCATCCTGCCTCATATCACCCGCCGTAAATAGCCCGTGTACACTTGTTTGCATCTTTAAATTTACCGCGACCTGTCCGCCCGGCGTGACGTCGCAGATAAACTTGCCGCTTTCGTCTTTTAGCACCTCGTTTCGTACGTCAAGCCCCACAAATACGAAGATCCCAGGCAGCTGCAGCTCGCGCGCGGCGCCGCTTGTTTTATCCTTGACTACGACGCCAGTTACGCCGCTTGCATCGCCTTTTATCTGCTCTACGAGCGCGTTTGTGATGAGCTCGATATTTTCACTTTCGCGCACCTTTTGCACGGTCGAAGGCGCAGCGCGAAACTCATCGCGACGGTGAATCAAATAGACTTTAGAGCAAATTTTAGCTAGATATAGAGCCTCCTCTAGCGCCGTATCGCCGCCGCCGAGGACGGCAACCTCTTTGCCCTTGTAAAAAAACCCGTCGCAGGTCGCGCAGGTACTGACGCCGCGACCGAAGAACTCATCCTCGCCCTTAATCCCCGCGCGACGCGGAGTAGAGCCCGTAGCGACGATAACGGCACGTGCGCGACGCGTTTGATCGCCCTCGAGATAGATCGTAAAATTTCCGTCGCCGTCTTTTGAGACGCGTAGCACGCGTACCATCTCGTGCTTCAGCCCGAAGCGGAAGCACTGCTCCTGCCAAGGTGCCATAAAGCTCATCCCATCAGTCACCGCGGCGACTCCCGGGTAGTTTTCCATCTCGGAGCTTGAGGTGATCTGCCCGCCGGGCATTCCCATCTCAAACATCACGACATCCTTTAAACCGCCTCTTGTAGCATAAAGCCCCGCCGCTAGCCCCGCAGGACCGCCGCCAATAATTGCTAAATCTAACATTTTTTCTCCTTAATTATTTTATTAAGTAAAGCCGCGAGCGTTAAATTTACGAATTTAATTAATAAAACGATGAGTGGGAGAAGAAAGGGCGAAAGCCGCCCTTTTAAAATTTACAGAAGCGAGTTTAGCTTGTCGGCTATGATCTGCTTGGATTGCGCGCCGATGAGCTGAGCTTTTAGCTCGCCGTCTTTGAAAAATAGTATCGTAGGGATCGAGCGAACGCCGAACTGCACCGCAAGATCCTGCGCTTCGTCGGTATTTACTTTGCAAATTTTAGCCTTGCCGTCGTAATCGTTCGCAAGCTCCTCGATGATCGGGGCGATCATACGGCACGGTCCGCACCAAGGCGCCCAGAAATCGACTAGCGCGACACCCTCTTTAGTAACATCGAAATTCTCCGAAGTAAGCTCTATATACTTTCCCATAATATTCTCCTTGTGTTAAAATTCTGCGGATTATAGTTCATTATCTTAAATAAATAATAAAAATTCTAATTTAAAAAGATATGTTGGCGATAAATTTTATCTGCTTTGGATAAACTTCCACGACATCGATCTGCCACGGCTCGTCCGTATCGCAGCTCATCAGATAGAATTCCGCCGCCTTTAAAATTCTAGCCACCTTAGCGCTCGTCACGCGCTCTGCGGCGGCGTAATCGCCGCTCGTGGCCTTTACTTCTACGAAGTGCAAAATCCCGTCTTTGCGCGCGACGATGTCGATCTCGCCGAAGCGGCAGCGAAAATTTCGCTTTAAAATTTCAAACCCTTCGCCGCGTAAAAATTCCGCCGCACGGTCCTCGCAAGCAAAGCCGAAAAGATATTCTTTTAAGCTCAATTTAGCTTTCGATCCTGATCATAAAAGGCTTTTGCGTGATGAAATTTTCGCCGCTAATTACGCTTATTGCGCGCTTGATATCCTTCTCACAGCATGTATGCGTCGTAAAAAACAGCGTCACTTCCTCATCCGTTTTGAGCTTCGGCTTTTGCAAAAAGCTATCGATCGAAAGATCGTTTAAGCTCATAATGTTCGTAAGCTTCGCGAGCACGCCCTTCTCATCGCGCACGCGCAGCCTGAAATAATACTTCGTGCGGATCTGCTCGCTCGGCAGAATTTGCATAAAATTTTCGCTTGGCAAAATTTTATATCCGAGCATCGGGTTTTTGTTATCGCGCGCGATGTCGATGAGATCGCTTATAACAGCGCTTGCCGTAGCGCTACCGCCAGCGCCTGGTCCGTAATACATACTCTCGCCGACGCAGTCTCCGTAGATACTCACGCCGTTCATCACGCCATCGACTTTTGAGAGCATTTGATCCTTTGAAATGAGCGCAGGATGGACGCGCAGCTCGACTTTGTTGTCGCATGCGCGCTTAGCTAACGCAAGCAGCTTGATTATGAAGTCAAATTCGCGCGCGAAATATATATCCTCCTGCGTGATCTCCTCGATCCCCTCTATTAGGATATCTTCCGGATCGCCGTGCACGCCGTATGCGATGCTAGCTAAGATCAAAAGCTTATGCGCCGCGTCGAACCCGCCGATGTCAAAGCTTGGATCGGCTTCGGCGTAACCAAGCTCTTGAGCTCGCTTTAGCGCATCTTCAAATTTCTCGTTTTTTTGCATCATATTCGTAAGGATAAAGTTGCTCGTGCCGTTTACGATGCCGATTATTTTTTCGATACGATTGGCGCTTAGCCCCTCGCGCAGGGTTTTGATGATCGGAATTCCGCCCGCTACGCTCGCTTCAAAGCCAAAAGGCGTATCGCCCGCCAAAGCCTGGAGCTTGTAGCGATGATAAGCCAAAAGCGCCTTATTTGCGGTAACAACCGCCTTTTTGCGCTTTAAAATTTCGCTTACGATCTCATAGGGCTTTTCTACCCCACCCATAAGCTCTACAAAAACGTCGATGTCGTCGCGCTCGATGATACTTTGCACGTCGCTGCTAAGCGGAATTTGCACGCCCCTTTTTTTGCTCGTATCGCGCACGAGCCCGATTACGGGCTCTATGCTAACGCCTGCGCGCGCAAGAATGATATCTTTGTTTTTGATTAAAATATTTGCAACTTCGCTACCTACGGTGCCGACGCCTAAAATCGCTACCTTCATCAGATCTCTTTCAAATATTTTTTTATATTTCTAGCAGCCTGGCGGGTCCTGTTTTCGTTTTCGATAAAAGCGATCCGCACATAATCGTCTCCCGCTGCACCAAAGCCCACGCCGGGACTTACGGCGACGCGCGCCTTGGTAAGAAGCTGTTTGGAAAACTCCATACTCCTTAGATGAGCTGCAGCCGGCGGCAATTTCGCCCACGCAAACATCGACGCGCTAGGTTTAGCGATCTGCCAGCCTGCGTCCGCAAAAGCGTCAATCAAAAAATTCCTACGCTTCTCATAGCTCGCGCGGATCTGCTCTACGCACTCTTGCGGCCCGTCCAGCGCGATCGTGGCAGCTACTTGGATCGGCGTAAACATGCCGTAATCAAACCACGACTTGATCTTTTTAAGCGCGGCGACGAGCTTTTTGTTGCCGCTAACAAAACCTACGCGCCAGCCCGCCATATTGTAGGTTTTAGAAAGAGTGTATGCCTCGACTGCGACGTCTTTTGCGCCCTGGACCTCAAAGATCGACGGCGTTTTGTAATCATCAAAAGCGATCTCTGCATAAGCGATGTCGCTGATGATATAAAACCGCTCCTGCCGCGCCATCGCCACGAGCCGCTCGTAGAAGCTCTTTTGTACGACGACGGTGGTAGGGTTATGCGGGAAATTTACGACGACGTATTTTGGGCGCGGAATGCTCTCATCGAAGGTCTTTTGCAGATCGATGAAAAATTTGTTCTCATTAAAATTTAAATTCTCATCATAGGCAAGCGGGATTTTAACGACGTTACCGCCTGCGATAATGAAGGCTTGAGTGTGGATCGGATAGGCAGGATCGGGCACCACCGCGACATCGCCAGGATTTACGATCGCGCTAGTTAAATGCACGAAGCCCTCTTTGGAGCCCATCACGGCGACGATCTCGCTTTCCGGATCTAAGATCACGCCGTATTTGCGCTTGTACCAATTCGCGCAGGCAAGTCGCAGCTTGTAGATGCCCTGACTTACGGAGTAGCCGTGCGTTTTATCCTTTTGCGCGCTTTCGCAAAGCTTGTCGATTATATGCTGCGGCGTCCTGCCGTCGGGATTGCCCATCGAAAAATCGATTATATCTTCGCCGGCTCTGCGCGCCGCCATTTTTATGGCATTGACCTCGGCAAAAACGTAATTGGGCAAACGCTCGATTTTTGAAAAACGGATTTCGTCAAACATCTTAAACCTCTTATCTTAAAGTAATTTTCAAGCTTTATTTAAAATTTTGCACCTTAACGCCGCGATCTGCTCGCGCCGCACGGAAGCTAAAATTCCAAGCCTTAGCAGCGATGCGGCGGCGCTTTTATATCGCTAAGGCGTTTAAAACCCTTGCCTCGCTAAAATTTTAAAACCGCAGAGGCGTTGATCGTTTAAATTTATCGCGTCGCGACACTTTGCGCGACATTTAAATTTACGTCCGATCGAAACGATCGAGGCCTTCGTTTTGCAAGGCGCCATGGACGACGCCTCTTAAATTTAGCGCGCTACCGAAGCGCCCACCATTTGAAAATTTTGTCGCACCGTTAAATTTTACCTACGCCGTTTAAAATTTTATCCAACGCAGCGCATTTTAAAACTCTTTAAATTTACGCTCCTAGGTTTAATTTAGGTCGCACTCGCCGCAGAAAGCCGAAATTTTACCCTCAGCGTCGGCGAAGCCCTACGAGCGAAAAACCGCGCGAGAGCGAGGATTTTACCACTTTTTGCCCTTGTTTAGGCGCAGAAACTCATCGGCTGAAATTTTAGTGATATTGCCATCTTTGACGTGGAATTTTTGAGTGTTTCTTTCGCTGAAAGTTACGTTGCCATCGGCTTTGCCGAGCTCAAACATCCCATGACCGGTAGAGATTAGCAGCTCCTCATTCCCTTGCGAAGCGACGACGTAAGGGGCATTAATGACCATCTCGCGCTTCTTGCCGCTTTTTAAATCAATGATCCCAATCCACATCTTACCGCGCGGGCTAAGCACGATATCTTTGCTCGGCACGGGCGCGCTTTGAGTAGCGTTTTCGTCGGTAGAATTTTCCTCAGTCTTAATGCTCGCGCGCTCGATCCTGATAGAGCGGTCCAGCGCATTGAGCGAGCTTAAATTTTCATCCGCAACAACGGCTGCATTGGCATCTGACTTTAATGCGAATTTTTCATCTGTAGCGTTGTGCGAAACGACGTCGATACCGATGTTTTTAAGCTTTTTTTGAGTATTGTTTACAATCGGAGCGTCCGAGTAGGTGGTTTTGTTTTGCTCCCATAAAAGCGAGCCCAAAAACTCGCCGAAGCTTTTATAAAGTCCGAAATAAAAGATTGCGCCTATGATTAGCACCATCGCAAGCAGCCATAAAAGCCAACCGCTGCCGCTTTTGTTAGGGCTGACCCTTTGACCATAAACCTGCTCGACTTTGGCCTTTTTAACGGGCGCGAAGCTCGCTTTGGCGATCTCAAACTCGCTAAGCCAGTCCGATAGATCCAGCCCGAACTCGCGCTCTAAAATTTTAATGTAGCCCTTCACGTTAAAATTTGCAAGTTTTTCGAAGTCTTTGTTTATGATGTATTCTAAATTTTGCGCGTCGATGCGCGTAGTACGCGCTATCTCGATCAGATCCATAGATTTTAATTTATCCAGATCGCTATTTTTTGGCTGCTGCGTTTGTTCCGCCTGCTCGTCCGTATTATTTAACTTCTCTTCTATTTCTTCCATTTAAAATTCCATCACATAGTATCGCAAATGCCGCGCTTACGTTAAGCGAATCCCAGCCTTCGCGCATCTTTATCGATACCGCGCGATCGCATTTTTTAAGCGCCCTAGCAGGTATCCCCTCTTCTTCGTTCCCCATTACGAGTGCGTTTTTCGCGCCGAGCTCTAACTCCTTAAAGCTCGTCCCGTCCGCACTCGCGGCGTAAATTTCAAAGCCGCTTTGTTTAAGCTCGTTTAGCACGCTAAGCCCATCTGCGGCCTTAACGACGTTTAGCTCATACGCCGCGCCCGAGCTTGCGCGCACTACGCCCGCCATATTTAGATTATTTGCGACGACGATCACGCTGTCCGCGCCCAAAGCATAGGCGCTGCGCATTATAGCGCCGATGTTTCCGACGTCGGTAAGCCCATAAAGGATCGGCACGAATTTATCGTCTTTGACGCTAGCCAGATCGCCGAAGCCAAACTCCTCCACCTCGGCTAAAAAGCCTTGATGGTTGCCGCCGCGAGCGAGGGCTTGAGCTTTTTTCGCATCGGCGCGCTCGATCTTTACGCCGGTTGCGGCGATCTTTTTAAAAATTTCTTTCTCGCACTCCTTTGCAAGGATGATGCGGATAAATTTCTGCGGATGCCGATTTAAAAGGTGCAAAAACAGCTGCTTGCCGTAAATAATCATTTTGGGATTTTAGCGAAAAACGGTTAAAATATGACTTAGCGTATCAAATTTTTATATATTTCTTTGGCGGGTTCGCCGCTGATTTTTGAGAGCAGTTTCGCTTTTATTTTCGGCGCGATCTCAAGCGACAAAATATCTTCCTGCGTGATTTTTTCAAAGCTTTTCTCGCCTGCGCCGTCAATCACGACGCACCATTCGCCGTTTAAATTTGCGCCGTTTAGGCTAGATAGAACCTCTGCGGCGCTACCGAAAAATTTGGTTTCAAATTTTTTCGTAGCTTCTTTGATCGCAAAAATTTTGCGCTGCGTGTCGATCCCAGCGATCTGCTCTATTAGCTTTACCACGCGCTTTGGGGATTCATATAGCACGCACGGATAGGGGCTTTGCATTAAATTTATGATCTGAGCTTTGCGCTGCGCGCCGTCATTATTCAAAAAGCCTAAAAAGCTAAATTCTTTCTCCACCAGCCCGCTTGCGGCGGCTGCAAGCAACAGAGCGTTTGCGCCGCTAAGCACCTCGTAAGGTACGCCGCTTCGCTGCGCAAATTTTACGAGCGCAATCCCAGGATCGCTGATGCAGGGCATGCCCGCATCACTTACGTATGCGCAAGCTTTTTCGCGCATAAGCGCCGGATCAAAGCTCGCGAAAAACTCCGCTTCGTTGTGCGTGTGCAGAGAGTAAAACTGTGAAATTTTAAATGAGATTTGAAATTTATCGGATAATAAGTTTAGAAGTTTTTTTGAAACTCTCGTATCCTCGCAGATTAGGATTTCGCAGCTTTGCAATATCTCAAGCGCGCGGCTTGAGATATCGCTTAGATTTCCTATCGGCGTAGGAATGAGATATAGCAACTATTTCATTCCGTATTTTTGCTTAAATTTCTCGACGCGGCCCGCGCTATCTACGATCTTCTCGCTGCCCGTGAAAAACGGATGGCAATTGGAGCAGATATCGACGCGGATCTCGGCCTTGTTCGAGCGCGTTTTAAAAGTATTGCCGCAAGCGCAGGTAACGGTCGTTTCGACAAAGTTCGGATGGATATCTTTTTTCATTTTTGATCCTTTTTGATGATTTTAAAAGGCAGCGATTATACAACTTTTTTATCTAAAAAGCAAATTTAAAGGGTTTTAAAAATCTCTCGGCGAAGCGGCGGATTTTCTTTTCGAGCAAGCTTTTTGGGCGCAAAATTTTAAAATTTAGCGCATTTTGAAGATAAAATTTTGATTTATTGCGGCGTGCAAAATACAGCGCGTAAATACGCGCCGCGCGTCAAGCCGCAGATAAATATAGCGGATCGCGCAGGGCAAATTTTAAAGCGCCCGACTTTTAAATTTTAAAATTTACCGAGCGCTTAAAAGATCAGCTTCGCGCAAGTTGCGATCAGCGCGGTGTTTGAGCGCAAAATATAGGGGCTATTAAGCGCATAGGCGTTTTTAAATTTCTCTCTTTCGCGTGGCGAAAATCCGCCCTCCGGGCCTACGAACGCGATCTCCTCGCCGCCGAAAATGTCGATGTTCTTGCCGCCAAAATCGATCAGGCTTACGTTTTCATATCTTTGCGCGAGCTCGTCCGAGCCGCTCAAAACCTCGATCTGCATGATGGAATTTCGCCCGCATTGCTGCGACGAGTTGATCAAAATCCGCTCCATCCTCTGCGGATCGAGCCGCACGTTTTTCTGCGACAGATCGGCATAGACCAAAACAAGCCGCCCGACGCCCATCTCGTTTAGCGCAGGCAGGCTCTTTTCGATCACGGCGCTCTCGACGACCGCCCAAGCGACGCAAAAATCGTGCGGCGGCGTAAAAACAGAGCTTTTAAAAACTAAATTCAGAGCCGCGCCTTTGCGCGAAATTTCGGCGATCTCATATAGATAACTCGCCCCGTCTTTTAGATTGCGCACGTCTATGTGCTCGCCCACCCTTGCCCGCCTGGCCTTTAGGTGTAAAAACTGATCATTCTGCAAAACTAGGCTCTGTTCGCCTGCAAGCTTATCGTAAAAATATACCATCAAATAACACTCGCTATCAAAATTATCGCTAAGCTTAGCCCCAAAATCACCCGCATTTTGCGCTGATACGGCGCAAAGTTTTGGCTCAGATACGCGATTTTTAGCCGCTTGTACGATGCCGCGCTAAGTATGATCATCGCTAGCGCTGCGACCGCCATAAAGTAAATTCTAAAGCTCAGATCAAAGCGCAGCACCGGCAGCATCACGCTTCCGCTGATTATCAGCGCCGCGATGCACGAATAATAGATCGGCAAAAACAGCCTGATGCGCCTAAGAAATCTAAGCCCTGATCTGCTCTTTTGCCTTAAATTTTCAGCTTGCGGCGCAGAGGCGGCGGAATTTAAAGCCTTGCTGCGAGGGCAAAATTCCGCCGCCGCGTCTATTTTAAGCTGGGTAAAAATCAGATAAATTATCGTTAAAATCGCCGCAGCTAGCGCAAAAAACTTATGAAAACCCAGGGCGCTTTGATACAGATAATCCATCACTTCCGCCAGGGGGTTAAATTTGGAGGATAAAATTTTGCGCAGCTGGAGCCTAAACGACCAAATTTCAACGCAAATTTTTTCGGCGCGAGATAAAACGGATCGGCTCCGTGCCTTTGAAATTGTAAAAACTCTTCAAAGCAGCTGCGGATATTTATTGCGTTAAAATTTATCGCGCGCGCTCTCAACCCCGGTTTCGCGCAGTATATTTCGTGCCAAGAATGAAATTTTGCAGATAAAAATTTAGAATTTCTCTGCGTAGATCGTACAGGCAAAAAAGACGCCAAAATCGC
Organism: uncultured Campylobacter sp.; assembly: GCA_963529625.1. Classification (GTDB taxonomy): domain Bacteria; phylum Campylobacterota; class Campylobacteria; order Campylobacterales; family Campylobacteraceae; genus Campylobacter_B. The sequence continues at coordinate 242,865 of CAURZM010000001.1, read as the reverse complement.
GCTTGCGTGCCGCATACAAACAACGCAGATTTTAAAAATTTTCAAATTTAGCCGCCGATTTTTCAACGCTCCGTCCTATTCGGTCACTGGAAGCGGCGGCATATCGGCGTTTATATCGACTTTAGGCTCGCTAGGCGCGATGGGTACGTCCTTCGGCACCTCACTATCTACCGGTGGCTTTTGCAAGGTGTTCTTTTTCTCGTCGTCGCAGCCCCCCAAAGCAAGCGCGCAAACAAAGATCGCGCACGCGGCAAAAACGCGCACGAGCCCCGCGCCAAATTTAAAGAAATTTCTCATCAGCAATCCTTTGGATAGATGATTTTTTCGCCGCGCAGAAGCTTTTGCCAAAGCTCCGGCTGCCTCCACTCCTCGCGCACGGCGGGCGAGAATTCTATCTCATCTAGCGAGATCTCGCCCATCTGCGCGTTGTAGGCATCCTCGCGGAAGCACTGCGCGTAGCCGGTCGCGGTTTCGTGCACGATGACGCTGTGAAGCTTTACTTCGCGCTCGCCGTTTTGCATCTGAGTTAGGCTCAAAAGTCGGTCGATTAGAACGAAAAAAATTCTACAAAACTGCTCCGCGCTCGGATTTAGCGGTATCTGCACCCAGCGTGCGCTGTGTTTTTTAAGATCCGCGATATAGCCCGAATCGTCACGCGCGTAGATCGTCACGGCGTGATCGAAGCTATCGATAAGCTCGCGGATGCCGAGCTTCATGTAGCCGAAGTCATAAACCATCCCCGCTTCATCTAAAAAATTTGAGCTAAGCAAAATTTCGCATCTGTAGGAGTGGCCGTGGATACTCGTGCGACACCGCTTCGAACCGCACAGGCGCACGATGTGAGCGTTTTCGAATTCGTATAATTTCCTGATTATCATACCCTGTCCTTCTCGCCCCAAATTCTAATGTGCAGGCGATCGGAGTAATTATAGCCGTTTTTTAGGCAAAAATCCACGCAAAATTGCGCGGCGCTTTCCAGCTCGCGACGATCTGCGCCGCACGGCATGCAATAAACCTCGCCATCGCACGCCGCTAAAATTTCGGCGATCTCGGGCTGCGCGTCAAACTCGGGCGAGATGACGAATTTGTAGAAGATATCTTTTGCGTTTTGTTTTAAGCTTCGTAGCGCGGCGAAACTCAGCCTGCATTCACGCGGCTCGGCGGAGTTTGAGAGCTTGGGCGAGACCGCAAAGACGCAGCTTTTGTAGGCGGGAAATTTTTCAAAATCCACTAAAATCGTGCCGTTGGTCTCAAAATGCACCGCGTATCCACGCGCGAGCAGCTCGCAGACGAACTCGTAAAATAGCGCCTCTTTGTGATGTAACATCGGCTCGCCGCCGGTGATAACGACGATCGGCTTTTGATAAAGCTTAGCGCTCTGCGGCAAGGCGGAGCTTTGCGGATTTAAATTTAAAGAATTTTGCGCCGCGGAATTTAAAGAATTTTCGCTCGTTAAATTTAAAGATTTTTCTGCGTTTCCGTTTGGACGGGAAGATGTTTTCGCGGCGACGGAATTTAACGTATCTTTTTTAGAAAAAGGCTCTGCGCCGCAAAAACCCGGTGCAGAGCAAGCAGGTGCGAAATAGGACGAACCTGATAAATTTGGAATTTTATTCAAAAGCTGCGCTAGATTTAAAATTTCTTCGTGCTCGAAGTGATTTGTAAAAACCGCGCGGATCGTATCGCAACCGCGCAAGATCTCGCCGGTCTTTGGCGAAATGCGCTCGCCGCCGAAGCCCGCACAGCGCAGATTGCAGCCCGCAAAGCGAAAGAAAAACGCGAGCCTGCCCGCATATTTGCCCTCGCCTTGGATACTTAAAAAGCTCTCAACAAGCCTCATCCGCCCGTCTCGTAAAATGCGCGGCTTGAAATTTCATTCGAAGCGTCCGCTTGCCAGCGATTTTTTTCGGGCTTATTCGCTAAAATTTTAGCCAAAATTTCGGCGGCTGCGGCGATGTCGCCCTCTTTGACCGCCTTTTTGATACTTAGCGCGTCCTCGAAGTAAAGACACGGGATCAAAAGCCCCTCGGCGCTTAGTCTGATGCGGTTGCAGCTCTCGCAAAAATCGTGCTTGTGCGGATCGATTATGCCGAAGGTGTAGCCGTCCCCGAGCGCGTAAAGCGACGCGGGCGAGCTTTGCGATTTCGGCAGAGCGGTAAAGATAAATTTACGCCTTAAAATATCTAAAATTTCGTTTGATTTTAATCCTGTAAGATCGCCGGCATGGGTGTTTTCCATAAATTCTATGAATCGGATCTGACAATCCTTCTCGCGGGCAAATTCCAGCAAATAAATAAGCTCGTCGTCGTTGATGCCTTTTAGCGCGACAGTATTTAGCTTGACTTTTAGTCCCGCTTCAAGCGCGGCGTCAAGGCCTTCTAAGACGTTATAAAGCACGCCGCGCTGAGCTATAAATTTAGCCCGCTCCGGACGCAGCGAATCAAGCGACATATTGATGCGTTTTAGCCCCGCACTTTTCAAGGCGCACGCGTAGTTTTTGAGATAATATCCGTTGGTAGTAAGCGCAAGATCGATGTCCGGAGCGTAATCCGCGATCATCTTTATAAAATCTTCGATCCCTTTTCGCACCAGCGGTTCGCCGCCGGTGATGCGGATCTTTTTTACGCCGCCGTCGATCGCGACCTTGACGAATAAAAACATCTCCTCAAAGCTTAAAATATTCTCTCGCGGCACCCAGTTAAACGGCGTGCTCGGCATGCAATATCTGCATCTGAAATTACACCGCTGCGTAACCGAAATGCGCAAATAATCGATCGTTCGTCCAAATTTATCAATTAGCATATTTTGCCTTAATATCAATTTGCGGCGATTATATAAAAAACAAAGCGATTTTGCAAAATTTTATTTTTATATTGCCCTCGCTATTTTCTTACCGAGCCGATGAGCTCTTTAAGCTGATCCAAAAGCGGTCTGATCTGCTTTTCTACCCGCTCGTCAATCATCGTAGGCACTACGTCTAGTCTCTGCTCTATCGTCTCGTCGATTACGTCGGCAATCGCGTTTATATCGATATTGGGAGCGACTTTACCGCCCGAATCGATCATCTCTTTTAGCTCCTCGACCTTCTTTTTAAGCAGATAGTTTTCTTGCATAGCGTCAGTCAGCACCTGATCGAAGCGCTCGAATTTTTTATCCGCTTGCTTATCCTTAAAATATATGACGAAAAACATCAAAAATATAACGACGCAAAGTCCTAAAATGATGATAGTGTTAAGATCCATAGGGGTTCCTTAAAATAAATTTACAAAAATAAAAGCGAAAAACGCAATGCCCAAGTAACCGTTGAGCGTAAAAAAGGCGCGATCGATCTTACTAAAATCACTACGTACGATCCTATGCTCGAAGTACAAAATCGTCGCGCACGCAGCCACGCCAAGATAGGCAAAAAAGCCTAAATTTGCCGCCGCGCAAAACAGCAGCCAAAAAAGCACCGCCACGGCATGAAAAATTTTAGAGATAAACATCGATGCTTCCCTGCCGTAAAGCGCAGGTATGCTGTAAAGCCCCGCCGTGCGGTCAAATTCCATATCTTGAAGCGAATACAGCACGTCAAAGCCGCCTACCCAAAATACTACCCCGAGGCACAGCAGCACCGACCACAGCGGAACCCCGCCGCTAACGGCGATCGCTCCGGCAATCGGCGCAAGCCCCAAGCAAAAGCCGAGCATCAAATGTGCGGTCTCGCTAAAGCGCTTAAAATACGAATACCCGCCCAATGCCGCTAAAATCGGCACCGAAAGCTTAAACGCCAAAGGATTTATAAACGCCGAAACCGCTATGAAAACTACCGCGTTTGCGATTATGAAAAGCAGCAAATTCCCGCGCCCGATCCGTCCGTCCACGCTAGGGCGCGAAGCGCAGCGCGGATTGGTGCGGTCGATGTCCTCGTCCAAGTAACGATTTAACGCCATTGCGAAGCTTCTAGCGCTCACCGCACATAAAATTCCTAAAAAAAGCAGCTTCCAGCCGAACCATACCGAGCCGCTTTGCAGCTTGCTAGCGGTGATCATCGCCGTAAAAATAAACGGCAGCGCAAAAACCGAGTGTTTAAAAACTATTAATTCGTTGATGTCGGATAAAATTTCTTTAAATTTAGCCATTTTGCCCCTTATTTTGGGCACCATTGTATCAAAAAAAAGTAAGAATAGCTCTAAATTTGATATAATTTGAATGAAAAATTTACGAAAGGAAACGCCTTGAGCCAAAATCAAAACTCTCACGCAAGCCCGCAGATCGCGATCATCGGCACCACCGCAAGCGGCAAAAGTGATCTTGCGCTAAGTATCGCGCGCGAGATGGACGCCGTGATTTTGAGCCTTGATTCGCTTTGCATTTACCGGCAGATCGACATCGCAAGCGCCAAGCCAAGCGAGGAGCAGCTCCGCGAGATCAGGCACTTCGGCGTAAATTTAATCTATCCAAACGAGTACTTCAGCGTCGGCGAGTTTATCAAAGAATACGCCGACGCGCGGGCTTTTGCAGATCGTAGCGGCGCGCCTTTGATAATCACGGGCGGCAGCGGGTTTTATCTTAAAGCGATGCTAAGCGGGCTGGCGCCGAAGGTTCCCGATTTTAAAAGCGAAATTTCAAACGATGAAATTTACGCCCTAGCGCGGCGGATCGATCCGGAATTTGCCGCGAAATTTAGCGCGGCGGACAGCTTTCGGTTAAAAAAATGGCTAAGCATCTATAAATTTTGCGGCGAGGCGCCGAGTAAATTTCTGCGCGAAAATACCGCTCCGCCCGTCATTTCGGATATTAAAATTTTTGAGATCGACGCGCCTAGGCAGTGGCTTGCGCAGCGCATCGAAGCACGCACGAAGGCGATGTTTGAGCGCGGACTTTTAGAGGAGGCGGAGTTTCTATTCGCCCGCTATGGTGCAGAGTGCAGGGCACTAGGCTGCATCGGGCTAAAGGAGTGCGGGCAGCTTTTGCGCGGACAGATCTCGCGGGCGCAGTGCGAACAGCTCGTAAGTCTGCACACGGTACAGCTTGCAAAGCGCCAGCGCACCTTCAACCGCTCGCAGTTTGCGGATAAAATTTCGGCGCCGCCGCAAGAGCTGGAGCGTGAAATTTTAAAGCTCCTTCGCCGCGAGATTTAAAATCGAAATTTATCAAAATTTGCGCGTTTGCTAAAAAACAACGGAACAAGGGAGTGAAATTTAGATTTAAATTTACCGCGCCGGTCGCATCTTTAAAATTTTGCGGGTCGCGCCAAGGTCTCGTTCGGCGCAGAATTTCAATTAAATTTAATCGCCTTCGCAAATATTAAAGCTAAATTTATCGTTATCAAGCCTACTGAAATTTTGATTTTCCGCGCTTGCGTTACGCTTGAAAATAAAGGCGTAGCCGTATTTCTCGAAGTGCTGCGAGCTGTTTTTTAGCCCAACGACGCAAAGCCCGTAAGCGCCGCTTTGCAAGCCAAGCTTGAGCGTGGAATTAAATTTTCGTATCTTGCCCGCAACGCCGCTTTGACACTCATAGCCTAGCTCGAGTTCGCCGCTTTTTAGCTTATCGAAACGATGCTGCAAAGCATCGAAGCTCGCTAGGATCGCGGAGTCGCTTTGCGGGGCGAAATACAGCCTATCGCGCTTGAAAGCTACTTCGTAGCCCGCAGGCGGCGCAAACTCCTCGTCCATGCAAACGAAGATCTCATAGCTGCGCACCGTAAGCGGATAGAAGGGCAAAGCTTTAGCGCCCTTTACGGCATCATAAAACAGCTGCTTGTGCGCGTTCCAGTAGCTTAGAAGCTTTTTTGTTCTGCATTTTCGCTCCTTCAAAAACTCACTCAAATCGCGCACATCAAGCAGCGCAAAACCGTAGCCGTCAGCACTTAGCTCGCCCAAAAACATATCTCTCCTTGTTGGCAAAGCGCGATAGGTTCAGCTCGCGCTTAAAATTTAAGCTCAATACCCGCTTAAAAAGACGAAATTATTTACCGCGCCGGTTAGGAATTTTACCAAAAACGGCGCCAGCACGCACGCCACGCTAGCTAGCACGACGGCAAATTTTATCTGCACCGAGACCGCATCCAGCGAGCCGTCAAGCTCCGCGTCCTCCCGCGGCTCGTGCAAAAACATACGCACGATGAGGCGCAGGTAGTAATACAGCGCGAGTGCGCTATTTACCGCCATGATGACGGCGAGGGCGAAATAGCCCGAATTGACCGCCGCGCTTAGCAGATACATCTTGCCCCAAAACACGCTAAACGGCGGAATGCCCGCAAGCGAGAGCATAAAGATCGCCGCGCATAGCGCAAAGAGCGGATGGGTGCGGATCAGCCCGTCAAATTTCTCAAACGGATGCTCGAAGCGAGCTGTAAATTTAGAGCTTTGCTCGCAAATTTCGGCGCCTGGCTCGCAAGTTTTAGTGCCAAAAAGGGTCGCTTCGGCGCCGGGCTCGCTCGCTTTAAAATTTTGCTCGTTTTCTTTGGAATTTTGCTCGCTCGCTTTAACGCTCCACTCGCCGCAAGCTAAATTTTGTCCGTTCGCGCCTAAATTTAACTCGCCGGTAGCGCCTGGCTCGTAATCTTGCGAAAAAGAAAGCTTTGCGTTTGAGATAAAATTCCCCTCATCCTCGCCGTTTGCATTTAAATTTAAAGGGACGCTTTGGGTTTTAAATTTTAAATTTAACGAGCGAGCGCGCCTTTGCCGTACGCACCAGATGAAGGCAAACGCCCCGAGATTTGCCACGGCGTATAAGATCCAGTAGGTGAAAAGCGCCGCGTTCGCCTGCGTCGAGCCGATCACGATCGCGCAGAGCACGAAGCCCGCGTGCGAAACGGAGCTGAAAGCGAGCATCCGCTTGACGTCGCGCTGCACCAGCGCCATAAGGTTCGCCAGGCTCATCGTAGCCACCGCTACGGCGTAGAGCACGATGTTTAGCCACTGCACGCCGATGCTTCCCAGCGCTTCAAACAGCCTGATCGCTACGACAAAGCCCGCGATTTTTGGGACGACGGACATAAAGCCTGCCATTGCGGAGCTCGCGCCCTCGTAAACGTCGGGCGTCCAGGTGTGAAACGGGATCAGTGAGAGCTTAAATCCTATCGAGACGATCATAAATGAGCAGGCGGCGAAAAGCAGGACGCTGGTTTGTAAATTTGAACTCTTAGCAATCTGTGCGATATTTGAAATTTCCATAGAGCCGGTCGATAGAAAAAACATCGCCGCGCCGAATGCGAAAAACCCAGATCCCAGCGCGCCCATTATGAAATATTTTAGCGCCGCTTCGACTGATCTGGCGCGATTATGCAGCGCGATTAGCGTATAAAGCGCCAGCGAACCCGTCTCAAGCCCCACGAGGATCATCATTAAGCTTTCGCTCGCGACCATAAACTCATAACCCACGAGCACGAATAAAAACAGCACGAAAAACTCCGCAGTGTGGTACTCGTGCGCGCTTCTTGCGCCCAAAGACAAAAAGATGAAAAATATCGAGCCTGCGAGCATAATAAGCATCGATAGCGTCGCGATTCCGTCTACTAGCATCACATCGAAAAGCCCGCGTATGCCGCTGTTGTATCCAAAAACGAGCCCGAAGCCGAGAGCTAGTGCTAGTATCGTGATGACGGCGTAAAATTTATATGATAGCGTGCGCGCAAAAAGCGAAACCGCGAGCATCAGCAGGGCAAATCCTCCGAGTATCGCCATAGGCGCGATCGAGGCTAAATTTAAAAGATTATTTTGCATCGCTTCTTACCTTAAAATTTGCTTTTTCCATATAGGCGCGGGTCGCGGTTTGAGAGGCTTTATTAAACATCAGCTCAAGGCTTTGCGTCACGCTAGGCTCGATACTCTTTAGCATCAAATTCGGCGCTACGCCAAGCGCTACCACCAGCACGCAGATCGGGACGATAGAGCAAAGCTCGGTTCTATTTAGATCGCTTAGCTTTTTATTCTCCTCATGCACGAGAGCGCCGAAGAAGGTCTTTTTATAAAGATTCATCGAATAGATCGCGCCCATTATAATGCCGAGTCCACCCAAGAGCGCGTAGCTAAAGCTTATTTTAAAAATTCCTACAAGGCTTAGGAATTCTCCCACGAAGCCGATCGTAAGCGGAAGACCTATCGAGCCTAGTAGCACGACGCAAAAACAAAACGCATAAAGCGGCATCACCCGTGCAAGCCCGCCGAACTCGCTAAAAAGCTTCGTGTGTCTGCGGTCGTATAAAAAGCCCACGAGCATAAAAAGCCCGCCGCTTACGATACCGTGGCTGATCATCAAAAATACCGCACCGCTCATTCCTTCGCGGCTCATTGAAAAAATTCCAAGCATTATGACGCCCATATGCGCGATCGAGCTATACGCGATTACCTGTTTGATGTCCTTCTGCGCAAAGGCGATGAAGCTCGCATAGATGATCATAACGATCGCTACGGCGCACATCATCCCGCTAAAATAGACGCTCGCGTCGGGAAATAGCGGCAGCGAAAATCGCACGAAGCCGTATGTGCCCATCTTAAGAAGCACTGCGGCAAGCAGAACCGAGCCTATCGTAGGGGCCTGCCCGTGCGCGTACGGAAGCCAGGTATGAAAAGGAAAACAAGGCGTCTTGATCGCAAAGGCGACCGAAAATGCCAAAAACAGAGGAATTTGCGTGCTAAGCGGCAGCGACAGGCTCTGCCAATCTAGGATATTAAAGCTATACTCGCCCGTAGCCTCGTGGTAGAAATAGCTCATCGCTACGAGTCCAACGAGTAGAAACATCGAACCCAGGAAGGTGTAGATGAAAAATTTTACCGCAGCGTAAATTCTCTTGCCGCTGCCCCATGCGCCGATGATGTAGAGCATTGGAATTAGCGAAAGTTCCCAAAAGATGTAAAACAAAATCGCATCCAGCGCCACGAAAACGCCCACCATCGTCATCTCTAAAAATAGAATGCAGATGATTAAATTTTTAGCGCGCTCTTTGATACTTAGACTAAGCAGCGCTAAAAAGGTAACCAGCGTGCTTAGGATCACCAAAAACAGCGAAATTCCGTCCACGCCGATGAAGTAGTTGATGCCGTATTCGCTTATGAAAGGGTGCAGCACGCTAAACGCGATGCCGTCCACCGGCTCGTAGAGTATCCATAAAACGAGCGAAAGCACGAACTCTATAAAGCTCATCGTAACGGCGTAGGTCTTAATGCTCGCTTCGTCGATCAAAAAGCCCAAAACCGCAGCTACCGCCGGAAAAAATATAACCAAACTTAAAAAGTATTCCATGCCTACCTCACAGCGCAAACGCCAAAATCAGCAAAATGAAAGATCCCAAAACCATCCACCTTAAATTTGCGCTCAAATCTCCGCTATTGCTTGCGCGATCCGCACCTTCGCCGCTTTTTACCGCCACGCGAGCGATCAGATCGACGCTGGCGTCTATGATCGCGCTGTCGCATTTAGCGCAGATCTCGCTAAGCTTAGCGTATCCGCGCACGATCACGCGCTCGTAAATTTGCGGGATAAAATACTGAGCGATCAAAATTTTATAAAATTTGCAATTCTTTAAATTTTGGCTAAATTTACCCTTGCCGTATGTCCAAATCGTGCCGATCGCTACCGCGCTTATCATCGCTAGCGTTAGGGCGATCAAAATTACCTCCACGCCGTGCGGGATCGAAATTTTAAATCCGGGCAGTATGCTAAGCACGAACTCAGCAAAATCGTGCTCGAAAAAGCCCGCGATCACTGCAGGCACGGCTAATACGCCCATCGCAATGAGGGCAAAGCCTTTCGCCTCGTGCGGATGGTGAGTAAATTTTTGCTTGCCGAAAAACACGAGCATTATTAGACGCACGCTGTAAAATGTCGTCATCGCAGCGCCCGCAAACAGCAGCGCCCAGATGAAATACGCGTCCGCGCTCCACGCCGCTTCTAAAATTTTATCTTTTGAAAAAAAGCCCGCGAACGGATAAAATCCGCAAAGCGCGAGCGAGCCTATGCACATTAAAATCGCCGTAGGTCGCATAAACTTATATAATCCGCCCATATTTTGGATATTTAGATCGTCTTTCATCGCGTGCATTACGTTACCCGCTCCCAAAAATAGAAGCGCTTTGAAAAACGCGTGCGTCGCCAGATGAAATAGCGCGATCCAATACGCCCCGAGCCCCGCGGCTACGAACATATAGCCAAGCTGCGAAAGCGTGGAGTAGGCGATGATTTTTTTAAGATCGTTATGAACTAGCGCCATCGACGCCGCAAAGACCGCCACGAAAGCGCCCAAGCAGACGATAAAGCCGCTTACTTCGGGCGCGAGCGCGAAAATCGCATTTGCGCGGATCACCAGATAAACGCCCGCGGTAACCATCGTCGCTGCGTGAATGAGCGCGGAGACGGGCGTCGGACCCGCCATCGCGTCGGCAAGCCAGGTATGGAACGGAAACTGCGCGCTTTTGCCCATCGCGCCGATAAATAAAAGCGCTGCGATCAGGGTTAAAATTTCAGGCTCCAAGCCCGCTGCGTTCGCAAATACAACTTCGTAGCGCAGCGAGCCAAAATTTAAATAGATCAAGAAAATTCCAAGCAGCATCCCAAGATCTGCGATGCGGTTCATTATGAAAGCCTCGTTGGCGCACCAGCTGTAATTGCTCCTATCATACCAAAAGCCGATCAGCAGCCACGAGCAGAGTCCGACCCCCTCCCAGCCGATGAAAAGCCCTAAAAAATTATCGCTCGTTACCAAAACCAGCATCGAAAATACGAAAAGCCCCAGGAAGCTGAAAAATTTAGCGAAGTTTTCATCATCCCACATATAGTAGATCGAATACACGTGCACTACGCTGGATACGATGCCTACGACCACCATCATTACCGCACTTACGCTATCTATGAGAAAGCTAAATTTTGCGTCCAAAAATCCCGTGCTTATGAAATCGGCTAAGCTTACGCTGATTAGGCGGTTGTCAGAGACGAGCTCCATCAAAGCAAGCGACGCGATAGTGCTTAAAATCACCAGCGCCGAGCAGATTACGCCGATAAACATCTTATCTTTGGCGCGAATGAAAACGCCTGCGAAGATCGCCGAGGCAAGCGGTGCGAAAAGGGCGATTAAAAGCCACACAAAAACGGTATCAAGCATCCGGTCCATCCTTAGAAGGATTTTTAAAATTTACGAAGCTGTCAAGTTCGATGCTGCCCGTTTTCTTATACCACAAGATGAGTAGCCCAAGCCCCACGGCCATCTCGCTCGCAGCGATCGCGACAATGAAAAGCGCAAAAATTTCGCCGTTTATGTTGTCGTAAAATTTCGCTACGGCGACGAGGGCTAAATTTGCGGCATTTAATAAAATTTCGCTCGAAAAAAAGAGCATGATCAAATTTCTTCGCTTCATCATACCCGCAAGCCCGAGCCCAAACATCATTGCAGCGACGATCAGATAGTGATTTAGACCCATTTTATTCCTCGCTCTCTTCGTATGTCAAGCTCACATCCATCTGCTTATGCGCAAGCACGATAGCGCAGATCATCGCCACGAGCAGCATCACGGCTGCAAGCTCGAAAATCGCCAGATATTTCGTAAAGATGATCATCCCAAGCGCCTCGGTATCGTCGGTGTTTAAAATTTTAAGCGTTTCTACGTTGTTCGCAACCACCGCGCCAAGCACGATAATCACGAGCAAAAATGCGATCACGCCGCTAAGCGCGAAAAATAGCCTTGCGCCCTTTTTCGGCTCGCTTACGTTTTTATCCGCGCCCAAAAACATCAGCGCGAAGCCGTAAAGCACGATCACGGCGCCCGTGTAAACTATGATCTGCACTACGCCTAAAAACTCCGCATCCAGCAAGAAGAAAAATCCGCTCATAAAAACCATGCCGCCGGCCAGCGCGCTAAGGGCGTAAAGGACGTTTTTGCTAAAAACGCTGATGCCGAAAAGCACCAGGCAAACCGCGCTGAAAAAATAAAATGCAAGCGTTTGTATCATTGCTCCTCCCCCTGCGCGGCGGAATCTTCGGCGTATTGAGAGGCGGAATTTTCTTTAGAATTTCGTGCCGAATCAAGCGTAGAATTTTCAGCTTCCTCAGTAGAATTCTTTTTGGAATTTGCCTTAGATTTTTTACCTCGCATCGCAGAATTCCCCGCGTCTTGCGGAACGAAATTTTCTTTAGAATTCTCCGAAGAATCGTCGTCCATAGCGAAATTCTTTTTAAAATTTTCCGTAGAATCGCCGACAGAATTTTCAGCGTGCGGCGCAACGGAATTCTCTTTAAAATTTTCCACCAAATTTTTACTATCCGTAGCGGAGTCTTCTGCGCTTTGCGAAGCAGAATTTTTTTTGGAATTTCGCTGCGAATCAAGCGTAGAATTTTTAGCGACAGCGGAATTTTCTTTAGAATTTTCGGCGTCTGCGGCGGAGCTTTCCTTTAAGTTTGCCCGCTTGGCGTCTTGCCGCTCGGCTAAAATTTCGCCGCTTAAGCCTGTGCTGTCTGAAAATAGAATTTTATCGTTAGCGGCGCTCCCTTTTTTAGAGCTTTCCGCGGCGCTGCTTTTTAAATTTGAATCCGCGCTCTTTAAGCTTGGCTCGTCGCTTGCGGCGTCGCTTTTTATATAGGCATTCGGCGTCATCTTGATCCGCGCGCCCGCGTTTTCATCCAGGCTGCCATAGCCCGCAAACTCTTGCGCCGCGCCGTTTAAACATAAATTTTCGCCGCGGATCAGAAGATCCTCTTTGAAGCCGTAGTATGCCCGCTGTTCGCTCGCAAGCTCGTACTCGCAGCCGTGCACGATAGCGATCTCGGGGCAGACGTCCGTGCAAAGCCCGCAGTAGACGCAGCGCCCTAAATTTATCGAGTAGTTATCTACCTTTTTGCGGCCATCGGCGCCGAGGCTGGTCTCCATCGCGATGCAGTTCGCCACGCAGATCTTCTCGCACAAGCCGCATCCGATGCAGCGCTCGCTGCCGCTTTCAAGCAGGCGCATTAGCTTGTGCACACCGCGATACCTAGGCGGCATAACAAATTTTTCCATAGGATACCGAAGCGTGTGCGAGCCGCCGCGCTTAAACATATTTTTGAGCACCACCCACAGCCCCACGAAAAGCTCGCCGTTAAAGGTGCGGGAGAGGAATCTGCGCAGCTTATCGCCACCGGATTTAATAGGGGCTCGTTTATCGATCTGAGCGTATCTTGCCATCGCGCCCTCCTTAAACGATCGCTAGCGCGGTAATTAGCACGCAAGCAAGAGCTAACGGCATGCAGACTTTCCAGCAAAGCCCCATCAGCTGATCGGGACGCAGGTGCGGCCACGCCGCGCGAGCCCATAGGAAGCAGAAAAACACGAGACTTGATTTTAATACCATCATAATGCCGCCGGGGATAAACCAAAACGCGTTGAATCCGCCCAAAAACAGTAGCGTCGTAACGACGGAGTAGGTTATGATATTAGCGTATTCGCCGATAAAAAACATACCCCAGCGCATTCCCGAATACGCCGTCCCCGCACCCGCTACGATCTCGGTTTCGTTTTCGGTAAGGCACAGCGGCGTGCGGTTGCACTCTACGAAGGCTGCGATGAGAAAGAGCGCGAAACAGACGGGCTCTTTCCAGATAAACCACTTGTCGATACCGCCGCTTTGCGCGCTTACGATGTCTATAAGCGAGAGCGAGCCCGTGATCATCACGATAGGGATTAGGCTAAGCCCGTTTATCACCTCAAAGCAGGTGATCTGCAAAAACGCGCGAAACGCGCCTATCGTGCCCCATTTATTGTAGCTCGCAAGCCCTCCGATCAGCAATCCGTAAACGCAGGTGCCGCTAGCTCCGAGCAGGAATAAAATTCCCACATTTATATCGCTTAAAATCGGCTGTATCGTCCGCCCGCCGATAGTAAACTCCGGTAGCAGCGGCACTACCGAAAGCGCCACGAAAGCTCCCGTAGCCGATATGATCGGCGCGATCTTAAAAAGAAGCTTATTCGCCCGCGCAGGGATCGCGTCCTCTTTGGTAAAAAGCTTTATCATATCCGCGCCTACCTGCAAAAGTCCCGCAGGCCCGACCATAGAGGGTCCGATCCTGCGCTGCATAAAGGCAAGCACCTTACGCTCGGCATAGGTCGCAAGCCCCGAGAGCAGCGCGATGACGGCTAAAATCACGAGCGCCTTTAAGACGGTGGCTACGAAATAAAATGCACTATCGCTCATCTGCCCTCTCCTTTGGAATTTGAAATTTTCTCGATTTTTACGCCGGCATAGCGCGAAGTTTTGAAAAATATCTCGCCGCGCAGTTTCTCATCAAAATACGGCAGATACGCGCCGCTAAAGCACTTATCGATCTTTACGCTAGCGACGATTTCTCGGTTTAAGCTTACGAGCCCCTCTGCGCCGCTTTCGCCATTTTCATTACCGGTGGCATCGGCTTTGCGAGCACCGCTTGCACGATCCGCTTTTTTTGCATGAGCGGCGACGCTTTTATCATTAGTGGCACTCGTTTTGCCTGCGCCGCCAGTTTTTTCATCATACCCCGCGCCGTCTGTTTTGTAAATTTTAACGACGTCGCCCGTGCTTACGCCCAGAGCTTCGGCGATGCCGGGGCTTAGATACAGCGCGCCCGCTTCGCCTAGTCCGCTGCTTGCGCCGCTAAATTTATTGAATTGATGCAACGGATTCGCCTCATAGATTAAAATTTCGCCCTCGCCTACTCTAAGCGGCGCGGAAGGCGAAATTTCAAACTCCTCCTCGCTAGCGGCGAACTTCTCATTTCGCAGCTCATATCCGCGGTGGTTTGCGCCGCCGTTGTCGTAAAAATTTTCTAAATCGTCAAATTTAACCTGCTCAAAATCTGCGCCCAAGCTCGGCGTATAACTGATCGCGTATTCCGCGCAAACTCCCAGCGCACAGGCGATATCGTTTAGTTCATATCCGCCGTAATCAAGCGCCGCATTGGTAGGTACTACGCGCTTGTCGTAGTTCGTAAACGTGCCCTCCTGCTGCACCAAGCTAGGCGCGTCCAGATCGGCTTCCAGCACGCCGAAGCTTATATCGCCCGCTTCGTTGTAGCCTAGCGTCTCACCCGCGCTCATTTGCGCACTAAGCTCACAGATGAGCGCGACGCCCAGGCTGTTCGTGCGCGGCGGCACCACTAGCACTTTTAGCGGCGTATAGTGCTGCACCAAACCCGCTAGACGCGCGAGCGTGGCGCTATTTGGCGTGCGGATAAAATCCTCGCCGATGATGAGCGAAAAGCTCTCCTTTTTAGCCAAAAGCTCATCCACTTTCTGCTCGTCCAACCCGAGCGTGCGGGCGAAATTTGAAATTTTACTTTCCGTAGCATTTTCGGAATTCTGCGCGGAATTTTTTGCGTTGCCGTCCGCGCCTGCGGAATTTTCGGCATCGCTCGCACTCGCAACATTCCCGACGCCATTAGCCTCCGTAGAATCCTCAGGATTTTGCGAACCCGCGGATTTCTCGTCTAAATTTTGCTTCGCCACGGCGCGCAAAATTTTAAATTCCGCCGCGAGTTTCGTATCCAGCCACTCAGGCAGATCGCGTCCGAATTTCTGCAAGATCCAAAGCAGGATCTGCGCCTCCAACCCCGCGGCGTGCGGCTGATAGATGAAATTTTTACTAAAACCCTTAATGCCCTCGTCGCAAAAGGGATGAAAATAGATCCCGCTTGCCTTATTTAGCTTGCAGGCGCTGTTTACCGCATAGCCCAGATTTGGAGCGTCGCTGCGCAAAAATGTGCCGCAAACGACGATAAAATCGCTATTTTTAATGGTCTGCGAATCCGCATTATAAAATTTCGTGCCGCTAAATTTTGAAAATTCGCGCAGGAATTTTTGATAGGCAAGTGCTTCGTCGTTGATCAAAGCGAGCTTAAATTTTTGCCGCAAAAGCTCTAAAATCCGAGCTTCTTCGTTGGTGATGAAGCTATTAAATTTAATATTTTTGATCTCGCCGTCTTCGATGCCGCGCACGATGCGGCTAAAAACCGCTTCGTTTTTGCTCGCCCGCTCGTTTGAGAAATCCCAGCCGAAACGCGCTCCTGCATGTAGGACGCTAAAATTTACGTCGCTACTAACGCGATAAATTTTTTCACGCGGGTCGCCTATGCCGCGGCGCTTGATCTCGTAATAAAGCAGTTCGCAATCGCTGCTGTGCGGGTTGGAAGCGGGGATTTGACGCAGCTCCCAGGCGTTTGAAACGTATTTAAACGCGCTCTCTACCAGAGCCCCCGTCGGGCAGACCGCCGCGCTCTCGCCGTAGTTTACGCAATCATCATTTTCATTTACCCGCGCGATTAGGCTTTTTTGCAGCTTGTTCCATACGGCGTAGGCGTCTTTGGGCATCGCGTCCTTTTGATCCTTACTTAGCATGTCTCCGCCGCGCGGGACGAGCTTAAAAGCATCTACGCCCAAGCGGTCCTTCGCGGCGGTAATACAGCGCTCGCAGACGATACAAAGGCTAGGATCGTAGCTCAAATATCCCCAATCCTGCACCTCGCGCGCCGTATCGCGGATAGCGTAGCTTTGGGTATTTGTGCGCATCAGATGAGCTAAATTTTGAAGTTCGCACTCGCCGCTTTGATCGCAAACCCCGCACGCCATCGGATGGTTGATGCAATAAACCTGCGTGATCGCCTCGCGCTCGGCGTCAATCTCGGGGCTGCGGCTGTAAACGACCATGCCGTCCTTGGCTTTAGCGTTGCAGCTATAGACGCGTTTGCCGTCCGCTTCGACCATACAAAGCCTGCATGCGAGCGTCGGCGTACCGCCGCCTAGATAACAAAGCGCGGGGATAAAAACGCCGCAGCGACGCGCGACCTGCAAGATATACTCACCCTCGTCGCACTCGCAAGTTTTGCCGTCTATCGTGATCTTTGCCATTTTAAACCTTAGAAATTTCTGCGAGTTCGAAATTATAACCGCCAAAGCCCTGCCCGGCCGAGCCCAAAAGCGCGATCGTGCCCTTTAGCTCCTCATCCAAAATAAATTCTTTTTCTAAATTTAGGTGCGATGTTTTGATACGGACGCGATCGCCGCCCTTGATCTTTGCGACCATGCTAAAATACCTTCCGCCGATTAATCGGTCGTCCGCATCGTGTTTGAAAACCACGGCGCCGTCGAAATTCTCAGGCTCTTTAAGGGGGCTTAAATTTAACGCACTCGCCGTGCCTAGCTCCGCTTGCCCGCCGCGTAAGCTTAAAATTTTAACCCCGAACTTCGCCGCTATGAGAGATAGAAAGGCTTTGATATTTTCGGCGTCGGAGTGGGTTTTAACGAGCGCATCGTCGATCAAAAGCGCGTCGCAGCCGCTTTGCAGAAACTCCGCGATCTGCTCGATCTCCTCCTCGCCTACGCTACTTTCGCCGCTTAGATACTCCAGATCCAGATCCGCAAAATATTGCTCGTCGCAAAAACTAGCGCAGATTAGCGCCAGCACGAAGCTTTGCGCGCCGATCTCGCATTTTATCAGCTCGCCTGGAAGATGCGGATCTTGCAGCGGCGATACGCTTAAAATTTCTGCGTCTTTAAGGCTAACGGCGAGCGTCGGAGCCTGCAAGCTAAGCAGCGACGCGAAATTTAAAATTTTCATACTCTCCCCTTTTTTGCGACGATCATCCAATCGACCTGATTGTATCTGACGGAATTTAATAACGTAGAATTTAGCCCCTCCACCAGATCGGCGCTTTTTTGAACCGCGCTGAAATCACCCATCTCAAACATAAAGATCATCGTCTCGCCGCGAGCGGAATTTTTTAAAATTTCGCCCATGCGGTTTAAAAATTTATCGCCCAGATGCCTCAAATCGTAGCGTTTCATCGATCCACCTCGCCTAAAATGATATTCGTGCTGCCGATGATCGCCGCGGCGTCGGCAAGATACTGCCCGGGTAAAATTTCTTCATAGACCGCGCAGTGCCAAAAGCTCGGCGTGCGGATCTTAAGACGGTACGGGCGGCTTTCGCCCATCGAACGGATATAAAATCCAAGCTCGCCCTTAGGACTCTCGCTCGCGGCGTAAATTTCGCCCACGGGCGGGCGCAAGCCCTGCGTAACCAGCACAAAATGCTGCATCAGCGAGTAGTTTTGCGTCATGATCTGCTCTTTGCTTGGATTTACGTAAGCGGGATCGATCGCTAAAATTTGCGGATCGCTTAGCGGATAGTGTTTCGCGCACTGGCGCAAAATTTTAAGACTCTCGCGCATCTCCGCCATATAACACTTATAGCGCGCGTAGCAATCGCCCTCGCTCGCATACGGCACGTCGAAATCAAGCTCGTCGTAGATGAGGTATGGCTCTTCTTTACGGATATCCCACGCATGCCCGCTAGCGCGGAGCGTCACGCCGCTACAGCCGCAGCTAAGAGCGTCTTCGTGCGAGATCACGCCCACACCCTCAGTTCGCATTAGCCAAATTCTATTCGTATCGAGCATATCTTCAAATTCTTTAATATCGCTCGGGAATTCGTCGCAAAATTTCAACATCTCTTCTAACCAGCCGTTAGGCAGATCCAAAAACACGCCGCCGATTTTGATATTATTGTGCGTAAGGCGCGCGCCGCAGTATTTTTCTATGAGATCGAGTATATATTCGCGCGAACGAAAGCAGTAGAGAAATACCGTCATCGCGCCGATGTCAAGCGCGTGCGTGCCTAAAAACAGAAGGTGCGAGCTGATGCGATTAAGCTCCAATAAGATCGTGCTGATGATCTGCGCGCGGCGCGGCACTTCGATGCCGCAGAGCTTCTCGACCGCGGCGCAAAAGCCGTAGTTGTTCGAGCCCGATGCGACGTAATCGATGCGATCTGTTACGGGGACAAACTCCGCGTAGATCATATTTTCTGCCATCTTTTCGATGCCTCGGTGCATATAGCCCACGCCCGGGCGGGCGCGCACGATGCGCTCGCCGTCAAGCTCCAGCACGAGCTTTAGCTGACCGTGCGCGCTTGGGTGCTGCGGACCGAAATTTAAGATCATATTCGCGCCCTCGCGCTCGTACTCGATGTTTTCGAAAAACGGTCTTAGCTTGCTTGGATTTTGCATTATTTTCTCTTTGTGATGATCTTGTAAATTCCGCGTTTAGCGCGTTTTACAAAGCGCACGCCGCCCTCTTCCTGATATTCTTGTAAAATTTTCTCTTGCGGGCGCGGCTCGCCGTAACCGCTCTCGTGGTAGAGGTGCGCGAAGTTAAAGGTATCTTTTTCGTTCACGAATGCGGAATTTCGGTTCTCTTCGCCGATCCGTTCGCGCGCGCCAACCCCAAAAATTTTATCCACCTCGTACCACTTGGCAAACTCGTCTCCTTGCAGCGGATAGGATTTCAAAAGCGGGTGTCCGAACCAATCATCGGGCATTATTAGGCGCGCCAAATTTGGATGATTTTCAATCCAAACGCCCATCATATCGTATAGCTCGCGCTCCGCCCAGTTCGCGCTTTTGTAGATGCCCGCAGCGCTTTGCAAAAAGCTCTCATTCGGCACGAAACACTTTAGCCGTGCGCGGCGCGCCCTTTTGATGTCCAAAAGCTGATAAAAAACCTCGATGCCGCCGCGAGCCTCGGTAAAATCTACGCCGCTTAGCTCACATAAAATTTCATATCCCGCGCTCTTAAGCGCACGCAGCGCCGCTAAATTTTGCGTAGGCTCCACATAGAGCACGAGAGTGTTAAATTCTACGTATGAGTTTAAAATTTGGATGCCTTCAAGCGCGTCCAGATCGTCTTTAAAATTGCTTTTGGCTACCTCCAACTTCGGCGTTTCTTCGGGAACGAAAAATCTGTCTTTGTAGTAATTTTTTTTACTCTGATCGCCTTTGGGATTAAATTTTCTCATCAAATCAGCCTTTTTGCCTTTTGCGCGCGGCGCGGAGTTTGGGTGCGGATCTTTTTTTGCAGTACCATCATCGCAAACTGCAGCGTCTCGGGGCGTGGCGCACATCCGGGCAGATAGATATCCACGGGCACTATGCGGTCGCAGCCCTGCACCGTAGCGTAGGTATTAAACATCCCTCCGGTATTGGCGCAGCTGCCCATGCTGATGACCCATTTGGGCTCGGGCATCGCGTCGTATAGGCGGCGAGTAAACTCGGCGTGCTTTTTGCTAAGCGTACCTGCGATTATCATCACATCCGATTGCTTGGCGCTTGCGCGAAATATCGTACCGAAGCGGTCAAAGTCAAATCTGCCCGCGCCCGCTGCCATCATCTCGATCGCACAGCACGCAAGCCCGTACGTCATCGCCCACAAAGAGTTGCTCCTGCCCCACGCAATTAGCTTATCGACGGTGGTAAGAACTACTGGAAGCCCGTTTTCGCGCGCGTAGTTTATCTTATGCTCTGCCAATTTAGCGCTCCTTTTTTCCAGGCGTAGATGAAACCGACGCCTAATAATACGATGAAAAACGCCATCTCTACAAGCCCGAACACGCCTAAAATTTTAAAATTTACCGCCCACGGAAACATAAAGATAATCTCGACGTCAAAAAGTATGAAAAGCACGGCTATCAAAAAAAAGTGAGAGTTCATTCGGTTGGGCTGCCTGACGGCTTCGGGGCCGCTTTCGTAAATTTCGCCCTTTAGCCGCTCATCGCGCCTGTCTGCCAAACGCGAGCCTACCAAAGAGGATAGTTTAACGATGAGCGAAAAGACACAAAAGGCTAGGATTAGCATTACGAATATTCCGAAATACGGGCTTTGCAGCGGAATTCTAGACATTTTTCGCCTCGGTTTTAAAATTTAATGTGGATTGTAACGAAGTATTGATTTAATAAAGCTTAGCGCGCGCCACTAAATTCGCTTTTAAAATTAAAATTTATATACCTCGCCCGTGCGATTTAGTGGGGATTAAGGCGCGTGTGGTAAAATTTCGCGGATTTTAAGGGAGAGCTATGAAATCTAGCAAGATAAGTCTCATTTTCTACGGCATATTCTGCGGCGTAACAATCTATTTTCTTATCTGGGGATTCGGTTTTATAGGAAGCGGCGATAAAACGCTATTTTTGGTTTCGGTATTTTTGGGCATCTTTATGGCCTTTAATATCGGCGGAAACGACGTGGCAAATTCCTTCGGCACCAGCGTCGGAAGCGGCACTCTTAGCATCGCGCAAGCCCTTTGTATCGCGGCGGTATTTGAAGCAAGCGGCGCAGTAATCGCAGGCGGCGAAGTAACTTCGACGATCCGCAGCGGCATAATCGATCTTAGCAAAATGGACGTGCATCCTAGGGATTTTATCTATGTAATGATGAGCGCGCTTTTTGCGGCGGGCGCGTGGCTGCTTTTTGCTAGCAGAAAGGGCTTGCCCGTATCTACTACTCATGCGATCATCGGTGGTATCGTGGGCTCGGGGCTTACGCTAGGCGCCCTGCTTAATACCGCAGAGACTTCCGCATTGTGGCTCGTGCAGTGGGATAAGATCGGCAAAATAGCGATCTCTTGGGTACTCTCGCCGATTTTGGGCGGAGTGATCTCCTTTGGAATTTTCTGGCTCATCAAACACTATATTTTGGATTACAACCGCTACGCTCAAATAAAGATCGACCGCATAAAGCGCGAAAAAAAATCCCTCCGCAAGCTGCATAAAAAGACCTTCGAGACCCTGGACGACATTCAAAAGATCGCCTATGCAGAGGCGCTAAATCACGATATTTACGCGATGCGCGATCCCGATTTTGACCCAAGCGAGCTGGATAGCGAGTATTATAAAAAGGTAATCGAGCTTGACGCCAAAAAAGAGAAGCTCAAATCTCATAAAGCCCTAGAGTACGGGATCCCTGCCGTAGCGGGTATCGGTGCTTTCGTGATCTCGGCGATGCTGATATTTAAGGGGCTGCATAATCTAAATTTCGGGCTTACGAATTTTTACAACTACCTCATCATCGGTATGTCGACGCTAATCACCTGGCTTTTGATGTTTATTTTCGCTAAAACCCTGCGCCGCTCAAATTTAAACAAATCCGCGTTTTTGATGTTTAGCTGGCTGCAGGTGCTCACCGCTAGCGGCTTTGCGTTTTCGCACGGCAGCAACGACATCGCAAATGCCGTGGGTCCGTTTGCCGCCATCATCGATACGATGGCTACGAATAGTATCAATCCCTCCACTCCCGTGCCGCAGCAGATTATGATAATGTTCGCAGTAGCCCTAATAGCTGGGCTTTGGTTCATCGGCAAAGAGGTGATCGCCACCGTAGGCACCAATCTTACGAAAATCCACCCCGCCTCGGGCTTTAGCGCCGAGCTCGCAAGCGCCGTCGTCGTCATGGCGGCATCGGTGCTGGGGCTTCCGATCTCCTCGACCCACGTGCTAATCGGCGCAATTTTGGGCATCGGCTTGGTAAATCACAGCACGAACTGGTCGCTGATGAAGCCGATCGGGCTAGCGTGGATCATCACCCTACCCGTCTCGGCGCTGCTTTCGGCGTTTGCATTCGTGCTTTTGCGCCACGTATTTTAGGCTAAATTTAAAAATCCGCTCTCTAAAATTTTAAAATTTCGCAAATTTCTACGCAGGCTAAATTTAAAAATTTTACGGCGCCAAAGCGAGTAAATTTTGCAGCTCCTCTTGTGGCGAATCAAATCGCAAAAACCCGCTAGCGGCGACACAGATCTCGCCCGCACGCCCTGTAAAATTTAATAAAATTTTAGCTACAATCGCGCTTTTAAATTTAGGAAAGCTATGAGTAAATTTGAAATTTTTAGATCCACCCTCGCCGTGATGATGGGCTACGTGCCGCTGGGGCTTGCGTTTGGTATCTACGGCATCAGCCAAGACCTGCCCGTATGGGCGCTAGCGCTAACCTCACTGCTAATCTACGCAGGCAGCGTGGAGTTTGTGTTGATCGCCTTCATCGTAACCCACGCCTCGCTCGTAGATACCTTCGTCGTGGCGTTTTTGCTAAATTTTCGCCATTTTTTCTACACGATGTCGCTGTTGGACGAGCTGCGCTTCGTGCGTCATAAAATTTACGCCGTATATGCCCTTACGGACGAAACCTTTGCGCTGCTAAAAGCGCGCGCGTTTTTGCGCCCCGAGGAGCTTAGTGGCGAACAGCCCGTAACGCCGCAAAGATTAAAAGAGCTTGATCTGCTCTATAATCTAACCGCAGTATTAAATCAGTCCTACTGGGTCGCGGGCGTCGTTGTAGGGGCTGTTTTGGGAGCAAGCTTGAAGCTTGATTTTAGCGGAGTCGAGTTCAGCCTGACGGCGCTTTTTGCGATGCTAACTTATGAGGTTTTTAAAGCAAATCCGCAATACAAAGTGCTATTGCTAGGCTTTGCCTGCGCATTTGCGGGGCTTTTTATCTTTCCTACAAAATACTTTTTATTCGGCACTCTGATTTTTGGCACAGGGGTTTTGCTGCTCTTTCGTAAATACTTCGAGCGACCTTCGCGCACGGGACGCAGGCTGCGAAAATTCCTAAAAAGGAGTAGGTAGTGGAAATTTTGCCCTATATCTTTCTGGCCTCGCTCGCTACGATTTTGACGCGATTTTTGCCGCTGCTGCTTTTTAAGAAAAAGACCGCGAGTCCAAGCTTATCGTATCTGCAGAAAAACTCGGGCCTTTTGATAATGGTCGTTTTGACGATCTATGCGCTTAAGACGATGCTGCCTAGCTTCTCAGGCGAGCGGGCTTTTAGCGCGGATGTGCTGCAAACGGCGATGCTGCTATTTTGCCTAATCATGGCGTTTGTCGTGCATGCTAAATTTCGCAATTCGCTCGTTACGATAGCGCTTCCTACGCTAATATATATGGCGGCGCTACGCTTTTTATTAAATTATTGATAAATTTATAAGTTAGTTTTTGATAAACTTCAAAAATTAATTTTTAAGTTTAAAAAAGGTTAAAGTTTTATGAATTTTATCAGTCAAATGGTACATAGCTTCGCCAAAAAATACGCCGCCGAAACTATGCAAAAATCCCTATACAACTCCCTTAGAATCGACATCACGCAGGAAAATATCGCTAAAATTCCAAACCCTGATAAAAAATATATGCTCTATATGCACGTGCCCTTTTGCCACACGTTTTGCCCGTACTGCTCCTTTCATAAATACGCCTACGAACGCGGCGCGTGCAAGGCGTATTTTAGCGCGCTACGCGTAGAGATGCAGCGCACGAAGGACGCAGGCTACGACTTTGAGACGCTTTATGTAGGCGGCGGCACGACGCTAATCGACGAGGATGAGCTAGCGCGCACGCTGGAGCTTGCCAAGTCGCTTTTTAACATCAAAGAGGTTTCGTGCGAGAGCGATCCCAACCACATAGAGCCCGAGAGCTTGCTGCGATTTCGCGGGCTCATAGACCGCCTAAGCGTGGGGGTGCAGAGCTTTGATGATGATATTTTACGCAAAGCGTCGCGCTATGACAAATTCGGCTCGGGCGAAATTCTGCAAGAAAAGCTATCCCGAGCGGTCGGAATTCTACCGATTTTAAGCCTGGATCTGATCTTTAACTTTCCGTTTCAAACTCGCGAAATTTTACTTCGCGACATTGAAGCGGCAAAGGCGGTAAAACCGGAGCAGATCACGCTGTATCCGCTGATGAAATCGCCTTTGATGCGCGATCAAATAGCGCGAAGTCTCGGCGTTAGCAATGTAGATCACGAGGAGGAGTTTTACTCCATCATCTGCAAGGAATTTTCTAGCTGGCACCGCAGCAACGCATGGGCCTTTGCTCGCGAAAAATCAAATATGAGCGACGAGTATGTGGGCACAAACCACGAATACGTAGGCATCGGAAGCGGCGCGTTTAGTTTCCTAGGCGGCAGGCTGCTCGTAAATGCGTTCAACCTCGAAGACTACGCAAGCAGGGTGCGCAAAAACGAAAGCGCCGTCATCGCCACCTGCGATTTTAGCAGATCCGAGCGCGCGAAATACCTCTTTTTGACCGAGCTTTTCAACGGCGAGATCGATATCGCTAAATTTAACTCCGCAAACGATCTAAATTTGCGCCGCGAACTGGGCAGAGAGCTTAGCCTGCTAAGGCTTGCAGGAGCCGTGCGGATCGAGGGCGAGATTATTCGTACGACGGAATTTGGCGCGTATCTGTGCCTTGTTTTGATGAAGGAATTTTACACCGGCATGGACAAGGTGCGCGCGGCGTTTCGCGACGATGCCAAGATTAAGCGCGCAAAACAGCTCATCATCATGGACGAAAGCGAATCCGCCGCAACCGGCGCCGCAAAAAGCGAGATAGCCTCGTAAATTTTGCGCCCGACCGCTACGACTAGCGCTTGGGCACACCCGCGACTTGAGCGCAAATACCGTTTATGTATTTAAAACACAAACGAATTTTTGATTTCAAAATTTAGGAAACGCCGCAATGAAACGCAGAATGGTCAAACTATTCATTTTGTTTCTGTTTTTTGTCCTTGTATTTGAGCTCGTCGGCAATCTTTTTAATTTCGGTCGCTTCCCGTTTCATAAGAGCTGCGAGCCGTTTATGATGATAAACCGCTATGATAGTGGGTATCCAAATGATAAGTGCATAATGCAGCTTATGGATGAAAATCGAACGGGTGATCTTTTCTTATATTACTTTAAAACCAAATATAATCACGAGGAGCCATTGTCAGAGCTGGACGAAAAAGCTATAAAATTTTTAAATATTCCGAACTCGAAGATAATCACCGTAAATAAAGACGGCGTGGAAAAGAAATTTCTAATACGCGATTAAATTTAAATAGCAAAGAAGTCCTGCTTCAATTGCAATATCAAAGCCTAACAAATCGAGAATTTTAAAATTTATAAAATTAAAGGAGGAAACAATGAGTAATCTAAAACTCATACAAAACTGGTACGCTTCCAAATGCGACGGAGAATGGGAGCATGAATATGGCCTTACGCTAGAAACGGTCGATAACCCGGGCTGGTGGATCGAAATCGATGGCGAGAGCGGGAAAAAGCCGATCAAAATAAATATCGATAGAGATGACGAGGATTGGTTTTTCATCAATGCCACGGAAAACGAACTCAAAGGAAGTTGCGGAGCCGAAAATTTAGAGGAATTATTGGAATACGTGGTAAAATGGCTAATGGATTAAAATTTAGCAAGACAAATAAAGGAGCCTAGATGATCGAAGTCGAGATAAAAAACGAATCTTGCAAAAAGACCGAAGTTACGCTTGCAAATATCGAAATTGTTAAGGACGTCGTAAAGGAATTCGCCTATAAAAGCTTTAAGGGCAGCTATCTGTTTTTTGATATTTACGGCGAGATAGATATGGATTTTCGCGCGCTTGGAGCAATCGGCGAAGGAGATGAAAACAATATCGGAAAAATAGATCTTAAAAAATATGAAAAAAGCTCCGTAGGCGCTACCGACATATCGCAAGATATAGAGGGCGCGAAATTCTGCACCTTTTTCAAGCTAGATCAAAGTGAAATTTTAAAGCAAATATTATATTATATAGCCTATGAAAGATTTGAAGGCGGCTATTACGCAAAGGGTAAATTTATAGGCAAAAACAGCGGCGATCTTGTTTTTATCGGCATCTGCGGCGATCTAAAAAATTGCGCCGAAATAAAGAGCGCCGATTTAGATGAAATGATAAAAAGTATGCCCAAGCTCTCTAAATCAAATAATTTTTATATTAGCGAGTTTATATGAGATCAAATAAACGGATCGATGAGGTAAATTTTATATTGCCAACCGATTAAATTTAAAAAGGAGATACTATGAAATTTAAAATTTTAAAACCGAATGAACTATACGGCTGGGTTTTTAACAAAGATGAAGAACTTTATAAGGCTTTAGGATTTGATTGCTGGATGGATTCGTTTATTCGCATATTAGCTCAAATTCCCGGTACCAGAAAAAAAGATATTTTGGATTACATTGAATATGAAATCTTTGATTGGTACGAATGGTTTGAACTATATGGAATTATCCGAAGCGACTATATGCTAGCGGACGAAGATAATCCTGAAATTTCAGCCTATCCTACATATGCGGGAGAATATTTCGGAGTAATGGGGCAGCTATTTTTAGGGAGTATGATAGACTTCGGCATAGAGGGCGGAAATCTAAGAGAGAAAGGAACTAACTTTAATACAAATTTATCGAAAATCGATTTAGGTATGTCGCTTTATGAGAAGTGGATCTATTTTAGAGATAATTTCTTTTTTGGATATAAATTTTTAGAGGAGGATAACATAACTCCCCAAGCAGAGATAACTTGGAAATACCCTAACACATGGAGTAGATTTAGCCACTGGATATGTATGACCAAGGCCGGCAAAGAGTATTGTGATAAAATTTTAAAGCCGAAGCTTTATGAAAAGTATAAAGATGTGGTTATAGAGGTGTAATTTAGCGATTACAAATAACGAAAATTTATTATAAATATGTTTAATCTAGCAAGCAAAAAGAGGACTTTGAATGACTATCTTACCAATATCAACCTTCGACAATGATTTACAAAGAGGCGATATTATAAAATTTAACGACGATGAGCTTATGGTCTGCGACGAGCGATGTTTCTGGACAGAAAATCCTTGCCTTTTAAATTTAAAAGATACCAGATATTTTGAGCTTCCTAGCGAGATGCTATCAAGTAAAGCGGGATTTGTCGTGGACAAGGAGCAATTGATTCATAATTTAGCAAATTTCGGTATCAATGCGGACCCCCAGGAGGTATTTATATGCTCTGATAATTACCTTAGTAGCGATGAGCTGAAAGATTACAAAGAAGACTGCGACGAAACAATCCCTGGTTTCAGACTGATAAAACCTAGGGATAAATTCGGACGCAATAGACGCATAAAGAGGGACCTAATGAAAAAATTTAGTATTCCTCTCTTGAAATTTCGCGGAAAGATCGAGGTCGGAGATATTATCGAATGTAGAAAATCCTGCTATCCATACGAGAAAAATGTAAGCTTTATCGTAGTAAAAGCAAAAGACGATGATAGAGTAAATTTTATAAAATTGATCGTAATTAGCGGCTACAAGGCGGGTTTATGGGTTTTGCCGTTTTTATTTAAAATAGATAAAAATATGGTAGAAGCAGACTGGCTAATTAAAAATTGGAAATATATTTTTGATGGCTGCTGCGACATAAGGCACACTTATGTAAATTTACAAAACCGAAAAGAGATTTTAAATTTTACCGATAAAGAGTTGGAAAATTTTATAAAAATTAAGCGAAAGAGATTTAAATTTAAAAATAAGAAGTGATATAATGCCTCGCCAATCGACATTATCAATATATACGGACAAGGATATACACAAGGAGAAAATATGGTTAAAGCATTAAAATTTATAATTTGCGCCATAGTAATTTTGTTATTATTTATAATTTATGAAAGCAATTTGTGTGCAAAGTGCGATTATACGTTTTTTGTAGAGGAAAGGCTTATGGGTAGATTATTGATAGCAATCGATACAAATGATATAAACTTAGTAAGATATATTGCTGCTGAAGGTAGAGTTTGCAAGCAAGCCAATGTCCATAATAGAGCGCTTAAAGAATTAAGAAAAATGGAATCGGAAAATAATAGGACTAATGAGTAAAGCGGTTTTGCGGAACATAAAGAGAGATATGAAAGAAGCGAAATTTACAAGACGGCTTTTCTTGCTTTATCCTTGCACTCTTATCTAAATATCACCCTATTTCTCGATACTTCGCCGCTTTGTAAAATTTTAGATATAAACGCTGTCTATACGCGAACCTAAACACCGCATTAAATTCTAAAATTTCAAATCCCTGAAGCTCTGCGAAATTTTAAATTTCGCAGACTAACTTCGCAGCAAGATTATCGTATAAAGCCAATCTGCCGCGAGCGCGCGACAAACGAACCTCTAAATTCCGCCGCGCGCTCGCTTTGGCGCAAGCAGCCGCTTCGCGCGAGCAAGCGTTTTGCGCACAGCTTTAGACTGCCCAAACTTACGGCGCAAAGCAATTATAAGCGGCTATGCGGCGAAATTTACGCCAAAGCCTCGCCGCAAGTTTTATTTAAGCACCTTACCCAAAATCCCTGCACCTTTGCCGACGGCGCTGCCGCGAAGCGCGCTTTCTTTTTCCCTAATCACCGCAAATAGCCCGTCCAGCGTCTTTTGCGTGATGTAATCGTTCAAATCCTCGCCCTGCTTAGGCAGATACTCGCTCGCGCCCAGCCCGCGCGCGATGTTTTGCACCGCTTCGTTACCCGCGATCTTGTTTTGCGCGAAGGAATTTAGCCCGTTATACGCCGTTGCAAAGCTGTTTTTGCTCATCATGTCGCTTACGATCGGCCTAAAAACCGCCCGCAGCTTCGCGCCCGATTTGCTCTGCAAATACTCGCTAAGCGCGGTGTCGCCACCGCTGATGAGCTTTTTAACGTCGGCGTCGCTCATCGATTTCAGATCTTGCAAAAATATCTTGCTCGCGCCGCTTACCGCCTTGGTAGCGGCATCGTTCATACTCACGACGAGCTGCTGCTCCCATTTATCGCCGCCCACCTTCCTCGCAAGCTTCGCAGCCGCCTTCAGCGAAGGAGGAAGCTCGATTTTAGCGGTCTTGCTGTGGATGTAGCCCTTGGCGAGCTCGCTTGCGGCGCGGTTCGTAGTGGAAGCGAGCAGATCCTTGTAGTTTCCGCTCCTAGTCGCACCGAGCGCGTCCGCGCCCTGCTTTAGAATGTCCGTCACGCCCGCATGTGCAAGCGACAGCGACGCAGCGGCGAGTAAAACCATAAATTTTTTCATATTGCAACCTTTGGATAAAATTTGCGCCATTATGCCAAACTGCGGTAAACGCTAGGCTCGCGTGGTGTAAATTTACGCGCTGCGTGGACGATTTAAGATAAAATTTTAGGCTAGATTTAAACGGCTTCAAGTTAAATTTGAAACGTAGAATTTAAAAGCTAAATTTAACTGGCGGAATTTACCCGCCAAATTTAAAGATGAAATTTGGGGGCGGTCTTTGTCGTGCTTGCGGCTAAATTTTAAACGCATCGCTACGACGAGCTAAAATTTTAAAATCGCACTGCTTAGCGCTATTTAAATTTACGCAGCGAACGATGCCAGCGCAAGACGCACAAAGCAAATTATAGCGATGAGCGGCTATATCATAAGCACAAACGATTGAAATTTTATCAAGCTCGCCGCAAATTTAAAGAGCTAAATTTAAAAGCGAGCTGCCACTTTTGACAAAATAAAGCGAGTTGAGCTTAAACTAGACCTTGATCCAGCATCGCATCGGCTACGCGGCGAAATCCCGCGATATTCGAGCCCAACACAAGATTGCCCTCCGCGCCGAATTCCTTCGAGGTCTCGTAGCTGGTGTGAAATATGTGGCGCATGATCTCGCGCAGCTTGCTATCGACCTCCTCGAAGCTCCACGACGCCATCTGCGCGTTTTGCGCCATCTCAAGCCCGCTCGTAGCCACGCCGCCAGCATTCGCCGCTTTGGCAGGGCCGAAAAGAAAGTCTTTTTGCGCGAGCATAAAATCGATCGCCTCAAGCGTGCTTGGCATATTCGCGCCCTCGCAAACCATGAGACATCCGTTGGCATAGAGAGTCTTTACGTCTTGCAGATTAAGCTCGTTTTGTGTAGCGCTCGGAAACGCGGCGTCGCACGGCACGCTCCACACGCCGTTGCGGCCTGCGGGATAGGCGCTAACTGGGATAAATTTTGCGTTAGGACGCTCTTTAATATATTCGCAAAGTCCCACGCGCAGCTGCTCTTTTAGCTTTTTAAGAAGCGCCACGTTGATTCCCTCGGCGTCATAAATAAAGCCCGTAGAATCGCTTACTGTAACGGGCTTAGCCTGCATCTGATAGAGCTTTTCGGCGGTGTAGATCGCTACGTTGCCGGCGCCCGAGATCGTGCAAATTTTGCCGTGCAGCGAATCACCTCTGGTAGCGAGCATCTCGTTTGCAAAATAGACCGATCCGTAGCCCGTAGCCTCGGTACGCGCGAGGCTGCCGCCCCAGCTTAGCCCCTTGCCCGTAAGCGCGCCGTCGAATCTGCGGGTGAGCTTTTTATACGCGCCGTACATATAACCGATCTCGCGACCGCCCACGCCGATGTCGCCCGCGGGCACGTCGGTATTGGAGCTGATTAGGCGGTGAAGTTCTAACATAAAAGCTTGGCAAAATCTCATAATCTCGCCGTCGCTCTTGCCCTTGGGATCGAAGTTCGCGCCGCCTTTTGCGCCGCCGATATTAAGACCAGTGAGGGAATTTTTAAAAATTTGCTCAAACCCTAAGAATTTCAAAACGCCTAAATTTACACTCGGATGAAAGCGCAGACCGCCTTTGTAAGGGCCCAGAGCGGAGTTGAACTCTATGCGATATCCCGTATGCACGCAGGGCTCGCCGCCGTCGCTCATATAGACGACGCGAAACATCATCGTGCGCTCGGGCGCCAAAATGCGCTCTAAAATTTTATTTTTCACATACCTCTCGTCGCGCTTTAGAAGCGGTATGAGCGAGTATAAAATTTCGGTCGATGCCTGGATAAAGACCTCCTGACCGGGATTGGCGCGCTTTAAATTTAACAGCAAGCCGTCGATGTAAGACTTCATAGTTCCTCCTTTTGAACCGGATTAAATTTTAATTTTTTGGCTTTGGCGATAAATTTTTTCAGCGCCAGCTCCTCGCGGACGCCGATTTTGTAGCTTATAAATTTCAAATAATTTAAAATTTCACGCTCTTTTATGCCGCGCGAAAGGGCGTAGCTTTGCAGGATATATCTTGGAATTTTAATGCGCGATCGCAAAAATTTCGTCGCCAGGCGCGAGTAAGCCTTATCGTTTTTCACGCAGCACAGCCGCCCGAAAACGAAGGGCAAGCCCGTGCGCTGCTGCCAAATTTCGCCCAGATCGTAGAATTTATCCTTGCCCTGCGAAAGCAGCGCCTTTAGAGCATTATCGCCGATTAGCACCTCGCCGCTAAGTTCCAGCACGCGGGCTAGCATATTTGAGCTCATCGACGCGGGATCAAGCCTGGGCGCCGAGTTTTTGCGCACGAGCACGCTTAGCACTTCGCGCTTTGCGACGATTCCAAGAGGCAGTTTGCGGTATTTTGCGCGGCGGCTTTCGATGCTGGAGATTACCGCGGCGTCTATGCGCCTATAATAAAGATCGGCGCAGAGTTTGCTCGGCACTCCTTTTTTAAATTCTATCGATTTTTTAACATAAGACGGCAGCGGAAGTGATTTTAAAAATACGTGAAAAGGGAGTAAATTTAGATAATCAATTTTGCCTAATAACATAACTTTCTCCGAATTTAACGCAGGAAAAGAGGTCAAATTCCGGCGCCAAATCGGAATTTAACCAAAAAATTTCAGGATTTATTTGACCTCGGTGATCGGGATAGATTTGTATTTGCTAAACTCCACTATGCCCTCGCCTTTTTTGAAGTGGATGCTCACTCCGTCTTTGTTCTCCATATAGATGCCGTCGGCGGCGCGGTCGCGCTTAAGATCGTAGCTTTTGCCGCTATCGTCCTTTAACACGGCGGTATTGAAATCATCGTTTGAGCTAAGCGAAAGCTTTTTGCCCTTGTCATCGACGAAATAGAAGGTCTTTGCGTTCTCTTTAGTTATGGTTTTCTCGCTCTGTGCTTGCTTATTCATAGCGCTATCCGGGGATTGGCGGAGCTGGTTTGAGCCGCATCCTAGCAAAACTAACGCCAAAGCGGCGCACGATAGAACTTTAAACATATTTCTCCTTTAAATTTAGGTTACACTCGTTGATGAGTGATTTTCGGATATCCCAAAGCTTTTGAGAGAGATCCACTTTGTAGCTTTGCGGATGGACGTTGCGAAGGTGTTCGAGCCAAAATTTGCTCTTTTGCTCCTTGCTAAAACGCGCGATCTCGCTTACCGTGCGGCGCACGCCTACGAATTTACCCTCCTTGAAAACGGGACGTAAGAGCTTATGTGCGCTGAAATTCGTTAAAATTTTACGCTTGTAGGTGTAAAGAGGATGGAAAATTTCAAGCGGCGCGCTATCGTCTATGCTCTCTCCATCAAGCGCGATCAGATCGGCAAGCGCCATGCCGTTATCTTTGTCGTAAAGTCTAAAGACCTGCTTGTAGCCCGGGTTATTGATCTTGCGCGGATCGTTTGAAATTTTGATCTTAGCCACGATCTCGCCATCTTTTTCGATACCGCTTAGCTTATACACGCCGCCTAGACTCGAACTATCTCCGCCGGTGATGAGCCTCGTGCCGATCCCCCAGTTGTCGATTTTGGCATCAAAAAGCTTGAGCTGATCGATCGCGTATTCGTCCAGATCGTTAGATGCGGTGATCTTTGCGCTCTCAAAGCCTGCAGCGTCGAGCATCTTACGCGCCTGCTTGGTTAGATACTCCAGATCGCCCGAATCTATGCGGATTCCAAGCGGCTCATAACCGCTGGCGCGAAGCTCTTTAAAAACCGTAATCGCATTCGGCACGCCGCTTGCGAGAGTATCGTAGGTATCGACAAGCAAAAGCGTGCTGTTCGGATAAATTTTAGCGTAGGCGCGAAACGCCTCCAGCTCGCTATCAAAGCTCTGAATCCAAGAGTGCGAGTGGGTGCCGATCGCGGGCACTCCGAATTTCTTTGCGGCGAGCACGTTTGACGTGGCGCTGCAGCCGCCTATAATCGCAGCTTTTGCGCCGTAGATGCCCGCACTTCGCCCCTGAGCACGGCGCAAGCCAAACTCCATCACCGAATCGCCCTGAGCGCTAAAGTTTATACGCGAACTTTTCGTAGCGACTAGAGTTTGAAAATTTATAGTATTTAGGATCGCTGTCTCGATGAGCTGCGCCTCCATGATATTTGCCTTGACGCGAATTAGCGGCTCGTGCGGAAATACGATCTGCCCCTCGTCCATGGCGTAAATTTCGCCACTAAATTTAAAGCCTCTTAGAAATTCCAAAAATTCCGGTTTAAAGAAATTTAGACTTTTTAGATATGCGATGTCGTCGTCGCTAAATTTTAAGTTTTCGATATAATCCACGACCTCGCTTAGGCCGCAAAATATCGCATAACCGCCGCCGCTTGGGTTTTTGCGATAAAAAACGTCAAAAACCGCCGTCTGATCGGGCTTTGTGAAAAAATAGCCCTGCATCATACTAAGCTGATAAAAATCGGTAAGTAAAGCCAAATCTTTCATTTATGCCTCTTAAAATTTAATCTCGCCTCGTGCAGGAGCAAAAAATCATAGCTTTTTGGCTTCTAGGCTCTTTTTATAAGCCGCAGCGTCGAACTCTTTGACGCGAGCGACGCCGTCATCTACCGCAGCTTTTGCGACCGCCGTCGAGATTACGGCAAATACGCGCGGATCGAAAGGATTTGGGATCACGTAGTCTTTGCCGAATTTTAAGTTATCCTTGCCCAGCATCTTGCGGATTTCTGCAGGAACCTCTTCGCGAGCAAGATCTGCCATCGCGCGAGCGGCAGCAATTTTCATATTTTCGGTGATCTTTTTGGCTCTTACGTCAAGCGCGCCGCGGAATATATACGGAAAGCCCAAAACGTTATTGATCTGATTTGCAAAGTCGCTTCTGCCGGTGCCTACGATCGCATCGTTTCTCACCTCCTCGACCTCGCTTGGATAAATTTCGGGTACCGGATTTGCAAGCGCAAAAATGATTGGATGCGGCGCCATAGTCTTTACCATCTCTTTGGTTAAAACGCCCGGCTTACTAAGTCCTAAAAACATATCCGCACCTTTCATCGCATCCTCTAGCGTGCGATCTGCAGTGTCTAGGGCAAATTCTTTCTTCTGCTCGGTAAGATCGGTGCGACCCTTATGGATCACCCCTTTGGAATCGAGCATTATGATGTGTTTAGCGCCTAAGTTACGATACATCTTTGCACACGCTATGCCAGCGGCGCCCGAGCCGCTAACTACGATCTTCATATCCTCGATCTTTTTGCCGCTGATAAGGGCTGCATTGATTAGCCCTGCGCCCGTAATCATCGCGGTGCCGTGCTGATCGTCGTGCATGACGGGGATATCGACGGCTTTTTGTAGCTCGCGCTCGATCTCGAAGCACTCGGGAGCTTTGATATCCTCTAAATTTATACCGCCGAACGTAGGCGCAAGCGCTTTGCAAATTTCAATTATCTTTTTAGGATCTTTTTCGTCGATCTCGATGTCAAACGCATCGACGCCGCCGAATTTTTTAAACAAAACCGCCTTGCCCTCCATTACGGGCTTTCCGGCGATTGCGCCGATATCTCCGAGGCCCAAAACCGCCGTGCCGTTAGTGATGACGGCTACGAGATTGGCTTTATTCGTGTATTTAAACGCAGCCTCGTGATCTTTTTCGATCACCTTGCAAGGCTCCGCGACGCCCGGCGTATATGCAAGCGCCAAATCCTCCGCCGTAGCGCACGGGGTTTTTACATTCGTTCCGATTTTACCGCCTATATGGTACTTCAAAGCCGCTTCAACGTTTACTTTAGCCATTTATAATCCTTTTTTGATTAAATTTGAAATTCTCGTTTTAACTTCGTCGCTTCCTAAAATTTCGCAAATTTCAAAAATCGACGGACTTACGCTTCCTCCCGTGATCGCAACGCGCAGCGGCTGGGCAAGATCCTTTAGCTCGGCGCCGTTTGCGTCCAAAAACTCCATCGTCCTCTCCTCGCATTCCTTTGCATTTAAATTTGCGCTTAGAGTATCCGCAAATTTTGCGAGTAAGCTTAGCGAACTTTCGGTTACAAATTTCTTATACGCCTTCTCGTCATAGCAACTCGGGCGATTCAAAAGGATTTTAATGCCCTCGGCCATCTCCACTAGCGTCTTTGCGCGCTGTTTATACTGCTGGGAGATAAGATGTTTTTTCGCGTGCGAGCGGATATCGACGCCGAATTCCACAAGCTGCGTGGCAAGCTCGTCGTCGTCAGAGTTTTTAATATAATGCGCATTTAGCCACTCGAGTTTGGTTTGGTTGAAGGTGCTACAGCTCTTGCTGATATGGTTAGGGTCAAAGTATCGCTTCATCTCCTCCATGCTAAAAATTTCATCATCCCCGTGGCTCCAGCCCAGGCGTACTAAAAAATTTAGCAGAGCTTGCGGCAGATAGCCCATTCGCTTATACTCCATCACGTCGGTAGCGCCGTGACGCTTACTTAGCTTGCTGCCGTCGGTACCGTTGATCATCGCGACATGATAAAATTTCGGGATTTTAAAGCCTAGCGCGTTATACAGCACGATCTGCTTCGGGGTGTTGCTTAGATGATCGTCGCCGCGGATCACGTCCGTGACGCCCATCAGCGCGTCGTCTATCACGACCGTAAAGTTATACGTAGGCGTACCGTCGGAACGCGCGATGATGAAATCGTCCAGAATATCGGCGGCGTTAAATTTTATCTCGCCCTTGATGCCGTCACTAAATTCTATCGTGCCGCTAAGCGGGGATTTGATGCGGATTACGGGCTCGATCCCAGCAGGCGGCGTGCCGGTAAAGTCGCGATAGCGGTTATCGTAGCGCGGGCGCTCTTTACGAGCTTCCTGCTGCGCGCGCAACTCATCCAGCTCATCCTTGCTCATATAGCATCTGTATGCCCTACCCTCATCTAGCAGCTTTTGGACGTATTGTTTGTAAAGATCAAAGCGTGAGCTTTGATACACGATCTGCCCGTCATAGTCCAGATTGCACCACTTAAAAGCTTCCTCGATCGCCTTAGCAGCCTCCTGCGAATTGCGCTTCAGATCAGTGTCCTCTATACGCAGCAGGAATTTGCCGCCGTTTGCCCTAGCGTAAAGATAACTAAAAAGCGCAGTTCTAAGTCCGCCGATATGTAAATATCCCGTAGGACTCGGCGCAAAACGAGTTACTATCATAAAATTCCTTTGCAAAAATTACCATTTAATGTTATAATCGCGATCTTGTAATTATAAAGCAAAAAGACTAAATAAAGGTTAAAAATGATAAAGAAACTGCTTTTTTCCGCAATGATCTGTGCTGTTTGTGCAAATGCCGAAGTAGTAAACGGCGTCATCGCCGTGGTAGATAATGAGCCCATCACCGGCTACGAACTAGCCAAAGTTCAAAAACTAACGGGTGCTTCGCCGCAAGCCGCGATGGAAATTTTAATCGGGCAAAAGCTACAACAATCCGAGATTAAACGCCGCGGCATCGCGGTAAATGACGCGGAGATCGACGCGAGACTTAAAGCGATCGCCGATCAAAATAAGCTTAGCTTAGACCAACTCAAAACCGCTGTGCAAAAGCAAGGCATGAACTACGATGACTTTAAAGCAAATATCCGCCGCACACTGCTTGAAGAAAAGCTCTACGGCTCGATATTCGCAGACGTACAGCACCGCACGACCCCCGAAAATGTCAAAAAATTTTATAGCCAAAATAGCTCATTATTCACGACCTTCGATAGCATCACGCTCACCCGCTATATCGCGAAATCT
Organism: uncultured Campylobacter sp.; assembly: GCA_963529625.1. GTDB lineage: Bacteria > Campylobacterota > Campylobacteria > Campylobacterales > Campylobacteraceae > Campylobacter_B. The sequence goes on along the minus strand of CAURZM010000001.1, from coordinate 205,576 downwards.
CAGGCTCCGCTCGATAAGATCCGCGCCAACCCGAAGCTCCGTCCGAGCGACGTGTATGTGATGAAGGGAACCCTCAAGGCCAATCAAATGGATGAGGGGCTAAAATACATCGTCACGAACGTCGAGCAGGGTAAATTTTCGCCTATCATTCCTACGCGCAACGGATATGAGATGTTTTATGTAAACGACAAAAAAGGACTTCGTACGCTTGATTTTGACAGCGTGCAAGACAAGGCGATCGAAGGCTACGTGACCTCCGAGCGCAAAAAGGCAATCACCGAGTTCAACGACAGGCTCCGCTCAAATGCCAATATCCGCATCATCGAGCGTCCGCAGGCAAAAGCGCAAGGCACAAAAACCGCTCCGAAAGTTAAAGTGCAAAAAAGGCAGTAAATTTTAAAATCCGCCGCCGTGCATTAAATTTTATAGAATTTAACGCTGATAACGCAAGGGCAAGCGCGCAGCTTATCCGCTCGCGCGTAAAATTTTGATAAAATTTAAAGGCTTCGCGGTGATAACGATCAAAAATTTTACCGAACTTAAAAGCGATCCTAGAAGTAGCGGCATAAGCGCCGCGGACTTCGGCGCAAGCAAATTTTGCTTCCACATCGATACAGCCTTTAAACTCGTCGCCATTTGGAGCGATGAAAACAGCGGCGAGGAGCTAAATTTTAAATTTATACGAATTACATCATCATATTGACACAAATTATACTTATTTGTTTTCAATGCAACATATTTTAACTCAACAACAATTTTCTAATAATTTTCGTCTGTAAAAATATAATCTAAACGCATAAAACGCCATTTGCATCGCTTATAGTACAAAATAACACATCCAAATTAAGTCACATCTCAAACCTCGACACTAACCTCCTTAAATTTATCCACAAAAAAGGCGATTTTCTCAAAAACATTTTGCTTCATGCTTAGGTACTTCGGATTTAGTGGACTCATTTTAGGTAAAATTTCGTTTAAATCAGTTCCGTTTTCACTGGCGTATCCGCGTTTTAACGATGTGCTAATATATCTTTTTGCGGCATTTTCATTTAAATTTAACGATTCGATTAACTCTTTTGCTTCGCGGTTCATCTCGCCTTTTGCAAATTTAAAAAACGCCTCCACAACACCGGCTCTATCTTTTAGCGCGTCCAAATCGGTTCCGTTTATAAAGTCTACTATCAGCCCCTCTTTTGAGCGATTTTCTAGACTAGCGCGTATGATTCGGCGGATCTCCTCAGCGAGTGCAACTTTATCTTTGATCTTTTTGTTATGCTCAAATATCAATCCTAGAATGTAATCTAAATTTATTTCCTGCGACTTGAGTAGGTCAATCTCAAAGACTACGTCGTCCCAGTCTATTTTTTGTGCTTCTTTTTGCTCGCCCGCTCTTTCTTTTCTGAGCCAGTCTCTTATATCGTTATAGGTAGAGCGGTAGTCTTGAAGTACTCGCACGCTAGGTACTTTTATGCCTTGCATTGCCTGCAAGTCCTCTTCACTTAGATAAAATTTTTCTTTAAATTCACGCACTGCATTCTCGTCATCTAAATTTATCTCCTGTAAAGCCTGCAATGCCGCAAATTCATCATAGTTTTGCAGAGCATTTTCTACGCGAAGATACTCGCCAAAAAGCTTAACAAAATCCTTTTTGTCCTTTTGCGTTTCTATTGCGCTAGGATCTGAGAAGCGTGTCTTAAGCTCGCTCGCAACTTCTAGAAATCCTCGTCTGGCATCGCCGGTAGCGGCATCGGTAAAGCCCTGCATATATTCTTTGTAGCTCTTTTCTAGTATCACGTTTTTGGTGCTATTTTTACCAAAAAGCGTGATGGCATCGATCGTAGCTTGCTGCAAGTCTCTAAAAGTCACGATATTGCCGAAGGTCTTAGTGGCGTCTAGGATTCTATTCGTACGAGAAAACGCCTGTATCAAACCGTGATAACGTAAATTTTTATCTACAAATAGCGTGTTTAGCGTAGGTACGTCAAATCCTGTTAAAAACATGCCCACGACTACAAGCAGATCGATCTCCTGCTTCTTCATACGCTCGCTCAAGTCACGGTAATAGTCCTGAAACGACCTACCCTCGATGCTAAAATTCGTCCTAAAATAGGCGTTATAATCTTTTATAGCCACATTTAAAAATTCTTTTGAGCTCACGCCCATCGTCTCGGGTTCAAAATTTTCGTCCGCTATCTCGCCAGCTACGCCCTGCTCCTCGTTTTGCGAAAATGAAAAAATCGTTGCTATTTTTAGCGGTCGCTCTTTATCTTTTTGTAAATTTTTAAACGCCTCGTAATAATGCTTTGCGGCCTCGATAGAGCTTACCGCAAACATAGCGTTAAAGCCTTTGCCACTTGCGTTTAAGCGGTGTGTTTTTTGTTTGAAACGGTCTAGGATATACTGCGAAATCTCTTTTATACGCTCAGGGTGCAAAAATGCCTCTTTACTCTCCGCAGCGCTTAGTTTTAGCTCATCTTTTTCAGTCTCAAATTCTCTAAATTTAGGCCTTACGTCGTTATAATCAACTTTAAATTTAAGTACTTTTTCGTCTCGCACGGCGTCGGTTAAGATATACGAGTGAAGCTCGCTTCCAAATACGCTTTGCGTCGTCTCCGCTCCTAGCGCATTTTGCGGAAATATCGGCGTACCAGTAAAACCGAACTGAAAAAATCGCTTAAATTTTTTCTTTAAATTTTTCTGTGCCTCGCCAAACTGCGAGCGATGGCACTCGTCAAATATAAAAACAATCTCCTTTTGATATACCGCCAGCTCGCTTTCGCTTTTCATCAGATTATTTAGCTTTTGTATGGTCGTTACGATTATTTTACCGTCCTCTTTTTCCGTATTTCGTTTTAGTTCGGCGCAGCTTGCGGAGCCGTTTACGCTATCTTTTGAAAATTTTTGATACTCTTTCATCGTCTGATAGTCTAGATCTTTACGATCTACTACGAAAAAGACCTTATCTATAAAATCAAGCTGAGTAGCGAGCCTTGCCGCCTTAAAGCTAGTTAGCGTTTTGCCTGATCCTGTCGTATGCCAGATATAGCCGCCGCCCTCCGGCTTTGCATAGCATTTACTAAGATGCGAGCTATTTATCTTCCATAATATACGCTCGGTCGCTGCGATCTGATATGGGCGCATGATTAACAAGGTGTCACTCGCGTCAAATACGCAGTATTTTGTCAGTATGCTTAAAAGCGTATTTTTTGCTAGAAAAGTCGCAGTAAAGTCCTTTATATCCTTAATTGGCAAATTTTTAGAATCCGCCCAGTTGATAGTAAAATCGAAGCTAGTTTTATCGCGCTTTGTAGTATTTGCAAAGTAGCGCGTATCCGTGCCGTTTGAGATAACGAAAATTTGCAGGTATTTAAATAGTGAATTTGACGCGTTAAAGCTCTCTTTGGCATAGCGATGGATTTGATTGAACGCTTCTCTTATCGCCACGCCGCGCTTTTTTAGTTCGATTTGCACGAGCGGTAATCCGTTAACCAAAATAGTAACGTCGTATCTATTGGCAAACAATCCCGTCTGCTCGAATTGATTAACGACTTGCACGCTATTTCGAGCAATATTTTTCTTGTCCAGTAAATATATATTTTGTATATGCCCATCATCAAAAACAAAATCATAAATGTGATTATCTTGGATTTTACGAGTCTTTTCATTCACTCCGTCGTTTGGCGCATCGAGATATTCGCTAAGCAATCTAGTCCACTCAGAAGGCGTAAATTTAACCTCGTTTAGGCTTTCCAGTCGCTGTTTTAAATTTTCTAACAGCTTTGCAGGAGAGTTTATGTCTTTTGCGTATTCGTAGCCTTGCGCAACTAGATCGTTTATCAGCTCGCGCTCCATATCCGCTTCGCTTTGGTAGGTCGAGGGCTGGATGATTTTTTCATAAACGTCCAAGACTATAAAATTTTTACTCTCGGCTATCTGCTTGATTTCGGTCATTTTGTTTCCTTTTTAGGCTGATTTTTCTTTAAAATTTAAGAGCAAATCCCTGTAATACTCATATTGCTTACGTCTTAGCTCTATCTCTCGCGGCAGACCGTCACTTATGGAGTTCACGAGCGTATCAAATTTATCAAGGACTTCGACGATTTTGCGCTGGGTCGGAAGTGAGGGGATGGGAATTTTTAGTTTATTTAAAACACCTTGAGTAAGACTTGGAACTCCACCGGCGTTATTTAATCTTTCCAAATTTTGAGTTTTTAAAAAATAATAGACAAATTTTGGAATTACAATATCGCAATTTATGTCTGTATAAAAAATAGTATCAACATTCCAAAAAGGCTCATCTAAATAAAATAAATTTTGCAAAGAACCTTTTCTGGGTATTAAAACTGATGGTTTATTGAATAAAAAAGTATCAATATAGGTCATAATACCGCCTGATCCATATACTGGAATATTCCCTGTACCAAAATTTTTATAATCTTTTCCATTTTTTATTACCAAAACTTTCCCAAGCTCTTTAAAATCGACACTGTCGTCAAAATTTAAAAGAAAATTGCAATAAAATTCGTATTGCTTTTTCCTAGCTGTAAGCTCTGCTGTAAGCTCTGCTGTAAGCAGCGTGAAACAGTCCAAAATACGGACTATTTCACGCTGAACTTCCAGAGGAGGTACGGGGAGTTTAATCTCGCTCAGTAATTTTTGTGGCAAATGAGCAGGAATTGCATTTGTTCTTAATGAATATATAAATCCTTGATTTTTCATCAAGCAATACAATAAAAATTTATTAGATATTTCTTTTTTCGAAAAAATGCAATAGCAAACATCGTTAGCCCAAAATTTTTCTTCAATAAAGTTGATATATCCAGCGGTTCCATATTGTGCAACAGTGATTGTATTAGCTTCACGATTAAATCTATTCAAAAATCCAAGTGGTTTTATACCTCCGCTTACAACAGGATATTTACCATCATTTTGTAATTCTGCTTTTGTAACCCTTTGACCTCTAACAATATCTGCAATATCCCCAAGCTCCCTAAACTCGACCCCTTGCGGACAAAGCCTTTTTATCAAATCAAAAATTTTACTCATTTCAAGCCTTTTAAAATTTTGCTCGGCTTCGCGAGTGAAATTTCGGAGCCATCGCTCGCCGTGTAAATAATAGCTTTCATATTTCGCTGCCCGAATTTATTTCCGCAACGATTTCGTCGATTTGCTCGCGTAAATTTGAAATTTTTGCTACTGTTTGTTTTATCTGTAAATTTAACTCGTCTATATTAATAACCTCGCGCGTATCCTTTGCCTCGACGTAAGAGCTAACGGCTAGATTGTAATCGTTTTGAGCTATTTTTTCATTATCTACAAGTGCGCACACGTGGACGATATCTTCTTTTTTACCAAAAATTTCTATTATTTTCGCAATGTGTTCGTCAGTTATGACGTTGTTGTTTGTTCTTTTATCAAAAAACCCGCTAGCATCTATAAACTGCGTTTTAGTCTCTGTTTTATGCTTTGAAAGAACAAGGATATTAACAGCTATCGGAGTGCCGTAAAAAAGATTTGGCGCGAGCGCGATGACGGTTTCGACGAAATTTTCTTTTATGAGATATTCACGGATTCTTTTTTCCGCACCGCCTCTATAAAAAATGCCCGGGAAACTAACTATCGCGGCTCTGCCTTTTGCCGAAAGATAACTAAGCGCGTGTAAGATAAAGGCAAAATCTGCCTTGCTTTTAGGAGCTAGCACGCCGGCAGGAGCAAATCTAGGATCGTTTATGAACGTCGGATCGTCGCTACCGATCCAGTTGATAGAGTAAGGAGGATTTGAAACGATAGCATCAAAAGGCCTGTCGTCCTGAAGCTTTGGATCTAGTAGCGTATCGCCAAGCTCTATGTGAAATTTAGAGTAATTAACGTTGTGTAAAAACATATTCATACGCGCTAGGTTGTATGTCGTGTGATTTATCTCCTGGCCAAAAAATCCATCCTCGACCTCATGTTTGTCGAAACGCTTTTTAGCCTGCAAAAGTAGTGAACCCGATCCGCACGCTGGATCGTAAATTTTATTTACGCGTTCTTGTCCGTGCATGGCAAGTGCGGCGATGAGCTTTGAGACATTTTGCGGAGTGAAAAACTCGCCGCCAGATTTGCCTGCATTTGCGGCATAGTTTGAAATAAGAAACTCGTATGCGTCGCCAAAAAGATCGATATGGTTGTCCTTAAAATCGCCGAGATCAAGCTCGGCCACACCTTTTAAAACAGCTGCGAGTCGCCTGTTTTTCTCGGCAACACTGTTTCCTAACCGATTGCTCGTAGTATCAAAATCGGCAAAAAGCCCTTTTATGTCCTGCTCTGACTCATACCCGGCTGCCGAGCCTTCGATACTTTTAAAAATTTGATCTAAATCGGTATTTAAATTTGCGTTATTGTCGGCATTTTTCACTACATTTTTAAATAGCTGGCTAGGGTAGATAAAATATCCCTTTGTCACAATGGTATCATGCCTTATCGGCTCAAGCTCCGGCGAATCGTTAGGCAAGCTTGCGTAGTCAAAATCACCGTCGTCGCCCTCTATATAATCCGTAAAATTTTCGCTAATAAATCTGTAAAACAACGTGCCCAGGACGTATTGCTTAAAGTCCCAGCCGTCAACAGCACCTCTTACTTCATTTGCAATACTCCAAATTTGGTTTTGCAAAGCCTTGCGTTGTATCTCTTCGCTCATTTAATAGTATCTCCTAAAAAATTTTACGCATATAAAATAGGAATGCTATCGATAAAATTTAGAAATTCCATACTCTAATTTTCGCAGTAAAATTATGCTTCCTAAAATTTTATCGCGGCATGGTGCCGGCAGAAGGCTGCTCGCGCTACTTGCCGCTTAGATACTCCTGCAGCGTTTTAACCTCAAGCGCAGATTCGTCCTTTATCGAGCAGATCGAGCGCGTAGCGGCGATCGCCGCCTTCATCGTCGTAAAATACGGTAGCCTAAAGCGCAGCACGCTCTGGCGGATCTTTGCGGCGTCGGTAGAGTTTGATTTGCTATCGCTGGTGTTGATGACGAGCGAAATTTCGCCATTTTTGAGCTTGTCCTCGATATTTGGACGACCCTCGCTGATTTTATAGACAAACTCGCACTCCACGCCGTTTTCGCCCAGTAGCTTGTGAGTGCCGCTCGTAGCGGCGATACTAAAGCCCACATCCGTAAACGCGCGCGCAAGCTCCACAGCCCGCAGCTTGTCATGATCGGCAAGCGACAAAAACACCTTGCCGCCGCTTGGAAGCGCGTTGCTAGCACCGATTTGCGATTTGGCAAAGCTCTTAGCAAAGTTCTCGCCGATACCCATCACCTCGCCGGTGCTTTTCATCTCAGGTCCCAGGATCAGATCCGCGCCCGTAAGTTTGTTGAAAGGAAAGACACTCTCTTTGACGCAGATATGGTTTTTAATACGCGGCTTTAAAATTCCCTTCTCTTCGATCAGTACGCCGAACTCGTCGTAAAATTTCAAAGCCTCGCGCAGATCCCCTTGCCACATTACGCGAGTAGCGACCTTTGCCATCGGAATTCCGCTCGCCTTGCTTACAAACGGCACGGTGCGGCTCGCGCGCGGATTTACCTCGATGATGTAAAGCTCGTTTTCAAAAATCGCGAATTGAATATTCATAAGCCCCACGACGCCGAGATTTAGCGCGATCTCTTTGGTTTGGCGACTTACTAGATCGATCATCTCCGCGCTTAGGCTAAGCGGTGGCAGGATACTCGCGCTATCGCCGCTGTGGATGCCTGCCTCTTCGATATGCTCCATTATCGCGCCGATATACACGTCGCGCCCGTCGCAGATCGCATCGACGTCAAGCTCGGTCGCGTCAAGTAAAAATTTATCTATCAGCACGGGAGAGTGGTGGCTCACGCTCACGGCTTCGCTCATATACTGCCTAAGCTCGGCTTCGTTGTGCACGCGCCGCATCGCGCGACCCCCGAGCACGTAGCTAGGGCGCACGAGCACCGGATAGCCGATCGCAGCGGCCTTTTCGATCGCTTCTGCTTCGCTTATGGCGGTATCGTTTTTCGGTTGTTTGACGCCGATACTTGCGATGAACTCGCTAAATTTCTTGCGATCCTCCGCTACGTCTATCGTGCGCGCGCTCGTGCCGATGATCTTGGCTCCCACGGTGCTTAGGCGCTTGGCGAGCTTTAGCGGCGTTTGGCCACCGAAATGCACGATCACGCCGTCCGGGTTCTCGGCCTCGATGACCGCTCTGACGTGCTCGAAATCGATCGGCTCGAAGTATAAAATATCGCTCGTGTCGTAGTCGGTGCTGACGGTTTCGGGGTTGCAGTTATACATTATCGTGGTGATGCCCATATCGCGCAGGGCGTAGCTGGCGTGTACGCAGCAGTAGTCAAACTCTATGCCCTGCCCGATGCGGTTCGGACCGCCGCCGATGATGAGGACCTTTTTATTATCTTTTGAAATTTTACGGCTTGCGATGGCGGGCGTTATGTTGGTGCTGGAATACAGATACGGAGTAAGCGCCGCAAACTCGCCCGCACAGGTATCTACTTCGTTGTATTCAAGGTCGATGCCCTGCCTGGCGCAGGCAAAATGGATGTCGTTTTGCGTAAGGCCCAGATTGTCCTTTTTGTTGATTAAATTTGCGATCATATTGTCGCTAAAGCCCCAGCTCTTGGCCTGCCTTAGAAGCGCCGCATCGTTGATGATCTCCATATCGATGCGCTCTTCAAATTTTACGATCTGCTCGATCTGGCTCAAAAACCAGCGGTCAATCTTGCTAAGCTCGTAAATTTGATCCACGCTCATGCCCGCTCTAAAGCCCTGAGCGATATATAAAGCTCTATCTTGCTGCGCATTGCGAAGCCCGAAGATGAGATCTTTTTCGCTTAAATTTAACTCCACGAAGCCGAAGTAGCCCTTCTCCAGCGAGCACAGCGCCTTTTGAATGCTCTCTTTAAAGCTGCGCCCGATCGCCATCACCTCGCCGATACTCTTCATCGCAGTGCCGAGATAGGGGTTTGCGCCTGGGAATTTTTCAAACGCAAAGCGCGGAATTTTAGTCACGATATAATCGATCACCGGCTCAAAGCTCGCAGGCGTGCCGGTGATGTCGTTTTTGATCTCATCCAGGCTAAAGCCCACCGCCAGCATCGTAGCGACCTTGGCGATCGGATAGCCCGTGGCTTTGGATGCAAGAGCCGAGCTGCGGCTTACGCGCGGGTTCATCTCGATGACGATCATCCGCCCCGTTTGCGGATTTACTGCAAACTGCACGTTTGAGCCGCCCGTATCCACGCCGATCTCACGTAAAATTTTAAAGCTTGCGTCGCGCATTCTCTGATACTCTTTATCGGTAAGCGTAAGAGCGGGCGCAACCGTGATGCTATCGCCCGTATGCACCCCCATCGGGTCGAAATTTTCGATCGAGCAGACGATGATGCAGTTGTCCTTATGATCGCGGATCACCTCCATTTCGAACTCTTTCCATCCAAGCAGGCTCTCTTCGATCAAAATTTCATTTATCGGGCTCACGTCTAGCCCATTTTGCGCGACCTCTTTAAACTCGTCGATATTGTACGCCACGCCGCTACCTGCGCCGCCTAAGGTGTAGCTAGCGCGGATAATGAGCGGAAAACCGATCTCATTCGCCGCAGCCATCGCCTCTTCGATATTGTAAGCGTATTTGGATTTGGGCAGATCCATTCCGATCTTAATCATCGCCTCTTTAAATTTTACCCTATCCTCGCCCTTTTTTATCGCTTCAGGCTTGGCGCCTAGAAATTTTACCCCCGCTAGCTCGCCGCTTTCGTAAGCCTGCATCGCGACGTTTAGCGCGACCTGTCCGCCCATCGTAGGCAGGATCGCATCGACGCCCTCGCGCTTTATGATACGCAAAATGCTCTCTTTGGTGATCGGCTCGATATAGGTAGCGTCCGCAAAATCGGGATCGGTCATAATGGTAGCGGGGTTGGAGTTTATTAGCACTACGCGGTATCCGAGACTCTTTAGCGTCTTGGCAGCCTGCGTGCCGCTGTAATCGAACTCGCACGCCTGGCCGATTACGATCGGACCGCTACCGATCAGTAAAATCGTCTTAATATCATCTCTTTTGGGCATCAATTTTCCTTTGTAACGACATACAAAAACGCCGGCATCTCGGAGCTCACGTAGGGCTCTACGACGGCGCTTTTGTATAACTTTCCGTTTTGAATTTCTTTAACTTTTCCTACCGGCACGCCGGCAAAAAAAATTCCATCCTTGCCGCTGGTAAGCACCTCGTCGCCTACTTTTGGATCGAGCCATTGCGGGATGTATCTAACCACAAGCTCGTTATTTTCGCCGCCTGCGACGCCAGGAATTTGGGTATCTCCTATGAAAACGGAGAAATTGCTCTTTTCGTCGCGCTGCAAGATCGCAAGAGGGCGCCCGTCTTTATTTACTAAAATTCCTGCGGTCTTGCCCTCGCTGATGAGGCCGTAAATTTTGTTTGGGTTAAAATTTTCAAAATTTACGAAGAATTTGTTGTAGTCATTTAGATTTGCATAGCTCAGCGCCTTTACGAGCTGGACTTTGGGCTCATAAACAGAGCTATTTTTATCGATCAAAATTTTATTTAGCTCGCCCGCGAACGTACTAAGCAGCATCGCCGATTTTTTTAGCTCGGCGTTTTCTTCTCGTAGAGCTTTGATCGTCTCTGCCTGGTTAAAATGCTCGTTCACGGCGCTTTTTACCCGATCGCTCACGCCGTAATAAACCTCTAAAATTCCTCCTGCAAATCCGATAAATTTGCCGTGGATATACGAGCCGAACGTTAGCGAAATAGCGACGAGCAAGACTGCGACGAAAAGCAGTTTGAGATTAGTCATTTGCCGCTTGTTTTAGCGATTTGATCTCTTCTAGGGCTTTTCCCGTGCCGTTTGCGACACACAGCAGTGGCTCGTCCGCGACGAAAACCGGAAGCTTTACGGTGTCGCTTAGATATTTATCTAATCCGCGAATGAGCGCACCGCCGCCCGTTAGCACGACGCCGTTTTCAACGATGTCGGCGGCGACTTCTGGCTGAATGCTTTCAAGGACAAATTTTAACGCATCGGCAATCTCTCTGATCGAGTCTTTAATCGCCTCTCTAACGTCCTCGCTCGTAAGATCGACCGAGCTTAAAAGCCCGCTGATCTGGTCTTTTCCTTTGACCGTGTATGTAAGATCTTTTTGCTGCTGTACCGCCGTGCCGATCTTTATCTTAATCTCCTCAGCCGCGCGTTCCGAGATAAGCAGACTATATTTTTCTTTGACGTAATTAACGATGCTTGCGTCGATCTTATCGCCCGCGACGCGAACGGATTTGGCGCTGATGATGCCGCCTAAAGAGATAACGCCGATCTCGGTGGTACCGCCGCCAATATCCACGACCAGCGAGCCGCGCGCTTCATTGACCGGAAGGCCCGCACCGATTGCCGCAGCCATCGGCTCTTCGATTAAATAAACTTCTCGTGCGCCCGCTATCATCGCGCTTTCGCGCACGGCTTTACGCTCGACCTGTGTTAGCCCGTAAGGAACCGAGATGATGATGCGCGGACTTACGAAAAAACGGCGCTTGTGGGTCTTTTCGATAAAATATCTAATCATCTTCTCCGTCATATCAAAATCCGCGATAACGCCGTCTTTCATCGGGCGCACCGCTTCGATATCGCCAGGAGTGCGTCCGAGCATCTCTTTAGCCTCGGCGCCCACGGCGATGATCCTTTGCTTGCCGTAGCGCTCGTTTTGTACCGCGACGACGCTCGGCTCGTTGATGATGATGCCTTTATCTTTTAATAGCACGAGCGTGTTTGCCGTGCCTAGATCGATGCCCATATCCCTTGAAAATAATCCTAGAATCGAATCAAGTAACATTTATCCCCTTTATGCAGTTAAATTTTGTTTTACAAGTATCGGCTTAGAGACGCCATCTACGACCTCTTTGGAGATGATGACGTCATAGCCCTTAAGCTCAGGCAGATCGAACATAATATCGATCATGATCTCCTCGATTATGCTGCGAAGTCCGCGCGCACCGGTTTTGCGCTTAATCGCAAGGCTCGCGACCTCCCTTAACGCGTCGTCGTCAAATTTTAAATTTGCGCCGTCTATCGCAAAGAGTTTTTGATATTGCTTTAAGATCGCGTTTTTCGGCTCGGTTAAAATTCTAACCATCGCCTTTTCGTCGATCTCATTTAGCGTAGCCACTACGTGCAAGCGCCCGATGAGCTCGGGGATTATGCCGTAATGCACCAGATCGTCGGCCTCGACCATGTTTAGCAAATTTAAGCTCTCTTTCTTGCTGCGCTTGGTTTGGTTAAACCCTAACACGTTTTGCCCGATGCGGCGGTTGATGATCTCGTTTAGCCCGTCGAACGCGCCGCCGCAGACGAATAGGATGTTAGTAGTATCGATCTGGATGAAGTCCTGATTTGGATGCTTGCGGCCGCCCTTTGGAGGGATATTTACGACGCTTCCTTCGATGATCTTAAGTAGCGCTTGCTGTACCCCTTCGCCGCTTACGTCCCGCGTGATGCTGCGGTTTTCGCTCATTCGCGCGATCTTATCGATCTCATCTACAAATACGATACCGCGCTGCGCCTTCTCTACGTCGCCGTCCGCGGCCTGCAAAAGGCGGGTGAGGATGTTTTCTACGTCCTCGCCGACGTAGCCCGCTTCCGTTAGGCTCGTAGCGTCGCTAATGGCGATCGGCACGTCCAAAAATCGCGCTAAAGTCTGCGCCATAAGCGTCTTGCCGCTGCCGGTAGGTCCGATAAGCAAGATATTTGATTTTGAAATTTCAGTGTCGTCGCCTTTCGCGTCGGTCTGCCGGAAAATTCTTTTATAGTGGTTGTAAACGCCGACGCTAAAAATTTTCTTAGCGCGCTCCTGGCCGATGACGTAGCGATTTAGCACCTCCATCAGCGCCTTTGGCTTGATAGCCTCGAAATCGATCTCTTTATTTTGATTTTGTATCGCCTCATTTTGGCCATCGCTGCCGTGGATAGCGGCGTATGCCATATCGATACAATAGCTGCAGATAGCCGCCGTACCGTCGTCGTTAGGATAGATACGACGTCCGTCTGCGCCCGTCTCACCGCAAAAACTGCACTTATTTGCCATTAAATTTTACCTTTATCTAGCGGAATCCCGCGTTTCGTGTTGATTATAAACTCGCACATCTTGTGCACGTTTTGATCGCTCGTTTCGGCTAAAAGGATCTGCGCTTGCTCCTTTAAGCCCGTGCCTTGGTTGAATAAAAATTTATACGCCCGATTTATCGTCTCGACCGTCTCTTTATCGAAGCGGCGGCGGATGCCCGTTAAATTTAACCCGCGGATATAGGCGCGATTCCCCTCGGCTAGGCAAAACGGCACCACGTCCTGACTAAGCGCGCTAGCCCCTGCGATCATGCAGCTCTCGCCGATACGAACGAACTGATGCACGGGGGTAAGCCCGCCGATAACGGCATAATCGCCCATTACGACGTGGCCTGCGAGCGTGGCGTTGTTGGCTAGTATTATGTTGCTGCCCAGCACGCAATCGTGCGCGATATGGCAATACGCCATCATAAAGAGATTATCGCCGATACGCGTAAATCCGTCGCCCTTATGCGAGCCCGAGCTGATCGTGCAAAACTCATGAATCGTAGCGTTTTTGCCGATAATTAGCGCCGTGCGCTCGCCATCTTCAAAGCTCATATCCTGCGGAATTTCGCCCACGATCGCGTATGAAAAAATTTTAGAGTTCTCGCCGATTTGAGTATCGCCGATGATGCGCGCGCCCTGCTTGATCGTGCAGCCGTCGCCAATTTTGGCCTGCGCGCTTACGAAAGCATACGGCTCGATCGTTACTTCGGCTCCGATCTGGGCGCCATCCTCGATGATCGCCGTGTGGTGAACTTTAGCCATCATTTATCCATTATCATCGCTTGAAGTTCAGCCTGCGCGGCCAATGTGGCGCCGTTGTTGATGTAGGCTTCGCCCTTTAACACCCAGATGCGTCCGCGGTGTTTAATTACGCTGATGCGATATTCAAGTTTGTCGCCGGGGCGGACCGGGTTTCTAAATTTGGCGTTGTCGATACTCATAAAATATACGACCTTATCGCTTAGATCGACGCCGTCTTTCTCCATGCTCTTAAACGCCAACACGCCGCCTGCCTGCGCTAAGCCCTCGATAATCATTACGCCCGGATAGATAGGGTGCCCCGGGAAGTGGCCCTGAAAGATCTGCTCGTTGTAGGTTACGTTTTTATAGGCCTTGATGCTTTCGCCTATGCTGAGCTCTTCGACGCGATCTATCAGCAAAAACGGAAAACGATGAGGTAGGATGGAGAGAATTTCGTTTATATCTATCATTGATCTGCCTTTTTTAGAAATTTTAGAATCTTATCAAATTCTTACTAAAATTTCCCTAACGTCTAAAAATATGCGCGAGAGCCCGTAAATTTGAACTTTGGCGGCTCTTATCTCGTCCGTGACGATGATCGGCGAGAGCGAGCCCGCAGCGCACAGGGCGGCGCGAGCTTTATTTTGGCGCGCAAGACTCGGCGGATTTTTTAGCGCTTCGGATACGCTTTTGAAATTTGATCTTGAAATTTCGTTAAATTTCGCCAGGCTTAAAATTTTAATCTCTCCCTTATCGCTGCAAAAAATTTTGCACTCTCGCTCCACGCTAAGCTTCGTGTTCTCGCGCGTAAAATGCGAGCCGAATAGCACAAACGAAGGCACGACCTCGCCGTCAAATTTAATCCATGCGCGCAGCAGGCGGTAATTTAAAAACCGATCGCGCAGCACGCTAAATTTAACTCCTTTTCTTTCGAGCGAGCAAAGCTTTTTGTAAAATTTCAACTTCTCCTCTACCGAAGCGGGTAGGATTTGCCGATCGATCGACGACATTAGCTCGTAAATTTCGGCGCCTTGGGCTAAATTTTGCTTCAAATCCGCCGTCAGGCTTCCGTCCGAATTTCGCTCAGCCCTTCGCTGATCATTCCGCTGCGCCGCAAGCGCGTAGATGCAGCCGCAGTAGTTTTGATGATAGAGCGCGTCTTTTTTCGCGAGCGCAAACTGCTCGTTCGTGCCGCCATTTTTGCGAAAATCGGGCGCGATAAACTCCAGTCTGTAGCGCTCGCAAATGCGCTGTAGCGAGGCGCAGAGCTGAGAGTGCGATTTCTTGGGGCTCATAAGAAGCGTCGTGGTGATTTTGCCCTCGCCTAGGCTTAGCGCGAGCTCGGTTGTTTTTTGCATGCGAAAATCAAAGCAAAACTCGCAGCGCGCGCCCTTTTCGGGCTCATTTTCAAGCCCGCGCGCGCCGTCTAGCCAGCCCTGAAAATCATACTCGCCCGAGATAAATTTAATCCCTAAATTCTCGCAAACCCGCTTTGCATCGTGCATTCTAAGAACATATTCGCCATAGGGGTGGATGTTTGGATCGTAAAAATAGCCCATTAGCGGCTCTTGCGTGAGCTCTTTTAAGCGGCGCAAAAAATAATCGCAATCGACCGAGCAGCAGATGTGAACCAGCAAATTTTAACCCTTTGCACGAAATTTTTGGATATAATTTTACGCTATCAAAATTAATGAGCGGAAAAATGAAAAAATTTTTTATAAAACACCGACGTAAGTTTGCTTGCGGCTTGGGCGGATTTGCGCTATTTTACGTGCTCGCGGGCTTTTTCGGCGTGCCGCTTTTTATCGAAAAAGCGCTGCCTAAAATTTTAGAGGGCAGAGCAAACTTTAGCGTGCAGGACGCTAAATTTAACCCCTTTACCTACGAGCTAAACGTCACAAAGCCGGAGCTTAGCACTTTTAAGCCGCTGTTTAGCGCCGATGAGATAAATTTAAAAATCGGTTTTTCAAAGCTTTTTAAAAAGACTCTCGCAGTAGAAATTTTGCATCTTAAATCGCCTAAATTTCACGTCGAGCGCGAGCAAAACGGTACCTTTAATTTCGAGCCGCTAATCTCGGAGCAAAAGAGCGAAAGCAAGGATGAAAACTCCAGCTTCAATGTCACGCTGAATAATTTTAAGATCGAGCGCGGCTCTCTGGGCTACGTCGATAACTCCCTGAAAAGGCCGTTTTCGCTCATCTCGACCGATCTAAATTATGAGATAAACGGGCTAAGCTTAAAAGACGAAACGATCGGCGAGCACGATCTAAGCGCGGTTTCGCGTACATACGACTCGTTAAGTTTCGATGGAGCCATCGATCTGGCGCCTCTGCGCTTGCACGGCAAAATAGATCTTAAACGGCTGAAAATCGATCCGTTTTGGCTATCCTATCTCGATCCTAGCGGCGTGTGGCTTAAAAACGGCTTTCTTTCCGCCACGCTGAATTACCGATTGAGCCTTGATGAAAATATAAAATTTGCACTTGAAAACTCAAAACTCGAGCTTGAGAGCTTAGAAATTTTGCAAGATCAAAACTTAATTTCTCTAGGCTCGCTAAAAATCCCGAGCTTTAGCCTAAATACGGACGTTTCGGATGAAATTTCAGGCGCAGTAGCGATCCCGCAGGTGCTGCTTTCGGATGCGAAATACGATATGAACGAAACTAAAATTTCCACGGGCTTTGAGGGAGCACAAGTCGCGGATTTTGCGCTGGATTTTAATAAAACGGGTGCAAACTTGCGGCTAAACTCAGCCGTAAAAAGCGTAGATCTAAACCGCTCAAGCTTTGCAAACCCGCTAATTTCGGTCGTTTCAAATGACACTAAAATCACGGAAAATTTCTTGAAATTTAACGCCGAAGGTAATGATACAGCCCTTCATACGGGCTTTGGCGCCTTTAATATCGCGGATACGCAGATTACGCTAGCGCGCAGCGATAAAATTTCACTCGCCGCGACCGAGCTGGGCGCGTTTAGCTACGACAAAGAGGGCATGCAAAACGGCGCAAGTCTGAAGTTTGCTAAAATTTCAAACTCCAAAATCGCAAACAAAAACGGAATTTTTAGCGGATTTGAAAGCTTCGGCGTGCAGGGAGTGAAATTTAACGTCGCGGATCTAAATCTCGGCGTGGATAAAATTTTGCTAAACGCGCCGTTTTTCAACTCGGAAGTGGGCGTTAATGGAGCAAAAAGCATAAACGATCTGGCGATCTTAAGCGCGATCTCTAAAAATCCTGCGAGCTTCAAAAAAAAGGCGAACTCTAACGCCGTAAGCCAAGCGGATGCAAATTCTACGGCAAGCGGCGCAAATTCCGATTCTAAAAAGCCCTCTAAAAGCCCCGCTTTAAAATTTAAGATCGGCGAAGCCTCCGTAATGGGCGCAAAGGCTAAGATCGGCGAGAGCTTTATCGTTAAAAACAACGTGCACGAGATCAAGGATTTCAGCGCCACGCTAAGCGGGCTAAGCTCGAATTTCGCCGAGCCTTTCGGTATCAAAGCAAGCCTTATCACGAGCGAAATCACGGCTAGTGCGGACGGCAAGGCTAGCATCGCGCCGCTTAACGTAGGCGTGAACTTCAGCCTAAATGCACCAAATTTGAGCGTTTTTAACAAATATGCAGCGGAATTTATCACGGGCTCCATCGCCGGCGAGCTCGCTACGCAAGGGCAACTGAAGCTTTCAAACGCCTTCTCGCTCGAAGCGGGGCTATCGGGCAGAGGCTTGGCGTTAAGCTCGGGCAGAGATAAAATTTTCTCCCTCGCGTCGCTAAATGTCGCGCAAATCGCGCTGAGCCCAAACTCCCTCACGCTAAATAAGATCGCCCTTGGCTCACCCGCGGCAAATATCTCGCTAAATAAAGACAGGCGTTTAAATTTGCTCTCGCTGATAAAGCCCGCCACACAGGCAAAACAGGCCGCAAAGCCCGCCAAAGCTGCGCCTAGCAGACCCGCAAAAAGCAAGGCGAGCTTTGCATGGAGCGTAAAAAATATCTCGCTTAGCGGCGGAAGTTTAAGCTTTACTGACGAGAGCCTGGGCACGCCCTTTAAACTGCGCATCAGCGATATGAAAGCAAGCATCAGCGAGATCAGCCCGAAGCGAGCGGCGGATATCAAATTTAGCTCGCTCGTAAGCGGAAGCGGGCTAGCAAGCATCACGGCGCGCGCCTATCCGATGGACTTTAAACGCAAAAGCGACATAAACGTCGTTTTAAAGGAGATCCCACTTGCGCCCGCATCGCCCTATACCGCCAAATATATCGGCAATGAAATCGCGGGCGGTAAGTTAAATTTAAAGCTTTCTTATAAAATCGACGATGGCAAGCTAAACGCAAGCAATGATATAAATTTAGACCGCTTCGAGCTTGGCAAAGAGGTGCAGAGCAAGGACGCGCTGAGCCTTCCGATCGGGCTAGCGGTATCGATCCTAAAGGACGGCGACGATCAGATCGATATTAGCCTGCCTTTAAGCGGTACGCTGAATGATCCGAAATTTAGCTACGGCGCGCTCGTTTGGGGCGCGATCAAAAAGCTATTCTCGGACATCGTGTTAAGCCCGTTTAGATTTATGGGAAAGATCGCAGGCGTAGATACGAAAAAGCTCGAAAGTATCGATTTTGAGGCGGCGAGCAGCGAAATTTTAATCAGCGAAATCTCTAAAATCGATGATTTAGCCAAGGTCGCAAAAGCTAAGCCCGATCTTAAGATCATTCTAAATTCTGCGTATAACGAAAAGCTCGATACTCACGAGTTTCAAAGGCGCTCGCTGCAAAATGCCCTCACGCTGATGTCTAATAAACAAGGTCTCTCTACGGATGAAGCCATAGCGGCGCTTAAGATCAAATACGGCATCAAAGCTAGCGGCGATGAGGCGATGGAGGAGCTGATAAGCGCGCAGAAATTTACTCGTTCGCGTCTTGATGAGTTAGCTCTTGCTAGAGCGGCCGCCGTGCAATCGGCACTCGTGCAGCGCGGCGTAAGCGCCTCTCGCATAGAGATCAAAAAGCCGAGCGAAGCGGAGCTTAAACAAAACAGCTTCATCCCGCTAAACCTGGGTCTTGAAAAATAGCGTAAGCAAAATTTGGCTATACTAAGCGGACTAAATTTAAAGGAACGGCGATGATAAATATAGGAATTCACGGCGGAAGCGGCAGAATGGGCACGATGATCTACGAGTGCCTGAAAAATTTCGATCAGGCGCGAGCAAGCGTAATCTACACGATTGCTCCGCTTGATTATACGCCAAGCTGCGCCGTAGTAAGCAGCTACGACGAGCTTTTTAGCGGCTGCGACGTCGTGATAGACTTCACGATCCGAGACGGCGCGATAAGCTTAATGAAATTTGCGCTTTCGCACCCAAAGCCGCTTTGCATCGGCACGACGGCTCTAGGAGAGGAGGGCGAGCGGCTACTGCGCGAATGCGGCGCGAAGATGCCCGTGCTGCACGCTACGAATATGAGCCTGGGCGTCGCGGTGCTAAACAAACTCGTAGCGCTTGCCAGCAGGAGCCTGCGTGATTTTGACTGCGAAATTTTAGAGATGCACCACCGCCACAAAAAAGACGCCCCGAGCGGCACGGCGATGAGCCTTGCGAAAAGCGCCGCGAGCGCGCGCGAACTAAACTTAAAAGACGTGCGCGTAAGCGGTCGCGACGGGCTCATCGGCGAGCGCGGCAAGGACGAGATCGCCGTGATGTCGCTACGCGGCGGAGACATCGTCGGGCGCCACACCGTGGGATTTTACGGCGAGGGCGAGTTCATCGAGCTAAATCATACAGCGACTTCGCGCGCAACCTTTGCCAGAGGCGCGATAAAGGCAGCGGTATGGCTAGCGGCCCAAAATAGCGGGCTTTACGGCATAGACGACTGCTTAGGAATCTAGGCTTTGCGGCTAAATTTAAGAGGAAAAAAATGCCAACCAAAGATGAAATTTTAAATTTTTTGCGCGAGCTAAAGCCCGAGCTTGAAAGCTTTGGAATTTACAAAGTCGGCCTATTCGGCAGCTACGCCACAGGCGGAGCGAATATCACCGAGACGTTTAAAATTTCAGCCGATCTATTTGATGAGGCACCAGCAAAATGCCGGACGGCAAGCCGTCAATGATAAAACAAAATATAGATAAATTTCTAAAAAATAAAATTTAAGAGGTTAGAAAATGTGCGCAATCGTGGGAGTCATAAATTCCGAAGGTGCGGCTAAAACCGCGTATTACGGGCTTTTTGCCATGCAGCACCGCGGCCAGGAGGCAAGCGGTATCAGCTCGAGCTTCAACCATCATATCAAAACGATCAAAGCCACAGGGCTCGTGACGGAGGTTTTTAGCCCCGCGAGCTTTGAAATTTTAAAGGGCAACATCGCGATCGGTCACAACCGCTATGGCACCGCGGGCGCAGATAGTCTAAAGGACGCACAGCCCGTTGCGGGCAACTACGCTTTGGGGGAGATCTCGATCGTTCATAATGGAAATTTGATCAATAAAGACGAAATTCGCCGCAAGCTCGTAAGCGAGGGGGCGATCTTTCAGTCCGGCATGGACACCGAAAACATACTGCACCTCATCGCCCGTAGCAAGCAGGAGCATCTAAAAGATCGCATCATCGAAGCTCTGAATCAGTGTGTGGGCGCGTATTCGCTTCTGATTTTAAGCCGTTCAAAGATGTTTGCCGTGCGCGATCGCTACGGCGTGCGTCCGCTTAGCATCGGCAGGCTCAAAGACGGCGGCTACATCGTCGCGAGCGAGACCTGCGCGTTTGATCTCGTAGGAGCCGAGTTCGTCCGCGACGTAAAGCCCGGCGAGATGGTGATTTTCGAAGAGGGCAAGGATGAGTTTAGCTCGCTTGAAATTTTAAAAGCCGCGGAGGCTAGAATTTGCGCGTTCGAATACATCTACTTCGCGCGCCCAGACAGCGTCGTAGAGGGCAAAAACGTATATGAAGTCAGAAAAAAACTGGGCGCTGCGCTCGCGCGAAAATGTAAAAGCTTAAAAGCCGATTTCGTCGTACCCGTGCCCGATAGCGGCGTGCCGGCGGCGCTGGGTTTCGCGCAAGAGAGTAAAATCCCTTTTGAGATGGCGATCGTGCGCAACCACTACATCGGCCGCACCTTCATCGAGCCGACGCAAGAGGTGCGAAATTTAAAGGTCAAACTCAAGCTAAATCCGATCGGTGCGGCACTGCACGGCAAGAGCGTCGCGGTGATCGATGACAGCATCGTGCGCGGCACTACGAGCAAAAAGATCGTCGAGCTTCTGCGCCATGCGGGCGCAGCGCACGTACATATGTGCATCGCAAGCCCCGAGCTAAAGTATCCCGAGCGCTACGGCATTGATACTCCGAGTGTGCGCGAGCTGATCGCCGCGAATATGAGCACGGATGAAATTTGCAAATTTATAGGTGCCGACAGCCTCACGTTTCTTAGCGTGCCTGAGCTCGTAGAGGCGCTTGGGGGCGAGCGCAAATACTCACTCGTAAGCTTCGACGGCGATTATTTTATCAAAGACTAACGAATTTAAAGGAACATATTATGACAAAATTTAAGATTAAGCGCGTCTATGAGAGCGCGGAGGAAGAGGATGGTTTTCGCGTACTATGCGACAGACTTTGGCCGCGCGGCATAAAAAAAGACGCGCTGGAGCTTGATATGTGGGCGAAAGATATAACGCCTAGCACCGAAATACGTAAGCTTTTCGCGCATAAGCCTGAGAATTTCGCCCATTTTAAGGAGCTTTACCTAGCTGAGCTTGAGCAAAATCCCGCCGTGGCCGAATTTTTGAAAAAGGTTAAAAACGAGCCAGTCGTCACGCTACTATACGCCGCAAAGGACGAGCACTGCAACCACGCGATGATTCTGCGCGATTTTTTGCAAAGCAAGGTGCGCTGAAATATTGGCACAAAACGCACCGCTCGCCATAATTTTAAAGCAAATGTAAAATCGCCTTGCTACCAAAACCCACTCGCAAAACCGATGTGCGAGGCATAGAATTCAGCGAACAAGGCTTAAGCGGAGCGCTTTAAAAGCCTTATCGGGCGCGATTTGAGATAAATTTTCTATCCGGATGTACACTTCGCAGATGCGCAAAACAAACGCTAAATTTTGCGTCAGAACTCTAAAAAACGCAGAATTTTATAAAAAGCGAATAAAATTTCAAAGAAAATAACCCGATTTAATATATGCGAATTTAGAATTTCATCTATTTTTTAACGCTATTTTTCATAATGCAAGCTAGGAATTTAAAAAGTGAGCTTAATATAAATTCGCAACAAATCAAATTAATTTCTTACACGCAGCATTTTTAAATTTCATTTAAGGATTTACCGATAACATTGCTCGTAATTTTTTACAAGGAGAAACAATGGCAATCAGTGCTAGAAATCAGCTTCACGTCGTAATTAGCGACGTAAAAACAGGTGCGGTAAATTCGCTAATCACAGCTAAAACCAAAGGCGGCGACGTGCTAAAAGCAACCGTGACGGTTGATTCTGAAAAAACTTTGGATTTAAAAGCAGGCAAAGAGGCGGTATTTTTATTCAAAGCCCCGAATGTCATCATTTCAAAGGGAGAAAATGATCTTCGCCTAAGTGCTGCAAATCAACTAAAAGGCAAAATCACCGCCGTTAAAGAGGGTGCAGTAAATGCCGAAATCGATGTCAGAACCGCAGGCAGCGAGAATTTAAGCGCAATAATTACAAATGAGTCGGTTAAAAATTTGGCTCTAGCAGTCGGTGACGAAGTAACTGCGATAATCAAAGCTACTCAAATCATCGTCGGCGTGAAATAATCCGGCGTTGCGCGGAACGATGCGCACGTTTTAAACATCACAAAATCAAGGAGCGAAATTTTATAAATTTCGCTCCTTCTTTAAAAATCTCTTTTGATAAATCAAATTTCGTAGCAGCTCAAATCGCGCTATAAGCGCTCTTTTCTCTCATGCGCGCAGATACACCCCGCGCGACATCCAGCCCCAATCACACCAAGAGCGGTCTTGCCCTATTTTGCCGCAGTGCGCATTTCGCGCAGGCTTTGCATACATGCAGCACACAAGCCCACTCACGCGAGATATTTATAAAACGCAGACCCCTCTTCACTCTGCCTATTCGCTTATAGCAATGTGCTTTCATATTTTACGCGCTTGCTACGGCGCTACTTTGCTCGGTAGTGACCGATCCTCGGGTAGATGTCCACACCAAGAATGAGCCGATCTAGATCATAGCGGCACACACTAACCGCCGATGGATAGCAGCACGGACAGATCATCGAACCGATCGGCTCACCCTAAACCCGAGCGTTTTTTGAGCTTTTACCGATCGGCTCGTTAAAAGGCGTAGATTCCGCGAATAAAATCACTCTTGTAAAATTTTAGCCCGTAGCCGCGGTTAGCGGGCATTTGCTTTGCTAAATTTGATACTTGCCGGGGCTTAGTTCGCCTCGCAAAAGCTTACCGAAGCGTGCGGCTGCGGCATCTACGGCATCGTCGTCAAACTCGCCCGGCTCAAACCCGCTGCTGATAAACGGCACGGCAAACTCCATCCCGCAGTAGTTTGCCGCAATCTTAAGCGGCGTTAAAATTTCATCCATGCTATAGCCGATCGCGCCCTGCTTGGAGTACTCGCTAAGCGGCGTACTAGCACTTAGCGCAAGCTGCAAGACCTTGCCCTTAAGCGCGTCGGAGCCCACCAGCTCGTGCGAAAAGACGATGTCGATATAGGCTTTTAGCATAGGCGGCACGTTTAGCCAGTACAGCGGGTACAAAAATACTATACGATCCGCGCCGCGTAGCGCGTCTTGCTCTGCGCGGGCGTCAATGCGCGCAGTATCGGTGCCGTAAAGCCCTTCCAAATGGCGCACCTCTACGCCAGCAGCGCCCTTTGCGACCTGCGATAAGGCTTTGTTCACGCGTGAAGCGGCGAAATTCGGATGCGATAAGATCACGAGCGTTTTCATGTTATTTCCTTTGTTAAAATTTGCAGAATCATATCCTTAAAAAGCTAAAAGTAGATTAAGAGGGGTTGTAAAAATGAAGAGTTATTTTTTCTTAATGAGGAACCTGGATTTGCGTGGCACGATAGATACGAAGCGCTCTCGTACCATACTGTCTCAAGGCATGTGCAACAAAATGTTTTTACGCGTGCCGCAAAGCAAGCTCCCACGCTCGCCCTCGTCTAAAACGATCTTGCTTACGATCCGTCCAATGCGCGCGCAGCTGCGGCGCGGGGCAAAATTTCATCCAAAGCAAGGATAAATTTATGAAAAAAGATTAAAATTTAGCCGCAACTCGGGCTAGGAGCTCGAAAATTTTAAAAAAAGGACACGATATGCAGAGAAAAACACAGATCGAAGACGAGTTTAGCGCAGAGGATCGCGAGCGTAAAATCACGCTGCAAGCAGGAGACGTAGCGCCCGCCTTTACGCTGCAAAACGCCGACGGAGCGAGCGTCGCGCTAAAGGACTTCGCAGGCAAGAGGATCGCGCTGTATTTTTACCCTAAGGATAACACCCCCGGCTGCACGACCGAAGCGTGCGAATTTAGCGCCGCGTACGATGATTTCATCGCCGCAGACTGCGTGATCATAGGCATCAGCCCCGACAGCGCCAAATCCCACGCAGGCTTCATCGCCAAGCAAAGCCTAAAGCACATCCTGCTGAGCGATCCGCAGCACGAGGTGGCCAAGCTATACGGCGCGTGGCAGGTGCGCAAAAACTACGGGCGCGAGTATCTGGGTATCGTGCGCTCGACCTTTCTGATCGGTGCGGACGGCAAAATTTTAAAGGTCTATAAAAGCGTCAAGGCAAAGGATCACGCGGCAAAGGTGCTTGCAGATCTGCTAGCTACGGGAAAGTAAAGCGCTAGGCGGCGTTTTGAAGCGGGGCTCCGGCGTATTTGGGCGCTAAGCTTTAATTATAAAATTTATGCACTGAAATTTGTTATGGAATTTCAGCGTCAAAATTTAAGCGCCGCAGCTTCGGCATTAAAATTCGGTCTTGAAATTTTACCTTAGAATTCCGCCGCTCATTTGAAAATAAAATTTCAAAGCGGGGCTATATCTGCGATTTTAACGGCAAATTTTATCGCCCCAAAATAAAATTTTAAAGGAAAAATATGAAAAATTTAATCATTCTAGCTCACCCCAACATCGAAAATTCGCTCATAAACAAACGCTTTTTGAAAGAGGCTGCCGCGCAAAGCTTCGCCGTGCGCGACCTAGCGCGCGAGTATCCTAGCGGCGAAATAGACGGCGAGCGCGAACGCGCGATAATCAAAGCCCACGACGCCTTGGTACTGCAATTTCCGCTGCATAATTTCTCCTCACCCGCGATTTTAAAAAGCTGGATCGATGCGACGATGACGTATGGATTTGCTTATGGGCGCACGAGCGAGGGCATGCGCGGGCGCGCCGTGGCGCTGGCGGTGAGCGCGGGCATCAAGCGCGCCGACTACGCGCCTAGCGGGCGATATCATTTCACGATGGAGCAGATTTTAGCGCCGTTTGAGCTGGCATTCCGCTACTATTTTCATGCAGATTGGCGCGGATTTTTCGCGTTTTACGGCGCCGAGGAGACGCCCGGCGTCGATTACGAAAGTAGTGTCACGCAGATAGAAAAAGGCGCGGCGGAATACGCGGAATTTTTAAAAAATTTAAGCGCAAATAGCAACATAGATAAAAAATTTTAAATTAAAACAAGTGTTTTTCTTGTAGCGGGTCTACTCGCATATATCTTGATAAAAATTTAGGTCAAAAGGCAAGCCCTCGTTTTAGAGCTAAATTTTAAAATTTAAACCGCCTTGATCTAGCCCACAAGCTAGCTAAAAGCCTGTGTCTCACAACTCAAACGCGAGACGACAATTTATAGATAAATTTGCAACGGCGCAGAAAAGGATCTCGCACTGCGCTCAAACACGAAATGGCAGAATTTACGAACTTGGAGTATGCATTTTACGGCTCAAACGAGCAGACTTTTAGGTTTCCGCCCGCTAAACCCTTTTTAAACCACTCTTTGCGCTGCGCCGAGGTGCCGTGCGTGAAAGAATCAGGTACGACGCGACCGCTAAATTTGCGCTGCAGCGTATCGTCGCCGATCGCGCTGGCGGCATTTAGCGCCTCGTCGATATCGCCCGCTTCAAGCACGCGCCCTGTTTTTGCGAGATAATGCGCCCAGACCCCAGCATAGCAGTCCGCTTGCAGCTCGACTTTGACCTGAAGCGCGTTTTGCTCGGCTTCGCTGCGAGCGCGCCTTTTTAGAGCGGCGATCTGCTCTAGCGTGCCGACTAAATTTTGAACGTGATGCCCTACTTCGTGCGCGATGACGTAGGCCTGCGCGAAGTCGCCGCCAGCTTTGTACTTATTCGCAAGCTCGTCGAAAAAGCTAAGATCCAGATAAATTTTGCGGTCTCTCGGGCAATAAAAAGGTCCTGTCTGCGCGCTCGCAAAGCCGCAGCCGCTTGCGATCTGATCGCGGAAAAGCCGAAGTCCGGGCTCCTCGTAGCGCGCGCCCGCACTTTTAAATATCTCGCCCCAAACGTCCTCGGTCTGGGCCAGCACCGCCGAGACGAAGGTGAGCTTTTCCTGCTCCTGCGGGCTATCGGTCGGCTCTCTTTGCATGCTGGCGCCTCCGTCTAAAAGCGCCAAAGGGTTGTAGCCCATAAAATACGCCACCACGCCGATTACGAGCACTATGCGCCCGATCTTTGAGCCGAGCAAAAATCTGATGATCGGAATCAGCATCCCAAGCGAGCCGGAGCTCGTGCGCATGCTGCTTGCGCGGTCATCCTCTACGTTTGAGCTTCGTCTGCCGTCTTGCCATTTCATGTTTTTCCTTTAAAATTTTTGAGCCATTATACTAAAATTTTAAAAAGAGCACCGCCTTGCCTTTACAAAAATGGTGCGCGCGTAGCGAAATAAATCTGAAATTTTGCTTATTTTAAATTTCTTTTAAGCTGTTTAAAATTTTAAATTCTATATAATCGCCCTTTTTAAATTTAAAAGAAAGGAGAATTTGTGGCAAAAGACGACGTCATAGAGATCGACGGCAACGTCATAGAAGCGCTGCCGAACGCGACTTTTAAGGTCGAGCTGGACAACAAACACGTGATTTTATGCCATATCGCGGGCAAGATGCGGATGCACTACATCAAGATAATGCCCGGCGATCGCGTAAAAGTCGAGCTGACCCCTTACAGCCTCGATAAAGGCAGGATCACCTACCGCTATAAGTAAGGATAAAGTTAAATTTAGATATACTCGCGATTTTGCGACTAAACTGTAGGAAGAAGTGTTTTCAAAATCCCCACTATTTTGAAAACAGTTGGTTTGATACTTTCGCTTTTGAAATTTCATTAAACCTAGGTGCAGTTTGCATTTAAAGTGGAGAAAATTTTAGGAGAGTGGAATGAAAGTTCGTCCATCCGTTAAGAAAATGTGCGACAAATGTAAAATTGTCAAGCGCAAAGGTGTTGTTCACGTTATTTGTGAAAATCCAAAACATAAACAAAGACAAGGATAAGTTATGGCTCGTATCGCAGGTGTAGATCTACCAAAGAAAAAAAGAATTGAATACGGACTAACTTATATCTACGGTATAGGTTTATTTACGTCGAGAAAAATTCTCGATGCGGCAGGAATTTCTTACGATAAAAGAGTCGCCGATCTGAGCGAAGATGAAGCCGCCGCTATCAGAAAAGAGATCCAAGAGCACTATATGGTCGAAGGCGATCTTCGCAAACAAGTGGCTATGGATATAAAAGCGCTTATGGACTTGGGCGGCTATCGCGGCTTAAGACACAGAAAGGGCCTTCCTGTTCGCGGTCAAAAAACAAAAACGAACGCCAGAACCAGAAAAGGCAAACGCAAAACCGTCGGCGCGGCAGCTAAATAAGGATTGAGATATGGCACAAAAAAAAGTAGTTAAGAAAAAAACCGTCAGAAAAAATATCGCCAAAGGCATAGTTTACATCTCCGCTACGTTCAACAACACTATGATTACCGTAACGGACGAGATGGGCAACGCGATCGCGTGGAGCAGTGCGGGCGCTTTAAATTTTAAAGGCAGCAAAAAATCCACCCCTTATGCGGCACAGCAAGCCGTCGAGGACGCGCTAAACAAAGCCAAAGAGCACGGCATCAAAGAGGTAGGCGTCAAGGTTCAGGGTCCGGGAAGCGGACGCGAGACCGCCGTTAAAAGCGTAGGTAGCGTAGAAGGGATTAAAGTTACGTATTTCAAAGATATCACTCCTCTTGCGCACAACGGTTGCAGACCGCCTAAACGACGTCGCGTGTAATTATAAAAGGAGAAATTTATGGCTAGATATACAGGACCGGTTGAAAAATTAGAAAGAAGGCTCGGCGTCGATCTATTTATGAAAGGCGAGAGAAGGCTTGCGGGCAAGAGCGCACTTTTAAAACGCCCTTACGCTCCGGGTCAGCACGGACAAAGACGCGCCAAACTAAGCGAATACGGCTCACAGCTTCGCGAGAAACAAAAGGCTAAATTTATGTACGGCGTAAGCGAGAAACAGTTTCGCAGACTATTTGCCGAAGCAGCTCGCAGAGAGGGTAACACCGGAGCGATCTTGGTTCAGCTTTTAGAGCAGAGGTTAGATAACG
The DNA here is from genome assembly GCA_963529625.1 of uncultured Campylobacter sp. Taxonomy (GTDB): domain Bacteria; phylum Campylobacterota; class Campylobacteria; order Campylobacterales; family Campylobacteraceae; genus Campylobacter_B. The sequence continues at coordinate 177,104 of CAURZM010000001.1, read as the reverse complement.
TCGTTTACCGCATGGGCTTTGCTACGACTAGACGCTTTGCGCGCCAGCTCGTTACGCACGGACATATCTTAGTAGACGGCAAGCGCGTAGATATCCCTTCATACTCCGTCCGCGCAGGACAAAAGATCGAAGTGATCGAGAAGAGCAAAAATAACCCGCAAATTTCAAGAGCGCTGGATCTTACTACACAGACCGGCATCGTAGCGTGGGTAGACGTAGAAAAAGAGAAAAGATACGGAATTTTTTCTAGAGTTCCGGAGAGAGAAGAAGTTGTTATTCCTGTAGAGGAAAGATTTATCGTAGAGCTTTACTCGAAATAGTAGGTGCTAATATGAGAAAAATCACAACATCAGCTCATATGCCAACTGAAATAAAGGTTGAGAATGTCAGCGAAAATGTTGCTAAAATCATAGCATATCCCTTTGAAACGGGATATGCCGTCACTCTAGCTCATCCTTTACGAAGGTTACTTTATACGAGCACGGTCGGTTTCGCACCGACTGCGGTTAAAATCGAAGGCGTAAGCCACGAATTCGACAGCATGCGCGGCATGCTCGAGGATATGGCGGCTTTTATCATAAATTTAAAGGGCTTAAGGTTTAAAATCAAGGGCGATTCCCTACGCGAGGTTGTAGAATACAGCTTCAAAGGACCTAAAGAAATTTACGGCAGCGACCTAAACAACGACGCCGTAGAGATCGTAAATCCAAGCGCTTATCTAGCTACGATAAACGAGGATGCCGATCTTAAATTTACGCTCATCATCGAAAAGGGCATCGGCTACGTCCCAAGCGAAGAGATCAGAGAAAATTTAGACGCCGATTTTATCGCGTTGGATGCGTTTTTTACCCCGGTAACCAAGGCTGTTTACGATATCGAAAACGTATTTGTAGAGGATAATCCCGACTACGAAAAGGTGGTCTTTACGATCACTACCGACGGTCAGATCAGCGCGATAGACGCGTTTAAAAACGCGCTTGAAGCGATGTATCAGCAGCTGGCGGTTTTCAAAGGTATCGTAAATATCAGCGCTGCGGATACTTTCGGTAGAGCGATCCCTACGAATTCCGAGTTTGCAAAGCTTTTCGAGAGCGTTAGCAATCTAAGCTTAAGCGCACGAAGCTTCAACTGCCTAGATCGCGCCGATATTAGATTTATCGGTGAGCTTGCTATTATGGAGGAGAGTGAGCTTAAAGACCTTAAAAATTTAGGCAAAAAATCGCTCGAGGAGATCAAGGCCGTTATGGAGGAGATCGGTTATCCTATCGGCAACCAAGAGCTCGGCGAGAAAAAAGAGCAGCTAAAACGCAAGCTCGATGAGCTGAAGGCTCAAAGACAAAAGAATGAAGGACAATAAATGAGACATAATCACGGATATAGGAAGCTAGGGCGTACTTCGTCTCACCGTGCCGCCCTGCTTAAAAATTTAACCATCGCTTTAGTTACTAGCGGCAAGATCGAAACCACGCTTCCTAAGGCAAAAGAGCTAAGAAGCTATGCCGAAAAGCTGATCACTCGCGCGCGCAAGGGCGACAGCGAGGCGCATAGATTTGTTTTCGCGGCGCTTCAAGATAAGGCTGCGACAAATAAGCTAGTCACCGAGATCGCTCCAAAATACGCAGGCGTAAACGGCGGCTACACTCGCATCATCAAAACTCGCCTTCGCAAGGGCGACGCCGCAGAGATGGCTTATATCGAGCTAATCAGCAAATAAAATTTCGGGATCACTCCCGAAATTTCTTCTATGAAATTTAAAATTTTACTCCCGCTTATTATCATCGCTGCGGGCCTAGCGTGGGCATTGGACAATTATCTTAGCTATAAAAATATCGAAACGATCAACTCCGAAATTCCGCTAAAGCAGGCATTGGACGGCGAGCAAATCTCTAAGATCCGCGTCTATAAATCCAAACGAATTCTTGAAATTTTGACCTCGAAAGGCGTCGCAAAAAGCTACAAAATCGCCCTTGGACGCGAGCCTGAAGGACATAAAGAGGTTCAAGGCGACGGCAAAACCCCGGAAGGCAACTACACTATAAACGGCAAAAATCCAAACTCGGCGTATCATCTAAATTTAGGCATCTCCTATCCGAACAAAGCCGACGTAGCACACGCAAAATCCCTCGGCAAGAGCGCAGGCGGCGATATCAAAATCCACGGGCTACCGAATAAATTTAGCTACCTAGGGCAGAGTATCGCGGCGTTCGGCGACTGGACGGAGGGCTGCATAGCGCTCGTCAACGACGATATGGACGAGCTTTTTGAGCACGTAAAAATCGGCACGCCGATAGAAATTTTGCCGTGATTGCACACGCCCGCGCTAAAATTTCACAGCCGCAATCGATATAAAATGTAGCGTAAATTTCGGCTACGAGCTTTAAAATAATATTCGCCGCCCAATCTTTCATATCCCGCAAAATTTACGATTAAGATCGAAATCTATTTTTTTATAAAAATTTAATCGTATCGGCGCTTGTCCTAATTAAATTTAGACAGTTCCGCTTTAAATTTTACCTACCGCTCAAAAATTTCATCTCAAATTTAGCCCTCAGTCTGGCTGAAATTTCATCCCAAATTTATAACGCAAATAGTCTAAATTTAAATATATGCAGGCCCGATAATTCGCGAGCTTCATCCTTATCGAATCGATAAAATTTTAAAATCATAGTTCCGGTGCCCGCGCCGTATAAAATTCTTTGCGATCTATGGCACAAAATCCGCGTCCTCACGCAAAATTTCAGATTAAATTTCATCCCCGATAAGCCTTTTTTTATCGCTTTTGGATATAATGCGCCAAAATCAAAATAAGGAATTTTAATGATACCATTTAGCGATGAAGAGCTTCTAGCTCCAGTACAAGGCAGCTTGGAGCTGATTCGACCGATGCTGCAAAACGACGGCGGCGATATGAAGCTTTTAGGCATAAAAAATGGCGTCGTCTATGTCCGCCTTACCGGGCATTGCCACGGCTGCGCCGCAAGTGCGCAGACCCTAAAATACGGCGTCGAGCGCCAGCTTCGCATGGATATTCACCCCGAGCTTAGCGTCGTAAACATCCCCGAAGGCGAAGAGTTTGAACTATAAAAAACTGGGGCTAAAGGCCTTTTCGCGCGGAGAATTCGAGCTTGCGAAGCTATATTTTTCGCTCGCATACGAAAAAAGCGGCAAGGAGGAAATTCTATTTTTGCTTGAGCTTTGCCAGACCGCGCTGGCAGACCGCGAAGAGGCGCTTATGCTCTTTGATTTTTACAACCTCAGCCCCAAAACTCAAACCGCGGAGCTTTTTAAAATTTTAAACTCCATCAACGAAAAGATCGCGAACGAAGCGGCCTCCGAACCCGGCGCCGAGGATGAGATTGCCGTTATCGCGTATGCCGATTTTATGCGCGCGGTAGGCCAAAGAGGCTTTAAAGACGCTTTCGAATCGATCATTTTTTCCTCCAAAATCGCCATTTCAGACAAAACCGAGATGATAGAATTTTTAGAAAATTTGATAGAAAACGGCTACTACGAAATGGGGCTTAATTACGTCGAGAGCTCGGCTGCCGCGTATGCAGGCGATGAGCGCTTCGAAGCGCTAATGCAAAAAATCAAAAATCATGAAAATACAACTCGAAAATAGCTTTATCACCGATAACTCCGCCGAATGCGAGGTGGACTGTTTTTTTATGCGCACGAGCGCGAACGCTAAATTTGAACCTGAAGCGGCGCAAAAAGGTGCGCAGATCATCTCTATCGCACAAGCAAAGGAGCTTTTAAAGATTGATCCGCACATCACAATCGTAGGCATTACGGGCACGAACGGCAAGACCACGACCGCGGCGGCGATCTACTCGACGCTGCTGGATCTGGGCTTTAGCTGCGGTCTAAGCGGTACGCGCGGCGCCTTTATAAATGAGCGCAGGATCGATGAGAAGGGGCTTACGACGAGCTCGGTTTTAAAGACGATGAGCTATCTTTGCAAAGCCAGCAAGCAGGGCTGCGAGTATTTCGTCATGGAGGTTAGCTCGCACGCAATCGCGCAGAACCGCATAGAAGGGCTAAATTTTGCGCTTAAAATTTTTACGAATTTGAGCCAAGATCATCTCGATTATCACGGCAGCATGCAAGAATACGCCGCAGTCAAGAGCTCGTTTTTCGCTGACGACGCGCCAAAACTCATAAACGCCGACGATGGGCACATTAAATTTAATCCCGCAAACGCCCTTACCTACGGCATAAAAAACGCCGCGAGCTTCGGCGTGAGCGGATATGGGCTAAAGGGCGGCATTGACGCGCTCGTGCGCACCCCAAACGGCGATAATGCGCAACTGCAAAGTGATCTCATCGGCGAGTTTAATCTCTACAACCTTACCGCGGCGTTTGCGGCAGTTAAAATTCTGACCAAGCTGCCGAACGAAAAGATCGCAAAAGCCCTAGCGAACTTCGGCGGCGTCGAGGGTCGCGTGCAGATCGTAAATAAAAATCCGCTTGTAATCGTCGATTTCGCTCATACCCCAGACGGTATCGAAAAGGTTCTAAACGCGCTGCGCGCAAGCGGCGAGATTATCGCGGTTTTTGGCGCAGGAGGCGATCGCGACCACAGCAAGCGTCCGAAAATGGGCGCCATCGCCGAGCACTTTGCCAAAATTTGCATCGTCACGAGCGATAATCCGCGCAGCGAGAATCCAGATGAGATCATCGAGCAAATTTGCGCCGGGATGCGCCGAAAGGATAAAATTTTAAAGATCGCGGATCGCAAAGAGGCGATCGCGCGCGCGCTAGATCTTGCCAAAAACGGCGAGATGATCGCTATTTTGGGTAAGGGCGACGAGACCTACCAGGAGATCAAGGGCGTGAAGCACCCCTTCAGCGACAAGCAGGTCGTGAGCGAGCTCGTCGCGGCGCGAGGCGGGTCAAATTTAGACTAAATTTAAAGGACGGCCGATGAAAATCGAAATTTTATCAAGCAAAATCCACCGAGCGCGCGTGACGGACGCCAACCTAAACTACGTGGGCTCCATTACGATCGGACCCGAGCTCATCGAAGCTGCGGGGCTTTGCGAGTACCAAAAAGTCGAGATCCTAAACGTCAATAACGGCGAGCGCTTCGCTACATACGTGATCCGCGGCGAGAAAAAGGGCGAGATATGCCTAAACGGCGCGGCTGCGCGTAAAGTCTGCGTCGGCGACGTCGTCATCATCGTGGCTTACGCACAAATGAGCGCCAAAAAAGCGAGAGATTTCGAGCCAAAAATCGTGCAGGTAAACGAGAAAAACGAGATCGTAAAATAGCATGACACCGCGCCTTGAGGGGCTTTTCGCCTCGCCGCAGCACTACGAAAGATACAAAGCGCGGCTGGGTAAAAAACTAGCCGAGTTTCGCTTCGGCTTTATGAGCGACGCAAAATGGCGCAAGCTCTTTTCGGCGATCTGCGCCGAAGGCTCGCCCGTAAGACATTGCGAGATTTATGATTTCTTCGGCTCCTGCGTAAACGAGATCAGATTCGCCCTGCCCGCGGCAGACTACGCGCAAGGCATATGCGAAAACTACATCTCGCAGCGCCTCACGACGAGCGAAAAGCCCACCCTCTACGCCGAGATAGAATATATAGAATTTGCGAAATTTTACGACTTCGCAAGCCGCGGCGCACTGCTACCGCCCGAGCACAAAAGCCAGGACCTTGATGCCATAGCGCGCTATTTAGAGCGCCTGGGCAAATTTGAGATGGAGCCGGGCGAGCAAAGCTTAAAAATTTACGGCTACAGGCGCTAGCTCTTTGCGCAGAATTTTGCCCTCTTGCACGCAGGCGCGACTGCCGAACCGCGCGCAAGAGGCGCAATTTGCGTTAAATTTCACTCCGAACCGCCCGCTATAGCCGCTTGCCGGTCCACAAAAAAAAGGAGTAAATTTGAACTACGGAGAATTTTATGGCGCCGTCTGCGAAATGGTGGAAAAATTTGAAGCGAGCGGGGCTATGAACAAGGAGCCGGACGCATATCTACTCGCGCTTTTGAAGCTGCTTGAAGCGCGCGGCGGCGAGCCCTTTAGCGCAGAGCTGATGCTTGAAATCCTAAGCGCGGCATTTGAGAGCGAGAGGGCGGAGCTTGGCGCAGCGTGGCTTGAGATAGAGCGAGCGCCCGAGCTTGCGCACTTCTGCAAAGATGGGCCTGCGGGCGGCGATACGTTTCGTTCGGCGGATGAGCCAAAAACCGCAGCGGATATAATGCGCTGCCTACCGGAGGGCTTTGAGATAAAATTTGACGAAAGCGGATCCGCAAATTTTAAAACCGCGCTAAGCGAGGCAAAATTTACAAACGACGAGCTAAAAAACGATGAGAGCAAAACGCAAGAGCAAAATTCTATCGCAGCAAGCGGCAGCCTCTCTGCAAAAACAGCGCGAGGCGGGTCCTTGGAACAAAAGACGAATGAGCCCTTAAAATTCGAGGCCGCAGACAAGCACGGCGGACCTGCGTATTCCGCGGAGGTCATAAAATTTCAGCTAGCGGAGCTTAGCAGGATGCGCGCTAGCGGACAGCTTGCGGATGAGAGCAAGTTTTTCGGCATCGTATCGCCAAGCGGGCATGGTTGGTATAATTTCGATCCGTTTTCACTGCTGGAGTGCGGAGCGCGCGGCCTGATGGATCACGCGGGCGAGGACGCACCCGTGCGCGGCGGCTGGGAAATGCTCGGCGAACTGCTAGAAATGGGGCGGACGTACGAGTAGGCGGCGATTTTGTGCAATATTCTTAAATTTATAGCTAAATTTGACCGCGCTGCTTTGCTCGGTAAATTTCATGTTGCTAAATTTAGATTTTCGAGCGTGAAGTTTGGTGCCGCGGATGAACTTTTGCGCCGAATTTTTGTTATTTTTGAAATTTACGAATTAAAATTTACTGCATCGCTAGCCAAAACGCAATGGTTTACAGGAAGTAAAATTTAGGGCTTGCCTATAAAGCGCAAAAATTACAGCATAGTGCGAATTTGAGCCCATTTGAGATAAATTTTTTAAAAACTACCGCGTTTAGGGGAAATTCCAAAACAAATTTGGCAAATTTGCGGTAAAATTTAGGCAAAGATACGCGGTAGTCGTTAGCAAATGGTAAAATCAGCCAAGCGGAGAATGCGCTAAACAGCATTTTGTTTAAATTTTACTGCCGTTTGGCGTTAAATTTGATGTGGTCGGTTAAATTTGGCGAAAACAGGTAAAATTTTGCGCGTAAACTTAAAAGGATTCGCAAAATGATAGCGATTTATTTTAGCTCCACTGGCAACACGAAGCATTGCGTAAAGAGATTTATAGAGCGTCTGGGCAAGGGTATCCCTACGGTTTCGATCGAGGACGAGGCTTGCGGCGAGCTGCTAAAACATCACGATGACGTGATCCTCGCCTATCCCGTTTACTTTAGCGACCTGCCGCAGATCGTGCGCGAGTTTATTTGCGAAAACAGCGCGAATTTCCACGGCAAAAACGTCTTTATTATCGCTACGATGGAGATTTTTAGCGGCGACGGAGCGGGCTGCGCGGCTAGGATCCTAAGGCGAGCGGGAGCGAAGATAACGGGCGGCACGCACGTGAAAATGCCCGCATTTATCCTCGATGTGGCGATTTTTAGCTATTCGGCGCAGAAAAACGAGCGCGTGATCAAGGAGGCAAACGCCAAGCTGCAGCGCGTCGCGCAGGCATTTGCCGCGGGTAAGCCGCCGCAAGAGGGGCTAGGCATGCTATGCCGCATCGCAGGGCTTTTGGGACAGCGGCTCTGGATGAAAATTTGGGACAAAATGCCCTTTGCCAGGCGCAAACCGATCCTAGATGCGACGCGATGCAGCGGATGCGGAGAGTGCGCAAAATCCTGCCCGATGCAAAATATAAAAATCGCGCACGGCAAAGCAAGATTCGGCGAGCGCTGCACGATTTGCTACAGGTGCGTAAACAAATGCAGGCAAAAGGCGATAACGATCCTCGGTAAGGCGAAAAATCTCGAAAAATCTGTCGCGGCGGAGCTCAAAGATATCTGACGCACGTTCGTTCGGGCGGTTTTGATCTGCGGGTTTATTTTGTTACATTCTACGCGGCTTTTAAACTTGCTAAAAGACTTCAAATTTAGCGATCATCCTGCCCACACTATTTTAAATGCTCTTTCAACTCCGCGATTTGCCGCCTTACTTCAGCTATTATTTCGGGTGAATTTCCCCAAATTTCAAGGAAAGTCCACGCCTCGTCCGACGGGTCGATCATATTTTCCAAAATCGCAACGACTTTCCGGATAGTCGGTTGCAATTTATCTAAAAAATCCGACGGACACGCATACGGCGAACCGAAACGCTCCAAAATATACGCGACTGCCCTGATTTCATCGTAGTTTTCATTTTTCGGATCGAAATTCGCTGCCGTGCTTTCTATTAGGTCGAAATTTTTACTCTCCCAAAATCTAGCAAACCAATCCACTGCCTCGTCGTTTTCGTACGCCTTGTAGCCCCAGTCGCCCATTTTTAGCTCCTTTTAAAATAAATTTCATCGCCAAGCTTTGACGGCGCTTCTTGTTTAAATTTCACCCGCCCAAGCTAAATTTTAAGCCGCTTTTTGACTGCACGCGCCCGCCGCAAAATCAAAGCCGAGAACAAAACTCGCAATGCCAAGTCAAACGCTAAATTTAGCTTAAATTTGCTAAAATAGCCAAAATTTAAAGGATTTTTGATGTTCGAAGGAATGGATTTTTCAAAAATGGGGCAGATGCTCGATCAGATGCAGGCCAAGGCTAAACAGATCGAGGAGGAGAATGCGCGCAAGGAATTTACCGTAAAATCGGGCGCGGGCATGGTCGCCATCAGGCTAAACGGCGCGGGCGAGGTGCTCGATCTAAGCATCGACGACAGCCTTTTTAACGACAAAGAGAGCTTGCAGATCCTGCTAATTTCGGCGATAGGCGACGCGATAAAACTCGTCGAAAATGAAAAGAAAGGCGCTGCAGCGTCCATGCTAGGAGGACTCGGCGGCCTAGGCGATCTGCTCGGCAATAAGGGCTAAGCGTAGTTCAAAAATGGTGAAAATAAGCTTTTTATATAGAATGGCTGTTTTGCTTAGCGAGCGGTTTGGATTTTACGGAGCGAGCGGCTTCTGTAGCGAACTAAATGAAGCCCGATTTTATAAGGCGGCGTTAAATTTAGATTTTGTGGCGATACGGTTTGCATAAAGCACGGCTCGCTTAATTTGACGCTAGGTTATTAAATTTTTAACCTTAGTAAATCAGTCAAATTTAACGGGCGGCGCGAGGGCAAATTCTAAAATTTCGGCGAGCTGCTACGCTGCGGCGCAAAGTAAAATTTAGCTCGCACGGCTTAAATGCAAAGCGGGCGAGCCATTGCGCGACATCCGCGAGCAAATCGAGCGTAAGATGCAACTCAAAAAAGCGGAGCATCCTTCGCCTCGCGCACTGCGTAAAGCTAGAGAAATTAAAATTTAAAATTTTAAGCGGCATGATTGCTTTTACATGGCGTACAAACGACTCGCGACAGCAAAGTCTGAGCTGTGCGACGAAAAGGCATACCGCAGGGTGCGAATTTTGCATTCGTCAAGGGCGCTCCCAAGCAGAGCAAATCAAAACCGCAAGGTAGGATCGATGGATATTTTAGAAAAATTTAAAGATTACTTGAAGCGCAACCAGCTGAAGGCGTCCAGCTTTCATCCGTACTTTGAGGAGGCGCTCAATTACATGCTGCAAGCGGGCGGCAAGCATTTTCGCGCGCAGCTGCTACTAGGCGTCGTCTCGGCAGTGGATGAGCGGCGCTTTGAGGGCGCGCTGGCGATCGCGATGGCGCTTGAGATGATCCACACTTACTCGCTTATCCACGACGATCTGCCCGCGATGGACGATGCGGATCTACGCCGCGGGCTACCGAGCCTGCATAAAAAATACGACGAGGTCACGGCGATTTTGGTGGGCGATGCGCTAAATACAGACGCGTTTTTGATCGCCGCGAGCGCGAACCTAAGCGACGAAATCAAGATAAAATGCATTAAAACTCTAGCGCGAAATGCAGGCAGTAGCGGCATGGTGCTCGGTCAGGCAATCGATTGCCGTTTTGAAAACAGCCCGCTAAAACAAAGCGAGCTTGAGTTTTTGCATCTGCATAAAACGGGCGCGCTCATCGCAGCGGCGTTTGAGCTAGGCGCCATAATCGGCGGGCTAAAGGACGAGCTCGCGCATGAGCTTTATAAAATCGGACTAAAGCTAGGTCTCATATTTCAGATCGAGGATGACATCATCGACGCCACGAGCGACGAGGTAAGCGCAGGTAAGCCCGTAGGAGCGGACGGCGCGAAAAATTCCTTCGTAAATTTACTAGGTCTTGCGGGCGCGAGGAGCTACAAGCAGCGCCTAATAGACGAGGTAGGCGGCGCGATGGCGGGCTATGATGCGAGCCTGCGCGATTTGGTTTTAAATTTGATAGAAAAATACCTGAAAGGATGAAAAATGTCGAGCGAGCAGCTAAGTAAAATTTCAAACACGATCAAATTTCTAAGCGCGGATATGATCCAAAGCGCCAACTCAGGCCATCCCGGCACGCCGATGGGGCTAAGCGACGTAATGAGCGTATTTATGAGCAAGGTCCGCCACAACCCCAAAAATCCCGCGTGGCTGAACCGCGACCGCGTCGTATTCTCGGGCGGGCACGCAAGCGCGCTCGTGTATAGCTACCTCTATCTTAGCGGATACGATCTGAGCATGGACGATCTGAAAAGCTTCAGGCGTCTGCACTCCAAAACACCGGGCCATCCGGAGATCACTACCCCCGGCGTAGAGATCGCTACCGGACCGCTCGGGCAAGGCGTCGCAAACGCGGTCGGATTTGCGATGGCTGCAAAATACGCCGCGCATCTGCTAAACGAGGAAGGAAGCGAGATCATCGATCACCGCGTCTATTGCTTCTGCGGCGACGGCGATCTGCAGGAGGGTATCAGTTACGAAGCGTGTGCGCTTGCGGGCAGACATAGCCTCGATAATCTCACGATAATCTATGATTCTAATGGCATCACGATTGACGGCAGCACCGATATCGCGTGGTTTGAGGACGTAAAGGTGCGATTTGAAGCGCAGGGCTTTGAGGTTGCGCGCATCGACGGGCATAATTTCGATCAGATAGAATTCGTCCTTGACGAGGTCAAAAACAAAACAAAACCTTACCTCATCATCGCAAACACCACGATCGGCAAGGGGGCGCTAGAGCTTGAGGGCACAGCCAAGACGCACGGCGCGCCGCTTGGAGAGGAGCTGCTTGCACGCGCTAAGCAAAGCCTGGGCTTTGATCCCGCCCAAAGCTTCGTCGTAAGCGAGGACGTGCTTTTTGAAACGCGCGCCGCGATCGAAAAGGGCGATTTGGAGGAGCGGCTTTGGAAGGAGAAGCTTGCGAAGCTAAGCGATGAAAAAAGAGCGCTTCTAAACGAGCTTTTAAATCCCGACTTTAGTAAGATAGAATTTCCCGATTTTAGCGGGCTTAAGGTCGCCACGCGCGATAGCAACGGTAAAATTTTAAACGCCATCGCAAACGCGGTGCCCGGCTTTTTGGGCGGAAGCGCCGATTTGGCGGCATCGAATAAGACCGAGCTAAAAGGCGGCGGCGATTTTCCATGCGGCAAAAATTTACACTTCGGCATCCGCGAGCACGCGATGGCGGCGATCGGCAACGCCTTTGCGAGATACGGGCTTTTTATCCCGTTCAGCGCGACGTTTTTTATCTTCAGCGACTATCTCAAAACGGGCGCTCGCCTCGCGGCGCTGATGGGCTTGCGACACTACTTCGTCTTTACGCACGACAGCATCGGCGTGGGCGAGGATGGGCCAACGCACGAGCCTATCGAGCAGCTTAGCACCTTCCGCGCGATGCCAGGCTTCTACACCTTCCGCCCCGCAGACGGCAACGAAAACGTAAAATGCTGGCGCACGGCGCTTGCTCTGAATGCGCCCGCGGCGTTCGTCTGCTCGCGCCAAGGGCTTGAGCCGCTACCTAAGGCGGTTTTGGGCGACGTACAAAACGGCGCGTATCTGCTAAGGCAGAGCAAAGAGGCGCAGATCACGCTCATCGCAAGCGGCAGCGAAGTCTCGCTCTGCTTAAAAGCGGCGGCGATCCTGCAAGAGCAGGGCATCGGCGCAAACGTCGTAAGCGCGCCGTGCTTCGAGCTTTTGTGCGAACAGGACGCTGACTATCTGGCGCAAATCCTGCAGCCGCAGACCAAAATTTTAGCCGTCGAAGCCGCAAGCGCGCTTGAGTGGTATAAATTTGCAGACGCGGTACACGGCATGCAAAGCTTCGGCGAGAGTGGCAACGCGAGCGAGCTATTTAAGCTTTTCGGCTTCACCGACGTAGCGATCGCTAAGCAGGCCAAAGAGCTTTTAGAGCAGTAGCGGAAAGGGTAAAATTTGAGCGAAAAAATCAAAATTTCGTATTTAGACGGATTTAAAATTTACGGGTTAAAAGCCCGCACGAAAAACGCGGACGAGCTAGGCGGGAGCGGCAAAATTCCCGCGCTGTGGGCGAAATTTATGAAAGAGTGCTATGACGGGCAGAGCGAGATCTACGGCGTCTATTACGATTACGAAGACGGCGTCAGCGGGCTTTACGATATCTTTATCGGCACCAAAGCGCCCCGCAGCGACGAAGCCTTAAAGATCAAAAGCGGCAAATACGCGGTTTTTAGCTTCCCGAATGAGCCGCAAAATGTAGCAAAGTTTTGGAGTAAAATTTGGAGCTTTTTTGAGGCCGGCGAACTAAAAAGAGCGCTTGGAACGGATTTTGAGTTTTACGGCGGAGGCGAGATCAAAATTTTTATCTCGGTTTTGTAGAGCGGCGCATGAAATTTATAAACAGCGAGTGATTTTTCGCCGCCGTGATAAAATTTGCCCGCGAAATGCTAAAATTCCTTGCTCGCAAAAGCCGCACAGGGCGTAAAACGCTGCTGCTTTATAAAATTTCATCCATAAAGCGGTAAAATTCCGTGCCCAAAGCCCAAAACTACGCGCGCGAAAGCAAATTTTATGCCCAAAGCGCACCGCGCCGTACCTTAGACCGTGGATTTAAAACGAAATCTAAAATTGCGCCGTTAAATTTCAACCCCTGCCCGCAAAATCAGGCGAAATTTCACGCGGAATTTCATTTTTAAATCTGTTATTAAGCCATTTTTGGCTTAAATTACGTTTTCATTCGGGTAGATGTCCGAGCGGTCGAAGGAGCGCGCCTCGAAAGCGCGTAAGGCGTCAGCCTTCTGGGGTTCGAATCCCTATCTACCCGCCATTCATTCAAATTTCACCCAATACTTTGGAGTTAAGATGAGCAATAAACTCCTTTCGATGAGCCTGCAGGAGCTGTGGCGGCTCTTTCCGATACGTCTCGTGCCGCACGATCCGCGCTGGGGCGAATACTTTAGGCAGGAGCGCGAAATTCTGCACGGGCTGCTGCGAGATCATGGCGAGATCAAGATCCACCATATCGGCAGCACCGCAGTAAGCGGGATCTGGGCGAAGCCGATCGTAGATATTTTGATCGAGTGCTCGGATATCGCCGCCGCCAAACAGCGCCTGATAGACGCGGGCTATCTGCTAATGAGCGAGAGCGAGAGCCGCTGCAGCCTAAATAAGGGCTACACCGAAGCGGGGTTTGCCGAGCGCGTTTTTCACGTGCATCTGCGAAATTTCGGCGATGCGGACGAGATATTTTTTAGAGATTTTTTGCGGGCGAATGCGGATATCGCTGGGCGGTACGAGGCGCTTAAATTAGAGCTTTGCAAGCGATTCGAGTTCGACCGCGACGCCTATACTGCGGCAAAAAGCGAATTTGTGCTTAAGCTTACGCGCATCGCTAAAGAAAACTCGAAATAACCGCGTAAATTTGATCCTCTGCGTAGAAACTTGCTCTCTAAAAGCGATAAAAATGGCTAAATTTTTATAAACGAAATGGGTAGATAGCGCCGCACCTTGCAGATTAGTTTTTATAAAATTTTGACCGTAATTTCAAATTTAAAGAGCGACCGCCCGGCTATCGGTAGATAAAATTTTACAAATTCCGCCAGCAACGAAGTCGCCCATAAAATGCGTCGTATCGCCATATCACACCACAAACAAAAGGTCTTCCCGCGCTTCGGTACGGGTTTAAATTTAAAACTTATGCGCCGCAAATTTTAAACATTCCACAAAAATATGGGCTCGTAAATCCGCTAAATTTAAAGCTGCAAAATTTTAAAATTCCTCGACGCTAGCTAGCCAAGCGAATTCCACGACGAGCGCTTAAATTTAATGATCACTCTTCAGCCCCGCGCCGCAAAGCGGGATAATGCTATCTCCTTGCAGATCATGGCTTTCTTTGTAGCGCAGATACGCCGCGTAGGTAGCCGCGGTCGTGTGCTCGACGTAAAATCCGCCGCGCGCAAGCGCCGCTCTGGCAGGCAGTATATCGCTCTCGCTCGCTAAGATCACCTCGCGCTCGCCAGCGTAGCTAGAGCCAAGAATTTCGCTCGCGCGCATCGGTCTTGCGATCGCGATACCCTCCGCTAGCGTCGGCTGCGGCTCTATCGCGCGCGCCGTACCTTCGGCGCCGAAAAGCGGAGCGCAACGCTCGCCCTGAACGATGAAAATTTTTGGCAGCGCTTCGATAAAGCCGCCCTCATATAGCTCGCCTAGCGCCGCTTGAGCGCCCAGCAGCAGCGTGCCGTTGCCCACGGGGATAAAGATATTGCGCGGCACCCTGCCCAGCTGCTCGTAGATCTCATAAACGTAGCTCTTCGTGCCCTCGTAAAAGATCGGATTATAAACGTGATTGGCGTAATAGGTCTGTTCATCCGCGGCCTTTTTGCGGCACGTATCCGCCGTCTCGTCGCGGCTGCCGTCAAAGACCGTGACGTGCGCGCCGTGGCTTTTGATCATATCGATCTTTTTAGGCGATGTGCCCTTCGGGACGTAAATTTCGCATTCGATGCCCGCGCGAGCGCAGTACGCCGCCACGGCGTTGCCTGCGTTGCCGCTGGAGTCTTGCAGCACCTTTTTCACGCCGATATTTTTGGCATGCAGCACCAAAACCGCCGCGCCGCGATCTTTAAACGAAAGCGTAGGCATCGCATAATCAAGCTTGAGATAGAGGTCTTCGCCGAATTTTACGCTCGCCGTGAGCCCCTCGCCCATCGAAATTTCTTTAAATTTAGCCGTATCGATGCCCATAAATCTTCGGTATCTAAAGATGCTAAACTCGCTTTGATCTACGAGCGCGGGGTTAAATTTAGGCGCGTCGGAGTTTAGCTTATACAGCCCGCCGCAGTCGCATTTATAACTTAAAGTATCGATGGGTGCGTGCTTGCCGCAGCCCGTGCAGATGAAATCGCTCATTTTCGCTCCTATTTTTTCTCTTTGATTTTTGCAACGGCCTCGATCTCTACGAGGCAGCCGAAGTGTAGAGCCGTAGTCGGTACCACGACGCGAGCAGGCTTGTGCGCGCCGAAAAACAGCGCGTACTGCTCGTCGATCACGTCCCAATTCGCGACGTCAGGCGTATAGACGCGGCATATCCGCACGTCGTTTTTATCCGCTCCCGCGGCGGCCAGCACTGCCGCGACGTTGCTTAGAGCCTGCGCGGTCTGCGCAGCAAGGCCCTCTGGAGCGGCTCCCGTGCGCGGATCTACGCTTAGCTGCCCCGAGACGTAGAGCGTATCGTCGTCGTCTAAGATGCCCGGCGCATAATGCGCCTTTTTCGGCGCGAAACCGCTTGGATAAATTTCTTTCATTTAAGCTCCTTTGCATATAAAATTTTATATAATTTTACTCTAAATTTATTAAAAATATATAAGTATTTCTATAAATTTGCAAAAATTTTAAAATTTAATCTAAATTTATAGATTTTTTTATATGAAATTTCAGGAGCCCGAATTGAACCAACTTTTGCAGACCTTTATACCGACCGCGCACCTTATTAAAAATACGATCGGCGATTGCGAGGTAGTAATCCACGATATGAGCACGCCGCAAAGCTCCGTCGCTTTCGTCCTTGGCGACGTAACGGGTAGGAGGATCGGTCAAAGTTTCGATCATCTGGTAAAGGACGTGTTGTTAAGCAAAAATTTTGAAAACGACTGCACCGCAAACTACTACTTCACCGCGCAAAACGGCAAGCTCATACGCTCCTCAACTTCGCTAATCCGCGGCGCAGACGGCAAAGTAGTAGGCGCGCTATGCGTAAATATCGATACTTCAAGCGCCATGGCTGCATACAAAGCAATAAAAAATCTACTGCCGAATGCGAAACTCGATAGCAAGGAGTTGCAAAGTGTAAATTTTACCAACGGAGGCTGCGATAACGCGGCATTAGATGGGGCGAGCTTAAAGGACGGCGTAAATTTAGAAACGCAAAGCTCCAATGATTCGCAGCAAAATATCCTTGACATCGTCCAAGACCTGATCGCATCGGCTACGCACGATCTGGATGTGGAGGGGATGAAGAAAGAGAATCGAAAGCGTATCGTAAAATTCCTCGCGCAAAAAGGAATTTTTGAGGTAAAAGGCGCGGTGGAGCTCGTCGCAAAGGCACTTAGGACTCAGAAAGTCACGATTTACTCGTATATGGATGAGGTAAAAAAGGAGAGCTAACCGCGACGCATAAATTTGATCTAAAATTTAACAAGCGTTGCGCGCCTTGTTATCGGCGTAGCCATACGGAGTGGCGCAAATTTTAATCTAAATTTGATGAATCGATCAAAAATCAGAGCATACTAATCCCTCGTTTATACAGCATGTAACGGGATAAAAGCAAAACTCATCTATTACTCGAGCTCATAGCCCTTCGCGCTTTTTAATTTCTCGTCATAATCGACTCCGTTAGCAATTCGCTTGCGCGAAGCATTGAAATCCGCTCGTATCGGGCTTTTGTGCTCGTCAAACTCAAGCGGCGCGACACCGATGATATCTGCTAGCAAATGCGCCAAATCATCGCTCATAAAAGGCTTATCTTTCGCCGCAGCTAGCCTCTGCCATAGCTTAGCGTGATCGCTCAAAAACTCGCGAGAGCCTATGAAAATTAGCGGGATTTCGTAAGTAAAGCGGCTCTCCATGCCGTGCCCGAGACGTCCGTTTTCATATAAATTTTCGCCGTGATCGCTAAGATAGACGATGAGGCTGTCATCACCCGAAAAAATTTTAAAAATTTCATTTATGACAAAATCATTGTAAAGCACGCTGTTGTCGTAATATGCGACGACATCTTTCTGCTTGGAAGTAAGTTTTGCCTTTACGTCCGCCGCGCTAAACTTGCCAAATCCCTCGGGATAGCGCAGGCTGTAATCCATATGGCTGCCGATGAGATGGATCACGTAGAAGTTTCGCTCACTCTGCCCCGCTTTCGCCTGGTTTATGAGCGGAAGCAGCACTCCGTCAGGCTTGATGCGGACGGTTTCATAAAGATTACTCTTTGAGAGGAAGGATTCCGCGTCCGCGCGATCGGCGGCGCTTTTAGCGCTTAACGCATGCGCGCCGAAAGCCTCTTGATTGCTAATCCAAAAGGTGCGGTAACCGCTTAGCTTAAACATATCAATAATGCTAAGGTTGCGAAACCACGCCCTTTTGCGCTCGCTTTCGTAATCGCTGAAATTTAAAAGCCGCATCAGCACCTGATTAGTCGTGCCGTAAGGCGAGATTGTATCGCTAAATTTTATCAGATTGCCGCTTGCTTCGAGCTTCTCTAAAAGCGGCGTATTTTTAACGCCGTAGCCGTAGAGCGACATATGCCCGCGCTGCAAGCTCTCACCGATTATTAGAATAATATTTTTGACGCGAGACTTTTGCAAGGCGGGGTTTGTAGCGGCCTCAGGGTTTTTAGAATTTGAAATCACGCTGGGGCTTTGCGGCGCAGAATTTAAAGTCTTGCCCCAGCTCTGCGGCTCAGCGTCTGAAGCGAACGTAGAATTTAAATTTGCGCCGTAATTTTGCGCCTGAGCGCTTGATGCGGGCGTGGAATTTTCAGACGCGGAGCCCGAGGCGGCGCCTTGCGGATCTGAATTTGCGCTGCCTTTTAAAACGCTTTCGTTCGCGCGCTTGGCCTCGTCATATCCGAGCTGCACTTCACGCATATCGGTGATGAAATTTTTATCGCTCAGATAGTCTTTTATCGTAAAGGCAAACTCCAGCGGGACGTATTGCGATAGCTTGGTTATATAGCCCTGTTTGCCCTGGGAAGCTTTAGCGGCAATATCCGCGCAAAAGATCGCCCCGCAGATAAGATAAAGCGCCGCTAACAGCAATCTTAGACCGCTATGCGTTTGCTCCTCCTTTCTTCGCCCTGCTCTTAGCGCTGCAAAGATGCAACCAAGCAGGACCGCTAGATATAAAATCGTCGCGGGGTTAAGAAACTGCGAAACAAACTCGCGCGTCTCGGCTGCATCGGTATGCACAAGCGCGTCGATCGCCACAACGTTGAAGCTTGAGTCGAAATTTACGATCAAAAATAAAGCCACGCTCGCAATTAGCGCAATTAGCGCTAGTAACACGAACGAAACGAGCTTAAAAAATCGCCCGCTAAGCAGATAACAGAGGTGAAAGATGAGCAAATTTGTGATGAGCACCGCAGAAAAGCCTTTAAATACATGCGAAAAATGATACCCATTGATCTGATAATGTATCTTAGCCCAGCACGCAAGCAAGCATAGCGCCGTGCTAAGCCAAAACACCCTCCATACGGGACGCTCGCGCAGCGCGGCAAAAAAGCCGCGGTCGATTTTTATAAGCAAGCACGCTATAAGCCTACCCGTTTTCGTCCGCGCCATAAGCCCGCCTATATTTGTTAGCGCTACATAAAATTTTTCTCTCATTTCATCTTCCTTAGCTTTACAAAGACACGATGACGCGCACTCTGCGTAGCGCGACATATTTTCGCTTTAAAATCAAGGCGCAATCTTAGCCGCTTAAAGCTTTGAGCTTGCTTACTTGCGCGCCTTTTACACTTTAAATTTTACGGCTAAATTTTAAAGATACGGGGAGTTTGAGATTGGATGGCGGAATTTTGAGGCGAAATTCTATGTAAAGCGGATTTATGAGTGAGGTTATGAGACAGAAGCTCCGGGATAAAATTATTAAAACGTAATTTCAAAAAATTTAGCTAATTCAAATTTCGAAGCAATATTGTCGCGGGCAAAAATTTTAATAAGATGCGCGGCAAATGGCGCGTTTTACAATGCTTGCATACCTCATAAAGCCGGCTACGAGGCTAGAGCAGATGAAGCGACTGCGACGCGATATTTTTTAAAATTTTGCGGCTAGACCGCAAACCGTCGCGATAGATTTTAAAATTTCTAGTGCGATAGGTTTCTTTCGGATAAAATTTATGCGTGAAGCGGCTGAGGTAAAATTCCAAGACGCGAGCGATGTAAAATTGTCGAAAGCTAATCGCGGGCGGAATTTCACCTTGGCAAAAGTGTAAAATTTTAACTAGCCCAAGTCGCCTTTTGTGCGAAATCTACGCGACGCTTAGGACTTCGACCTTATCATCGAAAACCGCCATGCAATGCTCGTAGTGGCTAGTGCGAAGTCCGTCCTTGCTTCTCGTGCTCCACTTATCCTCGGCGATGACAGGAGTGCCGTCCTTTTGGCAGATCATTGGCTCGATGCAAAAGACCATGCCGTTTTTGATTTTAGGGCCTGATTTTGGATTGTTACCTTCTAGATAGTTTGGGATCTCAGGCTCTTCGTGCGGGTGCTTGCCAATGCCGTGGCCGCAGAAGCCGTATAGCGGCACGAAGCCACGCGCGCGGATAAATTTCTCGATCTCGAAGCTTAGCTCTTTGAAGTGCATCCCTACCCTGATCGTTTTGATGGCAAACTCCAGCGTATCCTTGCTGCATGCGATGAGCTCCTCGTCGGCTTTTGAAATTTTACCGACAGGCAGAGTGCGTGCGCTGTCGCCGAAATATCCGTTTAGCTTCGAGCCCAGATCGACGCCTAAAATATCGCCCTCTTGCAAGATCGTCTCATCGGGGATGCCGTGGATGATGACTTCGTTTAACGAGAGGCAGGCGGCGTTTGGAAAGCCGTATAGCCCTTTAAAAGCGGGGTACGCACCTTTGGATGTGATGAAATCGTCGATCTTCTTATCGACTTCGAGCAGGCTAAGACCCGGTTTTATGAATGAAGCTGCATAATCAAGGGCCTGCGCGACGATCCTATTCGCCGCACGCAGCCCCTCTAAATCTTTTTTTGTTTTAAGCAAAATCGCCATTTATAGCCCGACCGCACTTAGAGTCTGATATTTGTTCATATAGATCTGCGCTTCGATGCGCCTCATCGTATCAAGAGCGACGGAGACGACGATCAGCACGCTGGTTCCGCCGAAATAAAACGGCACGCCCATAAATTTAACGAGCAGCCACGGAATGACGGTTACTAGCCCGAGATAGATCGAACCCCAAAACGTAAGACGGCTAGCAACTTCGTTTAAAAAGCTCGCCGTTCCTTCACCCGGACGAATACCCGGGATAAATCCGCCCTGCTTCTTTAAATTTTCACTAATGTCCTTGGAATTAAAAGCGATTGACGCATAAAAATACGCAAAAAATATAACCAACACAAAGGTCAAAAAGTTAAAGAAGTAATTGCTAGGGCTTAGGAAATCGTGGATCTTTTGGATGATCGGATTGGTGCTTGCTTGTAAAATTGTAGTCGGAAACATCAAAATCGCGCTTGCAAAAATAGGCGGAATGACGCCGCTTAAATTTAGCTTGATCGGTACGTAATTCATAATGCGCTTGTTTTGATTCGCCATCAATACCTTGCGCGAGAACGATACCGGAATTCTACGTTCGCCTAGCTCCACATATAAAATTGCCCCGATAGTAGCCAGGATAATTAGCACGATCGCGATTAGCTTTAAAACGTTCATTTCGCCGGTATTTACTAAATTTACAGTACTTCCGATCGCTCTAGGGATGGCACTTACGATACCTGCAAAGATAATAAGGCTGGTGCCGTTACCGACTCCGCGCTGCGTAATTTGCTCGCCGATCCACATCAAAAGCATGGTGCCTGCCAGCATCGAAATGCACGAGATGAAAACAAATTCGTTGGTATTTTCAGCCATTATCGCAGGCGCTCCGGTCTGTCCGTGAATGCCCTGCAAGCCGATGCTAACGCCGATGGATTGAACCATAGCAATCGCTATGGTAGCGTATCGGATGATCTGCATATATTTCTGCATACCGTCGCGCTCTTTTTTGAGTTTGCCTAAATTTGGAAAGGTTGCGGCAAGCAGCTCCATAATGATCGAAGCGGTAATATAAGGCATAATGCCTAGCGAGATAACGCTGAATCGCTCCGCCGCGTTACCGCTAAACATATTAAACATTCCAAAAGCGTTGTTGCTATTGTTTTGAAAAAATTGCTTTATAACCTCAACGTCCACTCCCGGAACTGGCACGTAAGCTAGCAACCTATAGGCAAAAAGAAAGCCCAAAGTAATGAGAATTTTGTTGCGTAGCGATTTATTCATTATTTTTGTCCGCTAGACTTTACGTTCTCGTCTTTGATCTTGCTAGCGAGCACTTTTGCGCCTACGCCGATCAGCTTGATCTTTTTAACGGAGTTTGAAATTTTATGAACTGATTTGATGCTTTCGATCGTAATCTCGCTAAGATCTTTGATAGCTTCGATTTTATCGACGTTAATCACGTAAGGCTTTTCAAATTTAGAAGTAAAACCTACCTTTGGAAGCCTTCGCTGAATCGGTTGCTGACCGCCCTCGAAGCCTCTTTTTTCGTGAGAGCCGGTACGCGCGGTCTGACCCTTGCCGCCGCGACCTGCAGTTTTACCCAGACCGCTTCCTTGACCGCGACCCAAGCGCTTAGTAGCGTGAGTCGAGCCTGGGGCTTTTTTAAGATTTTCTAATCCCATCTTTTATCCTTGTTAGTGTTTTAACATGCTAAGAGCTTTCATCGTAGCTCTTACGACATTTGAGGAGTTGTTCGAACCTAGCGATTTGGTGAGGATATCTTTAACACCCGCAAGCTCTAAAACAGGGCGAACTGAACCGCCAGCGATAACGCCGGTACCCTCACTCGCCGGCTTAAGTAAAATTTTGCTCGCATTGTATTTAACTTCGATATCGTGAGTGATAGTAGAGCCGTTTAAATTTACCTTGATAATATTTTTAAACGCATCGTCTACCGCTTTTTTAATCGCGTCGGGAACCTCTTTGGACTTACCAAAGCCAAAGCCTACCAAGCCGTTTCTATTGCCTACTACGATAAGAGCCGTAAACCTAAACCTTCTACCGCCTTTAACGACCTTCGTAACCCTACCGATATTGACGATTACCTCTTCGAATTCTTCTCTATTATACTTTTCCACAATCATTCCTTTGGGTTATAGTTTGATGCCGTTTTGGCGTAGCGACTCGGCAAAGCTTGCGATTACGCCGTGATACAAATAGCCATTGCGATCGAAAATCGCTTCAGAAATACCTTTATCTTTTAGCTTGGAGGCTAAATCTTTAGCTAAGCTAGCCGCACCCTCTTTGTTCGCCTTTAAATTTAAAACCTTACCGCTGCTGGCGCACAAAGTCGCGCTCGCCGCGTCGTCAATAGCCTGAGCGTAAACTGTCCTATTGGATTTGAAAATAGAAATTCTAGGGCAAGATGCGACGCCTGAAATTTTAGCGCGAATCCTTCTTTTTCTCTTGATTCGTAAAGAGATCTTTCTTTTTAATACGTTCTGTGTCATTTCTCAACCCTTATTTCTTAGCTGTTTTTCCGGCTTTGCGGATGATATGCTCTTCAAGATACTTGATGCCTTTGCCCTTATACGGCTCAGGCGGTCTGAATCCTCTAATCTCGGCTGCTACTTGACCTACTTGCTGCTTGTCGTCGCCTTTGATGGTTACGACGTTTTTATCTACGGAAATTTCGATTCCTTTTGGAGATTCAAAATTTATCGGATGCGAAAAACCTAAATTTAGCTCAAGCACCTTGCCCTTCATCGCAGCCCTGTAGCCGACGCCGTTGATTTCGAGCTGTTTTGAAAAGCCCTCGGTAAGACCAAGGACAATATTGTTGGCTAAAGCGCGGTATGTTCCCCAATACGCCCTGCTCTGTCTATCCTCCCCCTTAGGTGAGAATTCTATCTTTCCGTCTTCGATTTTTACATCGACATGACCTTTTAAATCAAGCTCTTTTTCGTTATTTGATTTTTTAAATTTTAACGACGAGCCGTCGATTTTGACCTCAACTCCGCTCGGAATAGAGATCGGTTTTTTACCAATTCTTGACATAATTTTCCTTTTTATTTGTCTAGGGTATGTCTACTTTTACGAATGGATACCACAATGCCATAAAAAGTAGAAACTTCTTACCAGATCGTGCAAAGCACTTCGCCGCCGACGCCCGCTTTGTGCGCGTCGATACCGCTCATAACGCCTTTACTTGTGCTAACAACAACGGTTCCGTAGCCGTTTTTGAAGCGCTTGATCTCGTCTTTGCCTTGATATACGCGGCGACCCGGAGTCGAAATTCTTTTAACTTCGTTTATCACGCTCCTGCCCTTTTCGTCGTATTTAAGCACTACGTTGATGATCTTTTTATTGTTTTCCTCTACTACGTTGTAGCTCTCGATATAGCCTTTCTCGGCTAAAATTTTAAGCATAGCCTCAACGACGTTTGAGTGAAAAAGCTTAGTCGTATCTAGCCTTCGCATCGCAGCATTTCTGATGCGAGTTAGTCCATCTGAAATAAGATCGTTAATCATCTCTTCTCCTTACCAGCTTGCTTTTTTTAGACCCGGGATCAAGCCCTCATTTGCCATCTTGCGAAGGCAAACGCGACAAATTCCAAAATCCTTATAAACGGAGTGCGGACGACCGCAAATTTGACATCTGGTATATGCGCGAGTGCTAAATTTAGCAGGGCGTTTCGCCTTGGCTACCATTGATTTTTTTGCCATATCATTTTCCTTTTGCAAAAGGCATGCCGAATAACTCTAGCAATTTAAATGCCTCTTTATCATTATTTGTAGTCGTTACAACGGTTATATTCATGCCGTGAGTTCTTAAAATTTGATCGTATTCGACCTCAGGGAACATCAACTGCTCTTGCAAGCCGAAGTTATAATTGCCGCGTCCGTCAAAGCCCGTTCTAGGTAGTCCTCGGAAATCCTTAACCCTAGGAAGCGCGATAGAGATCAGTTTGTCTAGGAAGGCAAACATCTGCTCTTTTCGTAACGTAACCATTATGCCTACCGGAAAACCTTCGCGCACTTTAAAGCCGGCAACCGATTTTTTTGCATTGACTATAAGTGCTTTTTGACCTGCGATCAGCGAGATAGTATCGGCCATATTTTGAAGCACTTTTTGATCTTTGCTCGATTCGCCCGTTCCTACGCTAATAACGATCTTTTCAAGCGCCGGGATAAGCATAGGATTTTTTATATCAAATTCTTTCTGCAAAGCAGCTCTGATGGAATTTACATATTTATCTTTTAGTCTGCTCATAATCAACCCTCTACCAACGCAACGTTTGAAATATCCATAGGCATCTCTTTGCTTGTAAAGCCGCCTTGCGGATTTTGCTCGGTTGGCTTGATAGCCTTTTTAGCCATTTTACAACCCTCGACGATAACTTGAGCTTTTTTAGGAAACACTGCCTTAACGGTGCCTGTTTTACCCTTATCGTCACCTGCGATGATCTTTACTTGATCGCCTTTTTTAATCTTAAATTTTACTGCCATTACAAAACCTCCGGAGCCAGCGAAACGATCTTCATAAAACCGCCGTATCTGACCTCTCTACCGATAGGACCGAAAATACGAGTGCCGATCGGCTCTTTTTTTGAATCCAAAATAACGGCTGCGTTCTCATCGAATCTAATTAGCGAGCCGTTGCCTCTGTGCAACTCTTTAGTCGTACGAACGACTACGGCTTTTACTACTTGACCGCGCTTAATCTTGCCGTTAGGGAGCGCTTTTTTTACAGAGCAAACGATAATATCGCCGATTGTGGCGTATCTTCTCTTGCTGCCGCCCAAAACTTTAATACACATAAGTTCTTTTGCGCCGCTATTATCAGCTACCGCAAGTCTGGTAAAACTCTGTATCATTATTCAACTCCTGTTTTCAAAACCGCTTTTAAGCGAAACGATTTTCTAGCGCTTAGCGGTCTGCACTCGATCGCAGATATGGTATCGCCGATCTTTACGACGTTGTTCTCATCGTGGATCAGATATTTTTTAAATCTTTTTACGATCTTTCTATATCTAGGGTGCATAACCCTTCTTTCTACCAAAACGGTAGCTGTTTTATCGCCCGCCTTCTTTACGACTACGCCTTGAATTTCTCTTTTAAATGCCATAACCTATCCTTATTTCGCTTTAATAGCGGTGTTGATTCTAGCGATATCTTTTTTGATAGCGCGAATCTCGTTAGGATTGCTTAGCTGCATAGTTTTTAGCTTTTGTCTAGCCGTAAATAAAAGCAACTTACTTTGTTTCAACATAGAATTTAGCTCAGCCAAATCTTTATCTTTCAAATCAGTATATTTCATTTTCGCTTTCCCTACTTACGATTTTCGTTTTAAAAGGTAGTTTATGAATCGAAAGCATAAGCGCCTCTTTAGCAACCTCTTCGCTAACGCCGGTCATCTCGAAAATGATCCTGCCCGGTTTTATATTCATTACCCACTCTTCTACGCCGCTCTTACCCTTACCCATACGAGTTTGTAGAGGCTTTTTGGTAAGCGGTTTGTCTGGGAATACCTTAATCCAAATTTTAGCTTGACGATTCACGAAGCGCGTCATCGCGACACGAGCCGCTTCGATCTGGCGAGAATTTACCCTACCCGCCTCTACCGCTTTGATACCGAAATCGCCGAATGTCAAGGAATTTCCTCTCGTCGCATAGCCGCGATTGCGACCTTTCATCATCTTGCGGTATTTTGTTCTTTTTGGCATCAACATAACTATTTACCTCTTCTTGGTCTGCGTGTTTTCTTAGGTGCATCGTCGGTCTTTTCAGCCTGTATGCCTTTTTGTAAAATTTCACCCTTAAAGATCCAAACCTTAATGCCGATATTACCGTAAGTCGTATGCGCTTCGGCAAAGCCGTAATCGATCCTAGCCCTTAGAGTATGGAGCGGAACGCGTCCCTCCAAATACCATTCGGTTCTAGCCATCTCCGCACCGCCTAAGCGACCTGCGACGCAAATTTTAATTCCCTTTGCGCCTGCTTTTTGAGCGCCCTGGATGACTTTTTTCATAGCGCGGCGGAATGCAACGCGGCGCTCTAGCTGCATAGCTACGTTTTCCGCAGCCAAAAGTGCGTTCGAGCCTACTTTGCGCTCCTCTTTGATATTAATGGCTATGTCTTTATTGACTAGCTTAACGACTTCGCTTCTTAAATTTTCGACCTCGCCGCCTTTTTTGCCGATGATAATACCCGGTCTTGCGGCTACGATCGTTACGCGAATTTTCTTAGCCGTTCTTTCGATAAGAATTTGGCTAATTCCCGCATAGTAAAGCTTAGCTTTTAAAAATTTGCGGATCTTGTAATCCTCGCCGATACTCTCGGAAAGCGTCGCCTTAGAAGGAAACCATCTAGACTCCCAATTTCGATTAATTCCTAATCTTAAACCGATCGGATTTACTTTCTGTCCCATTTACGCTTCCTTCTTACTTGGTTTTGCTACTTCGACGATGATATGCGAAGTAGGTTTGCGGATACGGCTAGCTGTACCTCTGGCGCGCGGACGAAATCTCTTAAGTACGGGACCCGCATCCACTCGGCAGCTGGTAACTACGACCTCTTCAGGCTCAAAGCCGCCGTTTGCGACCGCGCTTGAAATCGCCGTAGCGATATATTTCGCGCCGCGATTAGGCGTAAATTCCAAAGTAGCAAGGGCAAATTCCGCATTCATGCCTTGAATTTGCTTCGCGATAAGTCTTGCTTTTGTCGGCGAAAGGCGAACAAATTTAATAGTTGATTTACTCATATTCTATCCTTACTTGCCGATCTTTTTCTGCACGGAGCCTTTGTGACCCTTGAAAGTGCGCGTAGGAGCGAACTCGCCTAATTTATAACCGATATGATGCTCGGTGACGTAAACCGGGATAAAATTCTTTCCGTTATGAACGTTAAACGTAAGTCCGATCATCTCCGGCACGATCGTGCTTCGTCTCGACCAAGTCTTGATCGGTTTGTTATCGCCGGCTTTCTTTGCCGCAACGACTTTTTTCATTACGTGATCATCTACGAAAGGACCTTTTTTTAGCGATCTAGCCATTTTTATTTTCCTTTCCTTCTTGAAATTATAAGCTTATCGCTCGCTTTTTTATGGCGAGTTTTATAGCCCTTCGTCGGTTTACCCCACGGAGTTACCGGATGGCGGCCAGAGTTTTTCTTACCCTCGCCACCGCCGTGCGGGTGATCGACAGGGTTCATCGCAGAACCTCTGGTTTGAGGGCGGATACCTCTGTGGCGGTTGCGTCCGGCTTTGCCGATGACGACGTTTGCCCACTCTTCGTTACCCACTACGCCGATACTAGCCATACACTCTGCAAGCACTCTTCTCATCTCACCGCTAGGCAGACGTAGAATGACGTATTTTTCCTCTTTACCCATAAGCTGAGCATAGCCTCCTGCGCTACGTGCCATTTGAGCACCTTTGCCAGGTTTTAACTCGATGTTGTGCAGGATAGTTCCCACAGGGATGTTTTTCATCTTCATCGCGTTGCCAGGTTTAATATCTAATCCACCCTCGGCAGCGGCTACTACGTCGCCCACATTAAGATCGTTAGGCTTGATAATGTAGCGCTTCTCGCCGTCTGCGTATGAGATCAATGCGATACGGCAGTTGCGATTCGGATCGTATTCTATCGCCTCAACCTTGCCAGGAACGCCGAATTTATTTCGCTTAAAATCGATAATTCTATAAAGTTTAGCAGCTCCTGCTTGTTTATGACGGCTGGTAATGCGGCCGTTATTATTCCTTCCGGCTGCGGCAGGAATTTTAACAAGCAAGCCTCTAACGCTAGCTTTTGCAGTGATATCCTCGCTGCTAAGCCCGGTCATAAATCTTCTACTTGGAGTATACGGTTTATAAGTTTTAATCGCCATTTTACGCCTCCACGCTTTCTAGGCTTGCGCCCTCAGGTAGCTTGACGTAGAATTTTTTCACATCGTTTCTAGCGCCAGTCCTGCCTTTAAATCTTTTTACTTTGCCGTCCTGTCTTAAAGAATTTATCTTTAGCGGAGTGATCCCGAAATAGTTCTTCAAAACGCTCTTTAGTCCGTTTTTCGTAACCGACGGGCTAGTTTGGATAACGACCACGCCGTTTTCTTGAAGACCGAGAGACTTTTCTGTATAAAGGATCGTTTTGATATCTGTTATATCTGCCATTTTAGTCCTCTTTCACTATTGATTCAAATGCCGCTTTTTCGAATACGACCGAGCCGTAAACTGCGATTAGGTAAGCATTGACCTCGCTTGCATCGATGACATAGCAATTCTTAAGATTTCTATAGGCCAAAAGAGTTTGCGCGTCCAGCTCGTTTTTAACGATCAGCGCATCTCTAACGCCCAGTTTCTTAATAAAATTTGCCGCATCTTTAGTTTTACCGCTTTTTAGCTCCAAATCGTCGAAGATAAAAATTTTACCCTCGTTTGCTTTCTCATTGATAGCAAATTCCAACGCAAGGCGTTTTTGCTTTTTATTGACCTTCTGCTCGTAATTTCGCTCGTTAGTCGGACCGAATGCGACCGCGCCGCCTACCCAGACATTGGTTCTAGTTGAGCCCGCGCGTGCGCCGCCGCGACCCTTTTGTCGCCATGGTTTTTTGCCGCCGCCGCTAACCTCGGCGCGAGTTTTAGCGTTAGCCGTATTTGCACGAAGCGAAGCAAGGTAAGATTTGACGTACAAATATAGATTGTGCGAATTGACTTCCGAAAATTTCACAGGGATTTCAATTTCGCTTGCTTTTTCCAGTTTTTCGTTAAGCACGCTTACTTTACTCATTTTACTATCCTTATTTTGCCCATTGCGCCGTTAAATCCAGGAACCGAGCCCTTAAGCACTAAAATTTTATTCTCGGCATCAAAGCTTACGACTTCGTTTTTAGCAGTGATCGTTTCGTTTCCAGTGTGTCCCGCCATCCTCATACCAGGCTGAACGCGACCGGGCCACTCGCAGTTGCCAATAGAACCAGGCCTTCGGTGGAAGCGGCTACCGTGCGCTGCAGGACCGCCCGCAAAGCCATGGCGCTTAATAACGCCCTGATAGCCTTTGCCTTTTGATCTGAAGCTTACTTTGACGATCTTGGCTTGGCTCAAAACATCTAAATTTTGATCGCCAAGCTCGGCATTTTCTAAGCTTAGAGTCGCAAATTTATTAAATTCCTTGCTTAGGCTATATTTCTTTTGAATTCCGGAGATAGCTTTATTGTACGCTTTGCCGTCTGCGTAGGCTACGATAGCTTTTTTTTCATCGCAAACTTCGCAAATTTTGGTATTAATAAGTCGCAAAAGAGTCACGGGCGTGCTGCTCGTGTCGATCGTCCTACTCATACCTATTTTTTCTACGATATATTCCATTGTTTTACCCCTTATTTGCCCATCGCGTGAACTTCGACGTTGACTTCCGGAGCCAAATCAAGCTTAGTTAGCGAATCAACCGTATCTGGCGTAGCCGCTACGATGTCTAGCATACGAGCGTGAATTTTCATCTCAAACTGCTCTCTGGAGTCTTTATTTACGTGCGGAGATCTTAAAACGGTGTAGCGCTTAATCTTCGTAGGCATCGGCACGGGACCTCTGACGTCCGCACCTGTTCTTTTTACGGCTTCAACGATAGCCGAAACTGTGCGATCTAAAACTCGATGGTCATAAGCCTTGAGTTTTAACCTAATTTTTTGCATCACTTTTCCTTAATAAAGAACTTGTCGCAACGCGCGACCTTTTGTTTCAAACAAAAGACGCACATTATATAAAAGCGCTCCCTTTTTGTCAAGAAAATAGCCAAATTTTATTGAAATATTTCCTTTTAACAAGGAAAAATATATAGAATTTCGAAAATTTTTAGGATGCCGAAAAATTTTAATACAAAAATTTTAGATAAATTTGAAATAGATATAAAAATTTCATAGGATTTTTCAGATTTATTTCCTTTTAATAAGGAAAATTTTAAAATACTCGCCATGAATGATCTAAAATTTTTTTACGAAAATCCGCCGGAATTTGCAGGCTTTATCCTGCGCAAAAGAGGTATCGGCTCTGCCAAAACCATAATCTACGGAGTGCTAAATTCCGGCAAAAGCGCCGTGCTGAAAAATGAAATTTCAGAGCTTAAAAAAGATGAAATTTTGTATCTAAATTTAGCTGATCTACGCCTTGAGGGGGCAGTAGCGAGTGATGCAATTTTTGCGGCTAGAAATAGTGCGGACAATACAAAGGCTAGCGAAGTAAACGAGTATGAAATGAGCAGAGAAGCTACACTTGGCGCGGATATTTCGGATATAGAAGAATTTTATCGCGCCGCCGTAAAAAATACAGATACAAAAAACGCAAGCGCAAATGGCTCAAACAATGCAAAAAATGCGGAGTTCTACAGCGCAAAAAGCAGGAGCGAGAATTTCTTCCGCGAGATCAAAGAATTTTTGGCAACCAACGAGCAAATCTCATCTCTTTTTTTAGATAATTTTAGTAGCGCCGATTTTGAAATTTCATCGCTTCAAAGCTTCGCTGGGGGGCTAAATTTAAAGCGTTTTATTATCTCTACTCGCGATAGAGAGTTGATCCTGCCGGGCTTTGAGCGGCTTGAGCTTTTGCCGCTTTCATTTGAAGAATTTATCGCCTTCGATAAGCGCCACAACGAGATAAACTCGATGATTTCGGCGTTTTTAGCCCAAGGTGGCGGCGCAAAAAACCCCTTCATAGCGCCCGCTGAAATTTTAGAATTCGAGCAGAGGCTGCTTACGGCAAACTTTAGCCGCACGGAGATTTTAATCCTCAAAGAGTGCTTAAGCTTCGTCCACGTCGCATTTAGCGCAAATAAAATTTACACCGCGCTAAAGCCGCGCATCAAAATATCCAAAGACGCCGTATACGGCACTATCGCCAAACTTGAGCGGGAAAATTTCATCAGATTTTTAAGCAAAGCTGGCGAGCCTATGCGCGCAAAAAAGCTATATTTTTCGCATTTTAATATGCGCGAAATTTTAACTAGCAAAAAGGAGTTCTCGAAAAAATTTGCCAACGTCCTTTTCTGCGAGCTTTTGGGGCTAAATACGCCGATTTTTTACACAAAAGAGCTGGATTTTTACCTGCCTGCTCTAAAGATGGGGGTTCTCGTCATCCCATTCAGCGACGCAGACATCATCTTTTTAAAATTCCGCAAAATTTTAAGCACGCTCAAGAAGCTCGGTATCACGAGCCTAAAAGTCGTTTCTATGGCAAACTCCGGTAAGCTCGAGATTGAGGGCATCCGCTGCGATGTAGTGCCATTTCATGAATTCGCGCTTAGCTTCTGATTTATTGACATCTCATATCATAAAAATACAAATTTTATGATATAATTTTGGTAAACCCATATCAATTACGCAAGGGAAAGCTGATGATCAAATTAAAAGACAAACTCATTTATGAAACGCTAAAACTGGTCGAATCGCAAGGCGAAGATGGGCTTTTGTGTCGCAATAAGCAAAGCGATGCAGAGTTTATGAGGCCCGTGAACGAATTCGCAGCTGCGAGTGGGCGCAACTACACATCGATCAAATCGACTCTTGACATAATTCATAAAAACTGGGGCTATCTGCAGCGCGAAAGCATTAAGGATACGGGGCTTGACGCGGGCAAGGCGTCGAAGATTTTCATCTACCGCCTATGCGAGGCAGGGCGAAGCTTTATCGAAAAATACGAAAAAGCGCTCGTCCAAAACGCCGATAAATAGCCCAAAATTAAAAATTTTAAGCGCCGATTAGATAGAATTCTTTAATTTCACGTGGAGCGACAGAATTTCATTTTTATGCGACTCGCCTTAAAAAAAGGAGATGAAAATGCTGGATTTTATAGTAAAAATGTTCGCCTGGAAAGCCGAGTGGGAGGTAAAAAAGGAATATGACAAAGAATTTGGCGATCTATCCTCCATGCGCTCAATCTTGCGCTTTATAATACTTCTTATCATACTTAGCATTTTGATTAAATTTCAATTAAGCGTATGAAAGATACATTTTTAGACATTGTGCTCGTTTTATTTGGCATCGCTATGCTCGTCACAATGCGACAAAAATCTTTATTAAAATTTACAATCTTCGTCGTAATTTTAGCGCTCGCCAGAGAGTTAATCATTAGATTTTATGCCTAGTTTCGGCCAAACCGACGCGGATGGAATTTAAAATTTAAACTACAAAATGACGGCGCGGCGGAATTCGGCTGGTGCAAATTTTAAATTTCACCGTAACTGCACTATGCTTTTATCGTCGTTAGCGAATTCTACCGTGCTTCAAGAATTGCCGCATCTACAAATCCAGCCTTTATCGTCAATGATAGATTTTATCCGCGCCGAGGATTTGCGCTTGATGTCGTGCTTTCTGCTATTAGTGGCGGATTTCACTCGTGCAAATGCGACGGAATTTCACTCGTGCGAACACGACGGAATTTTTGAGGCGGCAGCAAAATTTATAAACCGAATGAGCGGGTTAGAGCGTAAATTTTATAACACTATAACGCCTAAATTCCACAGAAGCCTAAATTAATGCGATACAAATTTGAAATTCAAGCAAAAATTTTAAATTTAGTAGCAAAATTCCGTGCGCTGAAATCTTAAAATTTTATTTCATAAAATTCCGAAATTTAGGAATTAAATTTTGCAGTGAAGCGCCAAATTTTACCTCAAAATTAAAATTCTCACGCAAACCGGCTCGAAATTCCGCCCTGCTTACTCCACGTATCCGATAAATTCGCCATCAAAAGTATGCCTAACGTCGCCGCGAAAGTAAATTTTACCTCCATCTCCTAAGCGCAAATTTAGCGTTTCGCCGCTTGCAGGTATCACGCGGATATCGGGAGTTAGCTCCATATTTTCGACGCCTGCGATGAAGCATGCTGCCATCCCCGTACCGCATGCAAGCGTCTCTGCTTCTACACCGCGCTCAAAGGTGCGCACCTTTAAAATTTTGCTTGCGAGGCGACTTTGAACTAACGCATAATTAACGTTAGCGTTATACTTTTCACGCAGGTCGCAGGCCAGCGCGGCGTCGAACTCATTTAGATCGCTAACAAAAGTTACTAAGTGCGGCACTCCTGTGTTATAAAAATACCACGTTAGCCCTGCCTCCTCAAAGCTCTCACCCAGGCGCTTAGGACGAGTTAACATTACCTCGACGTTAGCTACTAACGCGTGAGCGTTAGGACGCAGATTGAAAATCTCGCCGAAGCTTACATTGCGTAGCTCGCCGCGCATACTCTCGCTCAAATTTCCGCCGAAAATACCGAAAATCTCGCCGCTAATTACGCCTGCACCGCTTAGGAATTTCATACTCTGCGCGGCCAAAAAATTCTCATACGCATACATGCATACCGCGCGCGAACCATTGCCGCACATATCGGCGGTGCTGCCGTCGCTATTATAAAATTCCCACTCAAAGTTTATCCCCTCGATACCGTTAAATTTCGGCAGCACGACGATGAGCCCGTCGGCGCCCACCCCCTCGCGCCTATCGCATAGCTCGCGCGCTAGCTTGGATCTATCCGCCTTAACCGAATCCGTAAATATTACGAAATCATTGCCGCTCGCATTATATTTTGAAATTTTCATCATCTACCTCGCAAATTTTTAAAATTACTAACGCTCACTAACGCTTTATTAAAATTTTACTTCTATCTAAATTTAGGTACATCGCTTATTCCTAGGCTTTACTAAGACTCAATTTACTAACGTATCTTCTTTCGTGAGCCCATTTTGTTATGCGTTTTTCATAATGGATGTTAGGGCCTACCTCATAGTCTCTAAATGCTCGCAAGCATCAAATCTTCCGAGCTTGCAAGCCTTTTTATAAAGCTCGCGCGCCTTCTTTTTATCTTTCGCTACGCCCCAGCCCTTTTCGTATTGATACGCTAAATTTGAGCAGGCTAGCGGCTCATCGCTTTTCTCGCACGCCTCGCTAAAATACTTCGCAGCAAGCGCGTGATCCTTTTGCCCGCCGTCGCCTTTGAAATACGTAACGCCCAAATTTACGCACGAATCCACGTGCCCCTGCTCGCAAGCCCTCGTAAAAAATGTCCTAGCCCTGTCCGCGTCTTTTTTCACGCCGTCGCCGAGAACGTAGCTAAGCCCTAAGTTATGGCACGCCTCTACCTGCCCCATCTTGCAAGCCTTGATCAAAAGCTCGATCGCCTTTTTCACGTCGGGATAGACGCCGAGCCCCTTTTTATAGTTGTATGCAAGGCTCGCGCACCCCTCGCTGCTGTTTTTCTTGCAAGCATCGCTAAAAAGCTCATTCGCCCTCTTGCGATCCTGCGCCACCCCCTGCCCGTCGTTGTAGAGCAGTCCCAAATAGACGCAGCCCTTCTGCTCGCCGAGCTTGCACGCTCTGTCGTAATAGCGCGCGGCCTGCCTGAAGCTTCTATTGGAGTCGTATGCGTAGCCCAAATTCGCGCAATCCAGCGCGTTTTCCTCGCCGCCAGCGTCGCAGTTGCGCTGCAGCTCCTTTATCAAGCGGCTTAATTTCTCGCAATCCGCCTCGCTCCCCGCGGCGCAACCCTTCCTTAGATCGTCGATCTCCGCCGCAGCGCCCGTCGCAAACAGCGCAGAAAATAAAACCGCTCGCGCCGCGAATTTCAACCGCTCTTTAAACGGCACGCTTTTAAAATTTTTAAATTTAGCGCCCTTTTGGACGCGGCTACCGATCCTCATCGCCTTCTCCTTTATTTTTAGTCTCATCTTAATTTGCGTAGAAATTTTACGAGCTCTTGCGCAAAAGGCTAAATTTTATCTTTCAGCTCTTTTAAAAATCTCTCCACCGCGGCCTCAAGCGCGGCAAGATCTCTGTTATTATCTATCACAAAGTCCGCCATAGCGCGCTTTTGCTCGATATCCATCTGCAGCTCCACGCGGTGCTTTGCAGCGGCATGATCCAGCCCGTTTCGCTTCATCACGCGCGAAATTAGCGTATTTTTAGGCGCATAAACAACCGCTACTTTATCAAAAAACTCATACCTCTTGCCCTCAAAAAACAGCGGAATATCGACAAAAAAAAGCTTTCCTTTTGCCTCCAAAGCCTGCGCCTGCGATAAAATTTCAGCCGTTATCTTTGGATGCAGCAGTGCTTCAAGCTTTGCAAGCTCCGCAGGGTCTTTAAACACCAGCTCGCCTAGCTTTTTGCGATCTACCGAAACGCACGAATCAGTCAAATTTTCCCCATCAACGCTAGTGCTAAATTCCACATGCGAACTCAAATTTTTAGTCTGCGCGTCCTTTTGTACGATATATTGCGTGCCGAAAATTTCAGCCACCTGCGCAGCGCAGCGATCAAGGACGCAGTGCGAAATCTTATCGGCATCGATGATCCCAAATCCGCGCCCAGCAAGCAGGTCACAAACCGCGCTCTTGCCACTACCGATACTGCCCGTGATGACGACGGCGTGTTTAAATTTCAAGATGAACCTTTATAGCGTTTTTATTCGATTTTAGCTAAAATCTGCGAAATTATACCATCTTGGAGGATAAAATTTGATAAGCTACAAAGACGCGGGCGTCGATATAGACGCGGGAAATGACTTCGTAAACGCGATAAAACCGTTCGTCAAAGCCACGCAAACTCCGCACGTTTTAGGCGGTATCGGCTCGTTTAGTGGCGCGGTGAGGCTACCTGCAGGCTACAAAAAACCAGCTATCCTAGGCGCTACCGACGGCGTGGGCACAAAGCTGCGACTAGCGATCGACGCGCGTAAATTTGACGGCGTCGGAAAGGATCTCGTCGCTATGTGCGTGAATGATCTCATCTGCAACTTCGCCGAGCCGCTATTTTTCCTCGACTACTACGCGACGGCAAAGCTTGAGATCGCGGACGCCAAAGAGGTCGTAAAAAGTATCGCCGAGGGCTGCAAACTCGCCCGTTGCGCGCTTATCGGCGGCGAGACGGCGGAGATGCCCTCGATGTATGAAAAGGGCGACTTCGACCTCGCCGGCTTTGCCGTGGGTATCGCCGAGGAGGACGAGATCGACCGCAGCAAGTTCGTATGCGAAGGCGACGTACTTATCGCGCTTCCTAGCAGTGGCTTGCACTCAAACGGCTTCTCACTCGCGCGAAAAGTGATCGCCGAGCTGGGGTTAAAATTTGACGACAAAGTAGACGGCCGCGCGCTCATCGATGTGTTTTTGCAGCCGACCAGGATTTACGTCGGAGACTTTTTAAATTTAAAAGACAAGATCCACGCGCTCGCGCACATCACGGGCGGAGGCATCGTGGAAAATCTACCGCGCGTCTTCCCCGAGGGGCTGGGTGCGAAGATCGAGCATGCCGCGATCCGCACGCCTGAAATCTTTAAAATCATCGCGCAAAAAGTAGAGCCCGCAGAGATGATGAGGACGTTTAATATGGGCGTTGGTATGATCGTCGTAGCGCCGAAAGAAAACGCGGACTTCGTGCTGGCAAATACCGACGGCTACGTTATCGGCGAGGTTGTAAAAGGCGGGGGTGTGCAGCTCGTGTAGATTTGAAGCGGTAAAATTTACCGCTTTTTGCCAAGGCGGAGTTTATGTTTAGACTAAATTTTAAAGCAGGTATCGTGACCGCTTCCAAAAACAGCGCCGAGAATTATTATATGATAGGCCTTGCGGACGATAAGTACGACTATAAAAACTATCTGCTTTTCCAAAGACCGATCAAGCTCGGGCGATATGAGGACGCAGACGCACCGCATAAAGGCTTATACGCAGAGTGCAATGGCGATATATGCTATAACGGATACAAGGCGGCAAAAATCACTAGCGAGCTTATCGTTTTTGAGGTCCAAGACATCATCACCGTGGATATCCGCGGCGTTAAAATTCCCAAGCGCTTCATTCAGTATTGCAAAGAAATTTTTGGCGATCTACTTAGTATCGAGGGATAAATTTAAATGCGCAGCGGCACGCAAAAATTTACCTGTAACTGCCGTAAATTCTATCTGGAGGATACTATTCCCCGTCCTTTGCGTCCGCTTTTTCGATGAGTCTTTTATACTCATCCTCGCTTAGATGCTCCAGCCACGTTAAGTTTTTGCCCTCCTTTTCAAAGGCTGCCGCGATATGCTCGCCGTCTTCGTGCAGTCCGGCTCCGTGCCAGTGTTTGACGCCCGGCGAACAAAGCACTACGTCGCCAGGACGAGCGATTTGCACGATTCCGTCCGCCGTATCGGTGTAAATTTTGCCCTGCGTTACGATTAAATTTTGGCCTACGGGATGCGTGTACTACGCCCGTGCGTACTCCGCGTGGAAAATGCACCAGCGCAGCCGCTACATTTGCATAAGGCGTCGCAGAAGAAAGTAGCGTGATTTAGGCAGTCCGCCTGCAAAAATTTTATCGTTCGCCTTATCATAAACGGCGAGCCCGTCTTTTCTAACTAAAATTTGAGCGTTTTGTATGATTTACTCTTTGCTTATTTTTCGTAACGCTCTTTTTAAAATTTTAAATTCAATAACTTTTCGCAACCGCTTTTTGAATGATCCATCTATCCTCTAGTTTTATCATCGGCATAGCAAGTTCTAAATTCCACGTATGGCGCGTGCCGTAGATACGAGCGTCGGTTTTACTGCGTCCGATCAGCGTTGCGCTATCTCCTTGAATGCTGATCTTTACATCATCTATCTCGTAGCCATAGTATTTCATCTGTCCGTTTTTTATCTGCTCGCACCACTCCGCTTTGCTTTGCACGTAGCCCGTCATATGCGTGAGAGTAAAGTCCAGAGCTAAAATTTTATCTAGTCCAGCCGTATCACCAGCGATCTTATATGCGTAAAAATTTTTATAATTTTGTAAAATTTGCTCTTCGTCGTTCATCCAATTGGCCTCCAAAAATATCAAAAATATACTAAAAAGCATCAAGGCTTTTCGCATCAAATTTCCTTAAATTTACCGTGAAGCAGGCCTATTTATGCCCAGGCTATCTCTCTGGCCTAAATTTTCGTAAAAACATCGCCTTACTAAATCAGCTATAGATTTACGTGAAATTTGCGCATCTTCGTTTTTAAATTTCTCTTTTTTGTTCCAGCTCGTGATCTCGTAGTTTATCTCGTCCGCGCCACTAAACCACTGCGGACGGATGAGCGTATAGTTAAGGCTTGAACTCTCAATGATCGCCGCCGAATTTGCGTAAGAACTCGGTGCGCGGCGTCCGCTAGGCACTTCGCCGTCATAAATGCCGTAGGAGGTGATCCACACAAGCCTTTTTACGCCCGTTTCGCTCATCACTTTAACTAGCGTATTCGCCATAGACTCTAGCGAGCCGGCAAGCCCTGCGTAGACGCCGTCCACTCCCTTGAGCGCTTCTTTTAGCGCCGCCTCATCTAGCACGTCGCCCTTTATGATTTC
This sequence comes from uncultured Campylobacter sp., assembly GCA_963529625.1. Classification (GTDB taxonomy): domain Bacteria; phylum Campylobacterota; class Campylobacteria; order Campylobacterales; family Campylobacteraceae; genus Campylobacter_B. The sequence goes on along the minus strand of CAURZM010000001.1, from coordinate 138,563 downwards.
TACATGATTGCTTTTGTATTTTTCTAGTTTCGCAGGTTTTCTGCCATAAAGGCGCAAGCTAGCGTTTTCATCTTTTAAAAGCGCCTCTATAACGTAGCTGCCAAGACTACCCGTACCGCCTAAAACCAAAATTCGCATCTTTTTATCTCCTTCGTCTGCTAAAATTTGCCTATTTTGCTTTGTTCCTAAATTTTCCTACTATCGCACGTCATAAAATTTGCCACTCTCTTTTTTATTTGCCATTTTCCGCCAAATTTTACGTAGCTATCCTCATATCTCACGCCGTAGACGTTGATATCATCTCGGCGTCATCTTGCTCGCCCATTAGCGTGACTTGGCAGTAGTTTATCCCCTCTGCCTTATCTCCTAAAATTTGAGCCGTATGTTGGCCGTTTAGATGATAAACGGTATGAAAATTTGCGAGATAGTCGCTAAAGACCTTTTCTATCTCGCCGGTACCTTTTGCATGGGCAAAAAGCTTACCGCCGATATAGGTGATAACCTCGGCATCCGGCGTAAATAGCGCCATTTGCTCGCTTACGCGCTTTTCGTCGGCCAAATTTGAAAAGGTATCGACTAGCTCTTTTAAAGCCACTTTCTCTAATAAAATTTCTATATTCATCTTCTTTCCTTTTGTATTTTAAAATTTTTTCTACCGCTCGCCTAAAATTTCGCAAGCCCCCCTTATCGCGATAAATTATTTAACATCTTTACTATCTGCGGATCTCCGTGATCGAAAAATAGGCTCGTACCATCGTCTAGTCCTGCGATCGTTTGCATATCCGCCTCACTTAGCGAAAAGTCAAATATATTGAAATTTTCCGCCATGCGCTCTTTGCTTACGCTCTTTGGTATGACGACGATGCCGCGTTGCACGAGCCAGCGTAAAATCACTTGTGCCACGCTTCTGCCTTGCTTCTGCGCGATCGTTTTTAGCACCGCATTGCCAAACATATCCTTTCTGCCCTCGCCAAAAGGCGCCCAGCTTTGCATCGCGATGCCAAGCTCTTTTAAATTTGCCTGCGCTGCGAGTTGTTGATAAAAAGGATTGCACTCGATCTGATTTATCGCGGGCTTTATCTCGTTGTTTATCGCAAAGTCCATAATTTGGCCGGGGTTAAAGTTGCTAACGCCGATGCTGCGGATGCGACCCTCTTTTTTAAGCCTACTCATCGCTCGCCATGCGCCGTAAGTGTCACTATATGGCTGATGGATGAGATACAGATCGGGATAATCAAGCCCTAGCTTTTTCATCGACGCATCAAAGGCTTTTAGCGCTCTATCCTCGCTTACGTCGCTCACCCAAAGCTTTGTGGTAATGAAAAGCTCCTTGCGTTTCACGTCGCCGGCTATTGCCGCTTTAACCGCCGCACCAACGCCCTCTTCGTTATGATAAGCCTGTGCGGTGTCGATGAGACGGTAACCCACGCTAATCGCATCCTCAACGCACCTTTGAGCCTCTGCGGGCTCCACCTGATACACTCCGTAGCCTAAAATCGGCATTTTGTTGCCGTCGTTTAAGGTTAAATACTGCATTTTTGCTCCTTGTAATTTTAATTTTTAAACTGAAATGATTATAACAGTTTTAAAAAATAGGCGGTAGATCAATCCTGCAAAATCATTGCCTATTTCTGCAAATTTTATAAAAAATGCAAAATTTAGATCAAATTTGTAGTTAAGCTGGTCCAAAATATAAAATTTAGACAAAGAAGCTTGTGAAATAAAATCAATGAGAGGGCAGTAGACCTGCCCGCACTAAATTTAAGCGCCCGTTATGGCTAAGACGTGCGCCTTAGGAGGCATGCCAAACATCCTGGAATACTCTCTATTAAACTGCGAAGGGCTCGCGTAACCGACGGCAAATGCGGCCTCTGCGGCGTCTAAATTTTGATTGATCAAGAGATTTTTTGCCTCTTCGAGACGGATCTTTTTTTGAAATTGAAGCGGACTAAGCGCCGTAATACGCTTGAAGTTATGATATAGCGACGATGCACTAATGCCGAGCTTTTTGGCTAAATTTTCGATATTTATCACCTCGGCGTAGTTTGATTTTATCTCTTTGGCAGCGCGCGTGACGCGGTTTTCTATGGTTTCTAGCATTGCGTATTGGCGTAGGAAATCGCCGTTTTCGCCCTTTAAGAGTATGTATAAAATTTCCTTTATCGCGAGCTTTGCTAAAAATTTAGCATCGTTTGGACGCTCTAGCAAACGGATAAATTTAAATACGGCTTCAAGCAGCTCATCATCTACCGCTCCAAGAGCCAGCCCTGCAAACTCGCCCTTTTTGCTCTCGGCGCTGCCAATGCTCTCGATCACGCTTAAAATATCCTCTAGCTCAAAGTTGATCTTTATAGCTAGATACGGGCAGTCTTTGATCTTCGCAACGGCGGGGATATGCGTAGCGGCTAGCAGATAGCGCTGCTCGTCGTACTCGTAAAAATCATTACCGACTTTGGCTAGTTTTGAGCCTTTAAAAACCATGCAAAGCGCCGGTTCGTAAACGCCGGTTAAAAACTCGGTCGGCACGCTTGCTCGGTAGACAAATAGCTCCTTTATATCGCTTTGTATCTTGCCGTCTGAGCTAAATTTAGCGTCCAAATACTTACAAATTTCATCTATCTTGCTCATTGTACCTCCTTGATTTTTTGAATTTTAGCAAAATTTATAAAATAGCAAGCTGCGAATATCCACCGGCCCGCTTTCTCAAATTTAGCAAGTAAATAGGCAAAGTCGGCTAGCCAAATATTTAAAAGAGCTCAATCCAAAATGATAAATTCGGACGGTTTAACGACCGTCCTAAAATCAAAAGTCAAAGCAAGGAGCTAAAGCCATAAGCCGATTTACTCCATTTAAATTTATCTTGCCAGCTCAAGAATTTTAGCGATATTTTCGCGGCTGTAGAGCTCCGCCATATTCCACGCTTTAGCGTTTGTCGCGGCTACGTCTATGACCTCGTCTAGCACCTTGCCTTCGATGCCGAGCTGCGCGAGGCTAGTAGGCGTACCGATCTTATCAAACCACGCTTTAAGTGCTGCTGTGCCATCATCTGCGCTTTTAAGGTCAAAAATTTCACGAGCGAAACGCTCAAACGCGCTTAATTTCCTATCTTTATACCACCTCATCCACGCAGGCATCACTACGCTAAGACCGGCTCCGTGCGCGCAGTCCACGACCGCACTCATCGCATGCTCAATCATATGATTCGGATATCCGAAGCCGCCCACGCCCACGTAGGTTAGCCCATTTAGCGCCATCGTCGCAGCCCACGCAAACTCGGCGCGCGCATCGTAATCGCTCGGATCTGCAAGCAAAGCTTCGGTCGTGCGGATGACGGTTTTGATGTTAGCTTCGATATAGGCTCGCACGATCTCCGGATGGACGCTAGCGGTAAAATACCCCTCGATGCTGTGTGCAATGATGTCGCTCGCGCTATATACGAGATACTCGCGGCTGACGGTTGCTTGCAATTGCGGGTTTATGACCGAGACCTTCGGGTATAGACACGGCGCACTGATCGCGTATTTTTGTTTGGTCTGCTCCTTGGTCACCACGCCGCCGCAGTTCATCTCCGAGCCCGTCGCGGCAAGGGTGATGATATCAAAAATTTTAAGCGCGGCGCTCGGACTTTTACCAGTGAAAAAATCCCACACATCGCCTTCGTAGCAGGCGCCCGCGGCTACGGCTTTTGCGGAGTCCAGCACGCTTCCGCCGCCCACAGCGAGTACGCTATCTGCGCCAAATTCTTTGGCAAGCTTGATCGCTTCGTTTACCTTGCTTAGCACGGGATTTGATTTTATGCCGCCAAGCTGCGCAAATTCTATACCGTTTGCCTTTAAGCTGCCCTCCACGACGTCCATCAGCCCGCTCTTTCGCACGCGCTCGCTACCATATAGCACGAGAGCTTTTTTCGCGCCCGCCTCCTTCATGTACTGCCCGATATGCTTTTCTTTATCCTTGCCGAATTCTATCCTCACGGGGTTGCAAAAACTAAAATTTGTCATCTTCTCTCCTTTAAATAAAGTTGCTAAATTATAGCCTTTTTTAAAATTTTGCGGTAGCACGATAGTCCAAATTCCTTGCCTAATCGTACAAATGCAAGTGTAATCTGCATAAATTTAAAGGAGCGAGCATGAACGAAGTAGATAAAATTTTAAAAGACGCCGCAAAGATTACGGACGAGCTATATCCCACCTACGGACACGTTAAGACGCCTATAGAGGCGCTTAGCTTTTACCGTCAAAGAAAGCCTCGGACTTCATCGCGACGATCTATGAGCCTAGCGTCTGCTTGTGCCTGCGCGGCGGTAAAATGGTGGAATTTAGCAGCAAGCAGTATCGCTACAATACGCAAAAATTCCTACTTTGCGCAAGCGATTTGCCGCTTTTGGGGCGGGTAGAGCACTGCCCGTTTCTATCGGTAAGCATTAAATTTCAAAGCGAGGACATCCTTGAAGCGCTAAAGGTGATAGAGGGGCAGAGCCGCGCGAGCAGACTTCTGTGGCTCGTATAATTTACGGCACAGATTTTGTGCGAGGCTAAAATTTACCCGCACCCGCCGCTGTTTTACTCGCGCTCGCAGTACCGCTTTGTCGGTATCGCATGCCGCTACGCAAAGCAAGAAAGCAGATATTTCGCGGCGCTTTTATCCGTGAGCGCAGCTAGGAAAAGAGCGATAAATTCCTCAAAGTTTTGCGCGATGATCAGGGCATCCTCATAGATCGGTTCCGCGCCGAATACGATCTTGCCCGCGTCCGCGCCCTGCGTGAGGATGCCCGCGAAGCAGCGCTCGCCTCTGACCGAAAACAAAAACGGCAAGCACCCGCTCCAAAACGCGCTCACGGCGGCTCTTTGCGCATCGTTAGCCGCGCATTCCAGGCTGTCTTTTTCAAAATCTTCGTAGCGAAATTCCGCCTCGTCCGAGCTCGGCGACGCATAATCCCTAGCGGATACGAACCAAACGGCGTCCGCAGCGTCATGCAAAGTCTCAAAAGAGCAAACGAAGCAGTAAAAATCTTCGCTTAAATTTTTAAATCTGCCGCCTAAAAATTCGCTCCGCGGCGGGCAAATTTCATCTCTGCGCCGTATCTGCCAGCCGTTTTGTGCTAGCGCGTCCATAAGTTCGTCAAAAACCATCTCGTCTCCCATAATTTGCGCCGATTATAGCATTTTACTCGGCGTAACGGTTAAATGCGGCCAAATTTATAAAATTTTGCCTATCCGCCGCGCATAAAAAGAGAAATTTTGCGCGAAATTTTATCAATTCGGCTAAAAATAAAATGACGTTTCCAAATCGCCGCTAAATTTAGGCTCGGCAGAAGGCGTAAGCCGCAGATGAAAAACGGGCGTATCGCTTAAAATAGGCGTATCGTCGCGGGAGGTGGGCGAGCCGTTAAAATTTGCGCTTCGGTATCCGCCTAAAATTTCCAAGCGGTACCGACCGCGCTCTAGGCGAAAGCTTAGGCTGTTTTGCTCGCCAATGCGGCTCATATCTTTAAAATAGCCGATGCCTACGATCTTTAGCATGCCTGATGAGTGAAAAATCCAGCCGCGAGAGATGATTTTTGCTTCGTTTTGTGCGAATATCTCCTCATCCGCCTCGCCCACAGTAACCGAAAAATCGTAATAATCGCTGCGAACGCCCAATATCGGCACCGCAATCCCCTCTTCTGTGACCGCGTCCCCGTGCTCGGTCTGCGTAAAATAAGCAAGAACGTCCCCGTTCGCAAGCCCGTGCTCATCCAGATAGCGCGCTAGCAGCGCGGGCTCGTATATCACGAAGCCGCCCAGCTCGGAGAAAATTTGCCTTTTCATTCGCGCCTTTCTTTGATAGCCGTGCGCATCGTACGCAGAAATTTTACCGTCCATCTGCCCTCTTTATCTTTGTTTTCGCAGCGCCGATGAAATTTTATCACAGTGCCCGCGGAAGGATAAAATTTCATCCTGCGATCGCGCCGAGAATGAAATTTAAACCACGTTTTGCGCTCAAATTTACAGCCCGCGATTTTTGCCGTCCATGCCTTGGCATCTGTCTACGAGCCAGCGCCCGTCCTTGCGCACGAGCAGGAAGCGGCGCGCAAAGCCGTGTTCGTCCTTGGCATAGATGTAAATTTTATTTTGCTCTCGCATTCGGCGTCCGTTAGCTCGTACCCGCCGTAGGTGCCGCCCTCCATCATCGAAAACGAGATGCCCTCGGGACGGAAGCCGCTGCGCCTAACGGGCGTGCAGTAGCGCGCAAATAGCTCGTCGCATCTGCGCTGCACCTCGCCGTCGTCCGCATCATCAATTCTCGATGTGGCAAATTTCTCCCATTCGCTCATCGCCGCGAAAAATTCTAAAAGCGCACTCCGCGCCGCCGCCAGGGCATCTGGATCAAGCTTCTTTTTGCTCTTTGCGGCGTCTCTTTGCGCCTGCTCGAATTCCGCGATCTGCTCCCTGCTAAAGCGCCCGCCGTCTAGATAAAACTGGATTTTCGTATCCGCCGCGGCTAGCAGCCCCGCAAGGCTCACGCGCGAATTGATCAGGCGTAGCGATTTTAGCTTCGGGATTTGCACGATCGCTTTTAGCCCTCGTCCGTGATGCTGACGTTTTCGATACCGATGTGCTCGAGCTTGGCGTGTTCCGCAAAGTATCTAAACCCCTCGCCGCTTATCTTATCGCTATCTTGCAAAAACAGATACGCAAGCTTCGGTAGCGTGGCTAGATGCTGCAGCGCCGCGTCCGTAATCGCCGTGGCTATAAAGCCCATATTTACGAGGCTTTTTACCTCGCAGATGCGGCGCACCATCTCATCGGTGAGTGCTACGTTTTCGTAGTGATGACCTTTGCAGTAGCGCTCGCTAACCGCGTCCAAAGCCTCCTGCAACGTGATCTGCTTCATCAGCTATCCTTTAAAATTTGATTTTAAAATTTTAGTGAAATTTTACGATCTGCGCAAGCGCTTAAATTTATGGCGCGGATTTGCTCGCGCAGCGCGATTAAATTTTGCGGCAATAGCGCGGTTAAAATGTACTTTCGTCGTTGAAATTCGGCGCAGAATTTTGGCAATGTTTTTTAAATTTAGCTCGTCGCGCAAAGCGGGCGAGCGGAAAAGGTGCTTTTGTGATTAAATTTTACGCATCATTTTTCGCGGCTGCGCTTTTCTTCGATGCCGCTTTGCCCTTGCCTGCGCGCTAGCTCGTCAAGCAGGGCATCCGGGTGGATATTGTGCGCCCCAAGTGCGAGTAGAAGGTGAAATAAAAGATCCGCTCCCTCATAAATCACGTCGTATCGCGGCTCACCCGCTCTGTGCTCGCCGAAGCCCTCGCGCGTGACGTCTGCGTAAAGCTCGCTGCGCGAGAGGTCCTTGCACGCCAGCGCGAACTCGCACGCCTCCTCGGCGATCTTTTTGAGATAGGCGTTTTCGCCCTTCGCGTAGAGCGAGGCGACGTAGGAGAGCGCGGACTCGCCGTTTAGCTTGCGATCCAAGCAGACATGATAAATTTCGTCCAAAATGCCGTATGGATTTTTTTCTGCGGAGCTTTCGAGCGCGGAATTTTGCGAGGAGGCGTCTAAATTTTGCTCGCTGCGCTCTGCAGCGGAATTTGTAAACGCGGAATCCGTCGCAGATGGGCTTTGCGTTGCGGAGCTCTGATTGCTGCAGGAGGTAGTAGAATTTTTGGGCGTTAAATTCTGTAAGCCGTCGCAGGAAGCGGAATTCTGCCCTGTGCGGGAATTCGCGGAATTTTTCTGCACAAGAGAGGCTGCAGAGCCATGCTCCGCGGAATTTATCGCGCCGCAAGCACTTGAGCTCTGGATATTTTCGCCGCCTTTTTGAAACGAAATTTCCTTGAAAAAACAGCTTCGCGCGCCAGTGTGGCAGGCGGATCCGCCGCATTGCTCGACTTTAAGCAGCAGCGCGTCGTTGTCGCAGTCCAAAAAGGCGGATTTTACGAGCTGAACGTGCCCGCTCTCCTCCCCCTTTTTCCAGATGCGCCCCTTGCTGCGCGAGAAGTAGTGCGCGTAGCCGGTTTGCAGCGTCAGGCTTAGTGCTTCTTCGTTCATATACGCGAGCATCAAAACTGCGCCATCGCCCGCATCTTGCACGATCGCGGGGAGCAGCCCGCCTAATTTTTGCCAATCTACCTTCATCTTTGATCCTTAGTTTGCGAAGTCGCGCCTTAAATTTAGCCGCCGCACGCGGAATTTGAGTTATGAATTTACGAAGCGGCGCGCCTCGTAAATTTAAAGGACAAGCCTAGCGGCTAAATTTAAGCGACCGCTAGACTTAAACCGCAACGGGCGCGAGTTCTGCTCGTCGCGAGCTTTTGCGCTCGCCGCTAAGATTAACTTGCGAAATCGCGAGTTTAGCTTATGCACCCGGAGCAACTTACTATTAAATTTAGTTCGCGAAATCGGGCGCACAGCCCGCTTAAAATTTTAGTTCTCCCGCTCGATGGCGCTTTGCTTCGCCTTATCTTTCGTATCGACCCAGATGTTAGGCACTGCGCCGCCAGGAGTTAGGAAAATTTTTGCGTCGCTATTTTCGCGCAACGCCTCGTTAAATTTAGCTTGCGTCTCGATCTGCTTGAGGCTTAAAAGATTTGCATCCAAGCTCTTTGCGACCTCTTTGTTGGCGTAGGCTTGCGCGTCGGCTTCGATCTTAGCGGCATCGGCGCGGCCTTGAGCCTCAATTTTGACGGCGTCTGCGTTACCTTTGGCAAGAGCAGCCTTTTTAAGCGCCTCTTGGTTTGCGCGCTCGACCTCGTATTTGGTGCGCTCAGCCTCCTGTTTGGCGATCTGTACGCTCTCGATCTGCTCCTTTACCTTAGCCGGCAGGATGATCTCGCGAAGCTGCACGGCTAGCAGATCTACGGGCGAATTCGGCAGTGCTTCGATATTTTTGCGGATGCCGTCGTCGATCGATTTGGCGATCTCATCGCGTTTGGTAGGCAGCTCTTCGGCGGCATAGTTGCCGATGACGCTACGCACAACGTCCTTTACGCGCGGATCGATGATCTTATCCTCCCACAAAAAGCCCCACTCGGCGATCGTGTTGGGCGCCGTGGCTTCATTGAGCCTGTATTGCACGGTGATGTCGATGCTGACGGGCAAATTTCGCGAGTCTAGCACCGAAAGCGAGTTTTTACTAATGATACCGCCAGCGGTGCCGCTTTTAGTAGCGATACCCGCGCTCATATCTTCGCTGCTGGTATAGTTTATGATACGCGTGCGAGTATCTACGACGAATACGTCCTGTATGAACGGCACGAAAAAGTGAAGTCCCGCGCCAAGAGGAGTCGGATCGTATTTGCCTAAATTTGACTTGATCCCCACCTCGCCCGATTGGATCGTGACAAAGGGTTTTGAGATCACGAGTAGCGCGATTATCGCGATTATCGCGTAAATCACGCCGCTAAACTTGCCCATTCCTCCAAAATTAGGAATTTTAAAATTTAAATTCCCGCCTTTTTTATCGCCATTTTTCTTATTAAAATAATCATTCAAATCCGCAGGCATGCGCGTCCTTATTTAACGTAAGTGAGCCAGTGCTCAAATTTTGGGTCTTTGCCCGTGACGGCGGCGAAATACGCCTTTTGCAAGCGGCTCGTGATCTCGCCCATCTCGCCTTTGCCGATGATCCTGCCGTCGATGTTACTAATCGGCGTGACCTCCGCGGCGGTGCCGGTAAAAAACGCTTCGTCCGCGGCATAGAGCTGATCGCGAGCGATGCGCTCTCTGCGGACTTCGTAGCCCAGGCTGCGCGCGATTTCTATGACTGAATTTTGAGTAATGCTCTCTAGGCTGGTGTCGTTCGGCGGAGTGATGATGACGCCTTCTTTTACGATAAATAGGCACTCGCCCGGACCCTCCGCGACGAAGCCCTGCGGATCGAGTAGTATCGCCTCATCGTATCCCGCATCGACCGCTTCGAAATTTGCCATCTGCGAGTTGAAATAATTCGCGCTCGCTTTGGCTTTTGCCATCATCGAAAATTGCGCAGGCTTTATCCACGATGAAATTTTGGCTTTGATGCCCTTGCGTAGCGCCTCTTCGCCCATATACGCGCCCCATTGCCACGCTGCGACGATGACGTTTACCGAGCAGTCCTTGGATGAAACACCCATCGAGCCGTAGCCGAAGTACGCTAGCGGGCGGATATAGACGGTCTGATCGAAGCGGTTTTTTGCGACGACGTCGATCTGGGCCTGACGAAGCTGCTCGAAGCTAAACGGAAGCTTGATTAGGCAGAGTTTTGCCGAAATTTCAAGCCTGCGAGTGTGCTCGTCCAGGCGAAAAATCGCGTAGCCTTTGTCGGTCTTATAAGCGCGCACGCCCTCAAATACGGCGTTTCCATAGTGTAGAGAATGCGTCAAAACGTGAGTAGTAGCCTCCGCCCATGGGATTAGTTTGCCGTCTTTCCAGATGAGCTCGGCCTCTTGAATTTGTGCCATTTTTTGATCCTTTTGTTTAAAATTTAATCTGCGATTTTAGCTAAAACAATATTAATTTCTAAGAAATTTAAAAGCGGTTGAAATTTAGTGCGATTTTAAGACGCACAACGAATCGTGAGTTCAAATTTAGCTCGCAACTCGGTGCAGATGGCATTAAAATTCTACGAACGAAAGCCCGATGCCGATCTTATTGACGCTGCGTTTGTAGTCCGCGAGGCTCTCGCCATAACCGTTAAAGTAGCGCAGATAGCCGTAAAATCCGCTGTTAAAGATCGGGAAGCTGTAGTTCAGCTCGATCGCGCCGCGGTTACTGCCGTCAAAATGTAGGTTATTTCGCCACAGAGCGCTAAGTCGCTGCTTGCCGAAGGTGTATGACGCGCGCAGATCGCCGTAGCCCATATAATCCGCGATGTCCTCGTTAGTGCGGTCCAGCCAAAACGCATACCAGGCTCTGGGGGTGATCGAAAATCCGTCCGCACTCCATGTGCTTTGCGCGTAGAGCCTATTCCATGAGCGCGATTCCTCGCCGCCCTTGCCGTTTGACTCGTGCATTGCGCCTACCTTTAACTCGTCCGCAAACGGCACCGGCGCGCTAACATAGAGCTCGGGGCGATAGTTGCTCTCGCGGAAAGGGGCGCTATCCTGCGTGATCTGCCACCAGGAATTTTGCGCGTAAGCGAATGAAATTTTCTCTCCAAACCCCAGCGCGTCGTAGGTGATCGGGCGCTCGAAGCTAAACTCAAAATGCAGCTCATCCGCCTTGCGATCGGATTTTTTGCTGAAATCGTGGGTAAAGAGCATATAGATCGGCTCGTAGTATTTAAGCCCTAAAAATCCGAAATTTCGGTCATTTTGTTCGCCTTGCGGCGCGGAATCCAGCGCAGTGGAATTCTGCGAGAGCGAGGCGGAATTCGATGATGCTAAATTTGACGCGGAGTCTGACGCGGCCGAGCCTGCGTCTGCGAAATTTGACGAAGTGGAATTTGGCGCGACAGGTTTTGGCGCGGCGGAATTTTGCGGCGGCGCAGAGCTTAAAACGGCGGTATCATCGTGCGAAGCGCGAGTTTGTACGGACGATGTAGAATTTTTTGCTGAATTTCGGTGCGACTTTTCGCTCCTTTCCGCTAAACTTGCCGCGGCGATCTTTTTGTAATAGATCATCGCGTTTTTGTAATCGCCCTTGGCCTCGTATTCGCTAGCCTTTGCGTATAGATCGGATAGATCTTGTGCGGCTAGGCTCATGGCGCAAAGCGCGAATGCTAAAGCTTTAAATTTCATCTACGCCCTTTAAATCGTTTTGATAATTTATATTTAAAAACTGCTCTTTGTTTTTGAAATTTAACACTTTGGAATTTGCAGATCCGATGAGCGCACCGATCTTGTGCTCTTTCGCGCGGTAGAGCTCAAGCGCGCGCGGCGCGAGAGCTGCGTCAAAAAATCCGCACAAGCTATGTCTGTGCTCTTCGTCGCCCGCTACGCAAATTTGCCCCTCTTGCTCGCTAAGAGCGCGAATGGTGGAAATTTCTACAAAAGGCATGTCGGCGGGGATGATAAAAATGCGCTCGCCTCTAAAGGGCTTTAGCGCCGAATACAGCGCGCCCATCGGCGAAAATTCCTCAAATTCGTCGTAGATCATAGGAAGCGGAGGGTTAAATTTAGAGCTTTTGGCGCAGGCGAAAACCCGCTCAAACTCGCAGCTTAAGCGCGAAAAAAGAAAGTGCGTCATGCTGGGATACCCGCGAAATGGAAACAGCGTTTTGTCGCTACCGAAACGCGAGCTTTTGCCGCCGCAGAGAATGACGCAGGTTTTCATAGAAATTTCACCGGCTTTCATCGATCTTTATCGCGGCGAAATTTTAAATTTGAAAGTAAATTTTGAAAGAAGCGCGGGCATATTAGTCTTTTTGCATATATTTGGCTTTGCCAAGGGCGTTGTTTGCGATGAATTGATAAAGGCTCGGCGCCTGAAGCTTGGCTAGTTCTGGATATTTGGCTTTAAGCGTCTTCCAGATGTCGTAGACTCGCATACCGCTTGCGTAAAGCTTCATAATCTCGCTAAAATGCGGATCGTAAAGGCTCGGCTTTTTATACAGCGAGAGTTTGCGGTCGGTATCCAGCACCGCGTTTGCCTCGATAAAAGCCGCTATATCGCGCTCGCTTACTTTGGCAAAATCCTTTTCGTAATGAGCTTTCATATATTTTAAAATTTCTTTATTGCTAACGCCTTGGAAGTGCATTTTTTTGATCTCGAAGCGATATGCGTATAAAAAGTCCTCGCTTTTTTTGGCGGTTGCGCGAAGTCTTGTTTTTTCATCTTTGAACGTCACGGAGATAAAGTGCGTAAGCCCGGGCGCAGTAACGGCGTTTTTGAACGCTTCGTCCTCCTCGCCGATCTTTTTTAAGATAGCCTTGACGGTGTAGCCCTGCGCGATGAGATTTGAAATTTTATCTTTATAAGGTTTGTAGTCGAATCGTACGCGCCTAAAGCCCGTCTCGACGCTGATTTTTTTGTAGATCCTCGCATGCTCTCTAGATGTAAAATATCTCGATTTCAGCCCTTTACGGAGTTGTTCGGCAACCGCGGTAAAATCGTCATAATCGGCGATAGACGCGATTAATTCCTTTTCGTTTACGACCCTGCCGTTAACGACCGCGATGGTAATGACCTTCATATTTTCTCCTTTGATTGGGCACAATTCTAACTTAAAACTATAAACTCAAATTTAATTATTTATTATCAAGGATTGCGGAGGATTTGCGTTTGCAAGGTAGAATTTTACGCGCTAAGATTTAGCATTTTGATTGATTTTTATATCTTTTTTGTGCTTGTTCTCACGCCACTTTTTTATACTTTTTGCATAAAGATAAAGCGAGCTTGCAGAGATAAATTTTACCCGCAAACTCTAGCTAAATTGCCCGCACAAGTTAGCTTTTTTTAAACGAAAAAAGCTTTTTTATCTTCGTAAGCCCAAGCTTCATGCCGCTATATTTCATCATCTTAGCCATATTTACCCACATTTCACGCTCGTAGCACGGATGCGGGCAGTGGTGACAGCGCGGTTTTTCGGTATGCGGGCAGGCACCAAGGCGCGCGTAGGCATAGCGTAGCATTCGCTCGCAGTCGCTACAGAGATGAAAGTGCGTCTGCACTAGCCCCTTATCGTCTTTGTAGTCATGAAGCACAGCACCATCTTTTTTAAGCGCGTCCATATGCTTGCCATCGCAGTAAATTTGGATAAATTTCGTCACCGTGTTTACTTCGTAAATAAATTTTTCGCTAGTCATATTTGATCCTTTGAGCGGATTTTATCTAAAAGAGACAAAAATACTCTTGAGCGCGCTCAAGCTAGAATTTATTGAATTTTAAAATTTCGCGGAATTTCGCTTTATCTTTCGACCTTGTTGCTTAATAGAGTCGCGATGAAGCGTGTTTTGTCATTTGAGGCAAGCGCGATTTGCAAGCTCATCGTAAGCGGCACAGCCAAAAATAGTCCGCCGATGCCGAGCACGAAGCCCCATAGCAGCAGCCCCGCAAGTACGCTGATCGTTGAAAGCCCGAGCCCTTGCCCTAAAAATCGTGGCTCGATGATATTTCCGATCGCTACGTTTACGACCAAATAGATTGCGATAGTCCAGATGCTAGAGCTTATATCCATCGTAGCTAATGTCACGAAAAGCGTCGGAAAGACCGCTACGATCGAGCCAATGGTGGGGATGAAATTTAGTACGAAAGCTAAAATCCCCCACAGCGCGGCATATGGGACACCAAGAGCCCACAGCCCGAGCCCGATGAGCGCACCGGTGCAAGCTGAAGCGATAGTTTTGATTAGCAGATATTTTTTGAGGCTGGAGGCGAATTTTTTTACGAAGGTGTGCGTAGCGCGGCTGCTTTGCGAAAAATAGCGGATTTTTTCGTCGATTACGGAGCTTTCAAAGACCATAAATGAAACCATTATAAAAATGAAAAATCCCGTCGAGACTATCGAGCCTGTTTTGCGCAGTAGTGCAGATAGCTGCGCGGCGGCTTCGCTCGGATCGATGCCTAGGCTTGCGGCGTTAAGCTCTATGCCGAAGCGAGAGAGCTTCGCACTCACGCCTCCTAGCACCTCTTCAAATTTTGCTTGAAGCTCGGGCAGGCGCGCTGAAAATTCCTTGATCGCATCGAAGATGACCGCACCGAAAAACACTATAATCGCCACGAAGGCAAAGGTGATGATGAGGAAGCTAAAAACGCGCCCGACGCGGATCTTTTGGACGTAAAGCACCAGTGGCGATACGAGCACCGTGATGAAAATAGCTAGCAAAAATGGCACTACGATAGCCTGCGCGGCTTTAAGACCAGCCAGGATGATTACGACGCAGGCAACCGACATCAAGGACATTTGAAGCTTCAAGGATTCTCCTAAATTTGACATTTTCGCAGAGCTTTTACGCGAAATTTTGATGAAAGGATTTTAACTAAAATTCTATAAATTTTAAGACGGAATTTTAAAATTTCATCGCAAAATTCTAAGATACGCGCAAATTCTTAGCAGGCGCAAGAAAAGTTAGAATTTTTTGCTAAAATTTTGCGAAATTTACATAAGCAGGATTAAAAATGAAACTTCCCAAACAGCTTTTAGACCGCTACGGCGCCGAGCGTCAAAGCGCGGGCGAGGCGCAGCGGACGGCGAATGAGATCGCCTTTGCGCCGGTGGTCTTTCAAGTCTCGCGACTGATGAAAAAATTTGGAATTTTAAGCGCACTTCATGAGGCGGAGGGCGGGCTAAGCATAAGTGAGATCGCGCAGAAACTCTCGCTTAGCGAATACGCCGTAAAGCTGCTTTTGGAAAGCTCGCTTAGCATCGGCACGGTGCTTCTGTGCGGCAAGAAATTTAGGCTCAGCAAGGCGGGATATTTTCTGCTTACCGACGAGATGGTGGATGTGGATATGGACTTCATCCACGATGTGTGCTACGAGGGGCTATTTAGGCTCGAAGAGACGCTAAAATCAGGTAAACCCGAGGGGCTAAAGGTTTTTGGGCAGTGGGCTACGATCTACGAGGCGCTTTCTCATCTGTCGCCGCACGTGCGCAAAAGCTGGCTCGCGTTTGATCATTTTTATTCAGATTTGGCGTTTGAGCCTGCGCTAAAGATCATTTTTTCGCGCAAGACGGATAAAATTTTAGACGTAGGCGGCAATACGGGGCGCTTTGCTAAGCGGTGCGTAGGCTACGACGAAAATGTGCGCGTCACGATAATGGATCTTGCGGGGCAAATTTCGATGATGAAAGACGCCGTCGCAGGCGCGAAGGGTGCAGAGCGCATAGACGGGCTTGCAGCCGATCTGCTAGATCCCGCTACGCGCTTTCCGCGCGGCTTTGACGCGATCTGGCTCAGTCAGTTTTTAGACTGCTTTGCAGAGGAGCAGATCGTAAGCATCCTCTCGCGCGCGGCGGAGTCGATGAGCGAGCAGGCGCGGCTTTATATTTTGGAGCCGTTTTGGGACAGGCAGCGCTACGAAACCGCCGCGTATAGCATGACGCAGATCAGCGTGTATTTCGCCGCGATGGCAAACGGCAATAGCAAAATTTATCACTCGGACGATATGATTAAATTTGCTCAGCGCGCCGGGCTTAAAATTTCACGCATCCACGACGGGCTGGGCGTCGGACACACGCTGCTGTGCTGCGAAAGGGCGCGCTGATGGACGCGCAAAGCTTAAGCGCGCGGCTAAATAAGCCGATTAAAATTTTGATAGTGCTTTTTGGAGTCGGAATTTTGGCAAATGTGGCGATGGAATTTTATGCGGAGAAACAACGCGGCGAGCTAGAGCGAAACTTCTGCGAAAGCAAACAGGTGCGAGATGCACTAGCGCGGATAAACGAGGGCGCGCCGCGCAGGATCGACGATGCTACGATTTTAAAAGGCGCCGCATGCGAAGAGGGTAGCTTCATATACGATTACGCGCTAAATAACTCACCCAATTTAGACCTTAGCGCGCTGGATGCAGGCGATGCGGAAATTTTAAAAGAGATGCTGTTTGCCAAGGCGAAGGCCGGCTTTTGCAGCACGGATTTTTCGCGGCGCCTGCGGGAGCTCGGCAAAGCGATGGTGTTAAATTACGAGATAGAGGACTTGCCGCAAATACAGCTAAAGCTTGATAAAAATAGCTGCGAACGGTGAATTGTAAAACCCAAGCAAGGCATTTGATAAGCCGCGTTTATGTGACGGTACATTGGCGGCTGGCACCCCTGTAAGCTCGCAAGCAAGCTCATGGTTTGACGCAGAATTTTATGCGAGCAGGTCGCGGATAAAATTTAGCAAGATTTCATCGCAGCAAATGCAGCGTAATAAATCCTAAAATTTTGACTCAAAATCTATGATGCTGTTTCAAATAAAATTCTGCGCAACTTATAGAATTTCGCATTAAAGCTTTACGTGGTGTTTGTGCTGCTACACAGATATAATTCCGCACAAAATCGTAAATTGTAATGAAAACCGTCGCTGGCATAACCTAGCACGAAATTGGATCGTGGCTTAAAAAAGGACTCACGCGTTTTAGCGCTCTGTGACGGCGAAATACACGCTGTGATATGCGCCATGCTATACGCGGCGGCACGGTAAAAGTCAAGCAGAGATTTTAGCATGTTGCTTTTGCATAGGCGAAATCAAAAGCGAAGCGGATAAATTCAAAGCGAATTTTTTAGTGCCGCGAGCATATAATTTGATCCAAGTGCAGCAGCGAACGCGAAAAGTTTATTTGCGGAGCTTAGCCCTAAAATACGGAATTAGGCAGTATGTCAAGGTGCGGAATTTATCGACTCGCCGCACTTAAATATGGGCTGCCAAGTTAATTTCATAACGTGATTTTACGGAATTTAACCCAGCTTGCGAAATAAATTCTATGCCTAAAGCGCTGGTAAACTCGGTATCAAAAGGATTTAATGTCACAGGCGGTATAAATCTTACAAGCAAGCGCGTGCCGTAAGATCGCTGCGACAAATTTTACCACAAGATGGCGGGCAAAAATAATCGACCAGATGCCGCTTACCACGCACAAAGGCGCAAGCACGATTAATTATCGTTGATTACGTCCAAAATCTCTCTGGCGTGCACGGCGTAGTCGTTCGCCATCGATTTTTGAAAGATCCCGCCGATCTGTGCGTACGAGCCCTGACCGCCGCCGAAAAACTCCTCCTCGCCGAAGTTGCGCTCGTTTACAGCGATATTTTGGTTGTAGATCGGCTTTCCGTTTTTAAACATTTTTAGACGCAGATTGTAGCGCACATAGGGTTTTGCCGAAACATCGATGCCGTCGGAGCTATAAAAGCCAAAGCCGAATGAGCTAAGCTCAGGTGCGATGACGAGCCCTTTGCCCTGCAGCGCTTTTTCGTCGTCGGTGACGCTCACGCGCCTTAGGTAGGTGCCGAAGAAGCGCTTTGCCTCGCCTGCGACGAACTCGCCGACGTCGATTTTAAGCTCATCGTCTCTGCCTAGCTTCGAGCTTGCGGCGTAGCTTTTTGTCCCCATTAGCTCGCTAGGGATATAAATGAGCGCACTTTGCATGGCGTTAGTCGCGCTTATAGTGTCGTCAAACGGCGCCACATCGGCATTTTGATTAAACTGCGCTTCATATGCGCAACCGCTAAATAGCGCGCAAACTATTGCGGCTAGAAAGAAATTTTTCATTGTTTGCTCCGTGTAAAAATTTTTGTAATTCTACCCCGCGGGTCTAAATTTTACGCTGAAACGGGCGGAATCGCTCTTTAATCCAAGCTGAAAAACCGCCTAAGCTTACGCTTAAACGTATCTTTTGGAATTTGCGTATCGCTAAAATCATCGCTCCAAATTTCGTTTTTATCAGTGAAATAGGTAAAATTTTGCCAATGCGGGATGAAATTTGTTTTCTGCTCCACGGTTATATTTTTGTCTTTGCAATACTGCAAAATTTCATCCAGTTCGCGCTTTGAGTAGATGTTTATCAAAAAATAGTTGCGATTTTTAAATTTAATCACGACATTTTTATTTAGCAGACTTAGCGGCTCTTTGTTTTTAATCAACATAAAAATTTTAAACGGCAAAACAAGCAAGATAAAATTTATCGTATAGTATAAAAACAGCGCCAGTTTGCCGATATGCACTCCAATAGATGATTTTTTATAAAGCTCGTAGGAGGTAAAGTAGTGAAATCTGCCGAAGCTATCTATGAGCTCAGATACGATGCAGAAGTTTATCTTATCGGCATTTGAAGCATCGATACATTTATTGCTCTCTGAATCATGCGCAAATTCGTAAGAGATTTTATCATTAAAAAACTCAAAATACGAAATTTTACGCCTGCACTTTACATACCATTGTATTTGTGCGATAAATAAAACTACGGCTACAAGTAGCAGGAACGAATCTTTGTTGTTAAATTTTAAGAGATCGATGGCTGTAGTGTCGGATCTATACAGAGCGTAAAAAGATATTAAGGCGATAAATAGGCTATTTGCTTGGAAATAAACCGCTCTATCTATGATTTTGATTGGCTCTTTATCATAGTCTCGCATAAAATTCCTTTTCGGTATTGATTTTTGATGAAGCGCATTTTATCACCGCCTCGCTTTCGACGCGTTTAAGAGCGTAGGATATTTGCGGAGGCGCTTGCGGCGAGGCGAGTTGCGACGAGCGGCGATCATCCTCGTTAAGCGGACGGACAATGTGGCGCTCTTTGTGACTAGCTATGGGGCTTTTTAGACACAGAGCAAGCTTGTCTGCGACTGATTAGAGAACTGCTCCGGGTACTGAGCGATCTCATCTGCGATTGCCGCGGACGGAATTTTGCTCGAAACCTAACCCCAATCTCACCACGAAATACTCTCGCAGCATCCGCCTTTGCGCTTCGTTTACGTTTAGCTTTAGCCAGACTATCCTGCGGGTCTAAATTTTACGCTGAAAACCGAAAAATTTCACGCCTTAATGTCGTAGCTAAAATTTTTCAAAAAATATATACGCAAAGCTTCGCGCTCGGCGCGGCTAGGGCGGACGCAAAAAAATACCGCCGCGCCCGTATCGTCCCTCCCGCGCAGTAGCAAGCAATCGCGCAGTCGTAGCCCCGCTCGTCCGTCTAGCCTTCGCGCGACGACGAGCTTTGAAGCGATCAAAATCGCAAAAATGCCCGCCGCTGCATAGATCGCAGCTTCGACAAAGCCGAATTTTATCGTCAAAAACACGCCCGCGACGTATGCGAAAAGAAGCAAGAATTTTAAAATCTCTTGCAGTTTCAAAAACCGCTCGTAGCTTATAAGCGGCACGCGAAACGTCCGCACGAAGCCAAACGACGGCTCTATCATATCGACGCATCCAAGCATAAGATCGTATTTGTCTAGCCCTCTGCGAAAGGATATTTTAAGCTCGTCAAATTCCACGCGCGCCGCCTCTTTGCTACCGCTTCGCAGATAAAGTAACGCTAAAAACATAAAAACGATCGTCAGACTAGGTTTGGCTTGCTGCGAGCGTAGCGGGCTGTCTGTATAAAACAGCTCCCCCGATCCGCCGATGTCCAAAGAGATAAAAATGCAAAAAAACGCAAGGATCGCTACAGAGAAAATTCTATAAAATGTATCATCGCAGATGAAGCTGAATTCGGGCTTTTGCATTAGTTTTTGTATAGCGGCGCGTCGGTGATTTTAAATCTAAATTTATTGCCCGCGCCGATAAATCTCGCAAAAGCCGCCGCGTCGAAAGCATCATCGACGACCTCGCTTGCAGCTCCACCAGCAGACCCGCTCGCAATTCTCTCAATAGCCTCGCTTGCAGAGCCATTCACGGCCTCGCTCACACCCCCGCTCGCGGCTCCATTTACAACCTCATCCGTATTATCGCTCGCGACCCCTTTCGTAACTCTATTCGCAGCCCCATCGGCGCGCGGTTTGAATAGAATCTCAAAGCTCAAGCCCGCGTAGTTGAAAAACTTGCCGCAGCGCCCAAAGCCGTGCCTGCCGTAGAATTCTATGCGGCGTAGGCGTTGCGCGAGATTAGGTGCGTCCTCGTGCGGCGGCTCGACGTCAAGGACGATTTGCGCGCTCGGATTTTGCGTGACGATGAGCGCGAGCAGCCTTGAGCCGATCCCCAGCCCGCGAAATTTCGCATCGATCGCAAGGTACGCTACGTAAAAAAACTCGCCCTGCTTGCCGCTTGAGGATTCGCTCTTTTCGCGACGCGAAATTTTACTTTCATCGCGGCGCGAAATCCCGCTCTCATCGTAGCGCAAAATCTTTCCCTTTGCGGCATCGGATAAAATTTCGCTCTCTGTGGCGCTCGGTAGAATTTCGCCGTGCGCGCTCACATTTGAAATTTTATCTGTCGCGGCACCGCAGCATAGAATTTCTCCCACACTTGCTTGCTTTAAATCGCCGTCCGCACGTTTTATATTATCGCTCGCTAGCCCTTGGTCCGCGCCCAAAGTCCCGTCGCCAGCACTTAAATCTGAAATTTCATCGCTCGTAATGCGGCTTGAAATTTTATTACTCGCAGCGCCGAAAGATCCCGCATCGCAGGCGAATTCCGCGCCGCTATGGGCTTTGGATCTTAAAATTTTATCCGCATTTAGGCGAGGTGGCGGCTGTTTATGGTGCGAAACCGCGCGCTTATAGGTTTGCTCGGTCCTATAGACGCAAAACCCAACGAGCTCCTCGCCGCTTAAATTTTGCGCCGCCGCGCTTGAATTTTTGCTTGCCTCCGCGCTGGGATTTTTACTTTCCGAGCTGGATTTTTTACTCGTCGCATTAGATTTTTTATCAGCCGCACCGCCATTTTCGGAACTTAAAGAGGCGAATTCTGCCGCGCCGCAGTTGTTCGCATCGGAATTTTTACCCGCAGCATCGCGATCTTGGCTCGCTTCGCCGCAATCCCATTTCGGCGCGCATAAATTTTCGCTTTCCGCCGCGTGATTTTTACTCGTAACACCGCCAGCACCCAGGGCGCTAAAATCCTCGAATATCGCCGCGATTTCAAGCTGTCCTTTGCGCGACATTTTTAAAAAATTTTTTATGCTGATACGCTCGATTTCGGGGAACGCCGCGACGTTGATCGCCTCTATGCGCGCGATCAGTGCCGAGTCCTCGCCGATACGCTCAAGTCTCATTTTGCCCTCCTTGTCGCGATAGGCTTACCGCGTAAATTTAAAATTTGCCCGCCTAGCTAGCGGAAATTTCATCGCTCGGCCCTTGAAATTTCATTAAATTTCGCAAAATTTCGCCGTACCGCCCGTCTAAATTTAATCCTCGTCGTAAATTCGCTTTAAATTCCCCAGCGTCGCGCTCGCGTTTAGCAGCAGCGCATCGGCGATCGCCAGCCGCGCCATCGCGGTGGCTACGACGCTGCCGCGCACGGCGATACACGGATCGTGCCGCCCGCGCAGCTCGCAGACCGCGTCCGCACTGTACACGTCCACGCTGCGCTGCGCCATAAAAATGCTCGGAGTGGGCTTAAAATGGGTCGTGATCTCGATAGGTGCGCCGCTACTTATGCCGCCTAGGATCCCGCCTGCGTTGTTGCTCGCGAAATTTGCGCCGATCTTGCCGCCGTTGGTATGGATCGCATTCTTGCTAGCGTGCATGAAATCGTTATTCTCGCTGCCTTTTAGCGTGCTTGCCTTCACTCCGGCGCCGATCTGCACGGCCTTTACGCCGTTTATGCCCATCAGCGCGCCCGCAAGCGTCGCATCGAGCTTACCATACAGCGGCTCGCCGAGCCCCGCAGGCACGCCCGTAATGCGCGTCAGCACGCAGCCGCCGATGCTATCGCCCGCATTTTTGACGCTTAGAATTAGCTCCTTCTGCGCGTCCTCCACAGCGGGATCGAGTGCGAAAATCTCGCTGTTTTGCGCAAAGTCGAAGTCTAAATTTCCTGCGTAAATTTCGCCCACGCCGTAAATTCCGCTTTTTACGGAAATTTTAAAGTGATTTAGCAGGATTTGCGCAAACGCTCCAGCAGCTACACGTACAGCGGTTTCGCGCGCGCTTGCCCGTCCGCCGCCTCGGTAATCGCGCAATCCGTATTTGGCAAAATACGAAAAATCGGCGTGTGCGGGGCGGAAAATATCTTTGAGGTTTTCATAGTCCTTTGAGTGCTGGTTTGCGTTGCGGATGATAAATCCGATCGGCGCGCCGGTGCTGCGGCCATCAAAAATTCCGCTTAAAATTTCGATCTCGTCGGCTTCTTTGCGCGGCGTAGCGTATTTGCCGCCCGGTTTGCGGCGATCAAGCTCGCTTTGGATGTTTGAAGGCTCAATCTCCACGTCAGCCGGAAAGCCGTCCAAAACGCCGCCGATCGCCGCGCCGTGACTCTCACCAAAGGTGCTAAGGCGCAATCTCTCGCCGAAAGTATTCATAGCGCGCCTCCTTGATCGCTATCGCGTCCGTTTTGTTCGGCATTTTTGTTTTGCTCATTGCTTTTTTTAGCGCTCGGCGTGCTGCCCAATACGCCGGCGCAGTCGCTCTTTTTGCTACCCTGCGCCCGTCCGCTGCCGCCTCGTGAGCCTTTTTTGCCGTCCTGGGCGCAGTTCGCGCCGCTTTGTGCGTCACTGGCGCATGCTGTTTGCTCGCCATTTTGCGCGCTAGTGCCGTGCGAGGCGCCGTTTTGTAAAAGCTCGATCGCGATTTGCGCGCATTTTTGCTCGGCCTCCTTTTTGCTAGCTCCCACGGCGGATGAGAGCCGCTTGCCGCCAACAAGCGCCGCCATTTCGAAGCTTTTCTTGTGATCGGGGCCGCTCGAGCCTAAAAGAACATATTCGGGCGTGACGCCGAATTTTGCCTGCGTGAGCTCTTGCAGCGCGGTTTTGTAGTCTCGCACGAGCTCGTTAAAACTGATGCGCGGATAGAGAATTTCTAAGATTGCAGTCGCGATGCGGGCGGTGTTTTGTAGCCCGCTCTCAAGATAGACGGCGCCCATTATCGCCTCAAAGGCGTCCGAAAGCAGCGATGGCTTCTCGCGCCCGCCGTTGCGCTCCTCGGACAGCGACATATTCAGGTTCTCGCCGATGCCCAAAAATTTTGCAAATTTAGAAAAGCTGCTTTCGTTCACGAGTGCGGCGCGCAGCTTGCTCAGATCGCCCTCGTCGCTGCTAAATTTTTTGAAAAGATACTCGCCCACGATCAGATCCATCACCGCGTCGCCTAAAAATTCCAGCCTCTCGTTGTTGTGCCCGTTTTTGGCGCTTTTGTGCGTAAGAGCGATCTTGAGGTGAGTCGGGTTTTTAAATTTATAGCCCAGTTTTTCTTGTAGTTTTTCTAAATTTTGCATCTTTGCCCTTTATTATAAAATTTTACGAAATTCGCGGTGGCTCGCACGCAAACGGCATCCGGTGTGAACAAAATCCATACAAGTGAAGCGAACGCGAACGCAGCCAGCACTGAATTTGCACCAACGCAGCGAATGAAACGCGCTAGCTACGATCTGCAACGAATAAAATTCAAACGTGCCCGCTAATCCTAACGCAAACCGCGCTGAAGCTCGCTCGCCGCAAATTTAATCCTCGCCAAAAGCAGATCCATCGCAAATACAGTAGCGCCAAAGCCTGCTCGCTGCTAACAAAATCTTCGCCAAAGCTCGTCCGCCACAGACCAAATCCGCGCACAAAATAAGTACGAACTTGCGCGAGCAACACGAACGAATAGAGCGTATCAAAGCTAGAGCGCGTCGAAGCTCGCTCACCGCAATTTAATCTTCGCCAAAAGCGCACCTGCCCCCAAATGCAAGAGCCCGATCGCGTGAACACAAAACCGGCTTCGGGCGATAAAATTTACGCCAAAGCGGTCTGTGTGCAAAGCAAACGCGGGCAAATCCATACTTAATCCGCGCAACCGCAAGCTTCGCCGCAGAATTTTAGCCCTTTATCGCTTCCGCCGCCGCGCGAGCCATAGCGTCGCACTCCTCGTTTTGCGGATGACCCGCATGCCCCTTGACCCAGGAGGCCTTGATCTCGTGAGGTGCTGCCGCCGCAAGGTATCTGCGCCACAGATCTGCGTTTTTCTTGCCCTTAAAATCGGTAACGACCCACTTTGCGAGCCAGGAGCTTATCGCCTTAACGACATATTCGCTATCGGTAAAAAGCTCGACGCGGCAGGGCTGCTTAAGCGCGCTAAGCCCCATTATAGCGGCCGTTAGCTCCATTTGATTATTGGTCGTCATCGCTTCTGCGCCGCTTGCCTTTTTTATCGCGTCGCCGTATTGCAGTATGTAAGCCCAGCCGCCCGCTCCAGGGTTTCCGAGGCAGCTACCGTCGCTAAAAAGTTTGACCGATTTCACCGGTTTTCTCCGAAATTTGCGCTCTGATCTCCATGCTGCCTAGCTCGTAACAGACCGGGCAGCGGTGCGAGAAAAGCCCCACCGAGCTTTTGCACTTCGCGCAGGTGTAGCTAAAGCTAAGCCCGGCGTCCTCAAAGCCCGCGTCCTTCATAGCCATAAGCGCGTTGATCTCAAAAATTTTACTCGCGCTCTGCGGCTTTTGATCGCTTTTTCCAAGCGCGTAAAAAAGCGCGTTGTACTCCGCATCCTGCGTATTTACCGCCGCAGGGAAATCATAGATCAGATCGATCGCCTGCTCGATCGGCGGGAAGCGGTCAAAGCCCTCCATGGGCTCTTTATTTTTGATAAAAAGCTCCATGCAAAACCGCCCCGCGCCTTTGAAGTTTAGCTTTGAAATTTTAGCGATCTTCTTATTAAACGGCGTATTGGCGTCGTTTGCGATGATCTGGGCGCGCTCGAACTGGCTTTGGGCGTATACTTCGGCATCCTGTTCGCGCAGCGCGTCAAGCACCTCAAGCGCCTCATTAAAGCGCTTCAGCCGCTCATAAATCACCGTAAGATGCGTAAGAGCCTCTTTGTTTCTGGGGCGCAGCTTCAGCGCTTGCAAAAACACCTCTTCGGCGCGCCCCAAAAAGCCCGCTTTGAAATATACGATGCCGAGATTGGTAAGGATAAACTCCCTCTGCACGCCGCCGCTAGCCTTACTTAGCGCGATTAGATAAATTTCTATCGCGCGCTCGAAGTCGCCGCTTTTGACGAAAGAGCTAGCTAAAATTCCAAGCGTCGGGATATCAATTTGCGGGCTTGCCAAAAGCTGCCTGTGCTCGGTGCTAAGCGCGTCTAGGGTATCAAATTTTTTGATAAAATTCTCTAGGCTCTGCCTCTCGTTTTTTTTAGAAAAAACTCCCCAAATGTAGCTTAGAATCGACACTAGCAAGATTATGCTTATCAGCATGATAAGCCCGAAAATCGGGTCGCGATCGTCTAAGAAAAAATTATCCAAATCAAACCTCGTCGCAAAAATAAAGGGCAATTATAGCAAAGTGCGGGTATAATTTCGCTTATGATTAAAAACGAAAGCATAGAAAATCTGCTGGCCACCGTAGATATAGTAGATGTCGTAGAAAAATATGTCCCGCTTAAGCGCAGCGGCGCAAATTTCGTAGGCATCTGCCCCTTCCACGACGATTCGCACCCGAGCATGAGCGTGAGCTCCAAGCTTGGAATTTTTCACTGCTTTTCGTGCAAAGCAGGCGGCAACGCGATTAAATTTATCCAAGATTACGAAAAGATAAGCTTCCCTGAAGCGGTCGAAAAGCTTGCGGGGATGTATAATTTCGCGCTGCAATACACCGGCGCCAAAGTCCAGGAGCGCAGCGAAGAGAAGAAGGTGCTCGGGATTTTAAACGCCTACTACCAAAGCTGCCTTTATCAAAATCCTGCCGCCGTAAAATACCTGCACGATCGCGGACTGAGCGATCAAAGCATTCGCAAATTCGGCCTTGGCTACGCAGGAGCTAGCGCGCAGACGATCAGGGTTTTACAAAACGAAGAAATTCCGCCGCAAGACGCGCTAAATGCGGGCGCGGTGAAGCAAAACGAGCGCGGGCTTTATGCTAGCTTCATCGAGCGCATCACCTTTCCGATCTACAACCACGCGAGCAAGCTCGTGGGCTTCGGCGGCCGCACGATAAGTGGCAACCCGGCCAAATACGTCAATTCGCCGCAGTGCACGCTGTTTGATAAATCTAAAATTTTCTACGCATTCGACCTTGCGAAAAAAAGCGCGATCGCCAAAAAAACCCTCATCATCACCGAGGGCTACATGGATGTCATCATGCTGCATCAAGCGGGCATCGACAACGCCGTAGCGGTGCTCGGCACGGCGCTGACGCCCGCTCATCTGCCGCTTATAAAGCGCGCGGAGCTTAACGTCGTGCTTAGCTTCGACGGCGACGCCGCGGGCATCAATGCGGCGATAAAATCGGCGCGGCTTTTGTGCCTGAATAAGATCGACTCAAGCGTCGCTATAATCGGTGGTGGCGCCGATCCTGCGGATATGATAGTCGCAGGCAAGGTGCGCGAGCTAGAGCAAATTTATGCTAGCGGCATGGAGAGCGGGGAGTTTCTGATCCGAAGAATCGCTAAAAAATACGACCTCGCCCGCCCCGTGCAAAAAGAGGCGGCGCTAAATGAGATTAAAGAATTTACCGCAGCACTCGGCCCCGTGCTAGCCGAGTCCTATCAGAGCCTAGTGGCGCAAATTTTAAACGTCTCGCCGGGCTCGTTTAATCTCTCTAGCGGCGGTAAAAATTTCCGCGCGGGCTTTGAGGGGCGAAATTTTAACGAGGGCGGGAGCTTCGGCTCTCACGATTTCGGCTCTTACAAAGGGCGCGGCGCAGACGGCAGGGGCGGTGCGAGCGGGGGTTTAAACGGCGGAAATTTTATTCGCACGCAAAACACGGCACGCTATGAAAGCTCTGCGCCGCCTGCGGCTTCGGCGAGGCTCGGGCGGACGCTACTGCGCCGCAAGGAGATCGCGGAGCTTCAGATCATAAAATCGATGCTGCTTGATGACGAGATGGCACAGCTCGGGCTCGGTTGCTTGGAGCGGCGCGATTTTCGTATGCACGGCGATATTTTCGAGGCGTTTTTGGCTTTCGCTCGCAGCGGCGGGAATTTTAAAAATTTCACCGGGGGCAAGGGCGGCAATGTAGACAGCGCTTCCGAAAATTTTACCGCGGGCGGCGCGGGAGAAAATTTTATCCAGGGCGAGAGCGCAAATTTAAAAAGCGGCGAGAATTCTAGCGAGCAAAATTTTAACGGGCAAGCCTCCGCAGGCGCCATAAATTTAAAAAGCTCCTCCGCGCAGCATGGCGCAAACGGCGGCGAGAAGCAAGACGTAAATAAAGTCGCAAAGCAAGGTAAGAAGGAAGCCGCAGCTCAAAATGTTCTAAGCGCTCAAAGCGTCCAAAATACTCAAAACGCCGAAAACGAAGCCCGCGAAAATCTGCGCGCGCTTGCGCTGGATGATGAAATTTTGCCGATCGGCGGCTCGGCGCTTTTTAACGACGCGTGCAAAATTTTACGCCGCAACGCCCTGCAAGATCTGATGCAAAAACTCAAAAACTCCAACGCGCCCGACAAGATCGAGCGGATCTTGGAGTATCAAAAAAAGATCAATCAACTCAAGTAAAGGAATGAAATGAAGGCATTGGCGCTCTTTAGCGGCGGGCTTGACTCCATGCTCGCGGTCAAACTCATCGTCTCGCAAGGCATCGAGGTGCTCGCGCTGAATATGGATATCGGATTTAGCGGCAAGGACGATAAGAGCGAGATCATGCGCCGCAGAGCCGCAGCCGCGGGAGCGAATTTTAAAAGCGTCGATATCAGAAGCGAATATCTACGTCAGGTGCTTTTCGAGCCCAAATACGGCTACGGCAAGCACTTCAACCCCTGCATCGATTGCCACGGATATATGTTTAAGACCGCGCTTGCGATGCTGCAAAGCGAAGAGGCGAGCTTCATCATCACGGGCGAGGTGCTCGGACAGCGCCCGATGAGCCAGCGTGCGCAGGCTATAGCACAGGTCGGCGGGCTTAGCGGCGATGAGGAAGGGCTGATCCTGCGTCCGTTGTGCGCGAAGCTGCTGCCGCCCACGACGCCTGAGATCAAGGGCTGGGTAGATAGGGGCGCGCTGCTTGACATCAGCGGGCGCGGGCGGGCTAGACAGATGCAGCTGGCGGCGGAGTTCGGCTTTGAGGATTACGAAACGCCCGCAGGAGGCTGTCTGCTAACCGTGCAGAGCTTCAGCGAGCGGATAAAGGATGCGGTAAAATTTGAAAAGATCGAAACGCCCGCGGACGCTGAAATTTTAAAATTCGGGCGCCATCTGCGCTTGCCGGGCGGCGCGAAGCTCATAATCGGACGCGACGAGAGCGATAACAAAAAGCTTGCCGCCGTGCAAAATCCGAAATTTAGCGAGATAAAATTTAAAGATGACGTCGTGGGCGCGATAAGCCTGCTAAGTAGAGGCGCGAGCGAAGCGGATAGAGAGCTTGCGGCGAGACTGGCGCTAACATACGCCAAAACGGACGCCGCGCGCCGCTACCTCGTGCTCATAGACGGCAGCGAGCTGAGCGTAAGCCCCTTTGAGAGCAAGGATGCTGCGCGCGAGTATTTTGTGTAAAATCTAAACCGCCATCCAGGTTGTATTTGATAGGCGTAAAAACGATATATAAGCGCAAGAAGCTGCGATAGCAGATACAAGAGTAAAATTTAAAACGGCGGCGTCTGAAAAACGAGCCGAAAAAGCGGGCGCCGCGAACTAAATTCGGCTATCGCAAGAGCCAAATAGGCATAAATTTAAAAGTGCGAGCCGTTAAATTTAAAAGTAAAAGCGAGTAAATTTTAAATTTAAGGAGCGTTTATGGAGTATTTCAAACCGTTTTTCGTAAAGATCGCAGGCCGCGCTAGAGATGACGATCACACGAGCGCGCATGAGCAGATCATAGCGCCGCTGCTGCAAAACGCGCTCGCCGCCTATGTCTATAACGGCCGCAAAGATAGCATCGTGGGGGCTTTCGGCAGCGTGGAGCACCCGCTAAACTTGAGCGAGTTTAGCTTCCTCGTGCGCGAGCGGGGTAAATTTCGCCTCGATCTATCGCGCGAATGCGTAAACGGCGCCGAGATCTTTTGGAACGCCTGCAGTTTTAGGCGCGGCTCGGTTATTATTTTGCTCGAGGGAGAGTTTGATTTGGCGCCTATTTTGCGCCGCTGCGCCGAGATAAGCATAGACGAGATGCCCAATATGGGCAACAGCCCCGCGGCAACCAAGCTTGCCAAGCGCGCGATGAGCAAGGGGCGGATAGCCGTGCTTTTTAGCGCTTCAAATGGGATAGAGTGGATGGATATCTACGCTCCTGAGGCGGTACAGGATAAAATTTTAAAACTTGCGGATGAGATAAACGGGGATGAAATTTAAAAGCAGGGCTCTGCATTAAATTTCACGCCGGATAGGTATTATGCACCCCTGTGCGCGCAGGCAAAAGCAGAGGTCGCGAAAATAGGTTTCCGCCTATCGCCCTCTGCGCCTTGCCAAAAGATAAAACAAAATGATCGCCGCCAAAACCGCCGCGATTGCGGCGTAAATTTTACCCATGCCGCCGTAGCTTTTGGAGCTGTCGCTTAGATACAGATTTATTATCGCGCCGTTGTCCGTTGAAATTTCAAGCTTTGCGCCCTTTGCGCCGTTTAGCTTTACGCGCAACATGTTCGCTGCGGGGCTTGAAATTTCGGGCTTATCCATCAAAGAGTAGCTGGTTTTGTAGCTTTTCATCAAATCGTTGCAGTCTTTGGGGGCTACGAATATATCGTAAAACGCGCCGTTTTTCACGCTCAGATTTTCTCCGCCTTGCACGACGAAGTATCTAAATTTAGGCGCTTGCGTGATGAACTCCCACCGTAGCGTCTTTTGCTTCCCGCCCTGCTCGTAATTAAACTCCGCACCGTATTTGGCGTCAAATTTAAAAACTTCTCTGCTGAAAAGCACGAACTGCCTATCACTTAAAATGGCGTTAGGATCGGAGTTTTTGTCTAAAATTTTAACGTTTTGAAGCTCCCTGCCGCCTTCGTAAATTTTAAAACTTTTCATCGTTACGGGCAGCCCCTCGGCATTAAACTCTACGCTTACGGGATTTGCGGTGATTTTGCACTCTGGCATGGGATCCGGAATTTCATTACTGAAAAACGCAAGCGCGGGCTCGTCGTTCGGATAATATACGCAAGCTCGCGAGTTCAGCGCTGTGGCGCCTTTGAACTTATCCTCCCTCATCCGTAGCGTTTCGTTTTTACACATCCCCAGTAGAAATTTGCCGCTTCCTTCGTCGTTTAAATTTCGCGAGCAAAAGGCGTTGAGGCGCGAATTCCCCATCTCAAAAACGTAGCTACTTTTTTTGCCGTGCTCAAAATAGCCGATGCCGATCTCATCTGAGGCAAAATCCAAAAATGCAAATCTATGGTAAATCGCGCTTAAAAGCCCGTCGATCGCGCTTTTAAGATCGCTTGAATTATAGGATAAATTTTCTCGTACTGCGGCATTATAACCTGCGTAAAAAGCGCGCTTTGACGGGTTCTCGCCCGTAAAGCCCTGCTTACCGGGGGTTTCGTCGTGCGACATCGCTTCGTTTGCGACGACATATTTTGCGTGATTAAGCGCGGAGGTATTTAAAATTTCATTCTGCGAAAGCTGATTTAGCCCCGATTTTGCGCGCACATTGTTGATGTAGCTTAACGGATCGTCGTAAAAGGAAAAGCCGCTCATTGCAACGAGCGGCTGTTTTAAATTTGAGGGAGTGTTTTCGCATGCGGCAAAAAGCGCGCAAATCACCCCAAGGCCCAGGAGCCTAAGCCGTAGGGCCCGCTTTAGCAAACTCGACCCCCTCTTTTACGTCCTCGTAGCGTTTGAAATTCTCCTCAAACATCTTTGCAAGCTTATCGCGCGTGATCTTATATTCCGCCGGATGCGTCCACGTATTGATCGGATTTAGCAGCTTCGTCTCGACGCCTGCGAGCTCTTTTGGGATCGCGAGGTTAAATTTCTCGAAATTTTCAAATTCGCACTTTTTGATGCTGCTGTCAAGGATCGCGTTTATGCACGCGCGCGTGGCTTTGATGCTCATTCGTTTGCCAACGCCGTACGCGCCGCCGCTCCAGCCTGTGTTTACGAGATAGACGCTAACATTGTGCTTGTCGATCTTTTCGCCCAACAACTTAGCGTAAACGGTCGGATGCAGCGGCATAAAAGGCTCGCCAAAGCACGCGCTAAAGGTCGCCACCGGCTCTGTGATACCGCGCTCGGTACCCGCGACTTTTGCCGTGTAGCCGCTTAGGAAATAATACATCGCCTGCTCTTTGGTTAGCTTTGCGACCGGCGGCAAAACGCCGAATGCGTCGGCTGTTAGGAAGATTATGTTTTTGGGATGGCCGCCCGCAGAGCTTGGCTCGTAGCCCTCGATGTGATAGATCGGGTAGCTGACGCGGGTGTTTTCGGTCTTGCTGCCGTCTTTGTAGTCCACGACGCCCGTCTCATCCGCGACAACGTTTTCAAGCAGCGCGTCGCGTTTGATAGCGGCGTAAATTTCGGGCTCGCTGCTCGGGTCTAAATTTATGCACTTCGCGTAGCAGCCGCCCTCGAAATTAAATATCCCCTCATCGTCCCAGCCGTGCTCATCATCGCCGATTAGCTTGCGGTTTGGATCTGTTGAGAGAGTCGTTTTGCCCGTGCCGCTTAGACCGAAAAACAGCGCTGTATCGCCCTCTTTGCCCACGTTTGCCGAGCAGTGCATGCTTAGCTTGCCCTCGAGCGGTAGCCAGTAGTTCATCATCGAGAAAATGCCCTTTTTCATCTCGCCGCCGTACCACGTGCCGCCGATAACGGCGACGTTTTCCTCGACGTTAAAGATAACGAAAACGTCGGAATGCAGCCCGTCGTTCGCGTAATCTTCATTTTTGCATTTGCACGCGTTGTAAACGACGAAATCAGGGCTAAATTTAGCTAGCTCACTCTCGCTTGGACGAATGAACATATTTTTTACGAAATGCGCCTGCCACGCGACTTCGGTTACGAAGCGCACGTTTTTGCGGCTGGATTTGCTCGCGCCGCAAAATGCGTCTTGGATAAAAATTTCCTTGCCACTTAGCTGGGCTTTAGCTTTGGCTAAAAGCTTATCGAAAAGCTCTTTTGAGATAGGCTGATTTATCTTGCCCCAGGCGATGTATTTTTGGCTCGGATCTTGTTTTACGAAGTATTTATCCTTGGGGCTGCGACCCGTAAAGATACCCGTATCGACCATAAAAGTACCGTTGCTTGACACGCGTCCTTCACCCATCGCCTTTTCAAGCTCAAAAAGCTCGTCGTAGCTTAGGTTGTGATTGATTTTTTTGATATTTTTAAGACCTAATTTATCCAGATCGTTCGGAGTTGTCATTTTGCGTCCTTTTTAAATTAAATTTTGATAAAAGATTGCGCTATTATAGCTTAAAATTTAGGTGAGCTCGCTTAAGCACCGAGGATTGTCGCCATGAAATTTAGGCGGAAGCGCCCGCCTAAATTTTAGAGCTTATCTTAAAATCGCGAGTACCTGATCGGCATCGACCGTATCGCCTTGGGCGACTAAAATTTTATCGATTATGCCGTCACGTGGGCTTTCGATATTTATCTCCATCTTCATCGCTTCAAGAACGATGACATTCTGTCCCGCCTTAACAGCGTCGCCTTCCTTTATTAAAATTTTAAATACATTACTAGGAAGCGTCGCTTTTATATCGTTATCGTCCGTACCGCCTCGCGCGTCAGCAGCGGGCTGCTCGCCGGCGGAGCCTTGCGGTTGCGGCTTTGCGGGCGCTGAGGTATCGAAGCTGACGTCGTATCGATCGCCGTTTACGAGCACGTTTTGTCCTGCAAATTCTACGTTGTAAATTTTGCCGTTAATCTTAACGTCAAATTTGCCGTTTTTAGAAATACCGCCTTGATGGCTTGCGGCGGGTGCTACGTCCTCTTTTTTTCGACTCATCACCTTGCCCTCGCCTTTTAAAAACGCGATGCCCTTTTCTTTGCAGGCAAGCGCGATAAATATGTTCTCCTCGCTAGGCTCGATGCCCTGCTCGCGTAGAATTTTCTGCGCATACGCGACGCTCTTGCTCTCGTCTGCATCGGCAATATCTACGGCGTGTTTGGTCGTAGGCTGTAGTCCCAGCTGCTCCGCCGCCATCTTAATCACGCCTTCATCCGGCTTAACGGGCGTTTTGCCGAAATAGCCTAACACCATCTTGCCGTAGCCCTCGGCGATCTTTTTCCACGGGCCGAACATTACGTTGTTAAACGCCTGCTGGAAATAAAACTGGCTAACCGGCGTCACGCTCGTGCCGAAGCCGCCCTTTTCGACGACCTCGCGCATAGCTTTGATGACGGCTGGAAATTTGTCTAAAATTTTATTATCGCGCATCATCTGGGTGTTTGCGGTAAGCGCGCCTCCTGGCATCGGGCTAAACGGAATGAGCGGGCTTACCTGCGTAGCCTCTGGCGGCATGAAGTAATCCTTCAAGCACTCGCCCAAAACCTCTTCATATTTTAAAATTTTCTCTGCATCTAGCCCCAGGTCGAAATTTTGCCCCTTCGTCGCGTGCAGCAGCGTAAGAATGTCGGGCTGGCTCGTGCCGCCGCTTACGGGATGCGCGGCAAGATCGATGCCGTCTACGCCCGCAACGAGCGCAGCCTGATAGCATGCGACGCTAACACCCGCCGTCTCGTGAGTATGCAGGCGAATATGCACTCCGTCGCCTAAAATTTTACGCGCGCGCTTGATCGTCTCATAGACCTTCTGCGGGCTGCTGGTGCCGCTTGCGTCTTTGAAGCAGACGCTATCGAACGGAATCTGCGCGTCTAAAATTTGACGCAAAATTCTCTCGTAAAACGCCGCATCGTGCGCGCCGCTGCATCCCGGCGGCAGATCCATCATCGTAACCACGACTTCGTGTTTAAGACCGTGACGATGGATGCACTCGCCGCTAAATTTTAAATTTTCCACGTCGTTTAGCGCGTCGAAATTTCTAATCGTCGTCGTGCCGTGCTTGGCAAAAAGCTTGGCGTGCAGATCGATGATCTCGCGGCTGCCGGTATCGAGCGTGACGGTATTGACGCCGCGGCTAAGGGTCTGCAGGTTCGCCTCAGGCCCCACGATGCTTCTAAATTTATCCATCATCTCAAACGCGTCTTCGTTTAGGTAAAAATACAGGCTCTGAAACCGCGCGCCGCCGCCGAACTCGAAGTGCGTGATGCCTGCGTCTTTTGCCGCGCTAACGGCGGGCAGGAAGTCCTTCATCGCCACGCGCGCGCCAAAAACTGACTGAAATCCGTCGCGAAAGGTCGTATCCATAACATCGATAAGCTTTTTAGCCATTTTTAGCTCCTAGGTTAAATTTAGCGTGAATTTTAATATTTCTAGCCTAAAAAAGCTTTTAAACCAAAAACCCCCGGAAAGATTGCGAGCGTTAATAGCACTAGAATTTGCAATAAAATAAAAGGTAGCACGCCCTTGTAAATATCCGTGGTATGGATTTGCGGCGGCGTCACGCCCTTTAAGAAAAATATCGAAAATCCAAATGGCGGCGTCATAAACGATGTTTGTAAATTTACAGCGATTAAGATCGCAAACCACACGGGATTGATATGCAAAGACTCTACTATCGGCAAAAGTATCGGCAAAATGATATATGAAATTTCGACATAATCGAGAAAAAATCCAAGCACTATGATAACTACCATCGTAAGCGCGATAAATCCCCATGCTTGACCGGGCAGATTCTCCATAAAATTTTTCACGACCTCATCTCCGCCAGTGTAAGAAAAAATCATCGAAAATGCCGTGGCGCCCATCAAAATCATAAAAACCATACCCGAAATTTTAGCGGTATTTTTTAGCGCGTCATAGATCAGCCTAAACGAAAACGTGCGGTATAAAACAGCTAGCGCTATCGCACCTAAGCAGCCTACCGACGAGCTCTCCGTAGGCGTAGCGATGCCCGCAAAAATAGATCCTAAGACGAGCAAAATCAGCACGAGCACCGGCACGACGTTTTTAAGCGCGATAAAAATTTGCTTTGATTTGCTAAGTCCCTCTAGCGGCGGAACAGGCGGCGCATAATCTTTGCAAATATATGAAATAATCGCAATATAAATCACGTAAAAACCCACTAGCACGAGCCCAGGAATAACTGATGCAGAGAAAAGATCACCCACAGAAACCGAAAGTATATCGCCTAAAATAATTAGTACGATCGAGGGCGGGATAATCTGCCCAAGCGTGCCCGCAGCAGCGATAGTGCCGGTAGCCAGTGGCTTATCATAGCCGTATTTCATCATCACAGGCAGACTGATGACGCCCATAGCGATGACAGTCGCGCCCACGATGCCCGTCGTAGCCGCAAGTAACGCGCCCACCAAAACGGTGCTGATCGCCACGCCGCCTCGTACGCCGCCGAATAACAATGCCATCGACTCTAATAAACGCTCCGCAAGGCGAGTCTTTTGCAAAATCATACCCATCAAAATAAAAAGCGGCACCGAAATTAGCAGCTGATTTTCCATAATCGAGTAAATTCTATTAGGCATCAGTGAGAAAAACTGCCTGCTCATATCCTCGAAAGCTTCGGTTAAAATTTCAAAGCCCTGCGCGTAATCCCACGCCTCACTAAGTCCGTAGATAAAGCCGAAAATCACCGCTACAGCACCGAACGTAAACGCAACGGGGAAACCCAGCAACAGCATAAAAAGCGCTGCCGCAAACATCACTATGCCTATCATAGCTTGCCACCTTTTATCTCGCCATGGCAAAATTCCGCCCAAGCGCGAAAAGCGTAAAATTTATAGAATTTTAAATTTAAGCTCATTCTGCCCTCACACACTCTGTGCGCCCGAAGAATTCCCACTAAGAAATTCCGAGCCTTTGTTTTCCCTAACATCAAGCAGAGCGTTAATATTTTTAATCAAAAATCCAAATGCGTAGATAAATAAAAACGCGTAGCTAAGCGTGATTGCGGACTTGATGATCCAAAGATGCTGCATACCGCCGGGATTGGCGCTGGCCTCATGGCTCGTATAAGCCTCGCTTACATAATCGATCGAAAAAAATGCCACGAGCGCCACGAAAGGCAAAATGAAAAATATCGTGCCTAAGATATTTATGAGCGCTTTTGCAGTGGGACTAAATTTTTCGTAAAAAATATCCACGCGAACGTGTGCGTTTTCTTTGAGCGCGTAGGTCACACCGAATAAAAACATCGCCGAATATAGCCACCACGTAAGTTCTTGCATAGCGACGGAATTTGCGGCTGGAAAAAGATAACGCGCCACAACATTGTAAAAAACAACTATAACTAAAAGCGCCAAAAATACGATACTTAATACGCCTAAGATATTTGCGAACGCATCAAAAGCTCTTTCTAATCTGCGTAAAAAATTCCTCAAAATTTTACCCTTTGCTTGAAATTTTTGTTATAAAAGCTGGGATTTTAGCAAAAATATCTGCAATTTATTATAAAATTATGCGCGGAAAGGATTTTTATGATTTTAAAATTTCAAAACAGATACTCTAAAAAATTTCTCGCTTTTTGCGCTATTTGGGCGCTTTTTTGGCTAGCGTTTTCATATTTTTTCTTGCAAAAATTCCTTTTTATCTATCCGGAAAGCTTTAGTATTCACGTGAGATTCGCGCTTTGCACTGTGGCGCTAGGAGCGGTGATTTTAGCGGTTTTCGGCAAGGACGTTTACGGCGCGATCTGCGGATATGCGATGTGGTTTTACGGCGCGGCGCTGGGCTTCGTCTCGTCATTAAATTTAGCTAAAATTCACACGGTACTGCGAGGGAGCGGAGATATGAGCGGGATGAGCGGCTGTGGTGGAGCGGCGAAATTTTTAAATTTTGATTTAAGTGTGGTGCCAATTTTTAAACCGTTTAACAGCTGCGCGTTCGACGTACCGGCGGTGCCGACCGATACAACGCTAGAGGGACTGCAAGCTAAGCTAACCGCGCTTTATAGCGGAGGCTGGTATCTGTTTCCGACAAGCAAAAGCGTGGATCTGGCACAATTTTGGAGTATAATTTTTATATTTTTCGGAGCTGTTTGGGTTATTGGAATTTTGCTTGGATTTTTAAATAAAAAGGCATGGGATTTAAAACCCCACGCAAAATAGGTCATCGAACGATAATAAGAGCGTTTGAACTATAGATATTATCTATATTTTTAAGTCCCGGCATACTCCATACCCGATCACATAAGCCATCTCTGCCTTTGGTTAAGGTCACTTGCTCCTTGTTGTCATATGTGTATGTAGCGCAGATATGACCTTTAACCCTTATAGGATTTGGCACATTCATCATCTGTGAAAAATCCTGGTTATACTCACCTTGTGCCGTATAGTAGCCCACTAGATCGTTGAGTGATGTGGCTACATTATGCGCCGTCCTCACTACTTCAGCATCGTCTCTAGTAGCTGCTAGTTTTGGAATGGCAACTGCCGCCAAAACACCTAAAATCACGATCACGAAAATTAATTCGATCATAGTAAAGCCCTTCATGTTTTTATCCTTTGATAAAAAATTTTTTGACCTATATTATAGAGTGTTTACTATAAATTTAACTTAAAAGTTCTTTGCGAATTCTAACATTTCAGATAAATTTTTCATCGCATTCGCGCCGACCGCTAAATAGTGGTTATTTATCAGGCTTTTTCCATTATAAAGAGGTGCCTTCATCGTCTTTAAATCCACTACCGCTCCGCCGCTTTGATGCAGCAAAAAATCTCCCGCCGCGATGTCCCAAAGTGAGCAGTCGCTAAATCTCGCATACGCGCTGGCGCCCCCCTCGGCTAAGATACAAAATTTTATCGCAGAGCCTTTGCGCACGAGCTGCATCCCAAATTTTTGCGCGAATTGCACGTATTTTACGGATTTGCCGTGGCGGCCGTGCATAAATGTTTGCGGTGCGCTAGCGGGGCGAGGGAGCAGAACGCCGTTTTTATAAACCCCGCCGCCGTTTGAGCTATATATATCGCCGCTTATAGGGATGCCAATTACCGCTAAAATTGGGCGTCCATACTCGATCAACGCGATGCAGACGCAAAACTCGCCGTTGCGCGCGATAAACTCCTTCGTGCCGTCCAGCGGATCTATCAGCCAAAATCTCTCCTCGCTCATGCGCCGCTTGCTATCCAGCACGCACTCTTCCGAGCAGATCGCGATACCGCTAGGCTCCAGAGTGCTCATTATCACATCGTTTGCCGCGAGATCGGCATTCGTAAGCGGCGATCTGTCCGCTTTAAGAAAGACATCGAATTTGTCGTAATTTTGCATTATCGCGGCGTTTGCCTTTTTTGCGGCATCTATTGCAAGCGCCAAAAGCTCATCCAAGCCCACTTTCGCTCCTTAAATTTAACGGTGATTCTATCAAATTTAAAATTCCAAATCTATAAATTTACGCAAGCAAAAACAGCCGAAATTCCAAAACCCTTTAGAATTTTAATATTCTTTTTTATATAATTGCTAAAATTTTTTAAAGGATCAACATGACCCCAGTCGTATTAGATAGCGTTAAACACGCGGATTTACAGTATCACGCGGATGCATTTCCCACCGCGCCTTTCGTGCCGGTTATCGCGCCGGAGATCCCATATTGCGCAGAGAGCCTAGTCATCGTATTTACTATCGAAAAAGAGCCCAAAATGGTGGCGCTGCTAGGACGCACCAAAAATGTCCTGATCGATAAGGATTATAAAGGAACTGTGCCCTCCTCGGTGCAGAATTACCCGTTTTTCCTAGCCCAGATCGGCGAGCAGACGGCGATCTGCTTCGATAAAGACGCGCAGCAGATCAAGGGCGACGGCGAGGCGCTTTTTAAAGACGGCAAGCCGACGCCGTTTTTACAAAATTTAAAAGAGGTGATGAAAAATTACGCCGATTTAGATATGCGCACGCGCGTTGCGGCGGCGGAATTTCAAAAGGCGGGGATTTTAGAAGCCAAAGAGCTCGGTATCAACTCTAGCGGCAAGGAATCATCTCTGCTAAACGGCTTTTCGGTCGTAAATCGCGAAAAGCTTTTGAAGTTAAGCGATAAAAAACTCGCAGATTTCGCGCGCCGCGGATATCTGGAGCTAGCGTATTTCCACTTAAAAAGCCTTGCAAATTTTCAGCGACTAGGCGATAAGATCATGCAGCTCGATCCGCCGACCGCGCAGAAAGAAGCGAAAAAATAGAACATTTTCGCCTCCTAAGTAGCTCATAATTTTTAGAATTTAATGTCGCAGATTTATAAAACTTGCAAAACTTACGATTGTTTCGGGGCTTGAAGTTGCCATAACCGCATGCGAGCTTGAAGCCCTAGGAAGCTTTATTCGCGGCTAAGCTAAATACGTCGCAAATTTAGTCCTAAAATTTT
Source organism: uncultured Campylobacter sp. (assembly GCA_963529625.1). Classification (GTDB taxonomy): domain Bacteria; phylum Campylobacterota; class Campylobacteria; order Campylobacterales; family Campylobacteraceae; genus Campylobacter_B. The sequence continues at coordinate 98,869 of CAURZM010000001.1, read as the reverse complement.
AGCATAGGGTTTTATAACAAAAATTTTGCAACAACACAGTACACAAGATTCTACGCTTAAAATTTCAAGCGAGAAATTTTACTATAAAATTCTATTAAATTTAAAATTTAATTTAAGTAGATCAATTTATAAAATTTTATCCACACTGCCTAAAACTTTAATTTTAAATTTAATCCTGCTCTTGCGCTGAAATTTTACTCGCGATTTATAAAAATTCCCGCGGCTCGTAGATTTGTACGCCGCGCACGTCGCTGCTAGCCGCATTTATCATCGCGCGGGCGATACTTACGCCGCTAAGCGGTCTAAATTTACCGAACACGCAGGCGGGCAGCAGTTTAAAAACCGCCGCCGCAAGCCGTTCTAGCGGGCGAGTATCAGGTCTCTCGCCGAGGATTATTGGCGGACGGACGATCTGAAGGCTGTCAAAGCCAAGCTCGCTCACGCGCCGCTCGATACGTCCTTTAGCGCGCAGATAAAAGCTTAGCGAACCTTCGCTCGCACCCGGAGATGATACGAGCACGAAGCGCCGTACGCCCGCTGCTTTGCCCCACTTCGCCGCTGCATAGACGTAGTCCACATCCACGCGCAAAAACGCCTCGCGCGAACCCGCCTGCTTCATCGTCGCACCCAGCGCGCAAAAAATTTCGTCAAATTTATGCGGCGCGATATACGAGATACCCTCAAAATCAATGATCCGCGCGCGAAGCTTAGGGTGGCAAAAGCCTATCTCGCGGCGCGTCCATGCCCATACCTCATCGTAACCCGGGCTCTCGCAAAGCTAGCGCACCAGCTCCCTACCCACGACGCCAGTAGCGCCTACCACAAGAGTGGATTTTCCCATTTTCACTCCTTAAATTTCTTTAAATTTTACCGCGTTGTGTGGTTAAATTTTGCTTTTACCGTGCCAAAAATTTCGTCTAGTTTGCAAGTCGAGCCCGAAAATTGCGCGTTTGAGCTCGCATCGCAAGTTAAATTCATAGCTCACGCGTTAAATTTTAAAGCCGCGTTCGGCGCGAAATACACATCAAATCAGCTTGAATTTTATAAGACTATGCGCAGTCTAGAAGCCACCTTTTGTCGCGACACGCTAAAAGCATAAAAATTAGCGTTCTCCCGCGTAGTCAAATCGCGCAGCTTGCAGGCTAAACTCGAAGTTGTTTCGATCCGCCGCACCCACGCACGCGTCGCTATTATAAAGCGCAAGCAGAAATTCCGCCATCTCCTCGCTACAATGGTACCGCACAAAAGCCACGTCGTAGTCGTAGCTCGCGTCTTCCGTCGCCACAGAGCCAAAAACTATGTCCTGCAGGGTAAAATTTCGCGGCGGAATGAACGAGCTAAATTAAAATCAAATCTGCACGCGGAGTAGAAAGCGCCCTAGCTAGGCTCGCGCCACCGCCAGCGTTATGATCCGCTTAACCACCTCGCTCGCCGCTTTTAAAGAGCCTACGGGCAGGTATTCGTAGATCGAGTGGAAATTATGCCCGCCGGTGAAGAGGTTCGGGCACGGCAGCCCCTTTGCCGAGATGACGGCACCGTCGTAGCCGCCTCGCATAGGCTTGATCTTGGGCTCGATATTTAAGCTTTTAAAAGCCTGCTTCGCAAAGCGTATCGCGGGCGCATCGTCGTTTTTCAAAAAGTTATAGACGTTTTTGTAGCGATCGTTTAGCGAAATTTCGATCCGATCGCCCCAGATCGCGCGAAGCCCGTCCGCAGTTTTTTGCAAAAATTCCATACGCTGCTCGTATCTTTTCTCGTCAAATTCCCTCACGTCGATCTTTAGTACGGTCTTTGCGCTATTGCCGCTAAGCTCCTTGACCCAAAAATAGCCCTCCTTGCCCTCTGTATATTCGGGCGCCTCGCCCGCAGGCAGCAGCGAGATAAACTTATGCGCCAAAAGTAAGGAATTTACGAGCTTGCCCTTGGCGTTCATCGGATGAGCGGACTGGCCTTTGAAGGTAACGATGCAATCGCCCGCGTTCCAATTCTCGTAGATAAACTCGCCGATGCCGCAGCAATCAAGGCAGTAGCCGAAGTCTGCACCTATCTCGCTTACATCCAGCGCCTTTGCGCCTAGCAAACCCTGCTCCTCGTCCGGCACGAAGCAAGCGATTATCTCGCCGTGCTTGATCTGCGGATTTTGGACGAAAAATTCCAGCGCATTTACGATCGCGGCGATCGCCGCCTTATCGTCGGCGCCTAGCAAGCTAGTGCCGTCCGTTACGATGATCTCGTCTCCCTTGTAATCTCGCAGCTCCTCATTTTCGCTCTCTTTAAGATAGATATCTAGCTCTTTATTCAGGCAGATATCGCCGCCTTCATATCTTACGATCTGAGCTTTGGTATCATTCGTCTGCTCGGCGCTGGTATCAAGGTGGGCAAAAAACGCTACGCTCGGAGCGGACGCGTCTAAATTTGAGGGAATTTTAGCGATCAAAATCGACTTCTCGCTAAGGCTGATATTTTTTATGCCTAGAGCTTCCAGCTCGCCTTTTATGAGGCCTGCGAGCTCAAGCTCTTTGGGATTTGAGGGCATTATGCCCGCAGCACCCGCGGCTCTATTTGTGGTGGTGTTGATCTTAGTGTAGTTCAAAAACCTCTGCACGATATCCATATTAAGCTCCTTTTACAGAATTAAAAATGCGATGACGCAGACGGATAGAAACATACCCAGAGCCGTTCTTTTAGCGATCTGAATAGGGCTTACCATCGCAAGTCCCGCGCAAACGATGCAAGCGCCTGCGATCGGCGATGCGCTCCTGCCTAGCGCGCCGCTTATAGCAACCGCCATACCGAGCTTATCTTGTTCAAAGCCTAACGCGTCGGCGTGCACGGTCACAGCGGTATTAAACGCCATCGCCGCCGCATCTCCCGAGCCTGTTACGACGCCCATAAAAAACGGAACGAAGGTGCCGCCGAATTTTACGTAGCCCTGCTCGCCCTTTAGCCACTCGATTACGAAATCGATCGCCCCGCACGCGCTAAGACCCGCGACGAAGACGCCCGCTGCGATGATGATACCCATGATATCGGCATACGCGCTACCCATGCCTTTGAAAAATTCCTTCGTGATCTTTTGAGGGTTGGTCAGAGTAATGGCGATGGTGACGATAGCGCCCAGTAGCATCGCCTCGGCGACGCCCATCTTGGTCCATTTAAGAAAAGAGATCGTGTTGAGCTTGGACGTACCGCCGATGATCAAGATCACCAAAGGCACTAGCGGCATAAGCGCGTATAAGACATTTATTTTTTGAGGCTGCGCATCTAAATTTGAACCGGTGGCGGATGAGGCGGAGCTTGCCGCGGCGGAGCTTGCGCCGTCTGCGCCTACGGAATTTTCTCTTTGCGCTAGATAATTCACCCCCTTGGTGTAGTCTTTGCAAACTATCGCCGTTATGCTAATTACGATCAAAACTACGATCAAAGCGGTAATCGCGCTGGAAAACTGCACTCCGATGACGTCTTGAACCGTGTAGGATGGATTGTGCGCCTTTACCATATCGGCTACAAATATGTTATGCGCCGAGCCCGGGCTTAAAACGCCGCCGAAAGTGCCCGCAAATACCGCAGCTCCCGCCATTTCCGGCTTAACGCCTGCAGCCATCATCACGGGGATCAGCGTAGCGCCGACCGCAGCCGAGCAGCCCGCAGCGGAGGGGATCGCGATATTGATGAAATACGTAAGCGCTACGACGAGCGGGATCAGTAAAAATCCGATATTGCCGAGGGGTCTAGTGAGTAAATTTACGAGTGCGCGGTCGCAGCCGGTAAATTTCATCACGAAGGCAAAACCCATACTGGCGCATATCGCCTTAATAAGACCTGCTTTAGTCATATACGAGGTAAAGGCGCCCAGCCCGTCCAGAGGCTTTAGACAAAGCACGCACAGCACCAAACCCACGCCGATAAGCACAGTTTTAGTATCCTTTTTCATGATTAGCAAAGCGACGACTGCGACGATACCCGCAAGCGCCAAAAATAGCCTAAACGTCTGCACGATAACTCCTTTTAAATTTTAAATTTACTTCCCACGGCGATGCGCGAGATCTCTTTTTTATACTCGAATTTCAGCACGTCCGCATGCCCCATCACCTCGCACTCGTTTCCGTTTATCAAAAACGCGCTACCCTCAGGCATAGCATAGACGCTGTCGTTTTGATTGACGATCAAAAACTCCTCCAGCCGCTCCTCCCTACTCTCGCCGTTGTGGTTTGAAATTTTACCGCTTATGAAGTGCGGATTGATCTGGTGCGGAAAGATCCCCAGAGCTACCGGCGAGGGCGGAAAGACGATCGGCATATCATTAGTAGTCATCATCGTCTTGCCCGCGACATTTGCGCCCGCAGACCAGCCGAAATACGGCGTACCGCTCTCTACGGCGTCTTTGATCGCGCCTAAGAGATCAAATTTATAAAGCTCATTTAGTAGCACGAAGGTATTGCCGCCGCCGATGCAGATCGATTTGGCATTTTTAACGGCAGCTTTCATATCGGCGAATCGGTGGATCGATCTGATATTGTTACTCTCCAAGCAGTCCGCGACCTTCTGCTCGTATTGTTCGTTTGTACGCCTAACGCCCGCAAACGGAATGAATAAAATTTCATCCTTCCAAAGATCTCCTAAAAATTCCTTGATCCACCCCTTGCAGTGGTTCAGATAGCCGCTGTCTTTGTAACTGGAAGCGCTTAGAAGTAGTGCTCTTTTCATGCCGCCTTCCTTAAGCTTTGCCGTTTAGCTTATACGCGCAGCGCAGATACACGTCCACCCCCGCAAGCAGCGAGTCCTCGTCGAAGTCGAATTTACCGTTGTGATGACCCGCCGCAAGCGTCGTGCCGATCATCAGATATCCGCTTTTGCCGCCCGCATCTTGCACCGAGCGCATAAAATGCGCGAAGTCCTCGCATGCGCCGAAATTTAACTCCCTTACGATTTTATCATCGTCGATAAACGGCGACGCCTTCGCCGCATCCTCGTAAAGCTGCGTGGTAGCCTCGTCGCTATCGCCGCCTGCGGTACCGCCCGTAACCTGCACGTCGTAGCTAACGCCGTAAATTTTAGAAACGCCCTCTACTATGTCCATGCATTTGGCCTTCATAAACTCATTCAGCTCCGTGCTTTCGCCGCGCGTCTCGCACGCAAGGTAGCCGTTAGGCGCGATGACGTTGCGTCCTTCGCCCGCGCGCAGCACGCCTACGTTGATACGCGTGACGCCGCCTGCGTGCCTGGTTATGCCGTGCATATCAAGCGCCATCTCAGCTGCGGCGAGCAGGGCATTGGCTCCATTTTGCGGCGCGCCCGCGGCGTGAGCGGACTTGCCTTTTAAGCTTATGTCAAATTTAGTGGTCGCAAGTAGCTTTTTGGTACCGCAGATGATACCTCTCATCGTGTTTGCCTGAAAGCCGATATGACCGCCCAGCAGATAATCCACGCCCTTGGTAACTCCCGCAGCCTCCATACCTACGGCGCCTCTGGTGCCCTCCTCGGCGGTTTGGAATATAAATCTAAATTTACCGCTAAAATCGTCTAAGTTTTGCGCGATCAGCTTCGCTAAAGCAAGCCCCATCGTGATATGCCCGTCGTGCCCGCACGCGTGCGTAATGCCGCTAATGTCGGAGCGAAAGCCCTCCTTAAAAGGGCGGTGATCCGCGTCCGTGCTCTCTGTCACGTCCACGCCGTCTATGTCAAATCTAAAAGCGACCGTTTTGCCCGCGCGCCCCGTGTCTATTTCGGCCACGAGACCCGTTAGCCCGTCCTCCATCGTATCAAGAAATTTTATCTGATCTGCGTTTAGCAGCCCTTCGGCGCGCTGCTTCGCCTTCTCGCAGGCATCCTTGCTACCTACGCCCTGCCTGGCTTCAGCCTTTACAACCTCGCGACCGAGCTTTATCTCATAACCCAAGCGCTGCATACGATCTGCGATAACCGCGGTCGTAAAAAAGGTAAACCAGCCCGTCTCGGGATGCGAGTGAAAAAACCTGCGATCCCTGATCATCTCGCTTTTTAGCGCCTCTACTTTTTGTGCGATAGCATCCATCTTTTCTCCTTTATTTTTTAGCTAAGCTTAACATCGCCGCGGCTAAAACCTTTGTAGCGGCAAACGCGTCGTGCCAGTTTATGCTTTCATTTACGTTGTGGCTGATACCGTCCTTGCACGGTACGAAAAGCATCCCCACGCGATCCGCAAGCTCCGTCATATTCATCGCGTCGTGTCCCGCACCGCTAGGAAGCCTTAGGCTTGGAATTTTAAGCTCGCCAGCACAGCTCTCAAGCAGATCTATCATCTCCTCGCTTAGCTTTACGGGGCGATCCTTGATGAGATTTTTTAGTTCAAATTTGCACCCTCGGCGAGCGCAAATTTCATCTATCGCGGCGCAAATTTTATCGTCCGCCGCCCTAAGCGCATCCTCGTCTATATCGCGTATATCAAGACCTAGCGTGCAGGAGCCGGGGATCACGTTTAGCACGCCGGGTAGCGCATTTGCATAGCCCGTCGTCGCAACCGTAGTTTTGCCCTCCTTGGCGATCCTCTCCGCGCTTAAAACGATCTCGCTAGCGCAAGCTAGGGCGTCGCAGCGCATATCCATCGGCGTAGCGCCGCTGTGATCGGCTCTGCCCTCGATCCGCAGCTCGTATCGCACGGGCGCGGCGATACCCGTGACGATGCCTACTGGGATGCCGCGTCACTGCAATACCGGCCCCTGCTCGATATGAAGCTCGATATAGCTATGAAAGCTGGATTTGGGCAAGACGCAGCTTTTTAAATTTGCGGGATTTAACCCGAAACTCTGCATCGCATAAAATAGCGAAATTCCGTCTTTATCCTTTAGCTCGCCCAGCCGCTGCCGCGATAGCTTGCCGCTAATTATCTTGCTACCTACGGTCGCCATTTTAAAGCGGCTCGATTCCTCGCAAACAAAGACGATGAGCTCTAGCGGTCGCGCAAGCCTTTCTCCGCTATCTCGCGCTGCGCGGATCGCCTCCAAAGCCGCCATGACGCCTAACGTGCCGTCGTAAAAGCCGCCCTGCGGCACGCTATCGATATGCGAACCCGCGCTGACGGGCGGTAGATCGGGATTGTTGACGCCGCTAAATTTAGCGAAAATATTGCCCGTATCGTCGATTTTGATCTTGAAATTTTCTTTTTGAAGTAGCGATATGAGGAAGTCGCGCGCCTCTTTATCCTCGCGCGAAAACGCAAGCCGCGTAAGTCCACCGCCCGCTAAAGCCCCGAAGCGGCTTATCTGCTCGAACTCGTTTTTAAGGCGCTGTATGTTTATCTCCATAAATTCCCCTTTTCTTAAAAAATTTATGAATACGGCATTTTAATATTAAATTTATATAACAAAGCTGAAATTTACCTATCGCGGCGGCAAATAGGGCGCTGAAACGGCACGCGAGCAGAGCTGTTTTAAAAATAGCGCTTAAATTTCATTTTGCCTTTTAGGCTTTAAAATCTCGACGAGCCTACTTAACTTCAGACTAAACGGATATAATTATCGCAAAAATTTAACGAGGAGCATGAATGAAACAGGGCTCGCTAGAGGGGCTTTATGAAAAGCTAAATGGGCTTAAAAGCGTGATAGATAAGGAGGAGTGTCTATTTGACGCGATAAGAGACGCCGTAGAAGCGGAAAATTTCGAATTTGCCGCGCAAATTTGCGACTTTGTGCTAAACGACGATTTTGAAAAATTCGGCGCATTTTTAAGAACGAGAGCGCTCTTATGGCTCACGAACTACATCGCGCAAAATTTAAAAGAAAGCGAATACCCGAATTTCGACGACTTTACGGACTGCCTGTGGAAATTTAAATGGATCGTCTCGGGCGTCGTCAAAAGCTCTATAATCGAAAAGGAGCTCATAGACGAGGCAAACGAGGCGATGGCGTTTTACTACGAGCGCATGGAACTCTCGCTGGCTGCCTACTACAAGGCCTTGATGAATCAAAACATCGTCATGGGCGATGCTAGAGAAGCAAAGGCAAACTACGAGCTGTGGAAAAAGCTCGCCAAAGACGATATGAGTGACTGCGAGGCGTGCGAAGCAAGCGATGAGATCGCGTATTTAAATTTTGCAGGCGAGCACGATGCGGCGCTGGAGCTTGCCGAGCCGATACTCTCGGGCGAACTAAGCTGCTCCGAGGTACCGCACATAACCTACGCGCCGATACTTTTTAGCATGATAGCGCTAGGTAGGACCTGGGAGGCGAAAACCCTGCTGCCCAAGGCCGCGGCGACGATCGAGTCAAATCCTCGCGTCATAAATCAGATCGCGCCGCTAATCGAGATCGCCGTTAGGCTGGATGAGCGCGAGACAGCGCTAAGCTTAGCGCGCAAGCACTCCGCAGCGATCCTTGATGGCAACGACGATCTAAACGACCTGCGATTTTTCATCGCCGTCAGCGCGTTCGGCGATGAGAGCGACTACAAAACGGCTTTGGAACTGGCGGGCAAATTTGACGCTAGAAATCAAAACTTCTATTACGCTGATTATCTGAATAAATTTTACGAGGAATTTGGAGTTTGAAATTTGACGGTTTAAAAACCTAGCGCGCTTCGCCCGCGGAGCAGGACACCATTTCTCAAGCGCGCACAGCGAGATAGTTTAAAATTTGCGGCTCGATACTATTTCGCGCTCGCAACAGCGAGCGCGATAAAATTTACGCCAAACGGACGCGAGCGGCTCGCACGGTAAATTTTATGCCGCTTACTCGCGCACGGCGGTAGCCCATTGCCGAAATGATGATAGAGTGCGCGATGCTAAATTTTAACTCGGTCGCTACGTATGAAAGAAAAAATATCGTGGTAGCATATATCAACGCTAAACCGCATGGACAAGAGCGAATATTTGCAGTAGCAAGACATAAATTCTAAATTTTAGCCGCCGCAGAATATAAAATTTAAACCAAACCCGCCGACAATCTCGCCCTTAAAAATACGCGCGACGGCAGCGTATCTCGCGCGCCTCACCACCTAGATTTAGCGGTAAATTTAATAGCAAAATTTTAAGCGTGGCGCGACGAAATTTTAAAACAAAATTTCAAGTAGATTTTTAAATATAAAATTTCAAACGGAATCTTGAATGCAGAATTTCAAATAAATTTTAAAATTCCAAGAGTATCATCCCTTGGAATTTTAAATTTAATGCTTGGCTAGGTAATTTGTGTCGTAGTTATTATCCACGAAATCGGGGTTGTTCATCATCCTAAGATGAAAATCGCGCGTCGATTTTATGCCGCCGATGATGAGCTCATCTAGCGCGACCTTCATCTTCGCGATCGCGCGCGCGCGATCCTTGTCGTAAACGATGAGCTTGCCAATCATGCTGTCGTAGTAAGGCGGCACCGAGTAGCCCTCGTAAACGTGGCTATCCATTCGCACGTTTCTGCCGCCCGGAGCAACGTATTTTGTGATTTTGCCCGGGTTTGGCATAAAGCTTTTGGAGTCCTCGGCGGTGATGCGGCACTCAAGCGCATGCCCGCTAAATTTTATCTCGCTTTGAGGTAGCAGCTTCTCGCCCTGCGCGATGCGGATCATCCACTCAATCAGATCGAGCCCGCTTCGCATCTCGCTTACGGTGTGTTCGACCTGCAGACGGGTATTCATCTCGATGAAATAGAATTTCTTATCCTTGCTATCATATAAAAACTCAAACGTTCCCGCACTTGCGTATCCGATCGCCTTAGCGGCGCGAACCGCCGTTTCGTGCAGGCTCTTTCGCGTAGGCTCGTCCAAGATCACGGCTGGGCTTTCTTCGATCAGCTTTTGGTGGCGGCGCTGCATCGAGCAGTCGCGCTCGCCGATATGCACGACGTGTCCGTGCTCATCGCCCAAGACCTGAACCTCGATGTGGCGCGGGTTTGTGATATATTTTTCCATATACATCGTGCCGTCGCCGAATGCACTCATCGCTTCGCTCTCTGCCGACCAAAAGAGCTTTTCGATATCCTCTTCGCGCTCGACCACGCGCATTCCGCGTCCGCCGCCGCCGGCTGCGGCTTTGATGATGACGGGATAGCCGATTTCAGCGGCTAGTTTGCGCGCCTCTTCGACGCTTGCGATCGCGCCGTCGCTGCCCGGCACTACGGGGATGCCCGCGCGCATCATTACTTGCTTTGCTTTACTTTTATCGCTCATCAAGGTCATCGCCTCGACGCTCGGGCCGATAAATTTAATGCCGTGCTTAGCGCAAATTTCTACGAAATTTTGACTTTCGCTCAAAAAGCCATATCCCGGAAATATCGCGTCAGCTTCGGTTAATTCGCAGGCCGTGATGATCGCGGGGATATTTAGGTAGCTATCGCTGCTACGCGGTCCGCCTATGCAGACCGACGCGTCGGCGTATTTGACGTAAAGCGCGTCCTGATCAGCGGTGGAGTGCACGACGATGGCTTGCTTGCCCATCTCTTGGATTGTGCGAAGCGCTCTAAGCGCTATCTCACCGCGATTTGCGATTAGAATTTTCTTAAGCTCCTTCATAGCTTCTCGACCTCAAACAGCGCCATAGCGTATTCGACGGGCTGTCCGTCGTCGACGAGAGCTTTTTTGATGCGGCAGTCAAACTCCGCCTCGATCTCGTTCATAATCTTCATTGCTTCTATTATGCCGATTGTATCGCCCTTATGCACGACCTGACCTACGCTTACGAACTCTGCCGCACCGGGGCTCGGCGCCTTATAAAAAGTACCCACCATCGGGCTGTCGATCGTATCCATCGAGCCTTTTGTGGCGGGCTTATCGCCCACGAGCACATTTACCGCAGGCGCAGCAAGCTGTGGAGCGGGTGCCGGTGCGGCGAGCTGAGGCGTGCTCCCACCGCATGGGCCATATTTTTTTATCTCGATTTCAAAATCTTTATCTTTAATTTTTAGCTCGTTAATGCCCTGCTTTTCGCCGAAAAAATCCATTAACTCTTTGATTTCTGCTTTTGTCATAAATTTCTCCTGAAAAAATTTGCGAAATTTTAGCTAAATTTTTATAATTGTTTCTTTAAATGGATTTTTGAGGGACTTTTAAGAAGTGCAAAGCGAAATTTACGACAGAATTTGCGGACTGATTTTAAGGATTTACGGAGCGAGATTTGTTTCGCCCATTTTAAGCTCGAACTTCGCAAGCGAAACACGAAATTTTGCCGCAAGAGCGCAGGATGATTTTAAATCCTTTAAAAATTTAACGCTTAATTTTACGATCGAAATTCTACGCCCAAGCTCAGAGCGCAAAAATTCCGCGCTTTGCTTTAAAATTCCACCTTCGGGCTCGTATCAAAATCCTGTGCCTTACTTTTCTTTAAAATTTTATACCGAAATTTTATTTTAAAGCCTCGCGCCGAGATTCTACCCGCGCGGGGTTTCTGCGTTAATGTGTCGCAAAAAAGCTCTGAATTTTCGCTTTATCGCTCGTTTTGCTAAGAGCCAGCATCAGCAGCACGCGCGCCTTTTGCGGATTTAGATTATCGGCGGTTAAAAAGCCAAGTTTTGCGTCGTCCACCTCCGAGCTAACGCTAGTTGAGCCGCTGCCCGTGCGGCTTGAGCGCACGACTATCACGCCCGCTTCGCTAGCTTTTGCAAGCGCAGCCTCCGTATCGGGGTATAAATTTCCATTTCCCATGCCGGCGACCACGATACCTTTAGCGCCCTTTTGCACGGCAGTCTCTACGAAATCGCCCACGTCCTGCGGATGCGCGTAGATAATATCCACGCGCGGAAGCGCCTTGATATCTTTGATATTAAAATCGCTACTTATTGTGTGCTTGCGAAGCGGCGCCATATAGAAATTTACGACTCTGTAATTCACGGTGCCGATCTTGCCGGAATTTGGCGAAGCGAAGGTAGCGACGCTCACGGTATTTGTTTTCGTAACCTCGCGCGCTGCATGAATCTCGTCGTTCATCACTACAAGAGCGCCCTTTTCGCGAGCGTTTTTGTCTGCCGCGACGGCAACGGCGTTGTATAGATTAAGCGGTCCATCAGCACTCATCGAATCGGCATTTCGCATAGCGCCCACGAGCACAATCGGTTTTTTGGATTTTACTACCAGGCTTAAAAAATACGCCGTCTCCTCCATCGTATCGGTTCCGTGCACGATGACGACGCCGTCTACGTCGTTTTTGGTAAGCAGCTCGCTTACGCGGTTTGCAAGCTTGAGCCAAATTTCATCATTCATCTCCTGCGAGCCGATATTTGAAATTTGCTCGCTTTTAATCGTAGCTAAATCCCCCAGCTGTGGTACTGCCGATAAGATATCTTCTATGCCCTTAGAACCTGCGGTATAGTTGCCCTCCGTATCGCTTACGCTGCTTCCCGCGATAGTGCCGCCGGTAGCTAAAATATAAATATTTGGCTTCGCAGCAGCCAAAGATGACGCGATAAAAAACGTAATAAACGCAAATTTCTTGAGTAGCCCCATAGTTGCTCCTTAAAAAGTAATAAAATTTTTATAATTTAAGCAAAATTCTAGCATAAAATTTTTATTATATTTTATTTTGCTGCTATAATGCGCGAAAAATTTTTTAATTATTTGAAGGAAATTTTATGGGACTAAAAAGCGATAAATGGATCAGACAGATGTCGCAGCAGCACGATATGATAGCGCCCTTTTGCGAGGAAAATATCGGTCGCGGCGTCGTTAGCTACGGACTTTCCAGCTACGGATACGACATCAGGGTCGCAAGAGAGTTTAAAATTTTTACAAACGTCGGCGGAACGGTCGTCGATCCTAAAAATTTCGACGCAAAAAACGTCGTAGATTTTGAGGGCGACATCTGCATCGTGCCGCCGAATTCCTTCGCGCTAGCGCGCACCATCGAATACTTCAAAATGCCACGCGATGTGCTTGCGATCTGCCTAGGCAAAAGCACCTACGCGCGCTGCGGCATCATCGTAAACGTAACGCCCTTTGAGCCCGGTTTTCAGGGGCACATCACGATTGAAATTTCCAACACCACGCCGCTGCCTGCAAAAATTTACGCGAACGAAGGCATCGCGCAGGTTTTGTTTTTGCAAGGAGATGAGCCGTGCGAGGTGAGCTACTGCGACAAAAAGGGCAAATACCAAAGCCAAAAGGGCATCACGCTGCCTAGAATTCTAAAGGATTAAGCAATGAAAAATTTAATCATCGTAGAATCCCCGGCAAAAGCCAAAACGATCAAAAATTTCTTAGGCGACGATTACGACGTCATCGCGTCTAAAGGACACATCCGCGACCTACCGCAGAAAAAATTCGGCATCAAAATCAAAGATAAAAGCTTCGAGCCCGAATACGAAATCAGCGCCGATCACGATCAGATCGTAAAGCAGATAAAGACGCTCGCTAAAAAGGCGGATCAAATTTATCTCGCGACGGACGAGGATCGCGAGGGTGAGGCGATCGCCTATCATATCGCAGCTTCGATCGGCAAGCAAGCGGAGGATCTGCCGCGCATCGTATTTCACGAGATCACCAAAAGCGCGATCTCAAACGCATTAAGCTCGCCGCGTAAACTCAATATCGCAAGCGTAAACGCCCAACAAGCGCGCCGCCTGCTCGATCGCATCGTGGGCTACAAGTTAAGTCCGCTTTTAAATTTAAAGATCCAGCGCGGCTTAAGCGCGGGTCGCGTCCAAAGCGCCGCGCTTAAAATCGTCGTCGATCGCGAACGCGAAATTTTAAATTTTAAGCCGGTAGAATTTCACAGCATCGACGCGGTTTTTAAAAAGGACTTAGAAGCCGAGCTCGTGGAATTTCGCGGCGAGAAGATGGAAAAGCTCTCGGTTAAAAACGCGGCGCAGGCTAGCGAGATCGTCTCTGAGCTGCAAAAAGACAGATTTAGCGTAGAGAGTATCGAGAGCAAGTCGCGCAAGACGAACCCCTACCCGCCGTTTATGACCTCGACGCTGCAGCAGGCGGCGAGCACGGCTCTGGGCTTTAATCCGCGCAAGACGATGAGCCTTGCGCAGAGCCTTTACGAGGGCGTCAATACCAAAAACGGCGGCGCGATTACCTACATGCGAACCGACTCGCTAAATATCGCTAAAGAAGCGATCGCGGCAGCTCGCGAGCTCATAGAGGAGCGCTTCGGCGAAAAGTATCTGCCCAAAAGCGCGAATTTATACGCTACCAAAAGCAAAGGTGCGCAGGAGGCGCACGAAGCGATACGACCCACCGATCTAAAGCTTACCCCCGAGCTCGCGCAAAAAATCCTGCCTCGCGACGAATACCGCCTTTATGCGCTTATCTATAACCGCTTCGTAGCCTCGCAGATGAGCCCTAGCGTCTCACAGATCCAAACGATCATCGTACGCGGCGAAGAGGGAGCGTTTAAGATCAGCGGGCGCAAGGTGGAATTTGACGGTTTTTACAAGGCTTACGGCGATCTGGATAAAGATAAAATTTTACCGAGCCTTAGCGCGGGCGACGCGATGAGCCTGCAAAGTCTAAGCTCGCAGCAGCACTTCACCGAGCCGCCGGCGCGCTATTCGGAAGCAAGCCTCATCAAAAAGCTCGAAAGCCTCGGCATCGGCAGGCCCTCGACCTATGCGCCTACCATCTCGCTGCTTACTGCGCGCAACTACGTAAATATCGAGCAAAAGCACCTGGTGCCGAGCGAGATCGCCTTCAAGATCACCGAGATGCTGGAGCAAAATTTTAAAAATATCGTCGATAGCGAGTTTACCTCCAAAATGGAAGAAAAGCTCGACGATATCGCCGAAAACAAAGCGGACTGGCAGCAAATTTTGGCGGATTTTTACTACCCTTTTATGGACGAGATCGCCAAAGGAAAAACCTCGATCGCAAGCCAAAAGCTAGCCGAAAAGATCGGCGAAACCTGCCCAAACTGCGGCGGCGAGCTACTTAAGAGGCAGGGTAGATTCGGTGAGTTTATCGCCTGCTCGAACTATCCGAAGTGCAAATACTCGCGCAACGCGGACGCTAGCGCCGAGGAGGCGAGCGAGGAGAAGGCGGCGCCCGAAGTGCTAGATGAGAAATGCCCGCAGTGCGGTAAAAATTTAATCAAGCGCAAGGGCAGATACGGCGAGTTTATCGCTTGCGAGGGCTATCCGAAGTGCAAATACTCGCGCAAAATCGAGGGCGCGGCGAAGGAGAAAAAGCCGCTCATCTCCACGGGCGTTAAGTGCCCGAGCTGCGGCACGGGCGAGATCGTCGAGCGCTTCTCCAGACGCGGCAAATTCTACGGCTGCACGAACTACCCAAAATGCGGCTTTGTGAGCAACTACGCGCCGATTGCGCGCGCGTGCCCGCAGTGCGGCAACTCATACATGCTCCGCAAAGAGCTGAAAAAAGGCAACTTCGCCGAGTGCCCGCAGTGTAAGCTTAAAGAAGAGATCGATTGATAATAGGCGTCATCTCGGACTCCCACCCTGAAACGGAGGTCGCCGCAAGCGCCATAGAGTGGCTGCTCGCGCGCGGAGCGGACCTGCTCGTGCATGCAGAGGGCATCGTCGCGATCGAGACGCTGCGGCTTTTGCGGCAAAGCGGCAAGCCCTACTTCGCGGTTTTAGGAAACAACAACGAAGCGCTTACCGAGTTTAAAAATGAGTTCGACCTGTACGATGAGCCCTTCTGCACGGAGTTTGCCGGGCTGCGACTAAAAATAATGCACCATCCGTTTTATCTCTTTGACGAGGAGCCCGCAGCGCAAAATGAAGCAGACGGATTAAATTTAGATGCGGATTTAGGTACGGGTGCGGATCGCGCGGCAAATTTTCGCAAGGAATTCGGCGCAGACCTAGTCAAAAATCTGGACTTTAGCGATGAAGTAAGCCGCGACACGAATTTAGGCTCAAACTGCGGAGCAGATCGCGGGGAAATTTTAATCTCAAATTCTAAAGCAGCGGATCGCTCGGTAAATTTAGACGCAAATTTTAATGCTGCGGGCGTTGATAAAATTTTAAATGGCGGGCGCGGTGCAGACGTAAATTTTAAAAACATACGTAGCGCGAGTGCGAATTTTAAAAGCAGACAATCCGCAAGTATAAATGTGAGCTTGGGCGTGAATACAGACGTGGATGTGAACTCAAACGCAAATTTAGACTTAAGTTTGAATGCAGATACCGCTTCAAGCCAAAACGCAAATTTAAACTCAAATGCAAATTTAGCCGCTAATACGAGCCCACATATAAGCTCTAAAGCAAGCTCAAGTGCGGATCGCGCAGTAAATTTAACGGCGAGTTTAAGCGCGAATTTATCCACACCGAACTCATGCGTAAATTTAGCCACGCTGAGCTTGGGCTCAAATTTGACCGCGAATTCTGAGCTCAATGCAAGCGGCAAAAGTAAAAATCGGGGTCTATCCGGGTACGGCACGAATAAAATTTCAACTATCAAAATTTACGGCCACACCCACTATTTCGCCGCGGCGGTAGATAAAAACGGCACGCTCGTGCTAAATCCGGGCGAGATTTGCGGACGCAAAAAGCGACTTTCCGGTTTTCCTGCATTGTGGCGCAAGAGCAAAAATTGCGCGCATCTCGTCTCCGTTCGCAGCGCAAAGAACTATAAAGCGACCGAAAGGAAGTCTTAAAATGATACGAAAAGCCCTGGGCAGCCAGAGAAAATGCTAGAAAGATGCGAAAAAATTTTAAAACAGCGCGGGAAAAATCTAAAAGGGTGCGAGGCCAAAGCGTATGAATGAAATTTACGTCCTAATCGCGCTATCCTTTTTGATCTTTGCTTCGCCCTTTTTGGCTAGCCTTGCACGAATTCCGCTCTCGCCCATGGAGATCATGCTTGGCATCATAGCCGCAAATTTAGGGCTTTTACCGCCAAGCGCGACCTTCGATCTAGCCGCGCAGATCGGCTTTTGCTACCTTATGTTTTTGGCGGGCTGCGAGGTGGATTTCCGCGCGCTGCTTGCGATGCCGCGCAAAATTTTGCGGCCGATCCTAATCTTTTTGGCGCTGCTTTATATCCTAAGCGCGCTTGCGGTTTGGGTGTTTGAACTGCCGCAGATGCTTATCATCGCCGCGCCTCTGATGAGCGTCGGGCTGCTTTCGGCGTTGTATAAGGAGTACGGCAAGGATCAGGCGTGGCTCAATCTCGCGATGCCCGCGGGCGTGATCGGCGAGCTCATCAGCATCGCCGCCCTCACGGTAGGCGGCATCTACCTTAAAAACGGCCTCGGCGTGGAGATGGCGCTTCATATCGGCGCGCTTTTGGGCTTTTCGGTGGCAGCTCTAGCGGTTTTTAAAGGGCTTGAAATTTTATTTTGGTGGTTCCCCGCGCTAAAAACGGTCATCATGCCCAAATACGACAAAAACGAAAAGGACGTGCGCTTTGCGATGGCACTGTTTTGCCTCATCTGCGCGGGAGTGATGCTTTTGGGGCTTGAGGTCGTCATCGGCGCCTTCATCGCAGGAACCTTTCTGCCGACCTTTTTCTCGCACAAGGACGACCTCATCGAGAAGCTATCGTCGTTCGGCTTTGGCTTTTTGGTGCCGATATTTTTCATACACACCGGAGCCGTGATCAAGCTAGAAGCGCTCCTTATGCCCGGAGTGATGAGCTTTGCCGCGAGCCTAGCGGCGCTGATGTTTGGCATCAGACTGCTTGCGAGCGCTACGTTTTTAAGCACCTTAGGGCGCAAAGGCGCGGTGCTTTTCGCGCTATCGCTATCTATGCCCCTAACCCTCGTCATCGCCACGGCGACGCTTTTTTACTCCACCGCCGCGATCTCGCAAGAGATATACTTCGCGATGATCATCGCCTCGCTCATAGAGGCGCTCGCGTCGATGATTTTGATAAATTTTATTTACAAGAAATTTTAGGGCGGGGTTTTAAAATTTTGAAATTATAGAATTTTGGAATTTTAAAATTTTAAAGTCCTATGAAATTCTAGAATTCTATGAAATTTGATTTTATGCGGGATTAAAATGGAGTTAAATTTGAAGCCCTATTTTGCGGCGCAATCGGTTAGATCTTGGAATTCCATAGTATAGTTTTCTCTTGGTTTATACAGATCAATATCTCTATATGTTTCCAAAATTTCTTTTAACAGGCATAAAATATCTTGCTTATTAAGACTTTGCGTATGATTTGGTTTTAAATCTAGGAGTTTCCAAATCCTATGAAATTCCTCTGGAACTAATTTCCTATTAATATTTACCTCATGATCTATAATCATCTCTATAATTTCACCTTTATAATATAAGATCCAAATAGACTTTGTATCATAATCGTGGTCGTGTTCATAGCCTGGGAAGCTATAAAGAAACCAAGCCCAGCAATCTCTCTCCCTATCGATAGTCCATCGAAGCTCATTAATAAAAGTCTCATAGTAGGGATTATATTTGTAGTAAATTTTACTCAATCCATACTTCTCATCATCCTCTTTGGTGATGATTGTATTTTCAAAAGCCACTCTCTCCTCCTCAAGAAATTTTAATAATTTTAGATTTTACGATCGGTTAGATCTTGGAGCTCCATAGTGTAGTTCGGCTCCTCTCCGAACAAATCACGATCTCTATATACCTCTAAAATTTCTTTTAGTAAATGCAAAATACCTTGCTTATTAAGACTTTGCGTATGATTTGGTTTTAAATCTAGGAGCTTCCAGATTCTATGAAATTTTTCTGGTTTTAAAGTTCTGTTTATAATAATTTCATAATCCATAATTACCTCTAGTAATTCATCATTATAATATAGAATCCAAATAGTCTCTGTACTAAGCGCATGATCAAACTCATTACTAGGAAAGTTATAAAGACACCACATCCAACAATTTCTACTTTTGTCAATAGTCCATTTTCGTTTGTTAATAAATTCTTTATACGGTGGATTATATTTATAAAATATTCCGCTCAATCCATACTTCTCATCATCCTCTTTAGTGATAATTGCATTTTCAAATGCCATCTGCGCTCCTTGGAATTTAAAATTTAGCGTGCAAGCGGAAATTTATGCAGAATTCTGCGACGCAGCCGAAACGGCAGGCATGGAAATTCCAAACTCGCGCGCTTGAAGATAGACCGGCGCGCTTGCCGCGACCGCCAACCCTCGCTCATCGCGGATACACTTGCTTCCGCTAGCCACGGCAAAGCAAGCGCGGCTCGTCAGCAAAGCTAGCGGCAAAAATTAATCGCAACCCATCCGCAAGAAGCATAACTGCACGATTTGCGGACGGGCTAGCAAAACCAAAGCGAGCCGATTAAATTTTAAGCTTTAGCTTGCGGCGCTTAAAAGCCGATTAAGCTTAGACGCGGTGCGGGCGGTGTACCGCGACGCGGCGTCTAGGCTTTAAGCTACATTAAGACCGGAATTTTGGTCTTTTGCAGGAAGTATTTCGACGCGCCGCCTAAGAAGATCTCCTTGATGCCGCTGTCTGAGTGCAAGCCCGCGACGATTAGATCGAAATCGCCCGCGTCGGCGTACTCTAGCAGCACCTGCCCGGGGATCTTGCCCTCGACGTTTAACGCCTCGAAAACGTCGATTTTAATGCCGTGTAGAGCCAGATAATCGCTTATACGGCGCTTCGTTTCGGCAAGATCATCCTGAAGGTAGTGATTTGCGGTAATGACGGTGATAGATTTGGCGCGCTGCAAAAGCTCCAGCCAATTATCGAGCGCCCTTGCAGACGCCGCAGTGCCGGTAAGCGAAACTAAAATTTTATCCGCCTTAAACTCCTTCAGCTTGCGCGGTATGACGATGCAAGGCTTACCGCTTTTGGTGACCGCCGCCTCGAACGTGCCCGTGATAGAGCCCGTAGGCGGCACCGAGACCAGCACCAAATCGCAATATTTGGAGTATTTCTCGACCAGCTCGGAGCGGATGCCTACCATATGTCTCAAAGCGGCGCTATTTGGGACGTGATCGTCGTCGCTTTGATCTAAGCCGAGCTTAGCGCATTCGGCGTCGAAGATCGCTCTGATCTCCTCACGCTCGGCCTGCATTTCATCGCCCGCAGATTTTAAAAACTCCTCCATCAGCACGCCGCCTTTTAGCGTCATGCGGACGTTGTAGATCATCTTAGGATCGAGCTGGCACGCCATTATGTTGATGTGCGTGCCGAAAAATTTATTTACGAGCAGCGCTCCGTGTATGCGCTCGGCTAGCTCCTCGCCGCCGCCGATAGGGAAAAAAATCTTTTTAAGCTGCATCTCATACTCCTATTAAAATTTTAAACTAATTCCAGTGAAATTTTAGTGCCTTTCTGATCGGTCACGCGCACTCGCACCACATCGCCCGCCTTGTAAGGCGTCGTGATAAATTTAGCGCGCAGCAGCCCGTCCACGCCGTCTCGTAGCGATATGAAGGTACCGAAATCCAGCACGCTTTGCACCACGCCGTCAAACTCCTCGCCGATCTGAAATTTTACCTCTTTGCGTTCACCGCGCGGCTTGCGAAAATCGCGAGAATTTGAGACTATCGATAAAATTTTCTCTTTCGCGCCCAATACGCCGCCAGATTTTGCGCCTTGGATCTTGACCTCGCCCTTTTCGCGATCCAGATCGATATTTACGCCGAAGCTTTCGGTGATCTCTTTGATGACCTTACCGCCTTGGCCGATGATGTCGGGGATTTTGCTTGCCTCGACGCTAAAAATTTCAAGCTTCGGAAGCACATCTTCATTTATGACGATTGCCGCGTCCGCCTGCTCCATAAGGCCCAAAATATGCGCGCGAGCCTGCTTTGCCTGCGCGAGAGCCTCTTTTAAAACCTCCAGGCTGATGCCGCCGAGCTTGATATCCATCTGAAGCGCGGTGATGCCCTCATGGGTGCCCGCGACCTTAAAATCCATATCGCCGTCGTGATCCTCAAGCCCCATTATGTCGGTTAGCACGGCGTGTTTTTCGCCCTCAAAAATCAAGCCCATCGCGACGCCCGCAACGAGCTTTAGCGTAGGTACGCCCGCCGCCCGAAGCGATAGCGCGCCACCGCAGACCGAAGCCATCGAGCTTGAGCCGTTACTCTCTAAAATTTCGCTTACCACGCGGATAGACTGCGGCGAGTTTAGATCGATGCTCGGATATAGCGCTCTTTTGGCTAAATTTCCATGTCCCAGCTCACGTCTGCCGGGGCTTTTGAGCGGGCTTGCTTCGCCGACGCAAAAGCCCGGGAAGTTATAGTTAAACATAAATCTATCGCTGATCGGCTCGAGCTGCGTTAGGCTATCGCTTAACTGCGCGTCGCTATCGCCGCCCAGCGTAGTGACGACTAAAGCTTGCGTCTGCCCGCGCGTAAATAGGCAGCTTCCGTGCGCACACGGTAGGATATTTGTCTCGATACTGATCGGGCGCACCTCATCAAGCGCGCGTCCGTCGGCTCTGCGGTGATCCTCGATGATCTGCGTGCGGATGATGCCGCGCTTATACTTGCCGATGACGCTAGAGATCACCTCTTTGCTCCATTCATTTTGTGCCGCAGCCTCGGTAGTTAAAATTTGATCCACGATTTTATTTAGCTCCGTAGCGCGTTCGCTCTTTGCCATCTGATTGATCGCCGCTTTGACGGCGTCTTTGTAGTTTGCATCGATGAAATCCGCGATATCCTCATCTTCGATCTCAGGCTTGTACTCCAGGCTTGCATCGGGCTTTTTAAGCGGCAAAAAGGCCTCTTCGTAGGCGTTTGAACCCGCACTTATCGCCTTTGCGGCAAAATCGATCGCATCTACCATCAGATCTTCGCTAAATTCATTCATCTGTTGCGCGCCGCCTCTAATCTGCGGCAGAGAGCGCATCTCGATCATCAAAAGCTCATCGCCGACGCCTGCTACGTAAAGATCGAGCGCGCTAGCTTTAAGCGCGAAGTTGCTCGGATTTAAGATAAAGCTTCCGTTTTGATAGCCTATGCGCACGCCGCAAACGGGCGCCTTAATCGGGATGTCGCTAAGATACAGCGCCGCAGACGCCGCATTAAGAGCGACGACTTGCAGATCGACCTCGGGGTCTGCCGATAGTACGTAAACTACGATCTGCGTCGGATACGCGTATCCCTTCGGAAAGAGCGGGCGCAGCGAGCGGTCTATGATGCGGCTCGTTAGCGTCTCAAAATCGCCCGGCTTGGTCTCGCGCTTGATGTAGCCTCCGGGGATTCTGCCTGCTGCGTACATCTTTTCGATATATTGCACGGTAAGGGGTAAAAAGTCCTCTTGTACCTGCGTCTCTTCGCGCGCTACGGTAGCTAGCACGACGGTATTTTTTACGCGCAAAAGCGCCGCGCCCGCGGCTTGCTTTGCGACCTTATTGATATCGAAAATTTCGGTATTGCCATTTACTTCAATTTTGCACTGCATTAATTTTCTCCTTATTTTTGTTGGTCTCGTGAAACGGCAGATAAAGCGGGCATTTGTTTAAAATTTGCATTATCTCCTCCGCGCTTGAAAGCGTTTTTTCTTTGTAATAAAAATCCACATTCACAAAATCTCTGATCTTGTGAACGGCATAAATTCCATCTACTAGCATGGCGATCTCGTCTGCATTATCGCTGCCGATAACGGGCGTAGCGTAAAAGATTGCTTTGGCGTTTAAGCTTACGAGCGTCTTTATACAAGTAAGCGCGGTCAGCCCGCTCTCACACCCTTCATCTACCAAGATGACGTTTTTTTTCTCCAAATTTCCCAAAAGCTCGCCCTTGCGAAATTTATACATGTTTTTTAAAATTTTCTCCTCATAAAGTCTGTTTGCCTGCCCGTAAACGTAATCCAAGCTGATGCCGAAGCTTCGCACGAGCTCATCTACCATCACGATCTCTTGGGTTTCGCTTACGCACGCGATCGCGCATTCCGGATTATTTGGCGCCAAAACGGGCTCAGTAAATAAAAACTCATAAGCAAGCCCCAGCTTTAGAGCAAGATGGTTTGCGATAGAAAGCGACTCCAAAGACTGGGCGATTATTAGAAAATTTTCGTTTTTGATCACGTTAGCGGGTAAAATTTCTGAAAGTTTCATCGCGGCATCGATTTGGTTTTCAAACATCAGCTCGGCTCTAGGCGTCATTATTTTTCGCTTCCGTATTCGCTATCTACTGAAAAATCATACCCTACTCCGCCGAACGGATAGAAATTTACGAGAAAGTAAATTCCGCGCTCCTTGCTTGCTTTGCTATAGCCCGTCGTACTGGTGTTTTTAGGCTCAATATCCTCTTGATACACAAAAGAGTAATTCCAACACTTGCGCGTATGAGAAAGCCCCACGCGCCACATTTTAGAATAAGATCGCTCCAAGTCGTAATCCCAACGCCCAAAAATTTTATTATTCCTAGGCAAATTTACCGAAGCATTTACGATGCCGTAGTTATCTTTCGTATAGCGTTTAGGCTCCATGCTTAGCTTTTCGTATTCGTAAGCGTGACTAAGTCCAAAGCTAAAGTCGTCGTTGGAGTAGTTGGCGTAGGTATAGACCTTATCGAAGCTTTTATATTTATGCGAGTAAGTAAAGCGGTTCCCGATATTTAGCCCATTTGCAAAATACGCATCGATGCGGTGTTCTAAATCGTCGAACTCATAATCGTCGAAGTCATATCGCTGCTTGACGCTATGGCGTAAAAATTTACGTCCGTCTTCATTATAAAAAAACTGCGTCATACTTAAAGCTGCATTTTCGTGAGTGTATTCGTCGCTAAGCTCACTTAAGAAGTTATCCTCCCAATAAAGCGAGTCTTGCAAGTTACCCAGCCGCGAACGATCTACTGCACCGCGAGCAAGGTCGTATTTATACTGATGATACTTTAAAATTCTATCCTCGATGTCGCCTTGCTGCCATCCGGGAATTCTAAAATCCGCTCTCCAGCTCATCGTATGATACAAGCTATCGTAAGCCCTGGCTACGTCGGTGTAGAGTGAAAGCTCGGTGTATTGATTAGCGTAGAAAGTGCTTTTATCTTCGCCAAGATCGCCGTTTGCGTAGTAGAATTTATCGTGCCAATCGATATTAGTCATATACACTCGCTCGGTAAAGGCGAAATTTAAATAATCCGCCAGTAGCGGCGTGCTTATACTAATCGGTACGTCAAACTCGTATTGGCGAGCAGTCGCGCCCTCCCATCTGGTGTAATTACGCGCTTTTGCATCAAGCGAATAAATCAAATTCGGCAGCCCCAAATCATTGCTAAATTTATGATATTGCAGCGTCGGAAGCTCTTGGACGGTATCTTCGTTGCGGAAGGTATTATCGGCGTTTAGCTTGCTCGTATCGATGTAGTAGCGTCCGTAAGCGCCAAAATAGTGCTCGTCTGAGGTCAAATAATAATTCAGCCGTGAAGTTACGAGCGAATTATCCGCATCGTCGCTAAGGCCACCCTTTTGTTTGAGATCGTAATACTCCAGATCATTTAACTGCGTAAAGTCGATCCATAAATTTTCGCGCAGATCGCCGTCTAGCAAATAGGTCGCAAGCTTGCTGCGATCGTATTGCACCTCAAAGCCATGGTGGCGCTCGTTTTTATATTCGAGGCGTTTTTGCGCCCGCGAGAAGTTATCGAAAACTCCACCTCTAATCTCGCCGTAAGAATACGGAGATTCCGTAAAGCGAAAGGTGCCGTAGGCGCCAAAGCCCCTGCGCGTGCGCACCTGCGGATCGAGCTGAAAATCCCAGCTATCGTAAGGCGCAAAATAGATCGGCTGCTTGTAGTAAATCCCCTCTTTGCTGATGTAGCCGGCCTCTGGAGGCAGCAAGCCCGTGCGGCGCGTGCGATCAGTCGGGAAGCCGAAATACGGCAGATAGAGCACCGGCACGTCGCCCACGTAAAATCTTGGATTAAAAAGATGGAGGAATTTGCTCTCTTTATTGAGCATGCCGCTACTAAATTTGATGCGCCAATCAGGATCGGTAACGTTGCAGCTAGATACGCTGGAGCCCTCCACGCGGTAATACTCGCTGTCGCTGCAGCTAGCGTCGTTTTGCATCCAAAGCTCGGAGTCCTTGTCCATCATAAAATTTACGTCGGCTTGCTGCTTATCGTTTTTCAGATCGATTTTGACATGCTGCGCACGCGTGGTCTCGCTGCTACCGCGCATCGCATTGACGTTGCCGAAAAGCTCGATGATACCGTTTTGTTCGTCGTATGTAGCGCGATCGGCGGTGATGAAGTAGTCCTGCGAATACACCGTTACGTTGCCGCTCGCCTCCGTCAAAAAGCCGTTTTTCTCAACATTATCTGCTATGAGCTCGACGTCTTGTACCTTCGCGCTCGCACTACTTGCTAAAAGAGCGCTAAAACTGAGCGCTAGAATTTTAAATTTTTTACTCTTTTTCAATCTCTACCACCAATGTTTTCGCCGCCATATCATGCAGGCTCTGACGCGAGTTCGTAAAAAGCGCCACCAAAAATCCCATATAAAAGATCATCTCGCTTATCAACCTAACCGCCGCGCGTATCGCTGCCGTAGCGATATCCATGTCGCCGCCGCCAGCGCGGACGCAATAAATTTTAACTGCAAGCTTGCCTAGCGTCGCGCCGTATAGATAGACAAAAATCGCCTGATATAAAAATTTTATTATCGCGTAATGCAAAATGAATTTCGACGCGATCTTTTGTACCTCAAGATTGCTTCCGCTCTGCGCCGCTGCGACAAGCTCTGGCTCGTCGATAGCAAATAGCACGGCCGCAAAAAGCGTTACGCTCACCGCTTCGTCAATACTAAACGCGATTACGCGCTTGCTAAGCGGAGCGATGATCAAATTTTATCTCTTAAGGCTTGGTGCGCGATATCGCGCCTATACTGCGCGCCGCTAAATTTTATATTTTCGCACAGCGCATAAGCCGCATCGCGCGCCTGCCTTAGGCTCTGCGCGACGCCCACGCTTACCAAAACGCGCCCGCCACTAGCGTAAATTTGTCCCTCCTGCTCGCTCACGCCTGCATAGCAGATATGCGCGCCGGCGGGAATGTCGCCGACCTCGATCAAAGCAGGCTGCGAAGAGCCGTAAGGGTAGCGCTCGCTAGCCATCACGACGCCCACTGCGAATCGCTCTTTTAAACTTATGCTGTTTAGCTTGCCTACGGCGGCATTGTATAAAATTTCGCTCAAATTTCCGTCAATTAGCGGCATCAAAACCTCGCACTCCGGATCGCCGAAGCGGACGTTGTACTCCAGCACGTAAGGCTCACCGCCTACGATCATAAGCCCCACAAATAGCACGCCGCAAAAGGGCGCGCCCCGCTGTCGCATCCCTTTTAGCGTGGGTGCTACGATCTCGCTCTGCACTCTTTTTATCAGCGCGGCATCCGCTAGCGGGCTTGGCGCATAAGCTCCCATGCCGCCGGTGTTCGGGCCCAGATCGCCGTCAAGAAGCTTTTTGTGATCTTGCGCGACGGGCAAGCTTACGAAATTCTCCCCGTCGCAGATCGCAAAAAAGCTCAGCTCGAAGCCCTCTAAAAACTCCTCCACGACGACGCGCTTGCCGGCTTCGCCGAAGCTTTCGCCGCTTAGCATATCCGCAGCGGCTTTTTTAGCTTCATCTTTGGAATTTGCGATGATGACGCCCTTGCCTGCGCACAGGCCGTCCGCTTTGACCACGACGCGGCCGTTTAGAGTATCGATAAATTTTGAAATTTCAGATAGATCGTCGCTGCTTAGAAATTTTGCAGTTTTGATATGATTTCGCGCCAGAAAGTCCTTCATATAGGCTTTAGAGCCCTCCAGCTTCGCCGCAGCGGCGCTGGGCCCGAATATTGCAAGACCTTGCGCTTTAAAAATATCCACGATACCTTTTGTAAGCGGTTCTTCGGCGCCTACGACGGTAAGGGCTACGTCGTTGTTTTTAGCAAAGAGTGCGAGCTCATTAAAATCTTTTAAATCTAAATTTTTACCGAGCGCCTTTGTAGCGCCGTTTCCCGGAGCAAAATACAGATTTAAAACGTTTTTATCCTCGCGAAGTCTTAGCCCGATCGCGTATTCTCTACCGCCGCCGCCGATTATTAGGATATTCAATGAAGCCTCCGTAACGTAAAAAACCCAAGTGAGCGTTGCGTAAAAAGAATCGGCTCAAACAAAGCCAATCTTGCAACTAGGAAAAATCTCTAGGTCGCAACCCGTAACTTTTAAAAAAAGCTCTAGCCGAGCCGCGTCACACGGACCTCTCACGTCGTCGCTTATACAAATATGTTGAACCCTCATATAAAACGCTCTCGCTTCACCCAGGCTTGGGCAAAATTATAGTCAAAATTTGCTTAAACTATGGCAAAAGCGCCAGATCGACGCAGGATTTTATCGACCTTCTTTCGCAGATTATCGGTTCGCAAAACTCGCTCAAAACGCTCGCCGTCGTCTTGCCGATACAGATCGCTTTATAGCTCCCGTCCCAGCCGAAATTTGCGGTAAAACCGCGGACGTTTTTAGGCGAGGTAAAAATCAGCGTGCTGCCTTGCGGCGGCTTTGCGGCGGCAGGCAGGCTAAGGACGCAATTTTCGTAGGCGATCACGCTTT
Organism: uncultured Campylobacter sp.; assembly: GCA_963529625.1. Taxonomy (GTDB): domain Bacteria; phylum Campylobacterota; class Campylobacteria; order Campylobacterales; family Campylobacteraceae; genus Campylobacter_B. Next base: position 71,514 of record CAURZM010000001.1, on the reverse strand, counting down.
GCAGCCGCACGCCAGCGTTAGATAGAATTTGCTCCAGTTTCGATACCGTCTGCCTCGCGCGCAGATACAGCGCGTCTGCGCCTTGCAAGAGCGGCGCGATCTCCGCGGCAAACTCATTTCCGTGCCCGTGCCGCGCCGTATAGATATCGCGAAATCCAAACTCGCGCGCAGCCGCCGCACACGGCTCGCCGATAGCGTAAACGGGCGTATCTAAATCGGGCAAAATTTCATTAAATTTTATCGCCGCCACCGCATTTTTGGAGGTAAAAATTAGCGCGCCTGTCTGCGCAGACAGGCTAAATTTGAGAAATTCTATCTTGCAGACCGCAAGCTGCCTCACCTGCGGATGATCAAATCTTGTATTAGACACCAAATATATCAAAACGCCCTCCATGTTTAAATTTGCTTGAGCCTCGCCCCTGCCTTCACGACGCGCAGAAACGAAGAAAATGCCGCTTCATTTGCTTTGATTAAATTCCGTTCGCGCCCTATCGATTACGTGGACACCGTTTAACGCTTAAATTTACTTCGATTAAATTCCGCTCTCGAAAAATCCGATCCACCGTCATTAATGTTTGAGTTTAAATTTAATTCTACTCCGCGCCGCCCTCGACGCCGATTAAAAACTCGCCGCAAAGCCTGCTCGCGCTTTTTTAGCCACGCTTAAACAGCCCCGTGGCGGCACGCTTTTTAAAATTTTATCTCGCAGGCAAAATGCCGAATTCAAATACATCGCCTTATGCAAACCACCTCTTAAATTTAACTTTATACCCTCAAGCGCCCGCTCTAAAGCCAGCTTAGGGCGCACTATCATTTTAAATTTGCGCAGTAATCACCCGCGGCGAACACTTAAAACACTGTCGCGAGACCCTCTCCGCACGCAGCAGACGTACTGACCGACCCCATTTAGCCATGATACAGCGGTACAGACAGCAAGGCTCGCTGCAATTGTAAAATTTAAAGATACGACTGCGAAATTTCAAAATGGCAGTTATGAATTTTAAAATTCCATCGCTTCGGTCCTTAAAAATTCCAAAGCCAAAACTGTGAAATTTTAAAATTTCGCCGCCTTAACCCTCAAATTTCGATATCGAGACCCATCCGTCTATTTCGCAGGTCTCAATCAGTGCGACCGCTCCCAAACTTAGCACTAAAATTCGTCCGAGCATCCGTGCGGTACTTAACTCCTTAAATTTAGCCTTTCAACCACTCGTTTAAAGTTTCAATCTGCGCCGCCACGCTCTCATTTGCCGTGCCTCCTTGCGACTTGCGCGCCTCTTTGGAAGCGTTTAGATCAAGAAATTTAACCGCGCCCGCGCCCAAGCTTTCATCCACCCTAGCAAGCTGCTGCGCGTTTAGCTCGCTCAAATCTAGGCCCAAATTTTCCGCATACGCCACGGCCTTACCCGTGATGAAGTGTGCCTGCCTAAACGGCACGTTTTTCTCCCGCACGAGATAGTCCGCCAGATCGGTTGCCGTGAGGTGCCCGCGGCGCGTCATTGCTAGCATATTTTGCTCCTTAAATTTAGCCGTTTTTAGCATCTGTTTTAAAATTTCAAGGCTAGCAAGCGCGGTGGCGACGCTATCGAAAACGCCCTCCTTGTCCTCTTGCATGTCCTTGTTGTATGCTAGCGGCAAGCCCTTCATCACCGTTAGCAGCGCGACGAGATTGCCGTTTACGCGCCCCGTTTTGCCGCGGATGAGTTCAGCGACGTCGGGGTTTTTCTTCTGCGGCATGATCGAGCTGCCCGTGCTGTACGCGTCGCTGATCGTCACAAAGCCAAACTCCTGCGAGCTCCACAAGATTAGCTCCTCGCACAGGCGCGACGCATGCGTCATCAGCACGCTTATGTTAAACAAAATCTCCAGCGCGAAATCGCGGTCGCTGACGCTATCCATCGCGTTTGGCGTCACTCCCGCAAAGCCTAGCTGCTGCGCGACCAGCTCGCGGTTTATAGGGTGCGGCGTGCCCGCAAGCGCTGCCGAGCCCAGCGGACAGAGGTTGTTTCGCTCACGCGAGCTCGTAAAGCGCTCGTAGTCGCGGCGAAACATAAACGCGTAAGCTAGCAAATGATAGGCAAGGCTCACTGGCTGAGCATGCTGGAGGTGCGTGTAGCCGGGCATCAGCGTGTCCACGTGCTCGCTAGCTATATCTCGCAGAGCCTCTACTAGCTCGCGAGTTTTTTCGGCGATTGCAGCGCCGCTTTTAAGCACGTAGAGGCGAAAATCAAGCGCGACCTGATCGTTTCTGCTGCGCGCCGTGTGCAGCCTGCCGCCAAGATCGCTTCCGATGAGCTCGCTTAGGCGCTTTTCGACCGCCATGTGGATATCCTCGTCGGCGGTTTTAAACTCAAATTTACCGCTTTTTATCTCTTCAAACACGGCGTCAAGCCCCGCGACGATCTTTTCGCTCTCGCTCTGCTTTAAAATCCCGCAGGCGCCGAGCATTCTTGCGTGCGCCTTGCTGCCCGCGATATCCTCCTGCCAAAGCGCCCTATCAAAGCCGATCGAGGCGTTAAACTCCTCCAAAAGCGCCGAACTCGCCTCGCTAAAGCGCCCTTCCCACATTTTTTTCACGCTCGCTCCTTCGTTTAAATTTTCGGTGATTTTATAAAATTTTAAATCTCGCCGCACAAGATTTGCGGGCGAGAAAAAGGCTAAAGCGCGGTAAATTTCTAAAAATGCACACGCCACGTTTTTGCACTAGACTTTGGAATTTACTGCGCCTCAAGCTTAGCGATTCAAAAGCGCTTGCTAGCTTATTCGATCCACTTTACTACGTCATCCATGCTGCGGCGGATCTTTTGCGGCTGCGGTTTTACGCGGTAGCCGAAAGGCACGAGTAGCGCCACGCGGCGATCGTTCCAATCGATACCTAAAATTTCATTTAGCGCCGCGCGATCAAAGCCCTCCATAGGGCAGCTGTCGATGCCGCGGCTTGCAGCCTCGTTCATCATCGCAAGTGCTGCGAACATGCACTGCGCGTGCGACCAATTAAATAGCTCCTCATCGTCGTTGTGAAAATAACCGCTTAAAAAATCTTGATAAAATTTATGTCTGTCGCCGATATATTTGGGCGCTTCGTCTTTTTTGCGTGTAATCATTCGCTCGATATAATCACTTCCTAGCTTTATGTCCTTGATCTTTGCTAAAATCACGACCAGATGTGAGCACGAGGTGATCTGCGGCTGATTCCACGATTTTTCGCGGATCTGCTCGCGCAGCGCCTTGTTTTGCACAACCAAAAAGTCCCATTGCTCTAGCCCCGTAGAACTAGGTGCTAAGATACCCGCCTGCAAAATAGCGTCAAAATCGGCTTTGCCAATTTTTTTGTTCTCGTCAAAAATTTTGCACGCGTGGCGAAATTTCATAATCTCTAAATGTGTCATAGTCTCTCCTTAATTAGAATTTTTGTAAATCAAATACCCGCCATCTTTGCGTCTGATGCTGAGGTTACCATCATGCGAGCGCACGCCGATGCGGTAGTAGCCGTCCTCTTTGGTGACGTTGATGTCGCTAAAGCCGCCGATATTTACAGCAAAGCTCGCGCCGCTAAGCGGGATCTCTTGGCGCCAAAACTCCGCCTCAAGCGTGCCCGAAGCATTTGCGTCGGAGCTTTTGAAATCATCTGCGGTGATGAGCTGCACGCTGTCTTTGCGAATGACAAATTTTAGTCCATCATCAAATTTAAGCGTCTCTAACGGCAGCTCCAGGCGCGGCGCGAAACTAGGCGTGATGCCACTTTGCGAGACTTGCTTTTGTAAATTTGGATCAGTCGAAGTAACCGAGACGTCCAGTGCCCTATGTAGCGCAGGTTTGGCGCTCGCGCTTAGCACGAAATCATCGTGCCAATCAATCGAGCGATTGATATCAACGATCTTTTCGTGCAGAGCCCCGTCGTCGTCCTTATATCGCACGATCAGGCTTTCGATCGTAAGAGCGTCTGAAGGAAGCGCAAAGGTTTGCTGCGTGAAATTTTTAGGCGCGGGCGTATTTTGCAGTGTAGCAGCGGAGCTTTGCGCCGGATTGGAATTTTGCGGAGCAGATTGCGCGTTTTGTTGCATAGTAGAGTCTTGCACCGTAGAATTTTGAGCTGTAGAATTCTGTGGCGCCTTAAAATTTTGCACCAGTGTAGAATTTAACTCGCTTACTTCCGGCGCAATCGGTAACTCATCAGGAGGCGGAAGCGTCGCAGCTGAAGGCTGCGCAGAAGAGTTTCTTTCCGTTTTTATGGCCTGTGAAGGAGCACCGATGCCTACTTTGGGCGCAGGAGCTTTTTCCCCAGTCTGCGAAGGCTGTGCGCTCACGGCTTTTTTAGAGACGCTTGCTTTGACGCTAGAATTTGCTTCTGCGGCGCTTTTTTGCATTGCTGCGGTAGGGCTTTTAGATGTTTCAGGTTTCATCGCAGCTTGCTTTTTAGCGTTTGGGCTTTGCGCACCTTTTTTTGGCTCTTTAATCGCCAAATCGGTAGAATTTTGCTCTTTTACCGCGACGATGCTGGGTTTCGTAGCGTTTGAATTTGTACCATTTAAATTCTCTGCGTTTAAAAAAGCGCAAATACCTAAAATTAGCAAAGAAATTTTTCTCATTTTTTAAGGTCCGGATCGAGCGAGCGACGCTCTAAATAAAGCTTTTGCAGTTCGGCGTTTTCCTCTTTCAACCGCTCAACGTCGGTGAATAAAAACGCCTTTTCTTTTTGCAGCTGGCGCAGCACTTCAAACGATCGTTTGCCAAATAGCACGTCACCCACGAAGATGCCCGCAAAAACGACGCAGACGATCAGCGCAAGAGCTGCAAAAATCTGCTTAAGCGGCGAAAACGGATTGATAAAATTCAGCCGTTCTTTTAAATTTTTACGCTTCTTTGAAGTTTTTTTAGCGGCAGGATCTGCGTTCTGTGGCATAAAAGAAAATCCTTGTGCGGCAGGATTTATGTCTTGCGTCGCAAAGCCCGTGCCATTAAAGCCGTGCTCTACGCTCTGAGCCGCAAAACCCGCGTCGTTTGGGAAGTGGTTTTCTTTCGCGTATAATTCTGCATTCTTTAAATCGCCGCCCCCAATAAATTCCGCGCTGTAAAAGCCCGCGTCTGCTTGCGCGCTACCTTCGTAGTTTCCGCTTGCAGCGGAGCTTTTGCCGCTTAAATTAGAGTTACCACTTGTGGCATCAGAAGCAGAGAGCGTTTTGTCTATACCACGCGAAGCTCCACTGCGATTTTGGCGGAAGCCAGCCCCTACCGCGCTAAAGCCTCCGCTAAAATCTTCATCGCTATAAAATTCATCATCGTCAAAAAAATCGTCCTCGTCAAAGTCTGTGTCTAAATATCCGCCTTGCGTGTCCGTATAATCCGCTCCGTCCGCATAGGTGCACTGCGCGCCGCCTTTTAAGCCCCGCTTGGACTTTTTTTTAAAAAACATTTTAAATTTGGTTTCCCAAAAACTCGTCCGTCTCGCGCTCGATCTCAAGCAGGCGGTTGTATTTGGCGTTGCGTTCGCTTCTTGAGGTCGCGCCGGTTTTGATTTGGCCCGTATTCATCGCGACGGCGAAGTCCGCGATAAAGCTATCCTCGCTCTCGCCGCTTCTGTGGCTCATCACGCAGCGGTAGCCTTTGCGCTGAGCTAGGCGGATCGTCTGCATAGTTTGGCTGACGGTGCCGATTTGATTTGGTTTTATTAGGATTGCGTTGCCTACGCCTTTGGCGATGCCTTCGCGTAAAATTTTCTCGTTCGTTACAAATAGATCGTCGCCCACGAGCTGTACTTTAGAGCCAAGCTTGCTCGTTAGCTTCGCCCAGCCCGCCCAGTCGTCCTCGCTTAGGCCGTCCTCGATCGAAAATATCGGATACTTCTCGCAAAGTTGCGCGTATCTCTCGATCAGTTCTTCGCTGCTAAATTCCTTGCCTTCTAGTTTATACTTGCCGTTTTCGTACAGCTCGCTAGCTGCGACGTCAAGGGCTAGCTTGATCTGCTCGCCTGCTTTGTAGCCTGCTTTTTCGATAGCTTGCATGATTAGTTTGATCGGCTCTTCGTTGTCGTTTAAGCTCGGCGCAAATCCGCCCTCGTCGCCCACTGCCGTGCTGTGACCGGCTGCATTTAGAAGGTCTTTTAGCGTGTGGTAAATTTCGCTCGCCGCTCGTAGCGCATCACTAAATTTATCAAATCCAAACGGCATAATCATAAATTCTTGAAAATCCACGCTGTTGTTCGCGTGCGCGCCGCCGTTGATGATATTAAACATCGGCACGGGTAGCACGCTAGCGTTCGCGCCGCCCAGGTAGCGATATAAAGGCACGTCAAGGCTTTTAGCAGCCGCGCGCGCTACCGCCATAGATACGCCAAGCACCGCATTTGCGCCCAAATTTGAGTAATTATCGGTGCCGTCAAGCTCCCTCATCTCATCATCAAGCGCCTTTTGACCAAAAGCATCCAGCCCGATCACGGCTTCAGCGATCTGCGAATTTACGTTTTCTACCGCCTTTAGCACGCCCTTGCCGCAGTATCTTTCGCCCCCGTCGCGAAGCTCCAGCGCCTCGCGTTTGCCCGTGCTTGCGCCGCTTGGCACTATCGCGCTTGCTACGATGCCGTCGCTTAGAGCTACGGTCGCCTTTACGGTCGGGTTGCCGCGGCTGTCTAGCACCTCTATCGCATAAACGTCTTCGATATAAATCATCATTCATCTCCACTTTGTAAATTTTCTTCATCGTCCGCGTCTGCGCTGAAATTTACACTACCCATCTGCTCGCGGATCTTTGCAGTGATCTCTTCAGCGACGGCAGGGTTATTCTCTAGATAAATTTTAGCGTTTTCGCGCCCTTGACCCAGCTTAGTGTCGCCGTAGCTGAACCACGCGCCGCTTTTATCGACGATGTCGAGCTTGACGCCGTAATCGATCAGCTCGCCCACCTTACTGATGCCCTTGCCGAACATTATGTCAAATTCCGCGATCTTAAACGGCGGCGCCACCTTATTTTTCACGACCTTGACTTTGGCGCGGTTGCCGATGCTCTCTTCGTTTTGTTTCAAAGTAGCGATCTTGCGTATATCGATGCGCACCGAAGCGTAAAATTTAAGCGCATTGCCGCCGGTTGTCGTCTCGGGCGTGCCGTAGCCCATCGTGCCGATCTTCATACGGATTTGGTTGATAAAGATCACCGTCGTATTCATCTTATGCACGACGCCGGCGAGCTTGCGCAGCGCTTGGCTCATAAGTCGCGCCTGAAGCCCCACGTGCTGATCGCCCATATCGCCCTCGATCTCGTTTTTAGGCGTAAGCGCGGCGACGCTATCTACGACGATAAGATCGATCGCGCCGCTTTTTGCTAGGGTTTCTACGATGTCAAGCGCCTGCTCCCCGAAGTCGGGCTGGCTGACGTAGAGATTGTCGGTATCGACGCCTAAATTTGAAGCGTATTTGACGTCCAGCGCGTGCTCGGCGTCCACGAATGCGCAAATTCCGCCCGCCTTTTGACACTCGGCGATGATATGAAGCGTGAGCGTCGTCTTTCCCGAGCTCTCCGGCCCGTAAATCTCAATGATACGCCCCTTCGGCACGCCGCCGATGCCAAGCGCGATATCAAGCCCCACCGAGCCCGTAGAAATGGCGTCTATCGGCTCGACCTGCTTATCGCCCAGCCGCACGAGCGTGCCCTTACCGAAAGCTTTGTCGATCGATTTTAGCGCCGCATCCAGCGTCTTTTTCTTTCCCTCATCCATGTTTTTCCTTAAAAATAAATTTACCTGATTTTACCAAATTTGAAATGAATTTTTGATTATTCGCCCAAATTTGGCGCGGCATCGGAATTTGAAATTTTTAAGGAGCGCAAAAAGCTCTGCAGGGCGAGCGGAGAGCATTAAATTTAGCTTTTTAAACGGGCCCTGTTTTTCACGTTTTTCTTTAGAAATTCCGCATTTTTATGAGGGCTGTAGCAAAATTTCACTATAATTTCGCAACATTTTGGAATCACGCCGCGCGCGAAATTTAAAGCGGAGCAAAAAGGATTAAATTTGAAGATTTTTAAGCATATAAACGTCGCCCACTCGCCCGACGCCGACGATATTTTTATGTATAAGGCGATTGATTTCGGTTGGGTGAGTTCAAAAAATCTAAAGCTTAGCGCAACGGCGCTTGATATCCAGACACTAAACGACGAGGCACTAAAGGGCACTTACGAGGCCACGGCGATTAGCTTCGCGCTATATCCGCTAATCTGCGACGAATACGCGCTTTTGCGCACGGCGGTGAGCTTCGGCGAGGGCTACGGCCCAAAGCTAGTTAGGAAAAAGGGCGCGGTTTTAAAGCGAAATTTCAAGGTCGCGCTCAGCGGTAAACACACGACCAATGCCCTGCTTTTTCGCATGGCCTACCCGCAGGCGCGCGTGATTTATAAAAATTTCCTAGAAATCGAGAGCGCTGTTTTAAGCGGCGAGGTGGACGCCGGAGTGCTGATACACGAGAGCATTTTGGACTTTTCGGACGAGCTTTGCGTGGAGCGCGAGATCTGGGATATCTGGAGCGAGCTAGCGGGCGAAAATTTGCCGCTGCCGCTAGGCGGTATGGCGGTTCGCCGCAGCCTGCCGATAACGGATGCCATCGAGTGCGAACGCGTGCTAACAGAGGGCGTGCGTATCGCCACCGCACATAAGCCCTTTTTGTCGCACATGCTGATGGAGCGAAATTTAATCCGCGTGGACGATGCAAAGCTTGAAAAATATCTGAGCCTTTATGCCAACGAGGCCTCAATCGAGCTTTCGGGGGTACAGATAAGGGCGGTAGATAGGCTGTTTGAGCTTGGCTACGAGCGCGGATTTTACCCTGCGCCGCTTAGCGCGCAGGAGAATTTTATCCCGCGCGAATATAACGCGATCCGCTTTGCGGACTGCGGCGGGCAAAACCCGATGTAAAGCCGGGCGAGTTAAAATTTAACTGAAATTTGAGCCTTGTTTCGGCTGATTTTGCTCGAAACACCGCCCTTTCGTTTCGGCTAAATTTCTAGGCGTTAAGGGGTTCGCGCCTCGGCTAAAATTTACTTCTGCGTAAAAGCAGCCGCACGGTAGAATTTTATATCGCTTTTGCCGCGCGGTAATCCGCTTTTGAAATTTAGCCGTAGAGGGCGACGTGGATTTAAATTTGCGCGCAAATTTAACGCCTAGCTTGCCGCGGATCGCCGCCAATTTCGTCAATCGACCGCGCTGCCGCGCGGCCGTATCGCTAAATTTTAAAACGATACGGGGCGCGGCGGGTAAAATTTTAAATTTACGAAACCAAAAAATGAAATTTAAAAGGCAAAATTTTGAAAACAAAGCAGATAGATTTTAGCAAATACACCTCCGTGCGCATCGGCGGGAGCTTTGCGGTACAAATTTTAAAAGATGAGGCCGATTTTGCGGAGTTTGAGAGCATCCGCGAGCGCGCGATCATCGGCGGCGGCAATAATCTGCTCATCTCGCCCGCGCCGCCGCACCTTGCGATGCTAAGCGAGGAGTTCGATCGCATAAGCTTAAGCGGCGATGTCCTTAGCATCGGGGCTGCGACGAAATCGGGTAAAATTTATAACTTCGCCAAAAAGCAGGGCCTCGGCGGCTTTGAGTTTTTGCGGAACATCCCAGGCCAGCTCGGCGGGCTAATCAAAATGAACGCAGGGCTTAGCGGTGCTAGCATCAGCGATAGCCTGCTTGCCGTGCGCCTGGCTCGCGGCTGGGTGGAGCGCGAGCGGATAAGCTTCGGCTACCGAAGAAGCGGGATAGAGGAGCCGATTTTGGGCGCCGAGTTTAAAATTTCGCGCGGCTTTGACGTCTCGCTCGCCGCGGATTTCGCCGCCAAACGCGCCAACCAGCCAAAGGGAGCAAGCTTTGGAAGCTGCTTTAAAAACCCGCCGAATGACGCCGCGGGCAGGCTGATCGAAGCGGCGGGGCTTAAAGGTCACGCGATCGGCGGAGCGAAATTTAGTGAGCAGCATGCCAATTTCATCATAAATTTCGACGGCGCGAGCTTTGAGGATGTGATGAGCCTGATAGAGCTTGCTCGCGAGCGGGTTTTACAGCGCTTCGGCGTTGCGCTTGAGCTAGAGGTTAAAATTTTATAGTTCAAGCGCGGACTTCGCAGGCTAAGGCGGCGAGCAGCGTGACAAGCGAGCGTAGCGCGCACGGCGACGGCGAGGAGATAAAAGCTGTGTTTATAACGAATACGGCGTGCTTATAGGCGGCTTTTGCCTAAGAGCGTTTATCGTGGCGGTCTATATATTTTAACTCCTCCCTTCTGATACCGGTCGGACGCAAGTCCGACCTTATTAAATTTTATCGCTCTTCGGGTTTTGCAATCGGACCCCCTACTTGATCGCTCGCATCTGCTAACGGCGCAAATTCACACTATTTAGATAAAATTTTGATATAATCTCCCGCTTTAAAAGCTAAAATTCAAAGGAAAAACATGAAATTTATTTCTCACAAAATTTTAAAAAGCGCGGTTTTGCTGGCGGCATTGGGATCTTTTGCGACTTGCGGCGCCGAGACGCAGCAGCCTAGCGGCTACGCCATAAGCGGCGCGTCGCTATCGGCGCTGCAGGAGGATGATAGAGCGAAAGAAAATTATCTAGTCATTGACGTTAGAGGCGCGGATGAGTACGCCGCAGGCCACGTGAAGCACGCGATCAACATCCCGCTTGGAGAGCTTGAAAGCAGACTGGATGAGATAAATGCCTACAAGGATAAAAACGTCGTGCTTTATTGCAACACGGGCAACCGCAGCGGCAAGGCGCTTGATCTGCTTAAACAAAAGGGCTTTAGCATGCTTATGAACGCGCCCGGCGTAAAGCAGTACGACTACGAGCTGTACAAGGTCGGCAGCATAAACGCGGAGGGGTTTTTGAAAATAGCAAATGAGCCGAACGTGCTGATCATCGACGCTAGGCAGAAGCAGGACTACGACGCGGGGCATATGAAGGGCGCGATAAATATCCCATACGGCGAGCCTTTAGAAAACTACAAGGACGTGCTTGAGGCCAACAAAGACAAAAGGATAATCACGCACTGCTACAGCGGCAACCGCAGCGCCAAGCTCGCCAAAGCCCTAAACGAGCGAGGCTACAACGTCACAAATCTACTCGACGGCACGAAAGAGTATAATTACGAGTTGGTGAAATAAATCGAGATTGGCTCTTGAGGTAAAATTTTACGACCATTCTTTGTATTCGCCGCGTCTTTGTAATATGCAGCTTCGCGGCACCCGATAAGACAGATACCACTAAATTTGAAATTATTTGCTCCGCCTGCTCATTTAGCGTGCACTTTGCATAGGATTTGCCTTTGATACAAAGCGAAATTTTGGCTCCCCATACCGAGGCGGCAATAGCGTTTGAGGGTTTAGCTCCTTTTAGAGAAATTTTTCAAAATTTAAATCATAAAGTTGTAGCAGAAAAGCAAGTATTTAGAGCTAAAAAATAGAATTTTAAAGCTAGCGCAGGCTTTGTGAGACGCAAAATTGAAACGGACTCTATAAAAGTTGCGTAAATTTTAAATGCAGCCGAATCGCTTAAAATTTTACTTCCGAAAATAGAATTTCGCGCCGAACGGTGCGTGCGTTTTAAATAGCCTCACAAATCCCGATAAAATTTGCACTTTAGGAGAGGCAAGCAAAATCAAGACCGAATTCTAAAAGCAAATTAAGCCCGCAACGTATTTTTCTCGCTCCATCATTACAATGAACTGAATTTTACGCGGGAATCAAGCGCACGAATTAAATTCTGCACGAAATTTTATTCAACCAAGAATTCCTTCTTATCGATTGTGCCGTGATAAAAAATCTCGAGCGTATCGTCAAAGGTCTTATCCAAAAATCCGTCTTTTTTTAGTCCCGCTAAAGATGTATTGATTAGCTCTAGCAGCGCATTATTGCCCTTCTGTACGGCGATTGCGTTGTAAGTTTGCTTACCTAGACCATCCAAAGCAACCTGCGTTTTATTATCGATGATCGCGTATGCGTGCAGGATTAGATTATCATCGACATGCACGGCATTTTTCGCCCTTTTGAAAGCGCGATAACATTTAGCCGAACTGGCGCAAAAGTTTAAATTCTTCTTAAAGCCCGCTCTTCGTAAGAAATTGTGAATAGGAGAGTGTTTGATGACGAAAATCCTCTTTTTGCGCAGCTGATCGAAACTCGTGACATTCTCATCTTTTTTGGCTAGCACACCTACCTGCACCTTAAAATAAGGCTCCGAAAAATCCACCTTCTTAACTCGCGCGAGCGTCGGAGTAAAGGTCGCAATCACCATATCCGCCTCATTGCGCTGCAAAGCGCTAATGCGCCTTGAAGCCGTGATCGGGATAAATTTTACCTTGCCAGGATTATCGCCGAAAATCTCCTTACCGAGTTTCTCGCCAAGAGCAATCTCAAATCCCCTGTATTTGCCGTCTACGAGCGCACTAAACGGCGGCTGATCGTTATATACACCTATGCGAACGAGCCTATCTTTTTTGATCTGATCCAAAGAATTTGCAGATAGAAAACCAAGTAGCAGAGCCGCCAAAACAAATACTTTCATTTGCTCCCCTTTTAGTTGAAATAAGGCGCAATTATAATAAAAAGAAATTATAGCCAGCTAAAATTCTGCGATTTATGGCGCATTTTCGTCTAAATTTATGAAAAGATGAAATTCATGGAGAAAATTCTATGCCTAATTTACAAACGAAATTTCATAAAAAACTTACACGAGCGAAATAAGAAGCTTTTAATTAAATTTATAGACAAAATTTTATAGATGAATTTCACGCTAGAAAAACCTTAGCGAAATTTACGATATTTTTAAAAGCAAACGGCGAAATTATACGCAGATTTAGCGTCTTAATTGCGGATTTAGCTAAGGGGCGGAATTTAGCTCCGATGTTACGCAAAAGCTCAAGCTCTTAAAATTTCGTAAGACTAAGCTAAGATGCAAACGTAGCAGTAATAGCCCTAGATCGGCATTACGCGGATGTTTGGGCTAAGGTTTTCTTGCAAAACATTTTCGATCGCGTATAATGTACCGCTCGCACCGCTAGCGCAGCCGCTACAAGCACCTAGGTAGCGGATATAGATGTCCGTTTTGCCGTCGTCTGCAGGCCTAATGTCGATGACGTCGAGATTGCCGCCGTCCATCTGAAGCATCGGGCGAATATCCTCGTCAAGCACCCCTTCGACCGCTTTAAATTTACCGATCAAATTTAGCTGCTCAAAGCTCATCTCAGCTCCCGCTTTCGCGCCAGTAGCGGCGCTCGCCTCGGCTTGGGCCTGAAGCCTCTCTCGCTCCATCTCCTCTCTGGTTTGCTTTAAAATATCAACCAGATAATAGTCCTTCTCCTCATGTCCGCCCGGGCGCACGCAGGATTTGCAAAACGCGCCCGCTTTAGTGTATTGCGTGATCTCCTCAACAGTATGGAGGTCGTTTAAGCGGATAACTTCTTTGATCGTGCCGAGGCTTACGCGCGCGCAGTCGCACACGATGATTTCATCCTCAAAATGCGCGGGATCGACGCCCTTATAATTCGCTGCAGCCTGCTTGATGACATCGTATGCCATGACCGAGCAGTGCATCTTTTGCGGTGGCACGGCGGGCTCATCTGGGGTATCGCGCATCGCGTGCTCTACGTCTAAATTTGTAATCTTTACCGCTTGATCGACGGTCTTTCCGATACAAAGCTCAGCCATCGTGTCCGAACTCGCAATCGCCGTACCGCAGCCGAAGCTTTTAAATTTAGCGTCTAAAATTCTATCAGTCTTAGGATCGATCAGCCAATATAGCCGCACCGCATCACCGCAGCTCTCGGCGCCGAAGTCCGCGACCACGAGCTTGCCACCCCTAGCCTTCGCCTCCTCCTCGGTGATCTCGCCCATATAACGAGGATTATTCATGCGGTCCTGCACTTTTTGCGAATATTGCTCCCAGATCGAGCCGTTTATTAAACTATTTTTTGCCATTTTTTATCCTTTATTTCTTCTCATAACCTTGCGGTGCGTAAGCAAATGTGCTTGAAATCCCGCGCAGACGGGTGATAGCTTTGCCTATATGCTCGATCGCGTAATCGATCTCCGCCTCCGTCGTAAAGCGCGACAGCGAAAGTCTTAGCGCCGTATGCGCCAGCTCCTTATCTGCGCCGATCGCTTCCATTATCGGGTTATTCTCGAGCGCCTCGCTTGCACACGCAGAGCCGGTAGAAGCGGCTATGCCCGCTTTATTTAGATCCCACAGCATCGCCTCTCCCTCGACGCCTTGGATTGAGGCAAGGATGGTGTTTGGCACGCGAATGCTGCGATCGCCCACGACGCTGACGTTTGAAATTTGCAAAAGTGCATCCTCCAGCTTATCGCGCAGCCTGCTTACCTGAGTGCGCTCAAAATCCATAAATTTATTCGCTAGTTCCAAAGCTTTGCCGAGCCCCACGATGCCCGAAACGTTTAGTGTGCCGCTACGGCGCCCGCCCATGTGCTCGCCGCCGTGAAGCAGACTCGTAAGCGGTTTACTATCTTTAATATAAAGTGCGCCGACGCCTTTTGGAGCGTGAAATTTATGCCCGGAAAGGCTTAAAAAATCTACGTCCGCATCGCGCACGTTTACCTTTATTTTGCCTACGGCCTGCACCGCGTCGGCATGGTACAGCGCGCCATACTCGTGTGCGATTTGTGCGATCTGTTTGACAGGGAAGATCGTGCCGGTTTCGTTATTTGCCCACATCATGCTAACGAGCGCGGTTTTGTCGTTGATCTTTTCGCTAAGCTCGTCAAGATCGATCAAGCCATTTTTATCGACGCCGAGGCGAGTGATCTTTACGCCGCAAATTTTTTCTAAAAAAGCACAGGTTGCGCTGATTGCGGGGTGCTCGACGGAGCTTATGACGATATTATCCTTCTCGCCGGTTAGAATTTTATCGTAGTAAATTCCTTTTAAAACCCAGTTATTGCTCTCGGTCGCGCAGCTTGTGATGACGATGTCGTCCGCATCTGCAGCGCCGAGACCCGCATAGAGCCTATCCATCGCAGTTCTTAGCGCGGGGTGAGTCTCGCTGCCGAAGCTGTGAAGGGAGTTTGGATTGCCGTATTTATCGCAAAAAAACGGCTTCATCTCCTCGAAAACTTCGGGATCGACCATCGTAGTGGCGTTATTATCCAAATAAACGCGCTGCATAAAATTCCTTTCTAAAAATTTGTCTGAAATTTAATCAGACAATTTCGCTCTTTTATCAATTTCGCACGATAATATAACATAATTGCTAAATTTTTCTTTAACGCTCGCCGTTTTAAAAACCAAAAGTTTTCGGAGAATTTATTAGATCGAAAAATTCTTTACGCGTGTCGTTTCGGCTGATAAAAAGTCCCCTAAGCGCCGACGTAGTCGTGGTCGAGTTGATCTTTTGCACGCCGCGCATCTCCATGCACATGTGCCGCGCTTGAAGCACCACACCCACGCCGAGCGGATGGATCACCTCTTGGATTGCGCTTGCGATCTGCTCGGTAAGCTGCTCTTGGATCTGCAGCCTGCGCGCGAAAATATTTACCATACGCGGAATTTTGCTAAGCCCCACGACCTTTTTATTCGGGATATACGCGACGTGCGCGCGCCCTATAATCGGCAGCAGATGGTGCTCACAGAGACTATAAAATTCTATATCTTTTATCAAAACCATCTCATTGTTGCTGCTCTCAAACAGCGCGTCGTTTAAAATTTCTTTTGGATCCAGCTCGTAGCCGCTAGTTAGAAACTCATAGGCTTTAGCCACGCGCTCGGGCGTCTTCGCAAGCCCGTCGCGCTTCGGATCCTCGCCTAAAATTTCAAGCATCTGCGAGACGCAGCTTTCAAATTTAGCTCGGCTTTTTTCGTCCATTTTTAGCAATTCCTTAAAGATCGATGCGCGATATTACTCAAAAACGCCTTTTATAACGCTGATAAATTTTAAAATTCCACGCGAAATTTTATCAATCTCATTATGTTAATGATAATATATTTAAATTTAAGAAATTTTTGTTTAAAATCCGCCGTTTCGATAAGCTTTATCTACAAGGAGTTCGGTAATGAAATTTAAGATGAGTTTTGGCGCGGCTTTGGCGCTTTTTTCTTTTGCTTGCGCCGAACAAAACGCCGCGGCAAACTCCGCCTCGGGCGAAAACCTAGGCGATATCGAGGTCGTAGAATGGGCGAATAACGACGACGGTTACCGCGCCGTACGCAGCGAGATCGGCAAGACGACTAAGCGAATTTTAGAAATTCCGCAGACCGTAAACGTCGTAACGCAGCAGCATCTAAAGGACAAAAAGCCAGAAACTCTAGCCGAATCGCTACAAAACGTAAGCGGCATAAGCTATGCAAATACGACGGGAAATATTTTTGATGCGATCATCAAGCGCGGCTTCGGCGAGGGTCGCGACGGCTCGATTATGCGCAACGGCGTGCCGGGTGCCGTGATGCACAACTACAATAAAACTATTCAATCCGTCGAGGTTCTAAAAGGGCCTGCAAGTATGCTCTACGGTGCGCAGCAACCGGGCGGCGTCATAAACATGGTAACCAAAAAGCCGCAGTATGAGTTTATAAATGAAATTTGGGGCGGGCTAGGCAATCACAACTATTGGGACGCGGGATTTGATACTACAGGGCCGATCGCAGATAGCGGCTTTGCGTATAGATTTATATTCGATTACTACGCGAAGGATTATTGGCGAAATTTCGGCGGCATAAAAAACACGCTCTTTGCGCCGTCGCTTGCGTATCAAGGAGATGATTATTCGATAAGCTTAGGCTACACCCATAGCCGCTCTACCGATCCGGTGGATCGCGGCGCATTTTTGGTGCCGAGTACGGGTAAAATTTACGGCAGCGGCAAAGTCCGCTTCGACGAACCGGTAAATAAACTACAAAGCAAGCTCGATACGGTTGATTTCGGCTTTGAGAAGGAATTTAACGAGGATTGGATATTAAAAGGCGCCTACGCTTTCTCGCGCAGCAAGCACGAATACGGCTACGTCCGTCCGAACAATCCATTCACGCCCCAAGGCCTTACCGGCACGACGCGATCGTATAACTACTACGATAATTTTATACACCGCACGCACGCAGCAAGCATCACGCTAAACGGCAAATTTGAAACGGGTCCGCTTAAGCACGACGTCCTTTTCGGCACGGATTACGAAAACTACTACAGATACCGTCCGGGCGCGCTAAAAGGCACCGCAGGACGCATCAATATGCTTACCGGACAGACCGCTTCGGGCGCCGTCTTAACGAACGATAGAGAGCCAAAATACAATATCAAAAGCTAAGAACGATCGGGCTTTACACGCAAGATAATATAAATTTAACCGACGAGTTGATACTTTCTTTGGGCGTGCGTAGGGAATTTTACGATCAAGTAGCCAAACAAAGCTGGCAAGGACCGAACAACACCGATCAGAAAAAGGCTGCTACGACCTATCAGGGCGGGCTTTTGTACCTGTTAAGCCCGCAGTGGTCGGTATATACTAACTACGCACAAAGCTTCACGCCGCAGATGTCCATAGGCGAGGCGATAGGCGGCGATTTAAAGCCCGAGGAAGGCAAATCCGTGGAGCTCGGCACTAAATTTCAAAACGATCGCGTAACTGCGGGCGCGGCGGTATTTAATATCGATAAAAGAAACATTCTGCGAACGGTAAATAATATAAGCGAGACGATCGGCAAGGCTCGCTCGCGAGGATTTGAGCTGGATATAAACGGGCGCGTGACGCAGGGGCTTAGCATGTCGGCGAGCTACGCATACACCAAAACGAGGGTGCGCGAGGACGACGGTGCTTTTGCGGTGCTAATCGGTAAACCGCTGGAAGCGACGCCGAAGCACCAAGCAAGCCTATTTGCCAACTACGATTTCGCGCATCTAGGCGCAAATGGGCTTAGGCTGGGCGGCGGCGCGCGATACTTCGGTTCGTGGTACACCTACTATATGCGCACGAACCTACCGAGCGTGCCCGCAGGAACGGCGTTTAAGCTGCCTCACGCCGTGGTTTATGACGCCTTCGTGAGCTACGATACTAAAATTTCGGGCTATGATACGAATTTTTCGTTCAACGTCAAAAATTTGACCGACAAAAAATACTACACCTCATCCTCGACCGGCACGACTACGAGTGTGATACCTATTCAAATGGACTACGCACGGCAATTTATGTTTAACGTATCGGTAAAATTTTAGCCTCAAGCCCGCTTTAAATTTCAAGGCGGGCTCTTAAAAATTTTAAAATTTAAAAGCTGCGAGCCGCTTAGGCTCGGCAAATTTTAGGAATTTATACTTTAAATAAGAAATTTTTTGATATATTACGAGCTATTTTTAAATTTTCTAAAGGAATTTTATGGAAGTAAAAGCAAAAATGAAAGACGCCGCGAATGCGGTCGCTGCGAGCAAGATCGAAGCAAAGCAGATCGCAGCCAAAGTGGAAGAGCTAGCCAAAAAGGCCTCCAAGCAGCTAAGAATCGATGGATTCAGACAGGGCAAAGTGCCTACCACGGTGGTTTTGAAGCGATACGGCAAGCAGCTTGAGGGCGATGCAAAGCAGGAGCTTCTTAAAAATATGATTGACGAGTCTCTTAAAATTTTAAAGAAAAAACAAGATGAAATTTTATCCGAGCCGATTTTTTCTAAATTTGACGAAAAAGAAGGCGATATAGAGGTCGAGATCGAAATTTCTTTCAGACCGGAGGTTAGCGTAGAAGGGTACGAGGAGCTAATTCCTAAGTTTAGTAGCCCGCGAGTTACTCAAAAAGAGATCGACGAGAAAGTAGCGGAATTTTTGCAGATGATCGCGCCGCTTTCTAAAACCAACAAAAAAATTCTAGCCAAAGACGATTTTGCAAAATTCGACTTCGAAGGCTTCGTGGACGGCAAGCCATTCGACGGCGGCAAGGCGCAGGATTACGTCCTTCAGATCGGCTCAAATCAATTTATCCCGGGCTTTGAAGACGGAATGATCGGACTTAGAGTGGGCGAGGAGCGCGACGTAGCGGTTAAATTTCCGCAAGATTACGGCGCGAAAAGCTTAGCCGGCAAAAACGCGATCTTTAAAGTCAAGCTTCATGAAATTCAGGCTAAAAAACCTGCCAAAGAGCTCGGCGAGGAGGAGCTAAAGCAAGCGCTTCCGGGCGAGAAAGAGCCGAGCAAGGAGAAATTTGAAGCGCGCATCAAAGAGCGCATCAAAAACGATAAGCTTCAAAAGCTTATAAATGAAGATCTAAAGCCTAAATTTGCCGACGCGCTCGCCGAGAAATTTAACTTCGCGCTTCCAAAAGCGATCGTTGAGCAGGAGATTAATTTGCAGTTTAACAACGCCTGGAGCGGCTTTTCAAAAGAGCAGATCGAGGAATTTAAAAACAACAAAGACGCCCTGGATAAAAAGCGCGAAGAGTTTAGAAAGGCTGCCGAAAACAGCGTCAAACTTACATTCTTAATCGACGAGCTAGCCAAAAAACGCAATATCAACGTGAGCGATCAGGAGCTCGTCCAAGCGGTCTATATGGAGGCCTACACCTACGGCGCCGATCCGAAGGAGCATCTAAATAGATACCGCAATAACGGCATGCTTCCCGCCGTCAAAATGGCACTGATCGAGGAGAAGCTATTTAACGATATTTTCTCAAAGCAGGGCAAAAAAGAAGAGAAGGGCGAATAGATGGTGATTCCTTACGTTATCGAACAAACTAGTCGCGGAGAGCGCAGCTACGACATCTACTCGAGGCTGTTAAAAGACCGTATCGTAATGCTTAGCGGCGAGATCGACGACGCAGTAGCAAGCTCGATCGTCGCGCAGCTTCTGTTTTTAGAGGCGGAGGATCCGGATAAGGATATATATCTATACATCAACTCCCCGGGCGGCGTGGTTACGAGCGGATTTAGCATTTATGACACGATGAATTACATCAAACCAGACGTGAGCACGATCTGTATCGGTCAAGCAGCGTCGATGGGAGCGTTTTTGCTAAGCTGCGGCGCCAAAGGCAAACGCTACGCGCTTCCAAACTCGCGCATAATGATCCACCAGCCCCTCGGCGGCGCGCAGGGTCAAGCTACCGACATCGAGATCCAAGCCAAAGAAATTTTACGAATGAAAGAAATTTTAAATAACATCCTTTCGCAAAATTCCGGCAAAGATCTCGCGCAGGTCGAAAAGGACACCGATCGCGACTTTTTTATGAGCGCCGAGGATGCCGTACAATACGGACTGATCGATCAAGTACTTCAAAAGAGCTTTAAATAGATGATCCTGGACGTCCTTACCTATCCGAATAAAAAGCTATACCAAAGATCGACCGAAGTCGTGAAATTCGACGCGGCGCTGGGCGAGCTTTTGGACGATATGTATGAGACGATGATCGCAAAAAACGGCATAGGCCTTGCCGCCATCCAGGTAGGCAGGCCCGTGCGCGCTTTGATCATAAATTTAGCCAATGAGGAAAAAATCCAAGACAAAAAAGACCTCATCGAGATCATCAATCCGCAAATTTTAAAAAAGGAAGGCGAGGTCGTATTTCAGGAGGGCTGCTTGTCGGTGCCGGGCTTTTACGAGGACGTCACGCGCGCCGAGTTTATCACGGTGCAGTTTCAAGACCGCGCCGGCAATACCCACGAAATGGATGCTAGCGAGCTGCTAGCCGTCTGCATACAGCACGAGATGGACCACCTCGACGGGCATCTTTTCATCGAGCGTATCGGATACAATAAACGCAAAAAATTTGATAAAGAATTCAAAAAAAGTCTAAAAGAAAAATCGAAATGAAATCCCTAAAATGCGCTGCCTTCACGGATGCACTGATCCCCGTAGAGGTCGAGTCGACATTCGTGCGGGGGCTACCGGGATTTAATATCGTAGGCCTTGCGGGCACTACGATAAAAGAGAGCGAAAGTCGCGTAAAAGCCGCGCTTATGAGCTTAAATTTTAAATTTCCCGCGTCCAAAATCATCATAAATCTCTCCCCCTCCGACACGCCCAAAAACGGCTCGCACTTCGATCTTGCGATCGCGCTTCTAATCGCGCTGCAAAAAGAGCGCATCGACGGCGATTTCTTCGTCTTCGGCGAGCTCGGTTTAGACGGCAGCCTAAAGAGCACGGCGAGCCTATTTTCGATCCTACTTTTTTTAAGTACGAAGGTGAAGCGCGCTAAAATTTTAGTGCCGCAAAACATTGCTCTAAAGGCCTGCACGATCCCAAACTACGACGTTTATGCGGTGGACAGCCTAAGCGATGCGGTCAGATTTTTTTTAGATGAGGAATTTGCCGCAAGCAGGCTCATGCGAGAAACCCATCCGCTTTTTAAAAACGTCGTGGAGATTGACGGGCAAGCTTACGTCCCCAACCGGGATTTTTCGCTTGATTTCAAAGACGTCAAAGGACAAAAGCGCGCCAAGCGCGCGAGCCTGATCGCCGCGTGCGGCATGCACAACATCCTCTTTGAGGGCAGCCCGGGATGTGGCAAAAGCATGTGCGCAAAGCGGATAGCCAAAATTCTGCCTCCGCAGAGCCTGGACGAAGTGCTGCTCTCGTGCGCCTACGAGTCGCTAAACAACAAAGATGTCGATTTTAGCGCGCTGCGCCCCTTCCGCTCGCCGCACCACACCAGCACGCGCAGCTCGATTTTCGGCGGCGGTAGTAGCGGCGCAAAAATCGGCGAGGTCGCACTTGCAAACGGCGGCGAGCTGTTTTTCGATGAGCTGCCGCACTTCGGCAAGCAAATTTTAGAAAGCCTGCGCGAGCCGCTGGAGGATAATAGAATTTTAATTTCGCGCGTAAATTCCAAGGTCGAATACCAAACAAAATTTATCTTCGTCGCGGCGCAAAATCCCTGCCCGTGCGGAAATCTATTCTCCAAAAACCTCACCTGCACCTGCTCGCTAAACGACATCAGGCGCTATAAAAACACGATCTCCGCGCCCCTGCTCGATCGCATCGACATATACGTCGCGATGGACGAGACCGGCGCGGACGACAGAAGCGACGTTTGCAGCGAGGAGATGGCTGATGCGGTGTTGCAGGCGTTTCGCGCACAAAAGGCTCGGGGACAGAGCGAGCTAAACGCAAAGCTGCGCGACGAGGAGACCGAAAAATTTTGCGTCTGCGAAAGCGCGGCGCGGTATGTTTTGCAAACGGCGATTACCCGCTACGATCTTTCGCAACGCGGTGTAAATAAGACATTAAAGCTCGCGCGCACGATCGCCGATCTAGCAGGCGCCGAAATCATCGCTAAGGCGCATATTTTAGAGGCTCTTAGCTTTCGCATAAGGAGCGAAATTTGAAAAAAATTTTCTTTAGCACCGCAGAACTCGATGCGCGAGCAAGCGCAAAATTTGGACTTGGCGAGCAAATTTTGATGGAAAATGCCGCCGGCAGGATCGAGAGCGAGATCAGATCGCGGCTCAAAAAGGGCTCGCGCATTTTGGCGCTTTGCGGCGGCGGAAACAACGGCGCGGACGCGATGGCGGCGCTGCGAAAGCTAAGCGGCGATTTTAGCTGCACGGCGCTTTGCGTGTTTCAAAACAAAGGCGCGGCTGGCAAATTTCAAACGGATGCGGCGCGGGCTGCGGGCGTTAAGCTTATCGATATCGCGAACGCAAAAGACGCTTGCGAGCACGTAGAGGGCGTGTCTAGCAAGGATGCTTGCGCGCATAAAAGCGCAGACGGCTCCTCTTTAAAATGCACTGGCGCGAGCGAGCCGCGGGGAGAGCTCGAAAGCCTAAGCGGCGCGGACGTTTTAGGCGGCGACGATAAATTAAGCACGAAATTTGCGGGCGCTAAATTTGAGATCGCGGGACACGGCGACGAATGCAGCAATCTAGGCAACGAGTGCGGCGAGCTAAGCGTCCTGCGCGATGAGATTACAAGCGCAGACTGCATAATCGACGGAATTTTCGGCAGCGGTTTAAACAAAGCCTTAAGCTCTGAAATTTGTGAAATTTTATCTCTCGCAAACAGCGCAAAATCCCTAAAAATCGCAGTCGATATCCCAAGCGGCATCGACAAGTTCGGGCGCATTTTAGGCGGTGCGTTTTGCGCGGATTTGACGATCGCGATGGGAGCGCTCAAGCTCGCGCTGTTTTCGGACGGCGCGAAGGATTATGTAGGGCAGATCAAGGTCACAAATCTTGGAATTTCGCGCTCAAATTTCGAAGGACGGAGCGAATATTTTCTACTTCAAAAAAGCGATCTGAAGCTGCCGCTACGCAGGAAGCAAAACACTAACAAGGGCGATTTCGGGCACACCTACGTCGTAAGCGGGCAGATGAGCGGAGCGGCGCAGATGGCGGCTCTAGCGGCTCACGCAATCGGCAGCGGGCTTGTTAGTGTCGTTAGTAAGGAGCCATTAAATTTAAGCCCGATTTTGATGCAAAAAAGCTCATTCAATGCCGCGCGGGTCGTAGTCTGCGGCTGCGGCCTCGGAGAGCGGAAGATCGATCTTGCCGCGCTGCGGGACAAAAGCTGCGTCATCGACGCCGATCTGTGCTACGAACGCGAAATTTTAAGCCTGTTAAACGCCAATTCAAATTTAGTCATAACGCCCCATCCGAAGGAGTTTTGCTCGCTTTTAAAGATCGCGGGTATCGCAGATCTTAGCGTGAGCGAGCTGCAAGAGCGCCGCTTCGAGCTTGCGCGGGCGTGGAGCGAAAAATTTAGCGGCGTGCTCGTGCTAAAGGGTGCAAATACGCTCATCGCGCAAGAGGGCATCATCTACGTCTGCGACAAGGGCAGTGCCACGCTCGCAAAGGGCGGCAGCGGCGACGTGCTCGCAGGGCTCATCGGCGGGCTGCTCGCACAAAACTACTCGCCCCTGCAAGCCTCAATCTGCGGCGTCCTAGCCCACGCACTCGCTGCGCGAGCCTTCGCCAAAAACTCCTACGCGCTAAATCCGCTCGATCTCATCGAGGAGGTAAAATGGTTGTGAAAAAGCTCGCCGTGCTTTTTAGTGGCAGCGGCTCAAATTTGGAGGCGATCCTGCAGAAGCTGCACGGCAAAACTTTTGGGGGCACCAAGATCGAAGTCGTGCTAACGCTAAGCAACAAAGCGGGCGCCGGCGGTATCGCAAAGGCCGCAAAATTCGGGCTAAAAAGCGTGATCCTAAATCACAAAGATTTTGCTAGCCGCGAGGAATTCGACGCCGCCCTCGTGCGCGAGATCGAAAAAAGCGGCGCGGAGCTTACGGTGCTTGCGGGCTTTATGCGGATTCTAACACCCGTTTTTACAAGCAGGGTTCGCGCGATAAATTTGCACCCGTCGCTGCTGCCGCTTTTTAAGGGCGCGCACGCAATAAAAGAGAGCTTTGAAAGCGATATGAAGGTGGGTGGCGTGAGCGTGCACTGGGTCAGCGAGGAGCTTGACGGCGGCGCGATCATCGCTCAGCGCGCGTTTGAAAAGAGCGCAGGAATGAGCCTTGAAGCTTACGAAGCCAAAATCCATGAGATCGAACATGAGCTATTGCCGCAGGTGATCGTAGAAATTTTATGCCAAAGCTAAATTTAGCGCAGAAATTCGCGCTAAATTTAAAGAGCGAAATTCCGCGGAATTTTGTAAATTTTAAAGCTTAGTCTTTTAAATTTAGGGCGGATTCGAAGCTAAGCTTTAAAATTTGCTTCGATAAATTTAGAAAGAGAAAGATGACCGCAAACGAACTGGAAAAACTAAGACTTAGCATCCTGGATGAGGCGGAGCAGCGCAAAGGCACGGCGTTTTCGATAATAGTACTAGCGGTGCTAGCCTCGGCGCTGTGGCTTTTTTTCAATTTTAGAGATCAAGAAGCGGCGGCATATTTATGTGGGGTTATGGTGGGACTTAGCTGCGGTAGCATCTCTTTTAGGGCAATAGGTAAAGATGAAAATATACTGCGCTGGCTCATCTTTTACGGTTTGCTGTGTATACTTGCCAAAGGCGTAGAGCTATGCAAGAATGATACCTTGCGCTTCGTCATCGCACTCGTAACCATCTGCCTTTCGTTATTTAATATCGCAGGCGCCGCGCTGGAGCGGATCAAATATAATAGATCCAAAAAATTCGTCCGCGCCTTTAAACACCAATATATCACGCCTTATATCGCAAGCCTAGGCTACCGCTACGAAATTTCAGGCTCGTTTAGGCCGTCGTATCTGCGCGCTAGCGGTCTATTTGTGGACGGCATAAGCTATTTTGATTGCGAAGATAAAATTTCCGGCGTTTATGACGGAGTATTTTTCAGCTTTGCGGATGTTTGCGTGACTCACACCGACGAACGACGTAGCAGCAGGGGGATTTTTTTCTACGCGGAATTTAAAAAGCGCGTAAACTCGGTGGCCGTGATCCTGCCTCTGCTCAGCGCGAGGCCAACACTCGGCGGACTTAAGAAGATCGCGATGGACGATAGCGAGTTTAGCTCCGCATTTAGCGTGTATAGCGCCGATGCGGTGTCTGCAATGTATGCCCTCACACCCGCATTTATGCGGCGCCTGCTTCGCTTTAGAAGCGGTGCCGGCGGACCGATCAGATTAAGCTTTTCGGGCAAAAACGTCTATATTTTCATCCATACGGGATACGATAGCTTCGAGCCTAGCGTGGATTGCAGCGTATTTGGCTTTGATCCTGCCGCGTCTATCAAGCACGAGCTTCTATTCTTTCTGTCCATCGTAAAAAGTCTGAAATTAAACGAAAATATCTGGCAGGATTAAATTTAAAGCCCAGCTTAGGGTATAGATCGCTGTAAAATTTTAGCCTTTCGCTTTAAATTTACGCGCTACTGCGCCGCAACCGCTAGGATTGTTGTAGTGACGCAAATTTTGCGGCTTTTAGCCAATTTTGTCCTAGCATATTGTGATAAAATCAGCGATCTATTTTAGCTCTAAAAGCCGTTTAATATCGCCTTTGCTTAAATACGGCGCAAATATATGCTGCGGCTGCGAGCCACTTAGTTTTACTAGCATATCGCCTGCGCCTAGAAGTTTTTCAGCTCCGCTTTCGTCCAATACAATCTGAGAGGCTTTGGCATTTTGCACTTTTAATGCGATTCGTAAATCAAAATTTGCGCGCAATTCTTGCTTAAAAATATTTGCATTGGGCGTTTGGGTCGCTATGATTAGATGGATATCCGCAGCTTAAAATTTTATCTAAACGTCTAAAAGCTTTAAGCGGTCTTACGACATTGATGACGGCACGTTATTTGTAAAAATCCGCCGAGCAGAATTTTATGAGATTTTGCGTTAAATTTTAATTAGATTTTATCACTCGTCTATAAATTTATGCTCGTGCAAATCCGCTCTGTATAGCATTATGATCTTGACACTGCCGCTTACGGCACACGATCTTTATATGAAATTACGACGAGGCTTTGTGCGTCCTAAATTTCATCAAACACTCTAAAATTTTACCGCTTCGTAGCGCGTGAATAGACTCAGGGCAAATTTCGTTTCGCTATTAGCGCGACAACGCGTGTCTTTTCTACTCACTTAATATATCAAGAGCCGCTTTTAATTGCTCTTTAAAGGTTTCTCTCAGATCTTTTGGTTCTAGTATCTCGATATCTGGAAGCCACTTTTTTATAAATGGCAATATCTCCATATCCTGAGTAAAATCTATGCTAAAAATAATGCTGCCATCATCTAGCTTCTTTTTAAATTTTTGAGTTGGGAAAAACGGCTTCATACCCTCCTTAAAATATATAGCCACTTTCGGAGAAGCTTTTAATAGCGCCCTTCGCAATGGCTCGGAGGGCAAGCTCATAGCGTTTTGTATCTTATTAAAATACGTTTCGTATTCCTTCGAGATCTTTCCTTCGTATTTTTTTGAGCTTTTGCTAAGCGATACGATAAAAGCCACTCTTAAAAGCCTAAAATTTGGCGTATCCGATACATTTTCGAAAAATTCTCTATACACGCATTCACCGGGGATGCCGATTCCTCGCAGCTTGCGCTTACGAAAGGACAACTCGCCTTTCTAAGAGCGTATCCGGCGCCCCTGATCGCCGAGCCAATAAAAGGATGCGATGGCTTTAAATCCGTGCCGTAAACGCCTAGCTCTAAATATTTAAGCATGAATGACCTTTTGTATTTTTGAGAAAATTATGCTATAAAATGAGCTTTTGTATTTTAAAACTGACAAAATATGCTTATAATTGCGAGCATTCAATAAGAAATTTTAACGCAATAAAAGCATCTAAAAATTTGATCGTTTTGAGGATTTTGCTTGCAAAATAAATTTTATACTTTTACTGCTTTTCGTTAGGCTATCTTTAACTTGAACTCATGTAAAGGAGCAGTAAAGTTACGATAAGAACTATGTCCTTGAAAAGTAACGAGCGTAACGAAGTTAAAAATATCTAAGTTTTCAGGTGAGATAAAGATTGATGAAAGCTACTTTGGATCTAAGAGAGTAAGGGGAAAAGAGGTAGAGGCGCAAGCGGAAAGCAGCCGGTATTTGGAATGCTAAAGCGTGACGGCAAGGTCTACACCCAAATAGTTAAAAACTGCTCTGCAAATGAGCTAATACCCATACTACCCAAATTTAGTGATCTGGACGAGAGCGTTATTTATTCTGATTACTGGAAAACTTATGACGGACTCGTCGATTATGGAGCCAAAGCACACTACATAGCGAAGCACTCTAAAAATTAATTTGCTAACGATAAAAATCATATAAACGGTATAGAAAACTTCTGGGGTTATGCTAAACATAGATTATCTAAATTTAAAGGCATTAAAAAAGAAAATTTCTTGCTTCATCTTAAAGAGTGTGAATTTAGAGATACAAAATAAGCGAAGCACACGAAGTGATGTTTCTTATAAAAGAGCTCTTTATATTTGTCAAACAACTTTTACCAAGTCGCTTAAAATCCATTTTGTTATAATGCATTGTAAATTTAACCAAAAGGGGCAAAAATGAAAGAATAAATCCTAAAAACTGCTACTAGCTATGAAATTAGTTGAAATTCCTATTAAGCTACTCACATAATTTTTGATTTTAAGGAGAATAAATGAACGAATTATTCATTCAGGCCAAAACACTACAAAACCTTTTGATTTCTCGCGCCACTGGAGGGCAAGAAAATAACATTGAATACACGCGTCTAAGACAGACAGTTCTTGCAAATACAGCATTTGACGCATATGTTCCTCAATTTATAAAAACTTGTAGAAATCTTGATCAATTTTGGCAGTTTATAAAATATAAGTTCGGTAGATATGCTGAACGTCGGGATTATATATGGTCTGAGTTTTCTTCGTTATTAGAAGTCCTAGAACGAGGCGGCTTGGCTCCGTCTGATGAATTTGTGACCAATGGTATAAAGAAAATTGATTCTGCTCACGTACAAGCAGCATGGTCAAAAGCATTGGACAGAAGAACAAACGATCCAGAAGGCGCAATTACATCAGCTCGAACGCTAATAGAAACCGTCTGTAAGCACATCCTTGATGATATGAATGTACAATATGATGACACGGTGGATTTACCCAAACTTTATAAAGAAACTGCAAAAGTTTTAAATCTTGCTCCATCTCAGCACACGGAAGAAGTATTCAAACAAATTCTTGGTGGTTGCACGGCCGTTATTGAGGGATTAGGAACACTTCGTAACCGTCTAAGCGATGCTCACGGCAAAGGAAAAGTCGGTGCGAAACCTGCATCGCGTCATGCCGAGCTGGCTGTTAATTTATCTGGATCATTGGCTAGTTATCTTTTAGCCACTTGGGAGGCCCGCAAGGAAACACAAATTTGATAATAAACAAAAGCCCGATGTTCCGCCCATGCTCTTTGAGTGGACTTGTGACGCCGTACGTAAATTTAAATGGTGTGCTTGTCAAATTTGGGTTAGTTTCTAACCCAAATTTTAAAGTCAAGAGTTGTGCAGTGCTACGTCGCCTTTGGTGGCCTATCGAAAAATCACAATTTAAAGTTAAAATTTAAAGGTCGGACTTTCGTCCGACCAGTATCAGAAAGGAGGAGTTAAAATATATAAACCGCGCCGAGCACGATAAACGCTCTTAGGCAAAAGCCGCCCACAAGTACGCCGTATTCGTTATAAACACAGCTTTTTACCTCCTCGCCGCCGTGCGCGCAGACGCTGCCGTCTGCATTTACGCTGCAGCTGCGAAGCATAAATTTGCTTCCGCCAAGCAGCGGCAGTGCAAGCCCAAATACGACAAAGCCTATCCAGAACATCGGCGCAAGCGAGCCGCTGACTATCTTGGTTACGCTAGCCATGCCCGCAGCCTCGCTCCTCACGCTCGCAAATAGCGCTAACACCGCAACGATCTCAAGCGCAACTAACGCGAAGTGAAATTTATGCGCGCAGTGGCTTAGCCCGTGCCCGGCATTTAGCGTAGCGGCTGCGTTTGCGCTAAGCCCCGTGGAGATCGCAGAGATCGTAAATAAAATCGGCAGCCACACGCTAGCCCAAAGCGGGATCGCCTTTACGACGTAAAGCAGTAGCCCCGTATATCCCATCACTCCAAGCGCCAAAATAGCTCCGAGCTTGAGCATCATATCGCAAATTTTACCGCTCTTTTTGATCTGCAAAAGCACCAAAACGCTAATTACGATGAAAAACGTAAGCAGGTATGTACCTATGCTCATCATCGAAACCGGGCGCGTATAGAGCTGCAAAATTTTAAGAGGATTTATCGCAGCGCTCGGCGCCAAGTCAAACAGCAAAAGCACGGTTCCTATTATCACCGCTACTGGTGCGAGCAGAAAGCCGAATTTATAAAACCTCTCGTTTAATGAGCCCAAAAAGCCCTTGTAAGCCAAAGCCGAGCACAAAAATGCCCCGGCGCCTAAACCGCCTAGAAACAAATAGATGACTATGAGCCATCCCCAAGTCGTCTGTACCATCGTCATTCCTTTAAATTTTTAAAAATTTCAGGATCTTTTAGCGTACTTTTAAGTGCATCCATCTCGCTATTTAAGTAGAGATTTAAAAAGCTCCCGAAGCTCTTCCAAAGATCTAAATTTGCGTGCTCGTCGCAGCGAGCGGTAAATTTGCAAAACCACTGCGACGGATGAGCGGCGATAAATTCCGCCTTTTTATGCAAAATTTCGTTAAATTTAGCCTCATCCTCCGCCTTTAGCGCGCTAAAACTTAGAAAATAAAGATATTGCAGCTCGTACCCAATGAAATCGTCGGGAAATTTATCAAGCTGCGCATCCTCGAGTTTTAGCCCCGAGCTTTCATAAAAGCTTCGCACCTGCATCGTCTTTGCTCCAAACATCGTTTGATAGTCGAAATACACCGACTCGTAAGGCTCAGCTTTGGGGCGCTTAGGGCCTACGAAGAGCCTATTGAATTCGTAGCGAATTTCATCGATTAAGCTTGACTTGCTTTTGCATTTGGCAAATTCGAGGATAAGCTTATGCTCTTTAAGCTTAGGCGCAAAATCCTGCGTCAAATTTAAAAGCTCGTTCAAATTTTTACCTGTAAGAGGCACCAAAAATACCTGCCTCAAAAAGTCCTCGACGCAAAGGCTCTGCTTTAAATTACGCATCTTTTTATCCTTAATGGATAAACTCGTTGCGCTTCATACGAGGATAGAAGCGGATGTTCGGCTTCGTAAAAAAGCGCTTAAAGCCCGGCATCTCTTTCTCCATTCCCGCGCTATCGCTCACGTCGCTATCGACTAGCTTTAGCACGTCGCAAGGGCAGCCTGCTACGCACGCAGGCTCTTCGCCGCGCTCGAGCTTTTCGGCACAGAGGTTGCACTTTTGCGCTTTGCCGTCTTTGCCTTTGGTTATCGAGCCGTAAGGACAGGCTACGATGCAGTATCCGCAACCGATACATTTATCGTGCAGCGGCTGAACTATGCCGTTTTCGAGCTTAATATAAGCTCCTACGGGGCAGACGTCCATACATGCAGGCTCATCGCAGTGATGGCATGAATGCGTGATGAAAATTTCCTTTTCGATCTCGTCTTCATGGATGAGCATCATATCGACGTGGCGCCAGTTGATGTCGGGGTCTTGGTTATGATAGACCTGACATGAAATTTCACACGCTTTGCAACCTATGCAAAAGTTGTAATCAAATAAAAATCCTTGTTTTCGTTTCATTTTATGCCTCCTGTTTTGCAGCTTTTTTTACTTCGCAAAAGCTTGCAGTGTAGGTCGATCCGTTGCCCAAATCGCTCACTCCGTCCGAGCAAAGAATGTTTGCTCCCGTGCGAGATTTGGTGACTTTGACCCAGATATTATTCCATGCATAGACGATGCCCGGCTGCATCTGATTGGTTTCAACCGCTGTAAATATCGCCGTGCCCTTTTCATTCCTGGCTTCAACCGTATCGCCCTCTTTGATACCGCGCGCCAGCATATCCTCGCGCGTCATAAATAGCTCGGCGTTGCCCTTTACGATGACGCGTTTTAAGATGTAAGGCATATTGCCCCAGTTTGAGTTATCCTGAAGCTGCGTTCCCGGCGTCATAAAATAAAGCGGATACTTTTTCAAATAATCTTTGCCGAAATTTTTATGTTTTTCGTAGTAATCCCAATCGTCGTCAAGATCAATCACCGGGTGATAGCCTGCGTCCTTGAAAGATTCGGAGTAGAGCTCGCACTTGCCGCTTTTGGTACCGAATACCAGCTTGTCCTTCGGCGCATAAGGGTAGTAAGGAAACTGATCTTTCATCGTCTCAGGAGTCCTAAACGGTTTGATCCAGCCCACGCTCTTTAGCTTTTCGTAGGTGATATTTTGCTTTTTGGCAAATTCCGTATCCAAAAACCTTCTGCAAACCGTCTCGCTATCCCAGTCAAAGCACTCCTCGGTATATCCCATCGCCTTGGCTAGAGCGTTAAAAAATTCCAAATTCGTCTTGGCTTCGCCCAGCGGCTTGACGCTTTGGGCGTTGTAGCAGACGTAGCCTGAAATTTGATCGTTTTGAATATCCTCGCTCTCCATAAAGGTAACGCCCGGCAATACGTAGTCCGCATAATCGCAGGTGTCGGTATCATAAGGATCTATGACTACTAGGAAAAAGTCGTCATCTATCACGCGTTTTTTAATTAAATTCGTATTCGGTGCCGTTACCATTAAATTTGAGTTGTAGTTGATACAGGCTCGGATGACCGTATTTATCGGCTTACCCAAATAGGTAGGATTTTCCTTTTGGATGCCTTTACCAAATTCTACATAGCTTACCTGCTGGCGCTCTATCTTTTTGCCTTCCGCGTCTTTCGGCGAAAGATCAGGCATGCAGTTATCGAAGTTAAAGCAGCCCTTTACGTGCACATAAGCCCAGAATAATCCGCCGCCAAGTTTTGTAAGACAGCCCGTAAGTACCGGCAAGAAAGTAACCGCGCGCACCAGCCTTGCGCCGTTAAAGTGCCTTTGTCCGCCGTCGCCGTGCATAATGGCAGGCGCTTTGGCATGGGCGTATTCTCGCGCGAAAACCTTGATCTGATCGACGCTTGCGCCGCACATATCGCTTAGCTCGCCGTAGGTGTAGAGCGAGCACTCATGAACGAGCTCGTCAAAGCCCATCGTATATTTTTCTACGAACTCGTGATTATATAGATCTTCTTCGATCAGCACCTTACACACCGCTAGACAAAATGCTGGATCGCTTGAAGGCTTTAGCTGGATAAACATATCGGCTTGGTTTGCGAGCGGAATTCTGATCGTATTTATGACGATGATCTTGCCGCCTCGCTTTTTGACGCGATGGGCAAATCTAATCCAGTGCACCGCCGTATAGGCTTCGTTTGAGCCCCAGCTGATATACATATCGCTCTCATCTACTTCCAGCGCGTCTTTTGAAAAGTCCGTGCCGATGACGCTCGGCGTGCCCGCATAGCGCGGCCAGTCGCATGGATTGCGCACAAGCCTCGTAGCGCCGTATTTTTCAAAGAAATTTCCCGGCGCGATCGTCTTTGAGATATGCCCTTCGTTGCCCGAATAGACAAATTCCGTCAGCGCCTCGCCGCCGTATTTCGCCTTGATCTCGGTAAGCTTTGCGGCTATCTCTTTTAGCGCTTGATCCCAACTGATGCGCTCCCATTTGCCCTCGCACTTTTTACCGACGCGCTTCATCGGATACATTATGCGATCGGCGTTGTATAGGTGCATCGCGTAGGTGTGGCCCTTGACGCAGACCGTGCCTTGCGTTAGCGGGTGTTTCGGATCGCCCTTGATGCTAACCATCTTGCCGTCTTTGATCTCTGCGATCATCGAACAGGCATCGCGGCAGTTTCTAGGACAGGTGAGATAGTGATACTCTACGCCCTGCTCGTTTTTATAGGATTTCGGTTTAAAATCCACCTCAAACTGCTCCATACCAAATAGGCTTGGAGAGGCTCCCGCCGTAGCCAGAGCCGCTCCCGCGCCTTTTAAGAAAGAACGTCTTTGCATCTCTTCTCCTTAAATGTGGGCTTTATTTCATATCATATATGAAAACCTTATTTTCTTTGCCTTCGCGCGAAAAAACATAAAATTTGCCGTCCTTCACCGCAAGTGCCCTCGCGTTTGCCGCTCCACTAAAGCTATATGCATCCTCAATCTTATGAGTTTGCAAATTTAGCTTTAAAATGGTTGAGAAATTTTTACTCAAAAGATAAACGGCGTCAGGCTGAGCGTCGATGCCTGTGACGTAGTATTCACCTAGGCTTCTGCTATCTTTTAGCTTTAAATTTGAGCCGATTTGCGGGATAAACTCCTCCAAAATCATCTTATCGTCGCCGTCAAACACCGCTACGCTCCAATAATCCCTCACGTCGTTCGGTACGGAGGCGATGATAAATTTATTCGCCGCAGCGTCGTAGTCCCAGCCCAGGATATATTGTTGCTTAGCCCGAAGCGTCGAGAAGCGGCCTTTGTCGCCTAGATCGTTTAGCTTCCACTTATCCCAACCTTCCTCCAGATGCCTCCACTGACTGTTTTGCTCCTCCGCGCTCAGCCCATCCGCAGGCTCGTAAAAGACGAAGGTTTTGTTAAAGCTTATCATACCGAGCTCGTTTTTGTACCACGCCGCGCCTACGGTCGCTTCCATCTCCATTATAAAGTGGCGATCGTGCTTGCCGTATCTAAGCGGCTTTAAATTTTCGTCCGCAACGTAAAATTCGTTATTTTTCGAAACCAGCGCAAACTGCTTTTTATCTGCGTCGTAGTCCGCTCCCGTAATCGGCGCGTCATTTCGTAGGCTTAAACTCACTTCCGCACTCGGCGTACCGAGCTCTTTTACGCCCTCAAGCGCGCCTGCTTTGCTATCGAGATTAAACTCAAACCCAAATGCCAGAGCCGCTAGCGCCGTAAAAATTATCAGCTTTTTCATCTTTTTGCTCCTTAGTTTGGCAGATCCGGAAGCTCCGGATTCCAATCAAATCTAAAATCAAGCGCACTTTGCCAGTGATCTTTCTCCCAGAACCATTTGGCGGGATCAAGACTTAGTCTAGCCGGCGTACTAGAGCCCAGATATGGCGGCGGGCCTGATACGATAAAAGCCTGCGCGCAGTTTGCGGCAATGATGACGATGAAGATTAAATTTGCAATCTTGCCCAGAGGCAGATAGCGCAAAAACTCGCCGTATTCGCCGCTCGTGCTCTTTTTCATTATCTCGCCTAAATTTTTGCTACATAAAAATATGACCGCCAAAAACGCGATCACGCAAAAATCTACGACGATGACCCAAAGCTGCGTATGTGCACCTAAAATTTCAAGTCCGAAACCCTGTTTTATGTCTAGGTAACCGCCGAACGTACCGTCAAGGCTATAATGGATAAAGCCATTGAACATCCCCCAGCAAGCCATCAGTAAAAGAGCTGCAACGTAGCCGGGTCTTAGGCCGTATCTAAGGATAAAAAGCGCGATAAGACTAATGGCTATCATCGTGATCCTCTCCGACCAGCACATAACGCACGGGCTATCTCCCATGCCAAAGCCCAGTATCAAACAGGCTATACCGACAGGAAGCGCCACGAGGGCGATGATGGCTAGCGACATTAGGTTAAAAAATCCTCGCTCGGCGGCGGGAATTTGATTTTGTTCTAAATTTTGCATATTGCCCTCCTAAAAGTTGCCTACCGGCACGACGACCCATAAATTTACGTAAAATTCCAGTGCGATCAATATTACGCAGCCGACTGCCGCACAGCCCGTAGCTAAATTTTTCCTCTGCGGCTTAAAATATAATATAAGCCCGCTGATCAAAAATAGCGTCAAAATAAGAAATTCCATTTCAAACCGTCCTTTCCTAATAAAATTTAATCCTAAGCATGCCTAATTCTTAAAGAAATAATATAATTTTATTTATTAAATTTGGTTTAAAAAATAGATTTTTCTATTCATATTAAATTTTTTCCTATAAAATTTTCCTACTAAAAATATATTTTTATAAATTATTTTATTATATTTAAGCTATTATTAAAGATATGGCTGAAATTTTACAAATTATTTTACTCGCTAATATTTTTTATCCTTAAGATAAAATTTAAAGCAACTTAAACAAATATTGTGTAATATTTCAACAGAATTTTAACCTAAGGCGAAATATGGAAAATATATTTTTAGAATCTTACGACGTATTTAAGGTATCAAAAAATGCGAGCAAGCTAAAAATTTACAACGATTTTTTAAGAGACAACAAAAGATACTCCGTAACGCGCTGTTATTATGTCATAGTCGTGGATAATACTTTTTTGACCTACTCGCATTTGATGATTTATGAGGAGCTGCTTTATCTTCTGTATTCGCAGAACAAGCTAAAAAACGGCGATTTTTCGTTGACGCTCAAAAAATCGGAGCTCGCGAAAAAATTTAAGACCGACATCACCAAAAGCGCGACCGAGACTATAAAGCGCTTTTATGAGATGCAGCAAGTAAAAATCACTATTTTCGTAAAAGACAAAGTCGAAAAACAGATGAATATCATAGAGCGCATCGACGCACCCGTGACCGAAAAATACGGCGATATCCCCGACGAGATCAATATCTCGCTAAATTCCGAGTTCGTGCGGCTCTACCGCTGCGCGTATCTGGATAAGATCGAGTATTTAAATAGCTTTGATATCGAGCAGGGCAGCTTCATCCGCTACTTTATGCAGCACGAGCTAGACGGAGGCGTCAAAAGCTCTGCAATCATCGATAAAATGGGCGTTACTACGTATCTGCCCTTCACCTATAAAAAACGCTTCGAACAAGAGATCGCGAGAGTGAGCTTTTACTACAAAAACGAAAAATTTTGCATAAAAGACGGCTTCGTCGTCATCGAAAACCACGAAAACAAGGCGATAGATAATCAAAACGCGTCGATTGAGCTTTTCGGCATAATATACGAGCAGATAACGCAAAATTGCACCAAAGCCGTTACGCTAAACGAGCAAAATTTAGCGAAGTATTACGCGCGCTTCGGCAGGTTTGAGACGAGCCAGACGGTATTTAAAATTCTAAGCAATATGGAGCTCATGCTAAATCAATCGATGCAGAAAGAAAACGCGAAGATCGCCTGCTTTTCGCACTTTTTCGAAAGTATCGTCTGCAAAAACGGCGAGGAATTTGAAATTTTGATCGAGCTGAATCAAAAGGGCTTTGAGTATATCGTCTCGCGCAGCGCAAATTTGGACTTTTGGAACGTTGAAGCTGCAGATTACGGACTCACGTCATATCCGATAAACAGCTGTGCGACAAACGGCAAGCTGGGGTAAATTTAAGTCGGTAAATTTTAAAATTTATCCGTAAAATACGGGAGTACGCCCGCTGAATCAAGGACAAAGCGCGGGCAAATTTTAAAAATTACTCCTGCGTCCTCAGCTCAGCGATGAGCCCGTCAAGCTCGCCGCTATTTTGCGCGCTCAAAAGTCGCTCGTTTATGAGCCGCATTTGCGCCGAAAACTCGCTACTAAGCATATCTGCGACGAAATTTTTACTCTCGCTCTCATCCGTCACCGGATACATATCGCGCCAGATGTCGGTTATCCACCAACCGCACTTCGAGACGCAGGTAAAGTCCTTCAAAACGCCCGTCTTTAGCTTCATCATCACTTCGTCGGTTTGCTTGATCTCGCTTGCGACGAAGTCCTTATGAATGCCGTCTAGGCAGGTAAAAATGCGATGCCCTAGGCTTTGGACGCTGTTTTCGGAGCAGATCCTAAACTGAAAGACGCTAT
The DNA here is from genome assembly GCA_963529625.1 of uncultured Campylobacter sp. Lineage (GTDB taxonomy): Bacteria > Campylobacterota > Campylobacteria > Campylobacterales > Campylobacteraceae > Campylobacter_B. The sequence continues at coordinate 34,438 of CAURZM010000001.1, read as the reverse complement.
CTTTAAAATTTAGATCGGACAAGCAAATTGGATGTTTTTGGGTAAAATTCGGAAACGAATCAAAGCTCTTGTCGTCGATACTAAGCGCCCAGTTAGAGTTTGGATTTTTGCGGGCGAACTCGCCAAAACTTAGTCTGATAAATTCTTTATAGCTTAGCTCTTCGGCGGTGAAAAAGTCGTAGTTAGCGCAGTTTGCAGCTTTAAAATCTTTAAATTTCATGATCCCTCCCGTAAAATTTTAGCAAAAAGTATCGAGTGCGTAATTTTACCATTTGCTTTTAAGAATTTATAAATATTTATTTTCGAATCTAAACAAATACAAAGCCAAACTATAGGAATTTTTTTGTAAAATAATAAATATATTCGAAAGGCGGCACGCTTTTCGGTATCGTAAAAAGGCGCTTGGGCGCGAAATAATGTTTGGTGTCAAGAGAGAGACTTGAACTCTCGACCTCCGGCTTATGAGACCAGCGCTCTAACCAGCTGAGCTACCTTGACACGCGAAAAGAAATGGCAAGTATAGCTAAATATTCTTATTTTTAATTGAAACACTTTAAAAGGAGAGAAAATGAATGCGGCTTTGATATTATTGGTCGTCATAGTTTTGTTAGTTTTGGCGTTAGTGGGCGTTTATAACTCGTTCATAGCCAAGCGCAACCAGGTGCGAAACATCGCTTCCACCGTCGATACGCAGCTTAAAAAGCGCTACGATCTCATCCCAAATTTAGTTAGCGCCACGCGAGAATATATGAGCCACGAAAATGCCGTGCTAACGCGCGTTAGCGAACTTCGCTCGCAAGCGATCAGCGCAAGCTCTAACGCCGATAAATTTAGATTAAATAGCGAAATTTCGGCTCTTTTAGGGCAGATCCGCGTTGCGGTAGAGGCGTATCCAAACCTCAAGGCTAACGAATCGTTTGCCAAGCTACAAAACGCGTTAGGCGAGTGCGAAGAGCAGATTAGCGCCGCACGCCGCGCTTACAACGGCGCCGTTACGGTTTATAATAACGCCTGCGAGATGTTTCCTACTAATATCATCGCTAACGTTTTTAACTTTGCCAAAGCGGAATTTTTCGCCGCTAGCGAGCAAGAAAAGCAAGCCCCGAACGTCTCTGAGCTTTTCAAAAAATAGGCGCAAGGCGTAGAAAATTTGCGATGAAATTTTAAAATTTCATCGCAAATAATGCCGAGCGTCGAAAGGCTAAATTTTATAGCAAGCAAAACAGATCGCGCGCAAAGCATGTATTTTTAAAGAGGCTTTGCTTTACACCGCATGTGCTTGACATCTCGTTTGAGATATTTTGCGGCGCGCGGTACTTAGAATTTTAACAATAAAATTTTATGAAATTAATTTAGTTTGTATTTTTTGCCAGGCAGCGGATCGTTTTGACAAGCGGTGCAGCGCCAAATTTTAAAAGTCCAAATTTCAAAGTTTAAATTTTGGCTAGCTTACCGCCAGCGTTATTTATGCAAACGGCAGCAAAAGTAACGCTGCGTTAGTCATGCGTTACTTTGCAAATTTGCGCTTCGGTCGCAGTTGCGAGATCCTTCGGTGCAAGAGCGATCTGTTTTCCGCGTACGCCCGCGCTAACGTAAATTTTCTCCTGCGTTAGCGCTCGCTCGTCGATGAAGGTGCGGAAGTGCTTTTTCATCCCAAGCGGCGAGCAGCCGCCTCTGATGTAGCCCGTGACCTTTTGCAAATCCTTCAAATCCATCAGCTCGCAACGTTTTGCGCCGCAAATGTGCGCAAGCGCCTTGAGATCGAGATTTAGATCGCCTTGCAGGCAGGCTACGACGTATTCATGATCCGCCGTGCAAACTATCGTTTTATAGACCCGCTCGATCGGCTCGCTCACGCTATTAGCCACGTGCACCGCGTCTAAATTTAAAGGATCCACCGCATATTCTTTGATCTCGTAAGGGATTTTCAGACCGTCCAGTACGCGCGCGGCGTTCGTCTTTGAGCTCATTTCGCCTCTTTTCTTAAATTTAATAGCGGATTTTGTTTTCTTTCAAAAAATCGCGCAGATCTTCGTATTCGCTCTGATCGAAATAGCGCCATTTGCCGGGCTTTAGAGTTCCAAGCGTCATTCTGCCGAATGCCGTGCGCTTAAGCTCCACGACATCCAGATCGAAATAGCCGAAAAATCTACGCAGTTCGCGGTTTTGCCCCTCGTTAATGATCGCTTTTATTTTCGTGTAACCGCCGCTGCTGGGCATTATGCGATAGCCCAAAAAGGGTTTAAATTCCATCGATTTGATCTTACTTTTGGCGTGCGCGCCCTTGCTCGCATCTGCGGCGAAAAAACCCTCGCGGATCGCCGTTACGACCTCCTCTTTCACCTCGCCTTTTACCTTTAGATAGTACTCTCGCTCGATGTCGCTGTTCATCAGCGCCGTAGCGATCGCGGGCGCATCGGTTAGCAGCAAAAGCCCCTCGCTTGCGAAATCCAAACGCCCTACGCTAACAAATCTACTAAATCCCTCCGGCAAGCTATCGTAAATCGTCCGCCTGCCGCGATCGTCCTTTTTAGTAACTAACTCGCCTTTGCGTTTGTTATAAACGATCATCGTAAATTCCGTCTTGGGCTTGATAAGGCGCGAGCCGATGCGGATCTTCTCCTCGCCGCTAACCTCTATAAAATCGCTAACGACGCGACCGTTAACGCTAACCTTGCCCTGCTTGATCAGCTCGTCCGCCTCACGGCGTGAGTAGCCGGTGTTATGGGAGATAAATTTATTCAGACGCATCTTTTGCATTATTTTAGCCCTAAGCTCGTTAGATCGTGAATATGCAAGATCCCCGCGGGCACGCCATTTTCGACCACGGGTAGGACCTGGATTTTAAATTGCTCGATCAAATTTAGCGCATCTATTGCGAGCATATTTTTATCGTCTAGCATTTTAGGATTTTTGGTGGCATATTTTAGCGCGCCGTCATTGATGTCAAAATCCTCTCGCATCAGTGCGCGGCGCAGATCGCCGTCGCTTAAGATCGCCTCAAGCGCGCCCTTTTCGTTCACTAACAAGACGGTGCCGAGCTTTCCGTGCGTCATAACGTCGATAGCTTGTTTTAGGCTGGCGTTACGGTTTGCGAGTGGCAAATTTTTACTTTGCATCACGTCTTTTACTTTTACGAAAAGTCGCTTACCGAGGCTTCCACCCGGATGAAAATTTGCAAAATCCTCCTTGCCGAATCTACGCTGCCTCATCAAACAGATCGCTAACGCGTCTCCTAACGCAAGCGTTAGCGTCGTAGAAACCGTCGGTGCGGCGCCTAGCGGGCAAGCCTCTTTGACGATATTTAGGCTTATGAACTCATCGCCAACCTTACCGAGTGAGCTGTTTTTATCGCGCGCCATCGCGATGATCTTCACGCCAAAGCGTTTGAGGTGAGGTAAAATTCTAACCAACTCCTCGCTCTCGCCGCTAAAGCTGATCGCAAGCACCATGTCGTCTTTGCCGATCATACCCAGATCACCGTGCAGCGCCTCGGTAGGGTGGACGAAAAACGACGGCGTACCGGTACTGGCAAGCGTCGCGGCGATCTTAACGCCTATGTGACCGCTCTTACCCACGCCGGTGACAATTACTTTGCCTTTGCAAGCTAGGATCAAGTTTACGGCTCGCTCAATTTCGCCGCCGATAAGATCCGCATGCCGCAAAAGCTCCGCTCCTTCGAGCCTCAGCACCTCTCGTGCCGTATCTAAAATTTCACTCATTAAACCTTCTTTTTAAAATTTGCTTTCATTTTACGCCTCTTTGCGCCGTGCCTAAATTTGTGCTAGCTAAAATTTCACGCCTTTGAAATTTACGCCATAAAATTTTAATCCGCGAAATTCTGTGCCGCTTCGTTCGTATAGCTGCGGGCTTGCTAGATGATCTTTAAATTTTGCTTTACGCCGAAATTCTGTGCTAAAATTTTACTCGCCGCTTTAAAATTTCGCGCTCAATAGCTCATCTGCGTCACAAAATTTCACTTGCCTGCCGCGCAGATCAAAGCCTCCTTGCACGCTAAATTTAGCCGCGCTTACATCAAATAAATCACTGGCACGATGGTCGGATATTTTTTGATCTTTCTAAAGATGTGCTTTCGCACGGCCTGGCGGATCTTGCCCTCCAGCGCCCAGTGATCGAGTAAAATTTCATCTTTTAAATTTACCAAAAACTGCTCGATGATGCCCTGCATCTCCTTGGTAAAGTGCGCCGTTTGATTATCGGCGACGAGCCCGTAGGTGATGACGCGCGTCTGGATAAGCCTCTTTTCGTTTTTGTCGATCTGCGCAATGATGACTGCGACGCCCGCATCGGCTAAATTTTGACGGTGTTTGACGATCTCGTCGGAGATCTGCTTATTGATCTGGTTGTCGATGAAGACTTTGCCCGTCTTGACGGTCTTGACGCGCTTTAGATATTTTTCGCAAACCTCCATCTGATCGCCATCGTTCATCAGATAGATATTTTTCTCCTCGATGCCGCACTCCATCGCAGTCTCTTTGTGCTTTACGATGTGGTTGTATTCGCCATGTACGGGTAGGAAAAATTTCGGCTTTATCAGGCGCAGCATGAGCTTTTGCTCCTCGATTGAGGCGTGTCCGCTTACGTGTATCTCGCTGAAATCCTGATACGCGACCTTCGCGCCGCTTTTTAGCAGGTAATTAAGTACGGTCGATACGCTGCTTTCATTGCCCGGAATTGCCTTGGCACTGATGATTACCTGATCGGTAGATTTAATCTTGATATATTTGTGCTCGTCCGTCGCCATGCGGTACAGCGCGCTCATCGTCTCGCCCTGCGAGCCGGTAGTAACGATTAAAACCTCATTATCGGGGTATTTGGAGACCTGATCGGCATCAACGAAGATTTTTTTGTCTAAATTTACATATCCAAGCTCCATCGCGGTAAATAAATTTCGCTCCATGCTTCGCCCGATGACGCAAACCTTGCGGCCGTATTTTACGCCGCGCTCAATAGCCTGATAGACGCGGTGGATGTTTGAGCTGAAGGTGCTCATTATCACGCGCCCCTTACAGCTTGAAAATATCGTATCAAAGGTCCTGCCTACTGAGCTTTCGGACTTTGTGATCCCCTCTTTGTGCGAGTTTGTGCTATCGCTCATCAAAAGCATAACGCCGCGATCGCCGTAATACGCTAGGCGGTTCAGATCGGTCGGATAGCCGTCGATCGGCGTATGATCTATCTTAAAATCGCCCGTATGGATGATCGTGCCCGCCTTCGTCGTGATCGCAAGTGCGCTTGCGTCGATAATCGAATGCGTTATGTGGATAAACTCGACCTCGAAATCGCCGATCTGATAGAGCTGGCGCTTCTGCACGGGGCGGAAGTAGCTACGCTCGGCTTTTAGGCCGTGCTCTTCAAATTTATTGCTTATCATCCCCAGAGGAAGCGGCGTGGCGTAGATCGGAAATTGAAATTCTTTGAAAAAATATGGCATCGCGCCGATATGATCCTCGTGCGCGTGGGTGATGAGGATGCCTTTGATCTTATTTTTTATCTTTCGGACATAATCAAAATCGGGGATTAAAATGTCCACGCCTAGCATGCTCTCCTCTGGAAAACTCATACCCACGTCCACGATGATTGCGCTCGTATTGGTCTCAAAAACGGTCATATTCGCGCCGATCTCGCCCAGTCCGCCAAGCGGCGTGATACGCACCGTCTCATCGCTGCGATTAGCATTTTTAAGCGGATGCAAGCGCTCCTCGTGGATCAGCTTATTTTGCGCGATCGCATCGTCCATCGCCTTCTGCCACGGCTCGTTGCCAGTAAGGCTTTTTGGCATATTTGAGCGCTTTTTATGCTTTTTCTTTTTCTGGGCGTCTGTGGAGCTCACATCGTCTGCCGCGCTAGAATTTGCGCCTTTTGCGTTATTTCCGCCTAGTTTTACGCGGCCGTCGCGGTTTAAATTTGAACCGCTCGCGCCGTTCGAATTGCCGTTTGACGAGCCTCTCGTAGAATTTGATCCATTGCGAGAGCCATTTTTTGAACCATTTGAACGAGCAGAATTTTGCCCGTTTTTAGCGCCTTCATTTTTGCGAGAGCCGTTTTCATGCTCGCCGCCGAATTCTGCGCCGCCCGCAGAGCCTTCGCTTGCGATAGATTTTTTTAGATTTTCCTTGCGTTTTTTATAGCGATTACTTTTTTTGAGTCGTTCGACGCCGTTTTCATTTCTGTTTTCTTCCATCTCTTGCCTTTAAATTTTTAAAAATTTCTAAAAAAAGGGTGGAATTTAACTCGTGTGCCCGAACCGCGGGCGGAATTTGCAAATCTAAAAAGATCTCTTCAACCGAACGTCTATCAAATCTCGCGCTCAAATTTTTAATGAGCGTCTTTCGCGGCGCATTGAAACACATGCGCAAAAAGCTTTTAAATCTCTCGTATTCATCGAGAGTTTGGAAGCGAGCGCAACTTTTTACGCCGAGGCCATCTGCGTTTATCTCGGCGCCTGGCTTAAAATTTTTGCCTTTTACGAGCCTGATCACCGATGAGGTCACCTTCGGCGCGGGCTCGAAGCAGCCGGGCTCAACGTCAAACAGAAGCTCGCAACCGCCCGCAAGATCGGCCAGGATCGAAAGGGCGCTAAAATCGCTCTGCCCTGCTCTAGCGCAGAATTTTAAAGCGACCTCCTTTTGGATCATCACCAAAAATCCGCCGCATAGCTCATCGTCGATCGCCTGCAAAATCATCTTTGTAGCGACGTAATAGGGCAAATTTGCGACCAAAAAATATTCGCCGCGCTCAAGTCCCCGCTCCTGCCAAATCCGCAAAGCATCGCCCAAAACGAGCTCAAGCTTGCCGCTAGCGATCCGCTGCGCAAATTTAGCGCTTAAAATTTGATATAAATCTTCATCTATCTCGAAACTTTTTAATCTGTAAAATTCCAAAAGCTTACGAGTTAAATCACCTAAGCCAGCCCCGATTTCAACGACATTCTGCACATTCTCGGGAATCGCTTGGATGATCTTACTTAAAACGGCTTCGTCTTTTAAAAAATTTTGCCCGAACTCTTTTTTCGCCCTAATCATCGCGAGAGTCTAGCCAAATTTTACTTATAAAGTCATTATGTTAAGTAAAATTTGGCTAAAATCATAAAAAATTTTATTCCAAAGGGCTGCTTTGAATAGATTTGCAAAACGCATAATTCCGTGCCTTGACGTAAATGAAGGGCGCGTGGTAAAGGGCGTAAATTTCGTAGATCTCGTGGATGCGGGCGATCCGGTGCAGGTCGCCAAACGCTACAACGAAGAGGGCGCGGATGAGCTGTGCTTCCTCGACATCACGGCGTCGCATCTGGGGCGCGATACGATCGTGGACGTCGTAGAACGTGTCGCGCGCGAGCTTTTTATCCCGCTGACCGTGGGCGGCGGCATACGCACGATCGATGATATCTCGCGCTTGCTAAACGTCGGTTGCGATAAGATTAGCCTCAACTCGGCCGCGATAAAAAATCCAAATTTGATAGACGAAGCGGCGAATAAATTCGGCTCGCAGTGCGTCGTGATAGCGATCGATGCGAAACGAAATTCGAGTGAAATTTCGCGCGGCGATTTATATGGCGCGGCGAGGAATTTGAGCGAGAGTTTGCACGACGGCGTACGAAATTCGGACGCGAATTTACGCAATGAGGCACAGAATTTTGGAGGGATCTCACGCGGCTCGCAGGATGAAATTTTAACTGGGAACGGCGAGCCTTGCGGCTATAGCGTTTTTATAAACGGCGGTAGGCTGGACACCGGCAGGGATGCGCTTGCTTGGGCAAAAGAGGCGCAGGAGCGCGGCGCGGGAGAAATTTTACTCACATCGATGGACTGCGACGGCGTTAAAAACGGATTTGAGTTAAATTTAACGCGAATTTTTAGCGCACTTGATATCCCTGTGATCGCAAGCGGCGGCGCGGGCAAAATGGAGCATTTTAAGGACGCATTTTTAGCAGGCGCGGACGCATGCTTGGCAGCATCAATCTTTCACTTTAGAGAGATCGAAATTAAGGCGCTAAAAGCGTATCTGCAGGAGCAAGGCATCGAAGTGAGACTGTAAATTTGGTCAGATTTATACCGCGGGTTGAAACTTAGCCGCCAAAGCGACCAAATAATTAATTTTATTTCAGCCTTTATTATCTTGCAAGTTTTTTGCAAGCATCGTTTTTGCTTAGATAAAATTTCTTCGTTTTAGCTAAATTATAAGCTTTTTTTATGATACTTTTCCATCTTCTACCCGCCACCTGCATTACTATCGTTATGAAAGGTAATGGCACAGCTCTCATAGATATTTACTTAAATCGATTTTAATTTCATCCGATGCTTTACGACGAAAAAATTTCAAAATTTAGCTTTAAATTTATCGTCATTTTGCTATGATTAGTGAAAAATAACGAAAGCGTGAATGAGTAAATGATAATCTCTGCCGGACGAAATGAAATTTTTGATTTTGCCCTGCCTATGGGTGTAGGGCTAGTAGATATGAGTATAAATTTGACTAAATTTTTATGCGAAAATAGGCAAAGCTTGCCGAGTGAAATCATTTTCGTGGGTTCTGCAGGGCTATATAAGGAAGGTAAAATTCTAAAAATTTATGAAAGCAGATCGGCTGTAAACTGCGAGATATCGGCGCTTTTTGAGCTTTCATACTCTCCGATTAGCTATGAAATTCTAGCTAGGAATTCTGCCGATGTTTCATATGAAACAATAATTAATAGCTCAAATTTTATCACGACCGATAAAAAATCTGCGCTAAAATTCTTTGAGCGAGGTTATTTTTTAGAAAATATGGAATTTTTTGCGGTTCTCAAGGTAGCACAAGAATTTGAAATTCCCGCTTACGGAATTTTTTGTGCGACGAATTTCTGCGATTCAAATGCTCACGCAGATTTTTTAAAAAACCACGCCGCCGCAAAAGAAAATTTAACTAAATATCTAAAAACCAAGGCATTAATTTGAAAAATATCTTTGATTTTACAATGAAAGAGCTTGAAAATTTCGTTGAACCAAAATTTAGAGCCAAGCAAATTTACGAATGGATTTACAAAAAGAATGTGGACGACTTCGAACAAATGCTAAATCTACCAAAAGAGATCCGTCAAAGTTTAGCTCAAAATTTTTATTTAGATCCGCTTAAATGCATCAGATCCGAAACAAGTAGCGATGGCAGTATCAAATACCTTTTCGCTCTCAAAGACGGCAAGACGATCGAAAGCGTTCTGCTACCGATGAAGGATGAGCTGCGAGATGAAAACGAAAAAATTATAAGACACGCGCGCTACTCAATCTGCGTAAGTTCGCAAGTGGGTTGCAAAATTGGCTGTAGCTTCTGCTTGACAGCAAAAGGTGGCTTCGTACGGAATTTAACTCCAGGCGAAATCGTGGCTCAAATTTGGCTCATCAAAAAAATGAACGCGATCCCGTACGAGCGCCGCGTCAATGTCGTATATATGGGGATGGGCGAACCGCTTAATAACCTAGACAACGTTGCCAAAGCCGTGCAAATTTTAAAAGAAAACGACGGACTCGCAATAGCGCCGCGTCGCCAAACGATAAGTACAAGCGGACTTTCTACGCAGATAAAAAAGCTTGGCGAAATGGATCTTGGCGTGCTACTCGCGATCTCACTGCATGCAGTGGATGACGAACTGCGTGAAAAACTAATGCCGATAAATCGTGCCTACAATATTGCATCGATCATGCAGGCGGTGCGCGAGTTCCCAATCGATCTGCGAAAACGCGTGATGTTTGAATATCTAATGATCGATGGGATAAATGACCGCTCAAGCGATGCCAAAACGCTAGTGAAGCTTCTGCACGGCATTCGCGCAAAAGTAAATCTGATCTATTTTAATCCGCACGAAGGCTCGAGCTTTGGCAGACCAAGCCCCGAAAATATGGTGAAATTCCAAGACTATCTCTGCGCGCATGGCATTACTTGCACGATCCGCCAGAGCAAGGGGCTAGATATCAGTGCAGCGTGCGGACAGCTCAAGCAAAGAAACGAGCAAGGTAAAATTTTAGATCAAAATGGCGTCAATATGGATAAAATTTAAAAAGATAGAAAAAATTCGGCTAATATTTCCAGATCACAAGGCAGATCGGCAAAAAATTTATAACGAAGTAGCAATGGACGCGCAAAAAATAGTGGATGAGATCGGCGTTTTCTTAGACAGATCGCTGCTTAAAAAATCCAAGATTACAAAGACGGAAATTATCCGCTTTATCGAGGAAAAATGGGCGGAGGCGGACGATGAGAAATACCGCGTCTACGACTCATACATCTACGCGGCGCGCATGGTGAATGAGTACAAATGGGCGGGCAGCGCCCCAAATATGCTGCGCTGGCTAGGCGAGATGGACAAGCACGCCAGAAGCAATGAAAATCCGCCCTACGTGAACGATTATTGCAAAGGCGAATGCCGCCTGGAGTGCGGAGCAGAGCAAGAGGCGCTTAAATTTTTACGCAAAAGCTACGAAGCGAATGAAGAGTATCTTTTCACCCGCAGCCCAAAGGTCGCGGAGTTTTTTAATGCACATCTTGCGGAGCCTAAAATTTTGCCTAAATTTGAAGATGAGGAATACGAGGACTTTAGTTTCCCGCTGCGGCTGGAGTATTTCGGTAAAGCTTTAGAGCAAGAGGGCGAGTTTCGCTGCACTTTTTTAGATGAAGACGGCGAGGAAACAGATGAGCCAAATCGCGCACAATCGGATGCGCTAGAGTTTGTAAAGCAAAATCAGGAAGAAATTTTAACGGGCATCTTAAGCGAAATTTTAAAAAACTACCCAAAATGGCAGGAGATCTACGACTATCCGAGCGAGACGAAAAGCGATTTCATGCCTGACGTCGCTACGCCGCAGGAGCTTAGCGAACTATTGGAACTGCAAAATATCTATATCCTAGACGGCGCGAAAATCGGCTTTCAGTTTAGCTGCTCGTGGGACATGGAGCACGACTTAGGCGTGATGAGGGCAAAGGCAAGGTCGTAAATATCGGAGAAGCGGAAGTAGCGTTTATGGCTATTTGAATAAAATAAACCAAATTTTAAAGCACAAAACAAATTTTTATAGTTACTTTTAGGCTAAATTTTACGCATTTTTTTATCACTTTTACCATATGCAAATACAAGAAGCCAAAATAATAAAAATTAACTGCCGCGTCTTAATCTTACACACATCTTACCGATCAAATTTCGCACTAATTTGCAATTATGATTATATAAATGAATGGGTGTAGAATTTTAGCGATACAATGAGAAATATCGCATTTCCTCTCTCACTTTGACATTTATAAAGTTTCTCTCATATTGGTTATACCGCTATTCCGAATTTTAAATTTACATACTATTAAACTCGCGATTATGCCAAAACAAACGCTGAAATCATCTGCGATTTCCTTCTTATCTACCCTTGGCATTTCGAATTTTCATAGAAATTAACAATTACAATCCAAGTCTCATGCCAATATCTTGCGATATTTCTATTGTTTGTTTTTGTTCTATGCTACGGTCTATACCCAAACCAAGCACCCCCTTGCCAATATTCCCCAAAAGAAGCAGCAACTAGCGTTTTGCTCCCCGTGCTTGCTATTAATGCTGAGCTTTCTAAATTAACAGAGCTTCCCGCCCCGCCCTTTTGCTTAAATAGAAAATTGGCGTATTCGTCAAATTCTCTTTTAAATATTCCATATTCTTGATTGTATTTTTTTAAAAGAATCAACACCAGATTTAAAATCTTTTATACTGCCACCCAACTTATCTTGAAACGTCCAATATTTATGCGCTCTGAGCTCAAATTTACCGTAATCTTCGCTACCGAAAATAAATATATGAAATCCACCGTCTAGCCAAGCTAAATTATGTGCTTTTATAGCTGTAACACTTTTCCCCAATATAGCTATCACAAAATAAAATCGTCTTAAAATTTTCAAATAACTATAGATGAGAAATTAGTAAATTAAACACCGTTATAACCATAAAATTTTATAAAAACCGGCAAAAGCAAAATCCTCGTCATAAAAATAATCGCCGCCACCTCAAAATTTTATTAAGTTACCTAAATTTTACCGATTTTCGCGAGATTATAAAACTCTCTTGCGGCGTCAAATTCGGTTTTTATCTCGTATCGTTCGCCGCTCAGTTCAAAGCAAATCGCATTCGCGTGCAGCAACAATCTCGGCGCTCCCGTCGTTCTGATCCGCTCCGTCTCATCCATCTTTTTATCCAATATCCGCTCCGCTTGCTCTCGCGAAAGCCCATACAGCGGCTCTCCCAGTATCGACGCACCTGCGGCAAATAGATGCAGCCTGATCTGATGCTGCCTACCCGTCAGCGGATAGCACTCAATCAGGCTAGCGTCTATGCCCGAGAAATATCGTAGCGGGCGTATCAGCGTGATCGCCTCCTTACCGTCACGCGATATTTTCATACGAATTTTAAGATCGGTGAACTCGCCGCTAGGAGCGATCGGAGCATCAATCATAAACCCCTCAAAATCCTTTAAAAATTTCAATTTCTCGCTAAATTTTGCGTATTTTGCAGGATCAAATTTTTTCAAATTTACGCAACCCATAGAAGTAGCCGGCATAGATTTAGCCACAGATAAGGCGCAAGATTTATGTCCTTTATCCGCACTACTCATCGCGATAGCGGGTTTAAGCTTATCACTCACGCCGCAGGATAAGTCATCAAATTCAAATCCGCCGCCAACATTACCAGTAGGAGCGCCGGATTCAAATTTAGCCTGCGCGCCGCCAGATAGAGTGCTGCGCCATAATCCCCTACTCACACCATTAGACAAGATATTAAATCCAAATTTATCGCCTGCTCCTTTTAGAGCTAGTGTATCGCGCAAATCCGATACGCTACTTGGTAAACTCACAGCATCGCCCGCGAATTTTGATCCGCAAATTTCATCAAAGCCTAGAGCATAGCAATTCTCTATCTCACCATTGCAAGCGTCACCTTGCAAATCCCCTCGCAAGCCCTCTCTCAAATCCCCTTGCACGAGCGCTAGATAGCTTTTCATCACTCTACGCTGTTCGAAGCACTCTTTAAGCTCGCGCGCCGCGTCTTTAGCCTTAGCGACGATAAGAATTCCGCTGGTTTCTAAATCAAGCCTGTGCGCCACGCACGCGTCCTGTCCGTATAGCGACCAAATCTCATCATACATATTATAAGGCGAGTTACGCCCGCTCGGATGGCTTAAAATTCCACTCGGCTTGTCAAATGCCGCAAACGCATCGCACTCAAAGATCGGCTTCAGCCCACGCGGCTTGCATTTGTAATCGATCAAAAAAATTTCTCCGTGCGCGACGGAATTTTTATGCAAATTCTGATCCTCTGCATCGGTTACGCGATGCTTGTCACAGATGCGCTGCGCGGATTTCATGTCGTATCCGAGGCTAAGCAGAATTTCGTAAATTTTGCGCCCCTCAAAGCTTCCCAAGCTTCTTTTCTCATAACCCATATTAAACTTTCAGCCCCATTTTTATATAATTTTTGCCATCATTATACAAGAAATTCTAACCGAAAGGCTACTAAAATGGTCGAAAGATACGCAAGAAAAGAGATGTCTGAAAAATGGAGCTTGCAAGCCAAATACGACGCGTGGCTAAAAGTCGAGCTCGCAGCAGTTAAGGCGTGGAATAAACTAGGTCTAATAAGTGACTGCGATAAAGATAAAATTCTACAAAACGCAAGCTTTAGGATCGAGCGGATAGATGAGATCGAAAAGACGACCAAGCACGATGTCATCGCGTTTCTAACGAGCGTGAGTGAGAGCCTTGGGCAGGAGAGCCGCTTCGTGCATTACGGAATGACTAGCAGTGACTGCATCGATACCGCCGTCGCGCTACAAATCAAAGAAAGCATGGAGCTCATCATTGAGGATGTGCAAAATTTAAAAGCCGCGATAAAATCTCAAGCCATGAAGCATAAAATGACGCTGATGGTCGGACGCAGCCACGGTATCCACGGCGAACCGATCACTTTCGGGCTCGTGCTTGCGGTCTGGTATGATGAGATAAATCGCGCGCTAGAGCTTTTGCAACATGCAAAAAGCGTCATCAGCTACGGCAAAATAAGTGGTGCGATGGGGAATTTTGCCCACGCCCCACTAGAGCTGGAAGAGCTGGTGTGCAAATATCTGGGGCTAAAGCCCGCCCCCGCGTCCAATCAAGTCATCCAGCGCGATCGCTACGCGCAGGTAATGAGTGCACTTGCGATCCTAGCTTCCAGCTGCGAAAAGATCGCCATCGCAATCCGCCACTATCAACGCACCGAGGTTTATGAGGCAGAGGAATTTTTTAGCCCAGGTCAAAAGGGCAGCTCTGCGATGCCACACAAACGAAATCCTGTGCTTAGCGAAAACGTAACGGGGCTATGTCGTATGATCCGTAGCTTCGCAATACCCGCGATGGAGGACGTAGCTCTATGGCACGAACGCGATATCAGCCATAGCTCAGTCGAGCGATTTATCCTCCCCGACGGCTTTATAACTGCTGATTTTATGCTAAATCGCTTGACAAGCTTGATCGAAAAACTGCTCGTATATCCTGAAAATATGATGAGAAATCTAAATTTAACCGGTGGGCTCGTGTTTTCTCAGCGCGTGCTGCTAGAGCTGCCTAAACGAGGAGTTAGCAGAGAGGATGCCTATAAGATCGTACAGCGTAATGCAATGAAGGTCTGGGCGGATCTGCAAGAGGGCAAAAAAGCTATAGATGAGCAAGGGCATAGCCTGTTTTTGCAAAATCTGCTCGCAGATACAAAGCTGCGAGAAAAGCTAAGCGAAAGCGAGATCAAAGAGTGCTTCGACTACGGATATTACACCAAAAATGTAGACGCGATTTTCGCTAGGGTTTTTGGCAAATAGCAGACACGCGGCTTGCTATTTTGAAGCTCCGAGCAAGCCTATAAAATATAGCGAGGCGGCTAGAAATTTATGTTTGCGCCGAAGTACTTTAAAAAACAGCGATTGAAATTTTAAAATTTTGACAAAGATAAAATTTTAGTAAAAGCGTAGCGCTTGCGGATTAATCTAGCATCTAAATCCATACGACCAGACACCACTGCTTTTACCGTAAATTTTTTCTACGGTTGCAACTAACCTTAAAATCGTAAAAATTTAATACTTTAAAACGGTAAAATTCTTAGGTGTAGTAGTTTTTAGAATTTTACCGCAAAATTTTAAGTGCTAATCTCAAAGCTATAAATGCGAGATTTCCATAAAGCAAACAGGACCAATTCGCCCTCTAAATCAACTGCCATTAAAGCGCAATCCTTTTACGTGCTCGCTTAGCATTTTGCCTATGGCAACCAACCAAATTTTAATGATTTTATGGTGCTTCTGCGTTGGCTCAAGCTAGGAGTCGTGAGATATCCGAAGCAATTATGAAACAAATTTAAAGTGGCAAATGGAGATATTGATAAAATTCCGCTTTTTCAACTTGAAATTATAACGATTCTTAGAAAAAAGCAGATTGAGTAAAATTTCATAAATCCCATCAATTTAAGAGCTTAGCAGACAGCACTAAAAATAGGAAATTAAGCTTGTGTAATTATATTTTTAAAAATTTTAAAATTTTATACGCGCAAGCGGGTAAAATTTGATGTCTAGTACCGGTAGCATCCTTGATTATCATATAATTACGTCTGAATTGCTAGCAAATTTCGGATTAAACAATCCTGCGATTTGACATCTAATAATTATTTGGAATTTAAAACGGATGGAGCGGGAGTTCGTTCGCTCCATCCTGCGCTAGCACATTAGAATTTTTAGAATTTAAAGTTGTATCCTAGATATAGCCCGTGGTTGGTCTCATATACCTTATCTAAGTCTTCGTCTAGTTTGCTAGCCTTGTATCTCGTGTAGTCCGCTTTGTAGCCAAACTCGATCTCATTATGCTCATCAAAGCTATATAGCCCACCCAGTCTTGCACCGATTACCCAACCAGGCAGAGTCTTTGAAAGTGAATCGCTACTTCCGTAAGATTCGTCATACGAATAAATTTTATATTTCAAAAATGAAACTCCCGTATATGCGCCCGCTACGAGTTTAAAGTCGCTCGTAATCTCAGGCGTAAAATCCCCGCCTACTAGCAAGCTATGCTTGTTCCACTCGTGTTTAAATGTGATGTCCTCGTCAGTGCCCGTTTTCGAAGCTTTGAAATCATACAAGTACTCGCCGTACGCTCTAGCTATACCAAAATCATAGCCGCCTTTAAAGCCGAGCGCAGCCTGCCCCTTATTATCTTTATTCGTGCCAGAATCGCCCTCGTCAGACCATTTAGTAGTGATGCTGGATTTAAAAGAATAATCTCCCTCAATACCTAAAAATATCCCCTCGCCGAAGCTTGCGCTCGAGCACACCGCAACGGCAAACGCCGCGATTAAAATTTTATTTTTCACATCTTCTCCTTACAATTTATAATTTCGGGCTTCCGCCGCCGCTGCTTTGCCATTTTACCGCTTGCTATCTTTAAGCGTCTTCGCCAAGCTCGCTCATAAGCGCGTTTAAAATTTGTTGATTATAATATCCTTTTTTTGAAATTTCTATGAATTTTGCGATAAGAATTGGAATTTTATCTCACTCGCCTTGGATAAAATTTTATCTCGTTTGCTAAGGACAGAATTCTATCTCGCTTGCCTAGATGAAATTTGACGAAATTCTACACCGCCTCCCTTGAGCAGTTAACAAATTTAATCTCGGGTGTCATTAAAAAATAATCTGTGATGAAATTTAAAGCGCTTACTTAGTTGTTCGTTTTTATGTATAATTTAAAATTTACACACGAGATAAGTGCCGTGTTACCGATAGTAACTGCACTTTTAAAAATTTAAGACGATTTGATTTGGAATTTATAAAATTCCCGCCTCATTTTTGTATCATAAGCCAAATCCAAAAAAGGAGTATCTATGGAAGAACACAAAGTGGAGTTACGCAACTCCCGCTTACAAGGACCACTGGACTCAGACGTAGACGAGCTGGGTTTAGACAGGCTAACCGACACCGTGCCGTTCCCTAAGCGTGGTGTCATCATTATGGCGATTGCCGCTGCTGTGGGCTTTGCGCTATATGCCGCGTTACCATTTGAGCCTAATGTCAAAAAAGGCCTTGCGCTGCTTGCTTTTATCGCGATTATGTGGCTTACAGAGGCCGTGCATATCACGGTAACCGCGCTTATGGTGCCGGTGCTTGCGGTAGCTATCGGACTTGGCAAATTCGCTAAAGATGGCACTTTCACGGCTGCCACCATCAAAAGCACGCTTGCGAATTTTGCAAACCCTACGATCTTTACCTTTTTCGGCGGTTTTGCTCTAGCAACGGCTCTGCATATGCAAAAGCTCGATAAAAAGATCGCGATGTGGCTAATCGCCCGCGCAGGCGGTCGCTTGGGTGTAGCTGCGATTTTAATCTGCCTTGCTACGGCGATCCTTTCGATGTGGGTTTCAAACACCGCAACTGCTGCGATGATGCTTCCAATCGCGCTTGGAATTTGCGCCAATATGGACGAGAGCAAAGATCGCGGCACGCTTGTGTTTTTGCTTTTAGGCATCGCGTATTCTGCAAGCATCGGAGGTCTGGGCACGCTCGTGGGATCTCCGCCAAATTTAATCGTGGCTCAAGCCTTGCACTACAGCTTCGCGGACTGGATGAAGGTGGGTTTGCCGCTAATGTGCGTGATGCTACCAATAATGCTTGTGGTGCTTTATATAATTTTCAAGCCGAATTTAAGCCATAAAATAGAGATGGATCTGGAGCATATCCCTTGGACGCGCGAGCGCATTATTACGATCGTCGTATTTGCTCTAACAGCGCTTGGCTGGATATTTTCGAAACAAATTTCAGCCCTTGTGGGCTTTAAAGTGGATGATGCTTACGTCGCCATCTGCTCGGCAGTCGTAATCGTCATACTAGGACTTGCCAAATGGCACGATATCGCAGAAAATACCGAGTGGGGCGTGTTGCTGCTTTTTGGCGGCGGACTTACGCTAAGTGCGGTTTTAGGCGATTCCGGAGCTTCTAAGGTGCTTGGCGATCTAGTCGCGCACACTTTCGGCGGAGCGCCTACTTACATCGTACTTTTGGTAACGGCGGTTTTTATCATCTGCCTTACGGAATTTACGAGCAATACCGCCTCTGCTGCACTTTTAGTGCCAGTATTTGCGGGAGTAGCAGCGCAAATGGGGCTACCGAAAGAGACTCTTACTATAGTAATCGGTGTGGGCGCAAGCTGCGCTTTCATAATGCCGGTAGCGACGCCACCGAATGCTTTGGTTTTCGGCACGGGACGCATTCGCCAGGCGGAAATGGTACGAAGTGGCGGAATTTTAGCGATATTCTCCGCGTTTTTGGTTTCGGGGTACGCGTATATTTTCTACTCGTAAAATTCCGTCAAAATTCTATAGTCCGGGTATCTGCTCGGACTAAATATATTTATAAGATATATTTTTAAACTCCTAAATTTTCGGAATCTTTATAAAAAAATTCTGATTTAATACTATTTTAATCAGTTATCTGTATAATACGCATATTTTACGGAAAGAAGAATTTATGGATTTTGATTTTATAGCTAAATTTAGCCCTATGTTCGTAAAGGCGGGAATTTTAACGCTAAAGCTCGCATTTTACGGGATTTTACTATCCATCATCATCGGTTTTATCTGCACGCTAATAAAATATAAAAGAGTACCTCTGCTAAGCCCGCTTGTGAGCGCATATATCGAGCTATCGCGCAATACTCCGCTTTTAATTCAGCTATTTTTTCTATACTACGGCCTGCCGAAGCTAGGCGTTCAAATTTCGGGCTTTACCTGCGCGATCGTAGGTCTTGCATTTTTGGGCGGAAGTTATATGAGCGAGAGCTTTAGGCTCGGTTTTGAGGCGATAAAAAAATCCCAGATCGAAAGCGCAATGAGCCTCGGTCTTAGCGAGTCGCAGATAGTGTTTTACGTCGTGCTGCCGCGCGCTTTTGCGATCGCCCTACCCTCCATCAGCGCAAACATAATCTTTCTGCTTAAAGAAACTTCGATCGTTAGCATCGTAGCGCTCGCCGATCTCGTTTATGCCGCAAAGGACGTGATCGGGCTGTATTACAAGACAAACGAGGCGCTGTTTATGCTAAGCGTTTCGTATCTGATCATAATCCTGCCGCTTTCGCTAGCACTTACGCTGCTTGAAAAGCGCCTTGCGTATATGAGAGGCTAGCGATGGAACTCTTAGGCGGCGAAAATTTAATCAGACTTCTTGGCGGGCTCGGGGTCACGCTGCAAATCGCGCTCATCTCGATCGCGGTTTCGCTCGCTCTAGGCTTGGTACTTGGAATTTTAATGGCCTCCGGGCGCAGAGCCTTATACATCCCGCTTAAAATTTGCCTAGAGATCGTGCGCATAATGCCGCCCATCGTTTGGCTATTCATCGTGTATTTCGGCGCGAGCAAGGCTTTTGGCATCCACATCTCAAATATCGCGGCTTCGATCATCGTCTTTAGCGTCTGGGGCGTTTTTGAGATGATGGATCTGGTGCGTGGCGCCGTGCTTAGCATCCCTAAGCATCAGTTCGAAAGCGCCGAAGCGCTCGCATTTAGCAGATCTCAAATTTATCTCTACGTCATCCTGCCGCTTGCGATGAGGCGCCTAGTGCCCGCGACGATAAATTTATTCAGTAGGATGATAAAAACAACCTCGATCGCCGTGCTAATCGGCGTCATCGAGCTCGTCAAGGTCGGACAGCAGATCATCGAAGTAAATGTCTTCCGCGACAATTACGCGCCGCTAATCATCTACGGAGCGATATTTTTCGTATATTTTTTGATCTGCTACCCGATCTCGGCGCTTTCGAAAAAACTAGAAAACAGGTGGAGCTGATGGAAATTTTAAAAATCGACAAAGTTAATAAATTTTACGGCGAGCTGCACGCGCTAAAGGACGTCAGTCTTAGCGTCGCGCAAGGCGAGGTCGTTGTGATCCTAGGTCCTAGCGGCTGCGGCAAAAGCACCCTACTTCGCACGATCAACGGGTTAGAGCCGGTACAAAGCGGAAATTTTATAATCGAGGGCGAGCGGATCGATCAAAATTTCAAAGAGTGGCGCAGGATCAGACAAAAGATCGGCATGGTCTTTCAAAGCTACGAGCTATTCGATCATCTAAGCGTTCTGCATAACATAATCCTGGGCCCGATGAAGGTGCAAAACGTCCCGAAAGAAGACGCGATAGCTCTAGCTCGCGAATGGCTAAAGATCGTAGGTCTTGCGGATAAGGAAAACTCCTATCCCAAAGAGCTTAGCGGCGGGCAGAAGCAGCGCATCGCGATCGTACGAAGCCTTGTGATGAAACCTAAGATCATGCTTTTTGACGAGGTTACCGCGGCGCTTGATCCCGAGATCGTGCGCGAAGTGCTAGACGTAATGCTAAATCTCGCCAAAGAGGGGCAGACGATGCTAATCGTAACGCACGAGATGGGCTTTGCGCGTGCCGTAGCCGATCGCATAGTTTTTATGGACGAGGGAAGCGTCGTGGAGACCGGCGAGCCGGAAGCGTTCTTCACCACTCCAAAGAGCGAGCGCGCGAAGAAATTTCTAAATATGTTCGAATTTAAAAAATAAATTTTAATAAAGGAGAAAAGATGAAAAAAACGCTAAGCACGCTTTTTATCTTAGGTGCGTTATTTTTCGCAGGTTGCAACGACGAGGGCAAAGGCTCCTCAAATTCCGCACAAGGTTCCGCCGCTCCGCAAAGCTATATAGACGGAGTTAAAAAGCGCGGCGTAGTAAAGATCGCGGTTTTCGGCGACAAGCCGCCGTTTGGTTACATCGATGAGGCGGGCAAAAACGCGGGATATGACGTGTATTTTGCAAAACGCATCGCAAAGGAGCTTTTGGGCGATGAAAACAAAGTGCAGTTCGTACTCGTAGAGGCGGCTAATCGCGCGGAATTTTTGGCGTCTGATAAGGTCGATATCACGCTTGCAAATTTCACCGTCACGCCGGAGCGCAAAGAGGTCGTGGATTTCGCGCTGCCGTATATGAAGGTAGCTCTCGGCGTCGCGAGCAAGGGCGGCGATATCACCGACGTTTCGCAGCTTAAGGACAAAACGCTTTTAATCAACAAAGGCACAACCGCAGATCTGTATTTTACGAAAAACCATCCCGAGATCAAGCTTTTAAAATTTGACCAAAATACCGAGACTTTTGGTGCGATGCTGGATGGCAGGGGCGATGCGATCGCGCATGATAATACGCTTTTGTTTGCATGGACGAAGTCAAACCCTGGCTTTAAGGTAGGCATCCGCTCGCTCGGCGATCAGGACGTCATCGCGCCTGCGGTCAAAAAGGGCAACGACGAGCTTCGCAAATGGCTTGACGATCTAATCGTAAAGCTCGCGGGCGAGAAATTTTTCCACGCCGACTACGATGCGACGCTAGCACCCGTTTACGGCGACGACATCAAGGCTGATGACGTCGTAATCGAGGGCGGAAAGTTATAAATTTAGATTCGCCGTCTAGTTTAGCGGGGCAATCTTACTAAGCCCCGTAAGCTCGCAGCGAGCTGGCGCCGTAGCTTTACGAAACGGCGCCTATAAACGCGCCCATAGGCAGCGAGCGCTTTTATAAGCTAGCTAAATTTATCGATCTAGCGGCAAAGTTTTGCTCTCGCACGGTAAATTTAGCCAAGCCGAAACGCAGCCTAGCGCGGATCGTCGCGGCAAAATTTAAGTCGCGAGCGGCGGCGTGAAATTTCAAGCGATAGTAAAATTCTAACGCAAACTGCTCGTGCAATAAAAATTTATGCCGCACAAGCAGCAATAAATCACAAGCGGCCGCTCGTTAACGGAGCGGGAATTTATAAAATTTTATCGGCTCATGCAACTTGCAAAGTCTTATACGAACGCCTCCCGCGTGCGTTCTATCTTTCGATTGGCTCGCGCGAAGGAGCGATCACATATCCACCTAAACGCACGATCCGAGCAACGCATCCATTTCTACGTTCAGCTACACAGCGCATCTGTGCCGTGTAGCTGAGCCTACAATCCCGCGCGCTTTGTCCCGTCTATCTTGCGCCGCCACAGCCGTATGTAGTCTCCTCTGCCATACTCTACTGCGCCGCCGCCCGCCTCATTCGCTCCAAATTTTGCGGTTCAAATTTAGCTCGCTCACGATATCAACGAGCGCGCCGATCTCATCTACGTAAAGCGCTATCGTGGCGTCCTGCTTTAGCGAACAGTCGATTCTAGGCTCGAAATTATCGCGCCAGGTCTCGATCGCCACGTAAATTTTATCCTTCCTTAGCACCGCGTTTATCTGCGAGCCCAGCCTTAGATAGATCTCCGTCAGTCGCTGCATCAAAAGCGGCGTCAGAGCGTATCTTGCGCCTACCTGATCGGTCGTATAGACGTCGAAAAACTCCTCAAATTTCACGTCGTCCATATTCGCTCGCTGTCCGCATCTGCGCAGATTTCGCGAGTTTTTGTGACACACCCGCACCTCGCAATTAAGCCTTTTGTGAAAGTCCGCGACGAAAAGCACTCCTTGAAATTTTACGTCGGTGCGAGTACCGTTTTTGGTACGCACCTTTTCGGCAGCGTAAAAGTCGCTAAATCTCACGCGCACGCCCTGCACCTCCCCGCTCATCATATCCTCGCTCGATTGCTCGTTTATGTAGCAGTCGTAAATTTCAAAAAACTCATCCGTCCCCAGCCCGTCATTTTCATCGTAGCTAAGCCCGAAGCTTTTTGCGATGCTCGCGACGATCCTGCTTTTGAAATTTGATCTGAAATTCCGTCTTTTGCTCGCCGTCAAAAAAGCGCTCACGGCGCCGTAAACGGAGATACCCAAAAATACGCCGGCCGCCGCTTCGCCCCAAAAGCGCGCCACGAGCATGCCCACGCAGGTCCCTACGACAGCGGCGATGATGTTGACCTTTTTCACCGCTTTTTGCAGCGCCGCGCGCTCATCCTCTAGGCTCTGTAGATCGGCTAGAAAGTTAAATTTTGACTGGGTTGCGCCGTCTTTTTCACTCCCGCCCTCACCTTCGGCGGCTTTGGGCTCAAACCTCCAGTAAGTAGCGTTCATGCGGCTATCACTGCTTTCGGAGATACCGCCCTCGCCCGCTTCAGCTTTTAATACCTGTCCCTCTTTCGCATCGGCGCTAAAAATTTGCCCATCTTGCGCCGCGCCCTGCCCTAGCACGCCCCTGTCTTGCGCCGTATCGGAGCCGCTAAATTTATCGAAATTTGCGCGCTGCGTGCCGCCGTTTTTGCCAAAGTTTAAGCTGCAAAATAGACGGTAAAGCAGTCCGTTTAAAACCGGGAAGATGATGAAAAGCGCGATTATAAGCCAGTTCGTATCAAACGAGACGGGCTCCGCCCTGGTATTCAAAAACACATAAAGCCCGAGCAGCAGCAGGGTTATCAAAAATGAGACGAGCTTGCTAATGCGCGTGAACTTTTCGCGCCGTTTTTCAAGCAGGTAAAGCTCCTCTAAATCGCCGTTTCTATCCATACTCCGCCTTTTGTAACGCATTTAAGCGCCGGTTTATTTGCCGCACGCTAAATTTAAACGTTCGCGCCCTACCGCCTGATCGCCGCTAAATTTAGCGCAAGCTCGCGCCCTGCTGCAAAATTTTAAAATTTGCTCCGCCGCTTTAAATTTAGCCACCATAAAATTTTAAATTTCGTCTTTATCGCAGCACAGCTCGTTTAGTGCGGGCAAATCTTTAGCGCCTCTTTCAGCCGTCCTAGCCCGTCTTTTAGCAGCGCCCTAGAGGTCGCGATATTTAGGCGCAAAAATCTCTCGCCGCCCTTGCCGTATTGCGCGCCGCAGGAGAGATACAGCCCCGTTTTTTCGCGGATGAAGCGCGCAAGCTCCGCGCTATCCTGCGTGTAAGCGCCCGCATCAAGCCACATCAGATAGGTCGCGTCTTGCGGCACGACACGCACCTGCGGAAGCTCGCGGGCGATAAATTCCGTCGCGAACTTGCGATTTTCGCTGAGGTATTCGCGCAGGGCATCTAGCCACGCCGCGCCCTTCGTAAATGCGGCGATCGCGCCCTGGACGCCGAAAAAATTCGGCTCGGCGATGTCGTCGGAATTTAGCGCCTTTGAAATTTTATGACGCAAGCGCTTATCTGCGGCAAAGACCGCCGCGCTTTGTAACCCTGCGATGTTAAACGCCTTGGTTGGCGCGATTATACTGGCCGAAATCCTCTCGCAGCTCTTGCTTGCCGCGGCAAAGGGCGTGTAACGCACGCCCGGCTCGGTCAGATCGCAATGCACCTCGTCGCTAAGCACCGTCACGCCGTGCTTCTCGCACAGCTCGCCGATACGGGCGAGATCGTCCCTGCTAAAGGTGCGACCGACCGGATTGTGCGGGTTGCAAAGGATAAAAAGCGTCGTCTGCGGATCGGCAAGCTTAGCCTCCAAATCCTCCCAATCGATGCTATAATCGCCGCTAGCGTAGGCAAGTTCGTTTTGCAACGGCACGCGGGCCGCGTTTTTGATGCAGTAGTAAAAGCAGTTATAAACCGGGCTTATCAGCAGCACGTTTTCGGCGGGCGAGGTGAGCTTGCGAATGATCGAATCGATCGCAGGCAGCGTGCCGCTAGCATAGATCAGCCACTCCTTTTGGATTTCATAATCGTGGCGCGCGAGCCACCAGCCTTGATATGCGCTGCGCCACTCATCATCCACAAGCGAATAGCCCAAAACCCGCTCGTTCAGCCGCTTTTGCAGAGACTCGATAATCTCGGGCGCTACGGCAAAGTCCATGTCCGCGACCCACATCGGAAGCTCATTCTCGCCTACGTCCCATTTAAGCGACTTGGTGCCGCGGCGGTTCGGCAGAGTGTCGAAGTCGTATTTCTCCTTGCCACTTATAAAATCAAAAAGTCCCATCTTACGCCCTTAATTCAGTAATAATTTCAGTTTTAGACGCGTCCGTTGCGCCATCTAGGATCAGTTCGCCGATGCTTGCCGCGCGGATCAGCCCGCTGCTCGGATTTTTGACGCTATCGATCGCGCCTTTTATTTCGGCACGGACGTCGCTGTATTCAAACGCTAGCGTCGTATTTATGAGCTCGCAGTCTTGCAAGCGCAAATTTTGCATATAGCAAAAGCCCTGCAGGCTCTCGATCTTGCAGTTTCGCAGCGTTACGTTTTTGGAATTCCACCCAAAGTATTCGCCTGCGATGAAGCAGTCCTCGACCACGATATTTTCGCAGTTCCAAAATGCGTCCTTGGATAGGAGCTTGGAGTTTTTGATCGTTACGTTTCTGCAGCCATCGAAGCAGTAATCTCCGAAGAGCGATAGATTTTCGATACTTAAGTTTTCGCAATCAAGCCCGAAATACGCGCCCTTTGCGGTGACGTTTTTTAGCGTGACGTCGCTGCAGTGCCACAAGGTCTCTTGCGCGTCATGAAATTCCACGTTTTGCAGCGCGGCGTCTTTTACGCGGCGAAGCCCTTTAGGCGCGCCGTAGAGGCAGTCTTTTAGCACCACGCCGCGGCTATACCAGATCCCTGCGCGCGCGACCTCGTCGAATAAGCAGTCCTGCGCGCGAATGTTTTCGGCATACCAAAACGGATATTTCCACTCAAATTTACAGTTTTGCGTGACGATATTTGCGCTGTGTTTTAGCGGCGACTCGCCCTCGCCGAAGACAGAATTTTCGATCCGTAGATCCTTTGCGCCGAACAGCGCGCGCTCGCCGCTAAAGTGCTTTTGTTTTAATATTTGCATGGCTTTCCTTAGATTTTAAAATTTGCTTCAGATTATACAAGGAATTTCAAAATTCCGCGTAGCTTAGGCGTATGAAACGCAAGCGAATTTTAAAAATTTTAAAATTTAAAGGCGGCGAGGGGCTAAATTTGACGCGCCTCGGTAGCGGATACACGGCACTTGAAGCGAATGCACGGCGAATCGCCGCGCGCTTATAAAGGCGTTTTTGTAAACGCCCTAATGAAGCGCGCCTAGATCACTACGGCTATTCGCGTATTCGTTTAGGCACCCGTATATGCTAGAGATGTACGTCGCCCAAAAGACGCATAAAATTTATCGCGAGCGACGTTTCATAAATTTGTAAAATTTTCTACAATCAACGTGAAAGTTCCTCTAAAGCGTCGTGTCTGAAAAAGCGCAAATTTTATCCCGCGCACAAACTGGGCACGTCTAATGCTCGTGGTGATGCAAGTGCGTGTCTTCGCCGCGGTCTCGATCTGTAGCACGCTTTCGCAGATCAAAATACACAAAAAGCCCGCTAGGCTCGCCATCCTCGTAAATTTCAAGTTTGTAGCGCATTACGGCGTGCGTGCACACTGCAACATCAAGCGTCGCTTCATAGCCGTCTGCGCTGCGCTTTAGCGGGAATTCCGCATTGCCCATATTCATACTCACGCCCGAAATTTTAACGCTCGGATTTTTCAGCTCACGCGAAATTCCGCTTATTTTTAGCTCGTTTGCTCCCGCTTCGATCGGATGGCGCGCCACGCTAAAAAGCGCCTTCCGCCCGCCGGCGTTAGTCTCGCAGTCCTGTGCGGCTAGATTGCAACCCAGACGCGTCCTTATATCCTTAAATAATGCATCGCTCTCATCAGCGCCAAATCCTAAAGTAGTAGCGAAAATCAAGCTAAAACGTAGAGCCTTTATCATTATGATCCTTTGTAAATGAAATTTGTGCGCAATTTTAGCAGAAAATTCCGCGCCTATTAAAAATATTTATTAAAATTTTAGCTAAAATAACGATATCTTCTACGAAAGGATGAAAAATGGCTGAGTTTTTAATCAAAGACGCCAAAGACGGCTGCAAATTCGATCTACTTTATGACGGGCACGTGCTATGTACCTCCGAGGTTTATACGAGCAAGGCCGCTTGCAAAAATGGCATCGAAAGCGTCGCAAAAAACGCCGCGCTAAATAAGATCGAGGATCAAATCGTAGGCGGCGAAAAGCTAAACAATCCGAAATTTGAGCTTTACACCGATAAAGCCGGCAAGGTTCGCTTCCGCCTAACGGCTAGCAACGGACAGATCATCGCCGTTAGCAAGGATTTTGAGGCTAAGGCGGACGCCCTAAAGGTAATAGATCTTATCGTAAAACAGGCCCCGAAAGCCAAGATCAAGGAGGCGTAAATGGACATAAACGGACTTGTAAATATGGTCTCCGCGCTCAAAAGCGACGATAAAAATTTAAGAGAATTTCAAAGCGGCCCTGTCGCTTTTATCGAGAGATTTTTAGGCATGGATCTGCCGGACGATCAGATAAATGCGATAATTGCGGGCATTAGCTCAAATTTTTTAAGCAAAAACGAAAGCGGCGGATCTAGCTCGCTGGGCTCGATGCTGGGCGGACTTTTGGGCGGCGGCGAGGACGTACAAGCAAATGCCGTCGATAGCAAAGGCGTAGATTTTAGCGCGCTGATCGGCAAAATCGCAAGCGCCAAGCTCGACCTCAACGGCGACGGCAAAATCGATATCAACGACGCAAGTAGCTTTTTGGGCGATCTTTTAGGAGGCGGCGCAAACGGCGAAGACAAGGGGTTAAGCTTAGGCGGCCTGCTAAAAACGTTTAAAATTTAAACGAGGATAAATTTCAAACGCAGGCCGGATTTTGCGCGACGATGTTTAAATTTGCGCGCGCTATTTTAATCCGCGCCTGCGCCGTTTAACGCTCGCGTGAAGGGTTTAAATTTATGCTGTATTGCGCGCGAGGCATTGAGCTTAGGCAAAACGAGCTTAAATTTAGAGCAAGACGGCGTTTAATTTAAGCCGCTTCTTTGTAGCATTTTATTTATGCTGCCGCGACATAGCGCCCTGCTCCGCTCTTTTGATCGCCCATATTGAGCTAAAATAACCACAAACTCTGCTTTAAATTTTATCTTTGCTCTTTAACGTCCGCTTTAAATTTAGTCGCTCTTTGACTCCGTTTTGTTTTACCGCCCATTCAAATGCCCGCACAGCGCGCCATAGCATGCCATTAAATTTTAAAAACGGCTATAAATTAAGCGCGAAAGAGTTTGCCTAAAAAGGATATATTTTATTTCTATTTACTGTTTAGGTAGTATAATCGTTCTCGTCCGACAAGATAAAACCTCCTTTTTGTATGAAGCCCGAGTTTAAAAGCTCGGGCTTTTTTTATGCCCGAAATTCTGCTATAATCCCGCCAAAAACTGCAAGGAATTTTATGCTTTCACATATCGACGAAAACAATATGCCGCGCATGGTGGATGTCGGCGCTAAGGATAATAGCGAGCGTGTAGCCACCGCTAGCGGCATCATACGAATGAGCGCGGAGGCGTTTGCCGCCGTCAAGCAAAACACTGCCAAAAAAGGTCCCGTGCTTCAAACCGCCGTCGTTGCCGCGATAATGGGCGCTAAAAAGACGAGCGAACTCATACCAATGACCCATCCGCTTACGATTACTTCGATTAAAACCGATATTGAGGAGCTTGCGAGCGAGTGCGCATTTAAGCTTTTTGTAACTGTGAAAATCACGGGCAAAACGGGCGTCGAGATGGAGGCGCTAACGGGCGTGAGCGTGGGGCTACTGACAATTTATGATATGCTAAAAGCGATAGATAAATCGATGCAGATCACCGACGTCGTGTTGCAGCGTAAAGAGGGGGGCAAGAGTGGCGTGTATACTAGGAGCTGAAAAGCCCAAAATCGACTATCCACTCTTTTGGGAATACAAAGTAGTCCTAGACGCGGCTACCCAAAAGCGTGAGCAGATCGATGAAATTTTAAAGGGCGAAGATTACAAAATAGACTTTTCACGCTTTTCAAACGGCGGCAAATATATGAGCTTCAACGTAAGCGTTTTCGTTAAAGACGACTTGCATCGAAACGAAATTTTCGAGCGCCTAAAAGCCCACTTTAAATATGTATTGTGACAGGAGATGAAATGAAAGAAGCAATAACCAAAAAATTCGGCGCCGATCTCGCGCAAATTTCACAAGCCGAGCTAGCCTCATATGTGCAAGAGCTCGCCTTGCAAGAAGCCACGAAGGCTTTGTGTGAGCTTGACGACGAGAGTAAAAGCGCCAAAAGCACGCAATTAATCCTAGACTTCGCAGCCGAGTTAAAAGACGCGGGCGCGCTTAGCGATGAGACGGCAGAAGCCCTACTTAACGGCGTTAAAAAGGCGCTGTGCGACGAGGACGAGCAGGCTCTTTACAAGCTCATCTACAACTACGACGATCTGCGCAAAAAGATCGCTTGTAAACAAAAGGCGATTAAAACCCTTGTTTTGCGCAGCTATGATGATCTGGATACCGCGCTGCAAAACGCAAGCGAAGCAGAGCTAAAAGAGCGCATAGGCTCGGCGCTACAGCGAGCGATCGCGAGCAAACTTCCGCTTGCGGACGTACTTAAAGAAGCAAGCGAACTGGCCTTCATAAGCGTGCTAGAAAGCGGAACCGACATCGAGGATACCGCGCACGAGACGGCGAAAAACATCGCATTTTCGGCTATCGGCGACGGGGAATTTACGAAATTCCGCACGAAAGAAATCTCAAAAATCATCATAAATCGCGCGATTTTCGTCGCAAACGAGAGCAAAAATACAGCCTCTGCGCTGATTAGAGGCGCTATTTTAGGCTGCTACGACGGCATCAACAAAGCCGCCGAAAGATACCGCGACGAGCTAAGTTTCTCGCCAGCAAGCGACGCACAGAGCCTAGAGAACGAAAGACTTCAAATTTCGCAGATGAGCGAGCTATTTAGCGCCGTGCTAAGCGACGCGGTCGCAAGCTCGGAGGAGCCCGCTAAAAGCGAGATCGCCAAGATCGCCGATGAAGAATTCGGAGGCTACCTGGCTAAATTTAGAAAAATTTCAAGCGATCTTGCCGAGCAGCTAAGCGCCAAAATCGGCGAGATAGAGCTTGGCGAGCGCGCGAAAAAAGCAAGCGCCAAAGCGCGCGAAATCACTCAAGAACTGAGCCAAAAAAGCGCCAAAATCATCGAAAACCTCGATCTGGACGAGAAACTGGACGCAATCAAAAAAGAGCTTAGCGAATTTGAAAAGAAGATGAGCCAAAAATTTGCCGAGCTAAAAAGCTCCGAGGTCGCCAAAAACGTGAGCGAAAGGGCGCGCGAGATGAGCGCTAAGGCTTACGAGGCCGCAAAAGAGACGATCGTCAAGCTAAAGTCCAAAAAAGACTAAACGGTCGTCGCGGGCGCGAAATCCTAGCGTCAAACACTCGGTGCTCGCTGCTTTGCGCTGCAAAATTTACTCGCTTGCCTTAAAGTCCGCACCCTCCAAATAATGGAGCTTTCATTAGAGTTTGCGAGGCTTATGCGGAATTCTTTATGCGCTTTAATGGCACAGCAGAATTCCGTGCCGATAAAGAATTTACTAATTTTGCATAGCTAAATTTAGATGTGCGCTGCAAAATTCCGTGCCGCCAAAAATCCTACGGCGATGCGAGATTCTGTCCTATCCGAATCTTGCCGCAGTGATAAAATTCTAAGTGTAAAATTTTATAGCTGTCAGAGTATATATAAAATTCCAAAAACGGCGCGGATTTTTAAGCTTAAAATTTCATCATACAAATTTGCGTAGCCGAATTTTAAAATTCTAAACGCATAAAATTTAAAATTCCGCCCCAAAGTGATATAGCACGGTTTGCAGTTTGAAATTTTATCCCGACGCGCGTAAATGAAATTTCGCGAGATAAATTCTACGAAAAAGCACCTACGGCGTTTGACATTTCTGCGATCATTTTCACTGCAACGTAAGATGCGGCGTATTGGCTTTTACCAAATTAGTAATTAAAAATTTATGTACCGCAAAAGATTAGCGCGACTCACCTCAAATCATAGCGATATCCAAGCCCATTTTATCGCGCGATTTGATTGCGCAAATTTCAAATTGCTCTTATCTGCCCAAACCGAGTGCCTGGTGTAAATAAAATTCCGCTAGACTTATCGTAGCCTACGCAGCATAAATTTAAAACCGCGCCCCCTGCCTTTATTTAGGCGCAGAGGCGCTTTGTTTATGTAGCGCCGCACTTGGATAAATCCGCTACTTTCACATAGCAATGCCTCGTTTACGCCGTGATAAAATTCTGCGAAATCATCGCTAAATTTTATCGCTAAATTACAAAGCCCAATCCTATTTTAAAGGCGACGGGCGTCCTTAAATTTCACGGCAAATTCCAAATAGATCGCGTCTGCAAAATCCGGCAATCCAAAATAAAATTCTAAAAATTTAACCAAATTTCGCTAAAATCGCCGCAAAATTCCAAGGAGAAAAGATGAAAAAAATAGTTCTTTTAATATCCTTTGCTGCGATGATGATTTTTACCGGCTGCGCGAGCACCACGCAAGGCGGCGCCGTAGGCATCGACCGCTCTCAATTCATCACCGTAAGCGAAGCTGAAATGGATCAAAGTGCCGCGCTTGCCTACAAGCAAATTACCGCCCAAGCAAACGCCAAACATGTCCTAAATACCGATAAAAAGCTAACTGATCGCGTTAGAGGCATCTCGAGGCGCTTAATCGCTCAAGTTGGCGCATTTCGCAAAGACGCACTGAAATGGAACTGGCAGGTAAACGTCATCAACGACCCTACGATCAATGCTTGGTGTATGCCTGGCGGTCGCATCGTCGTATATACTGGTATCATCGAAAAGCTTAAGCTTACCGATGCCGAGCTGGCTGCTATTTTGGGGCACGAGATGTCGCACGCACTGCGCGAACACAGCCGCGAGCGAGCCTCGACTGAACAGATGAAAGATGTCGGTATCGCCGTAGCAAGCTCCGCAGCAGGGCTTGGAGATCTGGGCTCAGCGGCTTTGAACATGGCGGCGCAATACACATTCACGCTGCCGTTTTCGCGCACGCATGAGACGGAGGCCGATTTGATGGGCGTCGAGCTGATGGCACGCGCAGGATACGATCCGAGGGCGGCGATAAATGTCTGGGAGAAGATGAATAAGCTAAACGAGAGCCATCCGCTTAAATTTATGTCCACGCACCCTTCAAACGACGATCGCATCGCCGATCTAAAAGAGGTGATGCCGAAAGTCTTGCCGCTTTACGAGGCTGCCACAAGAAATAGATAGTCTTGCGATTTAAAATTTCGCAAGAGTTTGCGCACTGAGGTTTTTTAAGTAGCAGGTTTTATCGTCGCATTTAAATTTCTTAATGGACTTGCGCGCGGCGCTAGGATTATCCGCCGCCGCGCTGGAGTTTTGCCGCGACAAAGGCCTGCCGTGGCGCGAAATTTTAAATTACCGCAAAATTCTACGAGCGGGCGCGAGGCATTTTCCACACCTTTTGGATTTTAAAGCGTTTTTAGATATAATCATAAATATTTATTTTTAAATTTCAAAGGATAAGAAATTTGGACACGGACAGTTCGGTTTTAATGTTAGTTTTAGCTTTTGTATTCATCTTTATGAATGCTTTTTTTGTTCTTTCGGAATTCTCAATCGTCAAAGTCAGAAAGTCTCGCCTCGAAGAGCTTATCAAGGATAAAATTCCAAACGCAAAGCTCGCTTTTAAAATTTCAAACTCCCTTGACACCTACCTCAGCGCCACTCAGCTAGGCATTACGATAAGCTCGCTAGCCCTCGGCTGGATCGGTGAGCCCGCGGTATCAAGACTGATCGAGCTGCCGCTAAGATCCGTCGGCATAGGCGGTGGAGCGGCGGCACATACGATCGCCTTCGTCATATCTTTTACGCTCGTTACGTTATTTCACGTCGTGCTTGGCGAGCTAGTGCCAAAATCCATCGCTATTGCCAAAACCGAAAAGATCGTGCTTTTCATCTCTAGGCCACTTCATATTTTTTGGATTATGTTTTTTCCGATCATCAAGGCGTTTGACTTCATCGCTGCCGTTTCGCTTAAAATCATCGGCGTAAAGCCCGCCAAAGAGAGCGAGCTCGCACTTTCTGACGAAGAGATCAAAATCATCGCAAGCGAGAGCCTAAAAGGCGGTGTGCTCGATAGCCTAGAGACCGAGATCATCAAAAACGCCGTCGATTTCAGCGACACAGTCGCTAAAGAGATAATGACGCCGAGGCGCGATCTCATATGCCTAAATAAGCAAAAAAGCTACGACGAAAACTACGCAACCGTATTGCAGTCGAAATTTACGCGCTTCCCGTATATCGACGGCAGCAAAGACAACGTCCTAGGCCTCATCCACATCCGCGACATCATCCAGCAAAAGGGAGATAAAAGCTTCGATAAAATCGTGCGCAAACTCATCATCGTGCCTGAAAACAGCCCGATCTCTAAAATTTTGCCAATGATGAATAAGCAGCGCATTTTTGCCGCGCTCGTCATCGATGAATACGGCGGCACGGCGGGATTTTTGACGATGGAAGACATCATAGAAGAAATTTTTGGCGACATCAACGATGAACACGACGCGAATGCGCAAAATTTCAAATGTATCGACGAGAACACTTTTGAGTTTAGAGGCCGCTTCGAGATCGAAGGCGTCGAGGAGGTGATGGGCATCGACTTTGATGAGGAGACCGAACAGCTAACGATCGGCGGCTATGTCTTTAATCTCTTCGGCAGCCTGCCCGAGATCGGCGATAAGATCAGCGATGAAAACTGCGACTACGAAGTGCTGCGAATGGACGGCACGAGAGTCTCGCTCGTAAAAGTAACCAAAAAGCATAAGCGGGAGTTGCGCGATAAAGATGATGTTCTGGGCGAAGCGAAATAAGCACCTTTAGTTTAACTGCGCAGTAAGAATGCCCCATCTTGGCGAGATTCTAGTAAAATTTTAATATCGCTAATTTAGGGTCGCCTTTCTCGTCGCAAGAGAAATCTTACGATTTAAATTCAATTATAATTTATATATATTGATTTATAATTTTAAAAACTTCTTAGGAAAGGATTAATTATGGAATTTCGTATCGAAAAAGACACGATGGGCGAGGTGAAGGTTCCGAATGAAAAATATTGGGGAGCGCAAACGCAGCGTAGCCGCGAAAATTTCGAGATCGGAGTAGGGCTGGAGACGATGCCAAGGGAGGTCATAGAGGGTTTTGCCTATCTAAAAAAGGCGTGCGCGCTGGTTAATCGCAAGCTGGGCCGCCTAGACGAACCTCGCACAGAAGCGATCGCGCAGGCGTGCGATGAAATTTTAAACGGCAAACTGGACGGAAATTTCCCTCTAGTCGTGTGGCAGACGGGCTCGGGCACGCAGTCGAATATGAATTTAAACGAGGTCGTTTCAAACCGCGCGATGGAGATTTTGGGGTTAAATTTCCGCGATAAGGCGGCGCTGGACGTCAAAGATGCAAAATTCGTGCATCCAAACGATCACGTAAATAAAGGCCAGAGCTCAAACGACACCTATCCTACGGCGATGCGAATAGCCTTTGTGTTGGAGCTTCAAAAAAAGCTGCTGCCGGCGATAGAAAAGCTTGAAGCGACGCTGGATAAAAAGACCGCCGAGTTTGCGGGGATCGTAAAGATCG